>JBBSBW010000020.1:0-98142 GCA_038250865.1 Thermoanaerobaculia bacterium | reverse complement strand
TCCTCAGCCACAGAGCCTACGGCTTCCACTCCGCAAAGTCCCTCATCGCTACCATCTACCTCTGCTGCGCAGGAGTCCAACTCCCGGTGCCTACCCTTGTCTGAAAAAACCTTATTTAGCTACACTTGCATGAGGAGAACCATTTAAAGCATGTCCCATCGCCGGAACTCACCTTCCGCGATTGAGCGTTGATCTTTCGTCGCCACGGCATCCGCCACCCAAGCCCCAGTTTCTTCGCTCTCGCTCGCCCGGCCCCCTCCGCCTCCCCTCCGCAGTTGCGGTAGGCAAGCCCCCTGCATAGGATCGGCGACGCATGGAAACCGTCGCCGTTGTGGCATCTCCCGCTTCCGCCTCCGCTGCAGGCTCAGTCCCCGGTGCTTGGCGCCGTTGGGTCGGCTATCTCGGCGGTGCCGTGCTGGGCCTCGTCCTGCTCGTCGCGGCGGGGGCCAAGGCGCTCGATCCGCTGGCGTTCGCCGCGCAGATCCGGGCCGAGAAGCTCGACTTTCTGTTCTCGGCGCCGACCGTCGCGCTGATCGGCTTGGGAATCGAGGTGGCGGTTGGCTTGGCGCTTCTGCTCGGGCTGCGGCGGCTTTGGGTGTTGATTCCGAGCGCGCTGCTGGTCGCCTTTCTGGTCTTCCTGACCGCTCGAACCTACTACCGGGCGGCGCACGGCGAGGTGCCGGACGCGGCGTCCTGCGGCTGTTTCGGCAACCTGGTCCAGCGCACCCCCGGCGAGGCGTTCTGGCAGGATCTCTTGCTGCTGGTGCCGCCTCTCGCCCTCGCGTTCGTCGGCCGGCCGCGCGGCGGCCGATTCCCCGGCGGCCGGGTCGCGGCCGTGGCGCTCGCGACCGGTGCCGTGGTGGCATTCGGTGCGAAGGCGGCCGACCTGCCGCTCGACGACCTGGCGACCCGACTGAAGCCGG
This sequence comes from Thermoanaerobaculia bacterium, assembly GCA_038250865.1. Classification (GTDB taxonomy): domain Bacteria; phylum Acidobacteriota; class Thermoanaerobaculia; order Multivoradales; family UBA5704; genus DASYKS01. Next base: position 97,219 of record JBBSBW010000020.1, on the reverse strand, counting down.
GGGTCGTGACCGGCAAGGTCTGCGTCGGCGAAGGGGCGGAGGCGGTTTGCCTCGACACCCTGGTCCCGAATCTTGCAAGAGAAAATCACATGGTGGTCTTGGCCGAGCTCGACAACCCGGCGTTCACCGGGATGGTTCCCGACCTCAACCGGTATGCGCAGGGAGCGCAGCAAGCAGCCGGCCAAAATGGCGGTGAGCTGGTCGTGCTTTCCGCCTCGTCGCCTGAAACCAAGACCTCGTTCTTTTGGAAATTCGGTCCGGCGTTCGAGATCCGCGAGGCGCCTCCGGCGCTTTTGCGGCCGCTCTATCGCCGGTTGCCTCGCGCCTTTGCGGTCCGCGACGGAAAAGTCGTCCGGACCTATTCGACCGTCGAGGAGATTCGACGGGCGCTTGGCGCCGCGCCTTCTCCTTGACCTCTGAACGCTCAAACTTCTTTGCCTTCTTGAGCCGATCCGAAAGGGTACCCGACATGATGCAACCTCGCGCACTGCGTTCCGGTTTACTTACACTGACCCTCGGCGCCGCGGTTTTTGGCGGCCTGGGTGGCGTTGCCGCGGGAGCGCAGGCGGGGCCTGACGCCGTGCTTCATGGTTTCGAGCGCTCGGGGGACTACCAGCTGGTGGTCGGCGGCAAGCTTCAGCCGGCGGCCGAGATCTACGCCCTCCCCTCGGGGGTGCCGGCGTTTCTCATCCTCTCCTCGGCTCTTCCTTCGCCGGTCCTGCTGTCACCGGGCGAAGGCTCGGTCCAGACCGTCCAGCTGATGAAGATCGTCAAGCGGGCCGATGGCACGGTCGACCTGATGGCCGATGCGGCGCTCTCGCCGCAGGGCAAGTTCGAGATCGCGGGCGAGGACGTCCGGTTCAAGACCGAGGGTCGCACGGCGGCGCTTCAGCCGCGGCCCTCGCTGCTCGGCCTGAAGAAGGCGATCGACCTCACCACCTACAACCCCGAGTACGCGCGGCGCGCCAAGGCCTACCAGCCGAACGCCAAGTCGGTCCAGCAGCTGCGCACGGTGGTTCAGCCGGCGCGGGTGCGGGTCTATTTCGGCTCCTGGTGCCCGCACTGCAAGGAGCACGTGCCGCTGCTGCTCAAGGTGGAAGAGCAGATCAAGGGATCGAAGATCCAGATCGAGTACTACGGCCTGGAAAAAGGTTTGAACAGCGGCGATGCGAAGAAGCTCGACATCCACTCCGTGCCGACGGGCGTGGTCTACAGCAACGGCAAAGAGGTCGGCCGCTTGAGCCCCACGGACTGGGCGGCGCCGGAGACCGCGCTCGCCAAGTTGCTCGCCGGCAAGTAGGACCGCTCGGCGCTCTGGCCGGCGCGCGCCTTTTCAAGCGCCGAGGAGATCTCGCGCAGGGCGGCGAGACTCAAACGGTCCTGTTCGACCGCGCTCTCGAACACGATCACTGCCGCCACGAACGCCGGCTGCGTGTCGAGCGAGCGGAAGATCGGCAGAGTCCGCTCGGCGACCCGGCGCGCGTTGCCCGCCAATCCGCGCCGGGAATAGATCGTCGCCAGCTCCAGCCCCGCGAGGGCGGCGTCGTACGGCAGCCGCGCGGCGACGAAGCCGGCCTGGACCTCGATCAGCATCTCCTGCGCCTCGATCAGCCGGTCGAGGCTCGCTAGGATCTGCGCTTCGAGCCAGCTCACGCGGAGCCGATCGAGCTCGGTCGCCCCCGCCGCCCAATTCTTCCGGCCGTTGTGGAGCATCGCCAGGGCCTCGGCGGCACGCCCCGCCTTCAACCGCCCGAGCGCCAGGTATTGGTGCGCACACAACAGGAGTCGAGGATCCCGCGCGGAATCGACCATCGAAGCACCCCGGCGCAGGCAGTCGTCGGCCGTGTCCAGCTCGTCGAGCAGATAGAACAGGACGCCGAGGCTGATCCAGCAGCGTCCCTGGTCGTGCGGTTCGTTGACGCTGCGGTAGATCTCCAACGCGGTTTCGAGCCGCTCCACCCCCGCCGAGAAGCGCCCCAGGTCGCGGTCGAGCGACGCCTGGAACTGCAGAAGCTGGCCTTCGTCCAGCGGATCGAGCCAGCTCGCTGCGAGTTTCCGCTCCGCCTCCAGGAAATAACGCTCGGCCTCCCGGTAGTCGGCGAAGATTCGCTTCGCGTTGCCCAGGTGCCCCAAGGCGCGGGCCTGCGCCGAGGCGATCGCCGCCGCCGGAAGTTGTTTCGGATCGAGCCGCTCGGCGATCAGTAGGCCCAGCTCCGCCGCTTCGAGCGCCGCGGTCGGATCCGACGGGGCGACCGCGCGGCTCCGTTCGAGCTGTAGCTCGCACAGCGCCCAGGTGTGGAAGCGTCCGTCCTGCTCCACCCGGGCGCGGCGGATCTCGGGCGCCAGCGGCGCAAGCTCGGTCCAGAGTTCCGGAGCCTTCTGGCGCTGCTCCTCGATCGACGCTCCCTGGCGGGAGATCGCCGTCGTCAGATCCGGCAGGGGATCCGGCTCGTTCAGGGGGCGAGTCCTGCCCGCCTTCCGGGACGCGGTGAGCGGCCGGGGCGAGGCGAACCTGTGCGCCGCTCCAACTGCCGGGAACGCTCCCGTCGAGCCAAACGTCTCCAGCGCGTCGTCGGTTCTTCCGAACGGCCCGCCGAGCTGGGGAAGCAACCCGATCAGCCGCTCTTCGCACGAGGGGCAGATCAGCAGGTGGCGTTGGATCGCGTGGCTCTCGGTCTCGGCCAATAGGTCGTCGAGGAACCGCTCCAGAGTCCGCGCGTCCGGATGATGGGTGATCATGTTCGTCTGCTGATCCTATTAAAGGCTTCGGTGCCTATGCAAACACAAGTTCGCGGCGGGTGATCTGGACGCTTGCCGACTAAGATGATAACTTCGATCACAAATGTCAGGGTCGGCGTATGCCGTCGGCCGCGACCCGTCCAATAAAGGAGCCGCAAGGTGAGCGATATCGAGAGCCGCGGATACGTTAAGCCCGAGGTGCTGGTCTCGACCGAGTGGGTGGCCGAGCACCTTTCCGATCCGAACGTCCGGATCATCGAATCGAACGAAGATCCACTGCTCTACCCGAGCGGGCACATCCCGGGAGCGGTGGAAGTCGACTGGACCCGCGACCTGAACGATCCCCTGCGACGCGACTATCTCGGCCAGGAAGGTTTCTCCTCGCTGATGCGGCGGATCGGCGCCTCGCGCGGCACGACGCTGGTGATCTACGGCGACAAGAACAACTGGTGGGCGACCTACGCCTTCTGGGTGTTCCAGCTGTTCGGCCACACCCAGGCGAGGATCATGGACGGCGGCCGGGCGAAATGGGCTGCCGAAGGTCGGGACGTCACTCGCGAAGTGCCGAGCTATCCGGAATCGCACTACCAGGCCCCGCCCCGCAACGACGAAATCCTTCGGGCCTACCGCGACCAGGTGCTCGCCCACGTGGAAAAGAAGGGCAAGCTGATCGACGTTCGCAGCCCGCAGGAGTACTCCGGCGAGCGGATGCACATGCCGGATTATCCGAACGAAGGGGCGCTGCGCGGCGGCCACATCCCGGGCGCCAAGAGCGTGCCCTGGGCCCGTGCGGTGAGCGAAGACGGAACCTTTAAGAAGGCGACCGATCTGCGCGCAATCTACGAGGGCGAGGCGGGCTTGAAAGACGACGACGACGTGATCGCCTACTGCCGAATCGGCGAGCGGAGCAGCCACACCTGGTTCGTCCTCAGCTACCTGTTGGGCTATCCCCAGGTTCGCAACTATGATGGCAGCTGGACCGAGTGGGGCAACCTGGTCGGCGTGCCAATCGAGAAGTGACGCGCAAACCTACCTGCTGACTGTATGTCCCTCACCGGCCCGGGGTGCCTCCCACCTCGGGCCGTCTACTCTCCGGAGCCTCCTCCGATGGCCGACACCGCGACCCTCCCCCCGAAGCTCGCCGAAACCCTCGATCTGCTCGCCCTGCTGCCCGATCGGGCCGATCGCATCCAACTGTTGATCGACCTCGCCGACCGATTCGTCGACGTGCCGGAGCGCGTAGCGGTCCGTCCCTTCTCCTGCGACGACCGGGTCCCGGCCTGCGAATCCGAAGCCTACGTCTGGGCCGAGCGCCGCCCCGACGGCCGGCTCGATTTCCACTTCGCGGTCGAAAACCCCCAAGGCATCTCCGCCAAATCCTTCGCCGCCATCCTCCGCGAAAGCCTCTCCGGCCAACCTCTCGAACAGATCGCGAACCTTTCGACCGACCTCGTCTACGACGTCTATGGCAAAGAACTATCGATGGGCAAATCGATGGGCCTGATGGCGATGCTTCAGATGGTCAAGGCGTTGGCGAAGAAGGCGATGGGGGAACGGGTGGTGACCGCTGAGCGCGAAGAAGTGCCCGTGGTTTCGTAGGAATCGCGCCGCACCGCGGTCCCGGACTGCTAGACTTGAGAGCGAGGACCGCTCCGATGAGTCAACCACTTCGTAAGCCTGAGATCCCGTCCTATCCGCACGTCGACATTCACGATGACGGCGTGCCGTACATCACGGGGACGACCATGAAGGTCGTCGAACTGGTGGAGGCCAAGCAAGCTTATGGCTGGAGCCCGGAGGAGCTGTTTTTCCAGTTCCCGCACGTTGGCCTGGCCAAGGTTCATTCCGCGCTTGCCTATTATTGGGACCATCAAGCCGAGCTAGACGCCGAGATTGAAGACCGTATCGCCTATGGCGAGGAAGCCCGCTTGGCAGATGGACCCTCGCCGCTGGCTGAGAAACTTCGGGCTGCCCGCGGTAGCGCTCGTTGAGCGTCTCTTTTTACATTGACGAGAACGTAGGCAACGCAATCACCCATAGGCTTCGCCTTCGGGGAGTTGACGTCTTGTCGACCCTTGAGGATGGCCGGAACGGATTGCCCGATCCGGAAATCCTCGACCGGGCGACCGAGCTCGGTAGGTGCCTGTTCTCTCAAGACCGAGACCTCCTCGCCGAGGCGAGAAAGCGACACCAACTCGGCATTCCCTTCGCCGGAGTGGTCTATGTCCATCAGCAGAAGGCAACCATTGGCGAGTGCGTTCTCGGCCTCGAGCTGATCGCGTTTGCCTGCGAGCCCCTCGATCTCGCAAACCGCGTCGAGTATCTGTCCTTGTGAGTCGGCGACCGACTTCGCGGGAGAGACGGCAATACGACGAGAGATCATGAAGGACGAATACGACTTCTTGCAGGATGAGCGAGGGAAGTTCTACAGGCCGGACACCGAGTTCGTGATTCCCTCTCGAACCGGAAATCATCGGCTACCTGAACGAACGCGCCGAAGCCACGGGGTCGAGGTCGAGCAGCTGGTCAATGACATGCTGCGTCGAGATATCGCTTTGGTCGAAGCCGTAAAGTGATAAGCCGCGACCAAAGGTGTCCGAGTGAGGTCTTGGACGTTCTACGCGGGGGTGAAGCGTGAATTGAAAGCAAGCGCTGGCCGAGGCTGGCTTCGGTGATCGTCAGATCGTAGCGAGCCTGGAGGTTCAGCCAGTACTGCAGCGACTGGTCGAAGGCGCGACCGAGGAGCAGCGTCAGTTCAGCTGTCACCGGGCGAGTTCAGCTGTCACCGGGCGGGTGCCCTTGACCAGGTGGGAAATGCGCATCGACGACACTCAGAGGCTGCGGGCAAGCGTTGAGGCACGCATCCGGCGAGCGACGCTTGGAAACATCGGAGACGTGAAGCCCGTGGGTGAAGGAGTCTCAGAGTTCCGGATCGACTACGGTCCCTGCTACCGACTGTATTTCGTGCAACGTGGACTGGCTGTCGTGATTCTGCTGGCGGGTGGCGACAAAAGAACTCAAAGCCAAGACATCGCAATGGCCATAGAGATGGCTCGCGGGCTCTAGGAGGACGCCATGGCAAAGACACAAACACGCCCGTGGGATGTCGTGGAGCATCTCAAGACCGAGGAAGACATGGTGGCCTATCTGGAAGCCACCCTCGAAGAGGGCGACCCGGCACTGATCGCCGCCGCGCTTGGAGACATCGCACGCGCGAAGGGAATGACGCAGATCTCCCGAGAGTCGGGTCTCGGGCGTGAGAGCCTCTATAAGGCGATCTCTCCCGAAGGCAATCCCGAATTTGCCACCGTGCTCCGAGTGGAGAAGGCGCTCGGCCTGCGCCTACACGCTTCTGCTGCGGGGGCATAGGCGTACCGGTAATCGCTTCGGCAGCCGTTTGGCTTGAGTTTCGGAGCGGAGGATTTTGGAGTGCGGCGACGCGTCGCCGCTTTGACCGGAGTTCTCTCCGTCACCACGGACGTCCAAAGCGCCGACGCGTCGGCGCACTTCAAAAGGGCCGCGCTGTGGCGCGCCGCATCGGCGCTCCTTAGGACCAGGTGAGTGCCGTCATGCTTGGGGCGCCCAGGCCCGGGCTCGTCGCTTGATGTCGGTCCTCCAGTGCGCGGTGCTAGGATCAACGCGGAGGTTGACCATGCCACATCCCCGCTATTCCAGTAAGGAGATCGCCGAGCGCGGCCATGCTCTTTACGAGAGCGACATTCAGCGATCTCTGCCGCCGAGCGCCCAAGGAAACTTTCTCGTTCTGGACATCGAGACCGGAGACTTCGAGTTGGACTCCGACCAGCTCGCCGCCGTCAAGCGGGCTCGGGCCAAACATCTCGATGGCGCTTTCTATATCCTCCGAGTCGGCCATTCGGCGGCGTTTCGTCTTGGGCGCAAGACTTTGGCAGCCCAAGCATGTTGATGGGTCAGGTGACTGCGGACAAGGAGGCGGTTCTTCCGATCGAGTTGCTCGGCGCAGAAGGCCGGGTCCTCGAAATCGAGGCAGGGATAGACACCGGTTTCAACGGCTACTTGACATTGTCGCGGACGGCGATCCAACAACTCGATCTTGTCTTCATAGGACCGGCACGGGCCGCTCTTGGAGACGGAAACGAAGTGAGCATGGATCTATTTCTCGCGGCCATCCGATGGGAAGGCGCTCCGCGGGACATTCTCGTTCTCGAAGCAGAAGGCGGGACTCTAGTTGGCATGGCGTTGCTTGATGGCCATCGCGTCATCATGGATGTGGAAGAGGGCGGTGCGGTTTCCATCGAATCTCTATTGAGAATCCGGGGCGTGCATTGAGGCATCGCGGGGTCCAGCTGATCAACGAGGTGCTGCGACGAGACTCGAAGCCGTAAAGTGAGCCACAAGCGAACCAATACTCCGAAAGTGGGTCCTCTTCATGCCGGTGACCAAGCACAACCCTAAAGAACTTTTTCCGCAGTATCGATGCTACAGCCACGCGATGGAGATCCGTGCCGACTCGCGACTCTTGATCATCAGCGGCCTCAACGGCTATCTCTCGGACGGTAAGACGATGCCCGAGTCGTTCGAAGAGCAGGCCGAGATCATCTGGACGCACATTCAGACCCTACTTCGATCGGCGGGGATGGACCTTAGCAACCTGGTCTCCATCCGAACCTACTTGGCGGATCCTCAGTACGACGAAGCCAACGTCCGCATGCGTGTCAAGTTCCTTGGCGCTCACGAGCCCTCGTTGACCGTCGTTTGCTGCCAGCTTCTGGACCCAAGGTGGAAGCTCGAAGTCGAAGCGATGGCAGCGACATAGAAAGAGTCCTGGTCGGCCATTTGGCGAGGCCCGGTTCCTATTCGGCGGTGAGAGCGTGAATTGAAAGCAAGCGCCGGCCGAGGCTGGCTTCGGCGATGGTTAGATCGTAGCGGGCTTGGAGATTCAACCAATACTGCGGTGACTGGTCGAAGGCGCCGCGGGCTCTCCTTAGTGATAGTCGATAATTTCGACTTCGAACGCGTCACCACTCTCGAACTGGAAACAGACGCGCCACTGATCGTTGATCCGTGGCGGCCTGGCTTTCGAAATCCACGATGCCGGCTACGGATCGGCGGCGGGTCGCTGGGCGAAGGTGTAAACTTTTGCATGCGTTGAAGTTTTGTTTTTCGAGCCTTAAGATGCCCCCGACCGTTTGCTCAACAACAAAGGGGGACGCCATGAAGATTCACAAAGCCATCGTAGTCGCAACCGTCGTAGTTCTTGCCTTGTGGGCAAGCGTGCCGAGTGCCAATGCATTTTGCATGGATGACGGAGATTGCGGCCCTCACCTTTGTGTCAACAACCGATGCACCGCGTGCATCGCCCCGGGGTTCCTGGACGACGTCCTCTATGTCACGAATTGTTGCAGTGGCCAGGCCGTTCCGGGCAGCACCTACTGCGCGAATCCCGCCGATTGGGGCACGACGTGGGCCTCCTGCACACAGATCTGCCAGTAGCCTCCCTATCGTTGCAGCTGTAAAGCCTTCTACTCGTGAGGCGGCGGCCGGTGGCTGATTCGGGCACCGGCCTGCCGTGAGGATGGCGTTATTCGCCTGTCGAAGCCGCCGGTCAGATTCACAGGCCGACGCTCCTCTGCGGATACCCCGACGCGCCGATCCCTCCCTGGATCGTTCTCCGCCCATCCCTCGTGGGCAGACCTCCACGTACGCCCAAAGGGGACCGACCCCTATTCCTGGGCTTTGCTCGATTCTGCATGCTAGCTTACGCTTTGCCACCTTTTGAGATTCGACTGCAACGCGGAGGCTTTCCATGGCGAGAAGGTCGAAATAAGCGTAAGCGCAGGATCAATCAACATGGCAAAGAACGCAGTATCGAGGAGATCCATTCGATGATCGATTCCGCCGACTTCCCCAAGACCTCGCGGCGTTCCTACGCGTCGGCGCTGCGGCTGGCTCTTGCCTTTTTGATCCCTGCCGGTGCCGCTACGGCTGCCACGTTTACCGTCACGAATCTTGCGGATTCCGGGCTTGGCAGCCTGCGCCAGGCGGTCCTCAATGCGAACGCCGCGGCAGGGCCGGACGATGTGGTTTTCGGGCCGGGAGTCCTCGGAACGATTACGCTCATCACGGGCGAAATCGCGATCTCGGATCCGCTGGTGGTCCATGGCCCAGGGATCGCAGTCCTTACGGTGAGCGGCAACGATCTAACTCGGGTCTTCTACGTTGAAAAGCCGAGCGTTGCCACGCCGATCGACGTCACCCTCTCCGGTCTGACGCTCACCCATGGCCGGGGCATTCTGGACCATTCGAGCCTGGGATGGGTCGGCGGGGCGGTCTTCGCGAACGGTGAGAACTTGTCGATCTTGGACAGCGTGATCTCCAACAGCACGGCGGGGTTGCCCCAAGATCCCCCGGCCTTCACTTGTGGCGGCAACGTGGCGCTCTTGAATCCCGCCGAAGTGAGCGGTGTGACCCTGCGGATCGTCAACAGCCTGCTGACCGGCGGCACCACCCAGGGAGTTAGCGGGGACCTAGGTGGGAATCTGTGGGTCGTTAGTGCGAAGTTGGTCCTGGATCGGAGCACCCTTTCGGGTGGCTCTGCCGAGAGCGGCGGCGGTCTCTTCGGCGGGTCTTTGGCGGCGGGAAGCATCATCGTTCTCTCGACGATCTCCGGCAATCAGGCGGAGAGTCGGGGCGGCGGGATCGCCTCTGGATTCTTCGGTACCGTGGGCGAATTGACGATCCAGTCGAGCACGATCTCGGGCAACACGATGTTATCCGGCGGGTCTGGGGGAGGGATCGCCGCCTTCCAGAGCCATGTTCAAATCCTCGACAGCACGATCTCGGGGAACCAGGGCGGGGACACCGGAGGCGGGGTAGGAAGCGAAAGCAGCAGTTTGACTTTCACCAACAGCACGATCTCAAACAACCAGGCGAGGCTTGGCGGCGGAATCTATTTCGAAGGCGCCGACCCCGGCAGCCTGATCCTTCGCCTGACGACGGTTTCCAACAACATCGCGAGCGTACGAGGCGGCAGCCTGCTGGCCGCCAACCCGGACGCGACCGTCGTCCAGCTCGACCACTCCATCCTGGCCCATGGCGCCCCGCAGGATCTGGACGGTCCGGGAGGGCCTTTTCCGGGTTCGCTCACGGCCAACTACAGCTTGATCGAAGCCCCGGGGACGGTGCTCGTGGTGGGCGCCCACAATCTGATCGGAACCGACCCCCTGCTCGGCCCGCTTGCGAGCAACGGCGGTCCCACCCTGACTCACAAGCTGCTTCCGGGTAGCCCGGCGCTCGATGCGGGCGATCCTGCCATCCCGAGCCCGCCCGCGACGGACCAGCGCGGCTTCGCACGAATCGTCGGTCCGGCGATCGATCTAGGCGCGGTCGAGGAGGGCGCGGCGCTCGTCGAGGTGCCGACGTTGTCAGAGGCCGGCCTGCTGATCCTTTGCGCGTTGCTCCTCATTGCAGGTGGCCTGCGGGTGCGGCGGGTCGAAGCCACGAGTTAGCCCTCTTGACGAGGATCTTGGAGTGCGGCGACACGTCGCCGCTTTGACCGGAGCCTCTCCGTCACCACTGACGTCCAAAGCGCGGCTCGGCGGAAGCTCCCTCCCCACGGTGGTAGGGTTTGCCCCACCCTATGCGCCGCGCCGATCGACTGTTTCGCCTGCTGCTCCGGCTACGCCCCGGCCGGGTGGTGACCGCCGCGCGGTTGGCCCGGGATTTGGAGGTTTCCGAGCGGACGATCTATCGCGACATCGCGGATCTCGCCGCTTCGGGGATGCCGATCGAAGGGGCGGCAGGCGTCGGCTATCGGTTGCAGGGGGTGGATCTTCCTCCTTTGATGTTCGACCGCGACGAGGTGGAGGCGATGGTGCTCGGCGCGCGGGTGGTGGAGGGTTGGGGAGACCAGCGGTTGGCTCAGGCGGCGACCGAAGCTTTGGCGAAGATCCAGGCGGTCTTGCCGCGCGGGCGGTCCCACCTGATCGAAGAGACCCGGCTGTTCGCTCCGATCCATGGCCAGAGGCCGGCCGAGCGCCTGCCGCTTTCGGTGTTCCGGCTGGCGGTTCGGGATCGCCGGAGGGTGCGCATCCGCTATCGCGACGAGGCGGGGGCCGAGACCGAACGCAGCGTCCGGCCTCTGGCCTTGTCGTTTTATCCGCCGCTTTGGCTACTGATTGCCTGGTGCGAGGTGCGATGCGATTTCCGCAGCTTCCGGCTCGATCGGGTGCTCGACCACGAGACCCTGGCGGAGGTTTTCTCTCCCGAGCCGGGCAAGACGCTCGCCGACTTCGTCGCCCGGATGGAGGCGGCGGATCCCTGGCGGGGTTAGTGGTTCGTCGTCTCCTCGCTCCTTCGGGCGCCTTCGGCAGCAGCCAGTCGCTGCGGGACGACGAAACCACTAACCCGCCGGGCCGCGGCCGATCAATCCTCGCCGTAGGGCATGTCCGGCGTCTTGCCGAGCAGCCGGGCATAGACCGAAAGAGCGCCGCGGTGGTGGCCGGTGTGGTCGACGATCGCTTCGATCGTGTGATAGCGCGGGCGGTTTTCCAGGATCGGATTGTCGGGAAGCATCGCCCCCAGATCTTCGTTCGAGCTTGCCTCTACGGCTTTGCGCAGGCGTTCCCAGGCGTCGGCCATCCAGGTCCGGGCGGTGGTGAGCGAGGTGATCTTGGCGGTTTCGGCGAGAGCTGCTTCGAAATCCATCATCCAGTTGTCGGCAAAGCCCCCTTCGCGGAACCAGTCGATGGTCTGGGCCGCATGGGCGACCTGGCCTGCGACGGTCATCATCTCGGGGGTGGGGCGGAAGCCGGAATCCTCTTCCGTGAGGCCGCGGGTGGAACGGTTCCAGAACTTCGCGGTCGCTTCGATCTCGTACAGGGCTTCGGCCTTCAAGTCCATGGGAGCTTTCTCCTCGGAGCGCCGATGGGCCTTCCACCGGCGCACCGAGGAGTGTCGCGCACCCCTCCTGACAGCGTGCTGTCAGCAGAGATTCCGGGCCTTCAACTCGCGGCTTCGTCCCCTTCCGCTACCTCTTCGTCGTCCTCGGCCGATTCGAGCACCAGCTCCAGAAAGATCGACGACAGCTCGGCCGAGAGCGAATCGGGGCCTTCGGCGGCGTACGGCCGCAGCTCGTCGAGATCCTCCGGTTCGAGCGGGAAAAGAGCGGCGGCCAGGTGCCAGCCGTCCTCGAACGGCACCAGCCGGGCGGCGATCAGATCGCCGATTTCGACCGCCTCGACGATCTCCTTCTCGGTCTGGACCCGCGTCTCGGGCGCCCGGCCGTCGACTTGGGGCGCAAGCGGCTCACGGAGCACGAAAGTCGAGGAATCCGGGGTCGAGAGCACCTCGTAGACGCTCAAGGGCCGGCCGGAGAGCGCCGACATCCAGGCGCGCTCCTCCGGCTTGAGCGACGGGCCGCCCGGGCCGAGGATCAGCTCCGCCGCGTTCGTATCCTTGCCGTCGACTTCGAATGCCGCCTCGGCGAGCACCCAATCGCCGAGCTGATCGCGGAAGGCGTCGTCCGCCTCGTCGTCCAGCTCTTCGAGCAGGGCGGCCTCGTCGTCGTCCAGCCGGCCGAGGAATTGCCGGCCGACCGCCTCTTCGACCGCATGGCGATGATGGGTCCAGAGCCAGTCGAGGGCGGCGTTCATGCCGCTCTCCACCCGCTCCAGCGCGGAGTACGGCCCGCCGTCGGCGTTCAGGTGGCAGTTCTTGTATTTTTTACCGCTGCCGCACGGGCAGGGGTCGTTGCGACCGACGTTCGAGCCGTCGATTTCGGGGTTTGGCGAGTTGGGATTGGCCACGGGGAGACCTCAAGGAAAGTACCGCGTTGTCCGCTGATCGTACGGGAAACCGCGACGAGATAGAATCCGCCCGACTCGCGAGGAACCTGACCCATGGGATTGAAAGAAGTCTTGTCGCGCATGAAGCTTGTCGAGCTGCCCAACGCGGGGCCGGCGCAGACCGCTCCCGGTGCCGCCGGCTCCCCGAAGCTCACGGGAGGGGCGGTCGTTCCCGATCTCGATCAGCTGCTCGCCTCGATTCCGGCCTCCGGGCTCGACGATCGCAAGCTCGAATCCCTCGCGGCGAAAGCTCCGAAACACGCCGCCGCGCCGTCCGCGGGCGGGGAGAGGGAGCCTTCGACCGGGGCGACCGGCGAGATCCCCGACTTCGCCGCGGTCTACCGCGCCGCGGGGATCGAGGTTCCGGCGCACGGCTATTCGGCGTTCAAGATCCTGGAGATCCTTGAAAGCCCCGACCTCGCGCCGCTTGACGCCAAGGCGAAAGCCGCCGCGCTCGGCGGGTTCTTGAAGATGAACCCGGGCGGCCCGGTGCCGCTTTCCGATGTCATAGAGGACGCCGTGCGCCGCGACCAGGCGCTCGACCGGTTCGAGGAGTTCCTGCGCGGCAAGCTCACCACGCGCGAGGCCGAGGCCGAACGGCAGAATGCGGCGCTCCAGGCCGAGATCGACGAACTATCCCGCAAGAACCGCGAGACCATGGAGACGAACCGGCGCGCCCTCGAAGCGGAGCGCTCGAACCTGGAAAGCTGGCGCGTGCAAAAGCAGGCGGAAGAGCAGCGCCTGTTCGAGGCGGTGGCGCCGTTCGTCGATCAGAACCCGATCACCACCGGCCCGGCGAAGGGCCCGTCTTAAACTAAAAACCTGAGCCGCGTAGCGGCTCGTCACCTTCATCGAGCGATTTCGAGTCCGTCAGAACCAACGAGGAGACTCCCATGTTCCGCCGCCTTGCCCGTGTCTTCAAATCGTGGATCGGCTTCTTCATCTCCTTTGCCGAAGATCCGGAGGTCATGCTCCAGGAATCGATCGAGGAGATGCGCAACACCATGCCCCGCCTGAACCAGGTGCTGATCACCACGCGCGCCACCGTGATCCAGCTGGAGCAGGGTCGCGACAATCTGGCGCGGAAGGAAAAGCAGCTCACCGCGTCGATTCAAGCCGCACTCCGGGACGGCAGTCCCGAGGCGCGCCGGCTGGCCGAACAGGACGCCGTGGCGCTCCAGTCCACGCGCCAGGAGCTGGCCGCGACCGAGGACCAGCTGGCCGCCTCGTCCCGCGCGTTCGACAACGCCAAGATCTCGGTCGAAGACATCAAAGAGAAGCTGCGCCTGAAGATCGAGCAGGCGAGGAAGGCGATCGCCGAATCGAAGAAGGCCGAAGTGATGAAGCAGGCGGCGAGCGCGCTCACCGAGCTGGACAGCTACGGTACGGCGTCCACCGCCGACAAGTACCTCGAACAGATCCAGCAGAAGGTCGCCGAATCGAAGGCGGCGGTCGAGGTGGCCACGGGAGGACTCGACGTCGACCGGATCAACCTGGAGCGCAAAGCGCGGCAGATCCAGGCGCAGAGCATCCTCTCGGAGTTCGAGGTCGAAATGGGGATCAAGAAGCCGGACGCGGTCCGAGAAGCCGCACCGTTCCCGACCGAGAGCGCAGCCCAGCCCGCGGCACAAAAAGTTCCGGAGGGGCGCTGACCCCTTAGCGGACTTTTCGCATGGGCCTGCTCACCCGTTATCCGGCGCTGCAAAAAGCGATCGCCAACCAGTACCAGGCGATTCTCGCGGCGGGAGCCGTGGGCTTTTCAGTCCTCATGCTCTCGCCGCTACCGCTCCTGTTGTTTGCCGGGGTCGAGTTGATGGTCATGCCCATGATGGTCGATCGCATCCGGCGCCGGCTGGAGATCGAAAAAAAGTTCGCCGACCGCAACGCGGTCGAGATGAGCCAGAAGGAGCAGTGGGACGCCCTGCCCGCGGCTCACCGGGCGCGCTTCGAGCGGTTGCGCCAACTGGTCGGGAAGGTCCAGGCGAACTACAAAGGGCTTTCGGTCGCGAGCCAGGGCATCGTGGCCGAGCAGGAGGCGAAGTTCGACGTGATCCTCGCCGCCTGTTTGAAACGCCTCTGGCTGCTCCAGAAGTATGACGAGATGCAGAGCGCGTTCGACGAGAAACAGGTCGAGCAGGAGATCACACAGCTGCGCACGGCCCTCGCCGAGCCGGCCGCCGAGAGCGGTTTATCTGAGCCGCTGGAACCCCGAGTGCGCGAGGCGATCGAAAAGAACCTGGAGATCAAAGAGCAGTTGATCGGCGCGACGAAACAAAACGTCGCCAACCGCCGCGCTCTCGACGCAGAGATCGATTCGCTAGAATCGCTGCTCCAGCTTCTGTTCCAGAAGTCGGTCGCGGCGACCGACGCCGCGGCCTTCACCCTGGAGATCGACGACGTGCTCAATCAGGTGCAGGCCGACGCGGCGAGTGTTGAAGAGATGGAACGCATGCTCGGCAGCCTGCCCGATCTCGACAGCCGCCCGCGCCTTTCGCCGCAAATCAAGCAGGGGTTTTCGCCGCCTCCCCCTCCGCCGCCGCAGCGCGTCCGCGAAGGACGGCGATAGGGAAGCGCCATTCCAACTATGCCCGAACCGAACGCCCTTCCCGCAGCCCCCGGTTTCCTCGACTCGCTCCCGTCTTGGGCCGCCCGCCTGGCGCGCGCGGTCCTCGCCAAGCAGGCTTCGACGTTCGTCATCCACGGCATCCCGGCCGATCTGGTTCCGGTGCGGGGAAGCGGAGGGTTGCGTTTCTTAAGCCTCGACGACTTCCTGACCGGGGAGTTGTTCGCCACCTGGCCTTCGATCATCACGTTCAATCGCGCCGAGGGACTCGGTTTCGCCACTCCCGCCGCGCGGTCGCATTTCCAAGAGCGGATGAAGGCATACGACGTGGTCCACGGCACAGCTTGGGGGGAAGGGCTGCCGCGCGACGCCCCCAACTGCTTCGCGCTGCTCGATTCGTACTTCCGGCATTGCGCCTCTCTTTCCCCCGCGCGACCGGTCGTTCTGCTGCTGCCTTTCGCCGAGACCCTCGTGCCGGCCGGAGACGTCTCCTACCGCACGCCGGAGGATCGGGCGGTCCTGGTCTACCTCCGCAAGTGGTCGCAGGACCCGGTGCTGTTGGCCAAAAATATCGTGATCGTGATGATCGCCGAGAGCCTGGCCGAGCTCGACCCGAAGCTGGTCCGCTCGCACGCCACCCGGGAGCTGGAGATCCTCCGCCCGGACGTTGCCGAGCGCCGGGCCTACTTAGAAGCGGTGCGCGCGCCCGACTGGTACGATCGGCGCTCGGATCTTCCCTCCGTCCGCCTGGCCGAGCTGACCGCCGGCATGACCCGCTTCCAGATGGCGCAGTTGCTCGATGAGGCGGACGCCGACGGCGCGAAGCTCTCGCTCGATCGTGTCCGGCAGGTGAAGAAAGAGGTCATCGAAACCGAGGGCCTGGGCCTGCTCGAATACGTCGAGCCGAAGTACGACTTGGGGCTGGTCGCCGGCATGCCGGCGGTCAAAGCCCGCCTGCGCCGCGCGGCCAAGGCGATCGCCCGCGGCAACCCGGCCGCGGTGCCGATGGGCTACCTGGTTTGCGGCCCGGTCGGCAGCGCCAAGACGTTCCTGGTCGAATGCTTCGTCAAGGAGATCGGATTTCCGGTCGTCAAGCTCAAGAACTTCCGCTCGATGTGGGTCGGCTCGACTGAGGCGAACCTCGAACGGATCTTGAAGATCCTCGCCTCGCTCACCCCCGTGGGGGTGATGATCGACGAGGCCGACACCGCGCTTGGCAACCGCGAGCAGTCGGGCGACTCGGGCACCCAAAACCGCGTCTTCGGCCAGATCGCAAGCTTCATGGGCGACACCAAGAACCGCGGCAAGATCCTCTGGTTCCTGATCACCGCGCGCCCCGACCTGCTGCCCATCGACCTGAAGCGCCAAGGGCGCGCGGAAGAGCACATCCCGCTCTTCTACCCCGAGACGATGCACGAGTACGACGAGGTCTTCCAGGTGATGAAGACCAAGCTCGGCCTGCGTACCCCGGTGGCGACGCTCGCCGAAGTGACGACCCCCGAAAAACTGCTCGGCTACTCCGGCTCGGATCTGGAAGCCGTGCTGGTCCGCTCGGTCCTCGAAGCCGAAGCGGCGGAATCGTCCCAAGTCGCCGCCGAGCACTTGAAGCGCGCCTTCGACGATTTCATCCCCACCACCAACAGCCGCGAGCGCCAAATGCAGATCCTCGTCGCCGTCCTCGAATGCACCAGCCGAGAGCTGCTCCCGGAGGCCTATCGCGACATGGACCGCGGCGATATCCAGGCGCAGATCGCGCAGATCAAATTGGAACTCAAGCTGCTGTGAGAGAGTAGGCTCTCGTCGAGGAGGGATCCGACCATGGCCAAGGAAATTCTGGAGGCGGAACTCGCTTCTCTTTCCCGCGAAGAAAAGCTGGAGCTGGTCCAAAGACTGACTTTCGATCTTGCGGGGACCTGGCCGGGTATCGAGAAGACTCCCGGGGTCCTCGGGGGAGACGCTCGCATTGGAGGTACGCGGATCGCCGTCTGGATGATCGAGGGCTATCGTCGCCTCGGCTGGAACGACCTCAAGATCCTAGCCAATTACCCTAGCTTGCGAGCGGCTGATCTCGCTCACGCCTGGTCCTATGTTGCTGCGCACCAAGATGAGATGGACGAGGCCCTGCGCGAGCACGAGGCGGCCTGAGCTTGGCGCGCCTCTACAGCGATGAGAACTTCCCCCTGGGGGGAACCGAAGCACTTCGCGCGCTAGGCCTTGACGTGTTTACGATCTTTGAGGACGGACGCGGCAATCGCGCTTTGCCTGATGGCGAAGTCTTGGCCCGCGCGACAGCTCTAGAACGCGCTATCCTTACTCTCAATCGACGAGATTTCATCAAGCTTCACCAAGAAAATGCAGACCATGCGGGAATCGTAGTCTGCACCCGAGACGTGAATCTAGAGGCTCAGGCAGAGCGGATCGCCTCAGCTATCGAATCCGCGCAAGTGAATGGATCTCTAAACCGCCTCCTCCTTCGAGCAAACCGACCCGGTTCGCCGAAAGAAGGGGCGCCTTCCTGGAGGGTAAACGATGAGCGCAACGAGCATCATCCTGTTCCTGATCATCGGAGCGATCGCCGGCTGGCTCGCCGGCGAGCTTTGGAAGGGGCACGGCTTCGGCCTCCTCGGTAACATCGTGGTGGGTATTATCGGAGCCTTCCTGGGCAGCTTCCTGCTCGGCAAGCTCGGCGTCGCCTTCGGTGGCGGCATCCTCGGCTCGATCCTCACCGCGACGATCGGGGCTCTGGTCTTATTGCTGATCATCGGGTTGATCAAACGAGCCTGACGAGCCAGCAAAGGAGCGGAGGAGCGCGTCTCAGGGGCGCTCCTCCGTTTCCTCCTGTCTCGCGGTGGAACCCGGTACTTCGTCCCGGAGGAAGGCTCCGAGCTTAGCGGGCAAGCCGAGCCGACCGATCGCGGTTACTTGCCTTCCTTCTCGGTGATTTGGTGAAGGGCGGTAATCAGATGCTGAGCTTTGTGACTCAGCTCTGACACGCTACTCGCATCTGACGAGAGGTCGCTCTCGGGAACTTCGATCATCCGCGGGCCGTCAAACGTGAGCAAATAAAATCGGCCGTGGGTCGGGTCGGGGTACGAGAAATCTGTGGTGGGCTTTGAGAGATCGTAGAACTGCTCGGACGTGCGC
Organism: Thermoanaerobaculia bacterium; assembly: GCA_038250865.1. Taxonomy (GTDB): domain Bacteria; phylum Acidobacteriota; class Thermoanaerobaculia; order Multivoradales; family UBA5704; genus DASYKS01. Next base: position 78,949 of record JBBSBW010000020.1, on the reverse strand, counting down.
ACGAGATCTTGTGCCGCGATCCGAACCGGTTCATGGGAGAAACCGCCGAGGACTCCGTAGGTCGATGTGGTGTAGAGGCTGGCGTTCCCGTCGCAGAAGCCGACCACGGTCACCGTTTGGTCGGAGATCGGCCAATCCATGACGACGCCATAGATTCGCGGAAATTGTTCGCTCGGCGTGACGCCGAACTCTCCCGGCTTCTTGGTGAGCATCTGCCGTCTCATTTCCTTCATCGGTGCACTCCTCGGAGGAAAGGAACCCGAAGGCGTAGCAGCGGGAGAAGTCGAAGCGGACTTAGGCGACGAAGGAGGAGCGGGCTGCTGACAGCCAGCGCCCAAAAGGGAAGCCGAGAATGCGAGAGTCGTTAGAAGTTTCACCGAGGCTCCAGATGGCTTAAGGCAGACTTACCCGTCGATTTCCCCGACCAGCTGCAAAATCCCGCGACAGAACTGACGAAAACTGGGGGAGGCATTGGCGTCCTTTCCCCTCCAAGTTGTTCCCAGATGGCGAGCCATTTTTTTCGCCCATTCGACCTTGTCCGGGCGTTTTGCACCGATTACGGATTGCAACACCTCCCAGGTACCGCAGATGCCGTCTTGGTCATAGTGACTTAATTTGGCGAGTTTTGCTCGAGGAAACGTCGCCTGGAGCGCTTGGCGGTCACCTAGGAAAAACGCTTCTGTCTCTTCGATCGCAATCCGGAAGAGAGTTCGGGGCGCCGGATTGCACTGGTGCAGAACAGCGACCAGGCGTTCCTTAAGCTCGATACAGCTGGCGTCATCGAGGTCAATTAAGACGAGAACTCGTTCGGTCGCCGGATTCAGCGCTTTGCCGAACGCGCGCAGCTTCGCGGGAAGCTGGTCAAGGAGTCCTTCCCTGCCTGGATCGACCTTCGAATCCGAAAGGCGAGGTAGCTTGCCCTTCCCTTGGTGGGGATAAACCCGGAAAGTGTGCGCAGGGATCAGACGCCCCAGCCAGCCGCGCAGGAACTGCGCCTCTGACTCACCTTCGACGAGGATGTGCAGCTTCATCCCGGGGAGATTTCGCCGAAGTGATCGCTGTACCAAAGGCTTCCGAGCGGGATGCCCTCATCGACCATTTCTTTGACGGCCTGCAAGTCGCTGGTTTTCTGGGCCTGGGTATGACCTTGATCATCTTTGGTCAGGAGCCACACCTGATCTGGCTGGAGTGCGTTCACCAGGTAGGGAGAATGGGTCGTGAGAAAGAGCTGCGTCTCCCGCGTTTGCTCGGTATGCCGCAGGAATTGCCGGGCCAGTTCTTGCAAGAGCTTGTGGTAAAGACCATTTTCCGGCTCTTCGATTCCGATGAAGGGCCTCGGTTCCGGGTCCTTCAGAAGCAACAGGTAGGCGAACATCTTGAGAGTGCCGTCTGACATCGCCTGCTGATAAAAGGGATCCCGGTAGCCTTGCTCGTTGAAACGAAGCAGCAAGCGACCGTCGGCGCTCGTTTCGTGGGAGATCTTTCGGATTCCTGGGATCCGGCTTGCGATCTCGTCGAGGACCTGTTTGAAGAGAGTTTTGTGGTTCCTCTCAAGAAATTGAACGACGTTTCCGAGGTTCTCGCCGGTCCGGTCCAAATGCTTTTGAGCACCTGCCGGCGGGAGTCTCCGAGCGGCGTCCGGAACGAAATACGAGAGGTACCAGTTTTCGATGTACGTGCGGAGGCCGACGATGCGAGGATGCTCTTTCAGTTGGCCGAGGGTCGTGATCCCGAGGCGGCTCTCGTCGTCCAGCGTGATCTCGACTTTCGCCGCGCTCTCGCCGTCCTTCTCGGTCGCGTCGCCTCCCCAGACGAAGCCGCTGCCGTTTTCCAGGCTAAGGAATGGGTAGGGCCGCCCATGCTTTGCACCTTTACGGCGCTGGCGTAAGGTCTCTTCGGTAACGATCGGTACTCCCTGCCGGGTATCCACCTTAAAGCGATAGGTGATCGGCCGGGATTGCTGCTCCTCTCGATAGTAGAGAGAGAACTCGATGGGTCCGGTGGAGCCTGCCGTTCGCAGACGCGCGAAGCCACCCCGCTGGGGCTTGTCGCAAGCCGCTTCGACTCCTTCGCGCAGGCAGTCGGCAAGAAAGCCGAACGCATCCAGCAGGGTCGATTTGCCGCTGCCGTTGGGACCGATAAAGCAACTCAAGGGAGGGAGTTGCTCCCCCTCCCCATAGCTGATCTGCCCGAGGGTGACGTCAGCCAGCGACTTGTAATTCTGAATCCTGATCCCGAGCAACCTGGGCATTGGCTCTACTTTCTATACCGTCCGATGCAAGCACCCCTACCGCTTCGGCAGCACCAACTCCCACCCGATCTCGATCAGGTTCGGATCGGCGATGCGGCCTTTGTTGGCATCCCAGATCTCGGTCCAGCGACTGAGCTTGCCGAGTTGGTCGCGGGCGATGGCGGAGAGGGTGTCGCCGGATTTCACTTTGTAGACGCTTTGGCCGGCGGCGGCCACCTGTTCTTTGGCGATCGGGGCGGGGCCGGTTCCGCCGAGATATTTCCGGATGATCTGGCGGTATTCGTCCGAAGCGCGGAGGCCGCGGATGGAGGAGTTGACGATCTTGAGCAGGCTGGTGGCACCTCGGCGGACGCCGACGGTGTAGGCGGATTTGGTCAGGTTGAACTGAACGATTTCGAGCCCCTGGTACTCCTTCAGCTCTTCCTGGGCGTAGGGGTAGTCGTAGATGAAGGCGTCGATCTTCCCCTGCTTCAGCAGATCGAAATAGCCGTCCTCGTACTTTTCCAGCCGCTTGTAGCCGCGGACCATGCCCTTGACCGAATTCTCGGCCGCCGCATCGTTGAAGATGCCGATCACCTTGCCGGAGAGGTCGCTGGTGCTGTGGATCGAGCTGCCTTTCTTCACCACCAGGCAGAGGCCGTAGTCGTAGTAGGAATCCGACCAATCAACACCGGCGATCGAATCGTCCGCGGTGTACCCCGAGATGATCACGTCGGCCTTGCCGTTGATCAGCCGGCCGGGCAGCTCGCTGTATTTGCCGGGGACGATGACCACCGTGTCGACGCCGATCCTCTTGGCGATCGCATTGGCGACTGACCAATCGAAGCCGTCGTACTTCGAACCTTCCTTGAACAGCATCGGAGGCGTGCCGGGCTCGGCGGCGACGCGTAGCACGCCGGCATCGACGATCTTCTGAAGCGAGTCGTCGGCCTTAGCCGGGGTCGAGAACACCAGGGCGATCAGGGCCGTGGCGAGAAGTGCGGGAGCTTTCATGGCGGCGATCCTCGGGTTCGTTTCGATGGGGCGGTCGATGGGGCGGTTCACTTCGATTTGGCGCAACGGAAGCCGAGAGATGAGCTGCGGTCGGTCGGCGAGATGGCAAGGCGATGGTGGGTGCGGCCATCATTCAAATCCCAGGAGTCCCAGGAACCGCCCGCAGCCAGATAGTTGTCGGGCTCGTCGGGGCTGTTCGTCGAAGTCCATTCCGAGACGTTGCCCGCCAGCCCAAGTACTCCGTAGGGACTCGCGTCGCGGGCATAAGCCTCGTCGTCGATCGCCCAGGTGGGGATCTTCTTCGCCGCGTTGTTCTTATCGTGATTGGACCCCAAGATGTTGACCGCGGCCGGGTCGATCGTCGCACCGGTCGGGAACTCGCGACCGTCGGTACCGCGGGCGGCCTTCTCCCATTCGGCGATCGTCGGCAGCCGGCCCCCGGCCCATTTGCAATAGGCCTTGGCATCGCCCCAGGAGACGAAGACCACCGGATTGTTGCGGTGGCTGTCCAGGTACGCCTCGTCGTCCCAATAGTTGGGCACCTCGCGCGGGCCGCAGTTCGATCCCGCAGCGCACTCGCCGAGGAACTTCTCGTATTCGCCGTTGGTCACCTCGGTCCGGCCGATCCTAAACGTCGACACGTCGACGCTCTCCTGGTTCTGGCCAGAGGAGAAAATCCCGCCGGGGATCTCGATCCAGGGCTCGTTGCTCGCGTGGGTGGAGGTCGAGGTCTGGCTTCGAGTATTGCCATCGTTCGAGGTAGCGCTGGTCGAGGTCGTCGAGCCATCGTCGGCCGGCGTCGCCTTCGGCCGGTTCCAGGGCAGCTTGTCCTTGGGGACGAACTTGTAGATCGCAGTGCCGACCAGGCCAAGGCCGATCAGGAACAGCAAAGCCTTGGCAAGCGGAGTCAATTTCATAGCCGGGAGCTCCTTTGCGCCGTCTGCCGAGTGTGCCTGGGATGGCACACCGGGGCCTCGGGCGTCACCCTCGAGAGACACCGATGCTATGCGAGGCGTTCATGGGGGTCAAAAGGCGGGCTTACCGGGCTGGTAGCAGGCCGGCTGCCCGGATCGCGGGAAGGGCGTAGAATCCATGGCCAGACCCGAAGGGGGAGCCATGTCCGCAATCACCCTGCCCGATCCGACCGAGAAGATTTTTGTCGAGGCGCCGTCTTCCGTCGTGAGAGACCTTCCTCCTGACCCCGAAGAGCGCGCCGAGGTTCTTCGTCTGGGCCTTCGCGAGTGGAAGATCCTGAAGGCCTTAGAAGCCTACCGCAGAGGAGAAGGCACCCTTGCGTATGCCGCACATCGTGCCGGGATCTCGCTATGGGAGATCGGTGGGGTTGCCTACGCCCACGGATTGGGTCCGGATCTCGATCCTCGAGTCCTTGACGGCGAAATGACCCTGGAGCGGGCCTCTCTCCTGTGATTGTTGTCTCAGATTCCGGAACACGCTGACTGGCTTCTGGTCGACGATCTCCGCGCGCGGAATCTGGCCGAGGAGATCTTCTCGGATCAAGGGGCCAAGACGCGTGTTCGAGGGACTTTGGGCCTATTGGTCGAGGCATTTAGACAGGGCGTTCTCTCCCAGGTGGAAACCCTCGGTCGGTTGCGTTCGCTCGACGCCCATCCAGAGATTTGGCTCCACAAGAGCCTCATCGAGTGGGCCATCAGCGCGGTCTCTAAGCATTCCGACTAAGGGTCCCCTTGCAAGAGCGGCCTACGCGCCTTACGCGCTCCCTTGCGGTTCCGAGATCGTGAATTTGAAACCGTCGGGATCTGAGACGGCAAAGCCCATCGGTCCCCAGGGGAGCTTCTGCACTTCGGAATCGAGCGCATAGCCGGCCGATTTGATCTGGTCGGCGAGCGCCTGGAGATCCTGCTCGGTCTCGATCCAGAAGCGGAATCCGATGCCCTTGGCGCGATCGCGCCCCTTGGCGAAGTCGTCCTGGCCGATGCCGAGTTCGGCGGTGCCCGACTTGAGCATCGCAAAGCGGAGCACCCCTTCGTGCTCGTCTCGGCTCAAGACCTCGAAGCCGAGCGCCTCGGTATAGAACTTCAGACTCGCCGCCATGTCGTTCACCGTAAGGCCGGGGGCGATACCTTTTGCTTCCAGTCGAACCGTGCTCATTTCGTGTCTCCTTCGGAAGAGTGGAACTTACTCCGAGCGGACCGCCTGGGGCAACCGCGAACGGGTGACGATGTCAGTGAGCGTCGATCTCCGCCAGGCGATTCTTGGCGTTCACCACTCGATAGTCGTCGGCCGGCAGGCTCGCCACGAGGTCGATGCAGCTCGACCGGAGGAGCGGGGAGGCCTCGTCGCGGCGGCCGAGGGCCAGGAGTGCTGCGCCCCGATCGTTTTCGACCTCGGCGATCCGGTAATGATGCGGCGCGAAGGTGGCCACCCGGCTCGGCAGCGAGCGGTCGAGGAGCTGAAGCGCCTCTTCGGCGTCGCCTCGGCCGAGTAGCAGTCGGGCCAGCGACACCATCGGGCGCGAGGTGTTCAGATGCGCCGGCCCGTAGGCTTTCTCGATCATCGTCAACGATTGCCGCAGCTCGACTTCGGCTTCCTTGAGAAGGCCCATCCGGCGGTGCAGGTCGCCGAGGTTCGACAGGCTGAGGCCGGTGAGCGGATGCTCGGGTCCGAGGATCTTCTGGCGCATCGCGAGCCCTTCGCGGTACTCCGCTTCGGCCTCCGGGTAGCGCCCCTCGTACATCAGGTTGGTGGCGAGGCTGTCGATGGTGAACGCGATGTCGGGATGCGCTTCGCCCAACCGGCGCCGCTGGCCGGCCAGTGCCTCGCGGAGCGCCGCTTCGCCCTCGGTCAGCTTTCCCCTCTCGGCGAGCGTCACGGCGTAACCTTGCAAGAGATCGCAGATCATCGGATGGTCGGGGACGAAGTTGCGCCGGGCGATCCTCAAGGCGAGCTGGAACATACCGAGCGCCGCTCCGGAATCTCCCTGGCGACCGCGGACCGAGGCGAGATAGGAGAGGCTGGAGGCGACCTGCGGATCATCCGCGCCGAGCGCCTTCAGGCGAATCGAAAGCGCTTCGCGCTGGGCGGCATAAGCGTCATCCAGGCGTCCCAGCTGAAAGCGCGACCGGCCGAGCGCTTCGAGCGTGTTGGCTCGCGCCACTTCGGCGGCCGGTCCCAGGGCCTTCTGTTGCAGCTGGCAGGCGGTGAGGATGCGCTCCCCCTGGGAGTGGTGCCCGGTGACGAATTGCAGCAAGCCGAACTGGTACAGGTAGATGAGTCGTTCGGCCGCGGGGATCGCGGTCCGGCCGCTCAAGGAGAGCGCCCGAACGATCATCGGCTTTGCGCGGTCGAAGGCCCCCAGGTTCAAATAGACGTCGCCGATCACACTCGCAAGGTGTGCTTCGACCTCCGGCTCTCCTTCCACCCGTTCGAGCAGGTGGCGGGCGCCGAGGTCGAGCACCTCCTCGACCGTCGGCTTGGAGCTGGTCGCCCGGGCGGTCGGGTCGGCGCCGCGGAACAGGTCGACCAGCAGCGACAGTGCGCGCTCCGACCGCTCGCGCTCGACCCGTCGCGATTGGATCGAAGCGAAGAATCCGTAGCCCAAGCTCGACAGCCCGAGCAGGACGGCGAGCACCGCGGCGAGCGGGTTGCGGCGCAGGAACTTTGCCGCGCGATAACCCCAGCCGTCCGGCCGCGCCTCGACCGGCAGGTGCTCCAGGTAGCGGCGCAGATCCTCGCCCAGCCGCTCGACCGAGGCGTAGCGCCGCTCCGGTTCGTGGCGCAGCGCCTTTTGGAGGATGTTGTCGAGATCGCCCGCGAGCTGGCGGACCAAGCCGCGCGGAGTCGTGCCGCGGCGGCGGGCGATCTCTTCGGGCGACAGCGTCGCTCCGCGCTGCGCCGGCTCGATGCGCCGCGCGCGCCGGCTTGGACTGTCGACCTCGCCGGAGCCGACGGCGGAGGTCGTCGGCCAGGTGGGCGAGGTGCGGGGCAGAGCGCCGGTCAGCAGGCGATAGAGCACGACGCCGAGCGAGTAGATGTCGGTCGCGGTGGTCACCGGCTCGCCGCGCAACTGCTCGGGGCTCGCGTAGCTGGGGGTAAGAGCCGGCGAGATCGTCCGCGCCCCCTCCTCTTCGAGCTCGTTGGGGGAGAGGACCTTGGCGATGCCGAAATCGAGCAGTTTCGGCTCGCCGTCCGCCCCGACCAGGATGTTGCTCGGCTTCAAATCGCGATGCACGACGAGGTTGCGATGGGCGTGGGCGACCGCGGCGCAGACGGTCCGGAACAGGCGAATCCGTTCGGGGATCGAGAGCCCCCGCTCGTCGCAATGACGATCGATCGGTAGGCCGTCGATCCGTTCCAGGACGAAGAATGGAACGCCGTCGTCGGTCGTGCCGCCGTCGAGCAGGCGGGCGATGTTGGGGTGCTCCAGCCGCGCGAGGATCTGGCGCTCCGCGACCAGACGCTCGGCGAGCCGCGGATCGACCAGACCCGGATAGACCAGCTTGACCGCCACCTGGTGCTCGTAGGCCTGGTCGGAACGCTCGGCGAGGTAGACGACGCTCATTCCTCCCCGGCCGATCTCGCGGACCAGGGTGTAGTTGCCGACCCGCCGGCCGGCCCATCCCTCGGCGGAGATTCCCGGGCCGGAGGGCGAACCGGAGGAGACCGGCCGGTTGCCGAGCGGCAGCTCGACGCGGGGGGGCGGTTCGAGGAAGGTGCCAGCCTCGCCGTGCGCCGCGAGCAGGGACGAAACCTCCCCGACGAGGTCCGAATCCTCTCCGCACTCGGCCGCAAGCCAGGCGGCCCGCTCCGCTTCGGGATGTTCGAGCGCGGCGTCGAGCAGCTCGGAAACCCGCCGCCAGCGTTCAGCGTCCAGGGTCGGCCTCCGCCAATCCAGCCGGCTTGAGTTCCCGGTAGAGCCAGGCCTTCGCGGCGCGGAACCTGCGGACGACGGTCGCCGAGGAAAGGTCGAGCGCGGCGGCGGTCTCTTCGAGCGTCAGGCCGCCGAAGGTGTGCAGCTCGACGACCGAGATGGCCTCCGGATCGAAAGCCGCCAGCCGTTCGAGCGCGCCGTCCAGGGCAACCAGGTCGAGCTCGCGGGAGGGCGCCGCGAGGCCTGCCTCCTCGAGCAGCACCCGCACTCTGCCGCCGCCCCGCTTGTCGCGGGCGAGGCTTCGCGCGTGATCGACCAGAACCCGCCGCATCATCCGGCCGGCCATCGCGCAGAAGTGGTTGCGGCTGCGCCAGTCGATCGCGCGCAGCTCGGCGAGCCGCAGATACGCTTCGTGGACCAGCGCGGTCGGCTCCAGGGTGTGCTCGTCGCGCTCGCCGCGCAACTGCGCCGCCGCGAGCCGCTTCAGCTCATCGTAGAGCGCCGGGACCCAGGAGTCTGCGGCATCGAGATCCCCCGCGCTCCAAGCGTGAAGGAGCTCTGTCACCGACCTTTCCGCGGGCGCCGATTCAGAAGGCATGGCGCTCAGTATACGAAGCAGGCCGCCTCAGAGTTCCCCCCCAATGGGATGGGATGAGATGGATTGGGGATGATCGATTCTCCCCGGGTACGGCGCCTATTGAGGGGACGGCGGATTTTGAAGCGAATCGGTCCGCCGGGGGGGCCGACAAGATATGTGCCGAGGTGAACTTTTTTCTCGCATTGAGAGACTCCTCCTCCGCGAAGGGGGCGGTACGGAGCGCACCAACACGCCGGATCATCTACCGAAGCAATCGTGGGAACGCATGCGCTTCGCCGCTTCGCTCCGGCCGGAAGAGCAGGGCTTGCTCGCAAGCTTCATCGACGACACCCACTGGTGCCTGCTGACCTCGAATCGCCTGATCTGGCGAAACGCCCCGACATCGGGCAGTTTGCGCTGGTCGGAGGTTGAGGAGTTCGACGAAAGTCTCCAAGAGGTACTCGTGGGCGGCGGCTGGGGCGACCGCATGCCTCTTCCCGCAGAGCCGGGCCGCGGCCGGTTGCTGCTAAGGAGCGCGCTGCGCGAGATCTGGCCCGGAGAGACGGCGAACGCCGCTTGAGACGGTCCTTCAGGCGAATCAGTCGGCGGGTCCGCGAGAGCGGACCTGCCGGTTTCTTTCGGAATGGCTGCCGCCTAGTTGCAGACGGGGCTCGGCGCCCAATCTTTGTTGCCGACGCAGCTCGTGGTGGTCGGATACCAGCAGGTCGTGGTGTAGCTGTTGATCTTGTAGAGGAACTGTTTGGTGATGTATCCGCTGCATTCCTGGATGTTTTGGTACATGTTGACGTCGTAATACTTGACGCGTTTCCAATAGACCACTAGGGTCGAATAGCCGGAACGGTAATAACAGTCGCTCATCGGCCAGGTGTCGTTCATGAGCACGGTTTCCGAGTACGGCGGCCCGACCGGCGACGGACAGGCTGCGGCGGGGCGGCACCAGACAGCAAAGGCAAGGGTAAAAACCAGGACGACTAGGGCTCTACGCATTGGAGGCCGGTCCTTTCTCGGAGCCGCGCGGTCATCCGCACGGCTTGCCGAAGCGAAGCGCGAATTCGAAGAGATACCTACCTCTTGTGGGTGCCTCACCTCGCTTCTGGCGGGACAGGCGGCGACAAAGGCCCCGAAGATGAGTTCCGCTTGAACTTCTAAGGGTCGGCGTACCCCACGGGGGCGGTGCGTCGGGGCATGCCCGGCCCGCCGCGGGAGTCGGGATATAGTTCGCCGCTCGAATGAAGATCCTGGTCACCGGGGGCACCGGATTCTTGGGGCGGCGGACGGTCGCCGAGCTGGTCGCGCGAGGGCATGCGGTTCGGCTTCTCGTGCGCGCCGGCTCGTCGCGGGAGAGGTTTCCCGCGGGGGTGGAGTTCGCAACCGGGGACGTCACCGACCGGGGGAGTCTGGTGGCTGCGGCTTCCGGGTCGGGCGGGTGCGACGCAATTCTCCACGCCGCGGCGCTGGTCAAAATCCTCGCTCCGGCGGCGGAGTTCGACCGGATCAACGTGGGCGGCTTGAACAATGTGCTCGCGGCGGCCCGGGCGACGGGCGTCTCGCGGATCACTTACGTCTCGAGCTTCATCGCGCTCGGCCCCACCGAGAACGGTCCGGGCGGCATGCTCGACGAATCGGCGAACACCGGCCCAAGCCAGGGCGAGCGGGTTTGGATCAACGACTACGAGCGGACCAAGACGCTCGCCGACCGGCGGGCTCGCGCGGCGATCGCTGAAGGGACGCCTCTCTCGGTCGTCTATCCCGGCGTGATCTACGGCCCGGGCGAGCTGACCGAAGGCAACATCGTCGTCCGCCACGTGCTCGATCTGATCGGCAAGAAGCTCCCCGCCCTGCTGGGCAAACCCGAACGGCGGTGGAGCTACGTGCTGGTCGACGACGTGGCCCGCGGCACGGCCGACGTGGTGGAGCGCGAGCCCGGCTCGCGCTATGTGCTGGGGGGGGACAACGTAACCTTGGCCGAGTTCTACGCCCTGGTCGAAGAGCTGACCGGCGTCCCGGTCCCCAAGCGCCGCTTCCCCGATGGGGTGGCCAAGGCGGCCGGAGCGATGGCCAAGCTCTGGGCGAAAGCGACCGGCACGGTCCCCGCCCTCACGCCCGATCTGGTCGAAATCTACCGCCACGACTGGGCTTACAGCTCGGCTTCCGCCACGCGCGATTTCGACTATCGGCCCACCTCTCTGCGCGACGGAATGGGCGCAACGCTCGCTTGGCTCAAGGAGACGGCCAAGTGGGCTTGAGACCTCTTCCCGCGGGCGAGCTGCCGCGCAAGGTCGTCCACATCGGGAGCGGCCTGTTCGCCTTGGCTCTCCGGTTTCTCGGACCGCTCGGCTCCGCTGCGATGGCCTTGTTCGCGATCCTGTTCAACTTTCTGATCCTGCCGCGCGTGGGCGGCAAAAACCTGCTGCGGGAAGGGGAGCGCGGGCGCTCGATCGGCATCCTGCTCTATCCCGTTTCGGTGTTCCTCTTAATCCTCGTCTTCTGGCGCCATCTGGAAGTCGCGGCGGCCGGTTGGGGATTGCTCGCGTTCGGCGACGGCATGGCCTCGGTGGTGGGTCTCTCGGTCGGCGGCGCGCGCCTTCCTTGGAATCCGAAGAAGAGCTGGTCCGGCACCCTCGCGTTTGTTTTATTCGGCGGGGCCGCAGCCAGTTTCTTCGTGCTCTGGACGGCGCCCGGGGTCTACACGATCGCCTTCGCCGTCACCTGTTGTTCGATCGCCGCACTGGTCGCCGCGGCGCTCGAATCGCAGCCGCAGGGGCTCGACGACAACCTCGGCGTGCCGATGGTCGCAAGCCTCTTCCTGCTCGGCCTTCTGCTCACCCAGGGGCGCTGGGCCGACCTGCTGGCGGGTGGCTTTTGGACCCGGGCGGGAATCGGTTTCGCGATCAACGCGGCGTTCGCCGCGGCGGCCTACGCGGCGCGCTCAGTCGACCGGTCCGGCGTGATCGCGGGGACTTTGCTGGGCACCGCCATCTATGCGTTTCTCGATTGGCGCGGGTTCCTGCTGCTGGTTGCGTTCTTTGTCATCGGCACCGCCTGCACCAAGTTCGGCTACAAGAGAAAAGCGGCGGAAAAGCTCGCCCAAGAGGCGGGCGGCCGGCGCGGCGCGCGGCATGCGTTCGCGAACGCCGGAGTCGCGGCCGGCTGCGCGCTGTTCGCCGCGGCGACTCCCTACCCCATCCTCTACGGACTGGCATTCGCCGGGGCTTTTGCGACCGCCGCGGCCGATACCGCGGGGAGCGAGATCGGCCAGCTGCTCGGCCGGCGGACTTTCAAGCTGACGACCCTTCGCCCGGTGCCGCGCGGCACCGAAGGGGCGGTCTCGCTCGAAGGAACTCTCGCCGGAATCTTCGCCTCGCTGGTAATCGGCGGCCTCGGCTATTGGGTCGGGCTCTACCCCGCGCCCGGAATTGCGATCGTGGCGGCCGCGGCCTTCGTTGGAACGACGTTTGAAAGCCTGGTGGGCGGTGCGCTCGAACGGAGCGCGCTGCTCGACAACGAGGCGCTCAACTTCCTCAACACGCTGGTGGGCGCGCTGGTCGCGGCCTCCGCCGCGCTGGTGGGGATCTTGGGGCCGCTGAGCTGAACGACTAGAACCGTGAGATTCCCGCATTGAGCAAACTGAACCTCTATCGCCAACTGGCGCGGCCTTTTACGCTGCTGCCGCCGCTGCTCGGCATCGTCTCCGGCGCGATCTGCGCGTTCGGCTCGATCCACAATCCGGATCCGAGCCGGCAGGTCACCTTGTCGGTGATTCTGACGATCGTCCTCGGCTCGCTCTGCGCCAGCCTGATGAACGCGGCGTCGAACGCGATCAACCAGATCTACGACTTGGACATCGACCGGCTGAACAAACCGGACCGGCCGCTGGTGACCGGCGCACTGTCGATCCGCGAGGCGTGGAAGTTTACCTGGGTGCTCTACGCATTCGCGCTCTTTCCCACCTGGCTCGTCGTTCCCTATCCGTACGTCACCTGGGGAGAGAAGCTCCACGCGCCGGCCGGAGCGCACGTGGTGTTCTTCATTTATCTGCTCGGCCTGGCGTTCACCTTCGTCTATTCCGCGCCCGCGCTCGGTAGGACGAAAGTTCGCGGCATGGCGGCGAATTTCACCATGGCGATCCCGCGCGGCTTTCTGCTCAAGGCGGCGGGCTGGGGGATGGTGGCGCCGGTCGCCTCGACCGAGCCCTGGTTCATCGGTCTGGCGTTCTTCCTGTTCCTGATCTTCGCCGCCTCGACCAAAGACTTCGCCGACATCGAAGGGGATTTGGCGGGCGGCTGCCGGACGCTGCCGATCGTCTACGGGGTGAAGCGCGCGGCATGGATGATCATCCCCTCGTTTGTGCTGCCGTGGATTCTGCTGCCGCTCGGCGCGCATCTTCGCGATCCGAGAGAGCCGGGCCACGCGATCCTCACCGGCAACCCCACCCTGCTGGTCGCCTTGGGTGCGATCCTGATGATTTGGGGCGCGTATACGGTTTATCTCTTGGTGCGCGATCCCGATTCGCTCACCGCGACCGAGAACCACCCCTCCTGGAAGCACATGTACCTCATGATGATGTTCGCCCAGGTGGGTTTTGCCCTGGCGTATATTCTCTAGAGGGGGGCTCTACAGTGGGCTTTCCGGATAGGAGGCCGACCGATGACCGAAATCCACTACGAGCACGACCTGGACGAGCACGCCGACGAGCGCGAAGAAGAGGCGCAAAGGGCTCTCGCGGGCGATACCGAGATTCCCGCGCCGAAGCTGCTCGGCTTCTACGACCGCCTGCGGCAGCGGATCTTGAAGGCGGTGGAGCGGCGCGGCAATAAGTTGTCCGCCGACGCGGTCCGCGCGCTGATTCTGGTGCCGGATGTTTTCATGCTGCTGGTCCGCCTGTCGCTCGACAAGGAGGTCCCGGGCAAGACGCGTGCGTTGATCGGGGGCGCGCTCGCCTATTTCATCCTGCCGTTCGACCTGTTGCCCGAGGCGATCCTGGGCGGCGTCGGGTACATGGACGATCTGATCCTCGCCGTCGCGGTCCTGTCTCAAGCGTTCGGCGGCGAGCTGGAGCCCTACGCCCGCCGCCACTGGAGCGGCTCGGAGGATCTCCACAAGGTTCTGAAGGACATCTCTTCCGTGGCGCACTCGCTGCTGGGGGACACTCTCTACAAGAGACTGGAGCGCTTGCTCGGCCGTCGCGGCGTGAAAATGTAGGGACCAGGGCGGCCACGAGTGGCCGCCCCTACGGCGCGTTGAGCTTTCCGAGCCGCTACTTGCCCGGCGCGCCCGGCATCTCGCCGGGGTCGCCGTGGTGACCGTGCGGGCCGAAGTGCATTTCCTTTTGCATCGACTCGAATTTCTCCTTCTGCTCGGAGGTCAGGAGCGCCTGGAACTGGGTGTGAAAGTCGGCGTGCGCGGCCTCGGCCTTCTGGCGGATCTGGTAGGCCTGGATTGCGAGAGAGCCGACTTCGGCGGCCGGAGCGTTGCTCTTGAGCGCCTGATCAAGCTGATCCTGAACGCGCATCATGTCGGCGTGCATCGGCTCGACGGTCGCCTTCATCTTGGTTTCGATCTCTTGGGCCGATGCCTTCTGATCGTCCGTGAGGTCGAGCGCTTTGGCGAGGTGGTCGACCATCGAGGGCATGTCCTTGCCGTCGTGCATCATCGCGGAGTCCGGCCCGGGGCCGCCGCAGCTGTGACCGCCGTGATGACTGAAGCCGCGATGGCCAAAACCGCCGGCATGCGCCAGGGCGAGCGGCACGATCAACAGGCCGGCGGCGAGAAAGTAGATCCAACGTTTCATGGTGTTTCTCCTAGAGTCGGTTCGAGAGCACCCACCGCGTGCGGCGCCTCCCGTCGAGGGCCATCCTAGACCACGCGGAACGGAGACTCTTCAAGTTGAAGTCAAGCTTAGGTAAAGAATGTAAGGCCGACCCCCTTGAAGACGGCGGGCGAGAGGACTAAAGTCAGCGGTCCAATCGCATCTCTCGATGGAAGTTTGCGGGGTGTCGTGAACGGTAAGCGGAAGGCCTTACTGAGGGTTCCGAACCTGACGGTTCTGGGCCTGGCGGTTCTCGGTCTCGGTGTGACGGTGCTCTGCCCGCCGCTCGCCGCGGCTCCGCCGCGGCGTTCGTTGCCCTCGCTCCGCCCGGCCGGCTCGGGAGATGTCCGGATCGGCCTCGCCGGCACCGGACGGCGGGTCATCTTCAACGAGAGCGTGGCGCAGCACGCCCGTCGCTTCGCCACCGAGCTGGTCGCCGTGCCGGATCGGCAGCTGGAACCGCTGATCGAGGTCCACGCCCGCGCCCAGAGCCTCGACCCGAAGCTGGTCGAAGCGGTGATCCAGGTCGAATCCGGCTACAACGCCGCGGCGCTGTCGAACAAAGGGGCGATCGGCCTGATGCAGCTAATGCCCGACACCGCCCGGCTGCTGGACGTGCTCGACCCCTACGACCCGGTCCAAAACCTGCGCGGCGGCGTCACCTATCTGAGGAACTTGATCGACCGGTTCTCGGGCCAGGTGGAATACGCCTTGGCAGCCTACAACGCCGGGCCGGGCGCGGTCGAAAAGCACGGCGGCATTCCCCCCTATCCGGAGACCCGGGAATACGTCCGGCGCGTGCTGTCGCTCTACCGCGGCGATGCGACGCTTCGGGTACCCCCCACCGGGATCGCCGCCTACCGGGGACGCAAGACCTTCGTCGTCGAACGCCCGGGCAAACGCCCGCTGATCACGACCGCCTTGCCCCGCTGATCCCGCCTGATCCCGCGCTGCTCCCCGCTTTTCTACTGCACCGGCACCCGGCCGGGGAAGCCGTCCTCGTAGGTGTGGAAGTAGCGCAGGCCGTCCTCCGGATAGCGCCAGGAGTAGTAGCCGGCGCCGTTGTCCCAATCGACCCGCCAAAGACCCTGGACCACGCAGCCGAACGCGATCACCCGTTCGGCCCAGCTTTGCACCACCCGGTCGCAGGCCGCCTCGATCTCTTCCTTGCGGCGCTCCATCTCGTCGCGGCTCTGGATCCGGTTGATGATCGCTTCGACCTGGCGGAAGGCGATGTCGGTCACGTCCCGGACGTGCGGGAACGTATCGACCGCTTCGTCGTAGGAGAACATCCGTTTGGGCAAAGAGGGCGGCATGGGCGGGATTGTACAACCCCCCGACGAGCGCACAGCACCTTCCGCGCAGTAGAATCCGCGTCCCATGAACGAAGGATCGCGCGGCCACATCGAAGTCATCACCGGAGGAATGTTCTCCGGCAAGAGCGAGGAGCTGGTGCGGCGGCTGCGCCGCGCGTCGATCGCCCGCCAGCGCGTCCAGGTGTTCAAGCCGGGGGCCGACACCCGCTACGAGCCGGAGCGGCTGGTCACCCGCGACAAGCGGGAACTGCAGGCGGAGTGCGTGCCGGACAGCGCGGAGCTGCGCCGACGCCTGGCGCTTGGGGTGCAGGTGGTGGGCATCGACGAGGCACAGTTCTTCGACCTCGGGCTGGTCGACCGGGTTGACGAGCTGGCGGACGCCGGAGTCCGGGTGATCGTCGCGGGTCTCGATCTCGATTTCGAGCGCCGGCCGTTCGGGCCGATGCCGCAGATCCTCGCGCTCGCCGAGTACGTCGACAAGATGCACGCCGTCTGCATCCGCTGCGGTGCCCCCGCCCACTACAGCCAACGCATCGCGGGAGGGGATTCCCAGCTTCAGGTGGGGGACATCGAATCCTACGAGGCCCGCTGCCGCCGCTGCTACGAAGTCTTTGCCCCGCCCAAAGCGAAGGAAGCGTAGGCCGCCGACCCGCCCTGTTCAGGTGTGGATCAACTCCAGCCGCGCGAGGACGACCAGCAGCGCGGGGATCAGGTTGGTGTTGATGATGTCGTGCAGGCTCGCTTGCCAGCCGAAGCCGTCGCGCAGGTCGAAGTACTCCATCGCCAGCGAGAGCACAAGCCCGGGGACCAGCGCCCAGAGGGACGAGAGCTTGCGCCGGAACAGAAGCAGAGCGACCAGCAGGCAGAGGATGCCGATGTAGACGTGGATCGCGTCTTTGGTGAGCGGCAGGACCGACATCCAAGCGAGCTTCCACAGCTGGTAATCCGACTTCATCTGTTGGAGCTTACCAGGCTCTACAGTCGGCGGTGTTTCGCGACCGGGATCGCCTGGCGGATGCGGGCGACCCGTTCGAGGTCGATCTCGGCGAGCGCGAAGCCCGGCCCCTCTGAAACCGAGGCGATCACCTGGCCCCAGGGGTCGACGATCATCGAGTGCCCCCAGCTCTCTTTGAGCCCGCCGTCGTCGTGCTTGCCGACCTGGGCCGGGGCGAGCACGTAGCATTGGTTTTCGATCGCGCGGGCGCGCAGCAACGTTTCCCAGTGGTCCTTGCCGGTCGCGAGCGTGAACGCCGAAGGAACCGTCAAGATCTCGGCGCCGTTCTTGGTGAGCGCCCGGTAGAGTTCGGGGAAGCGCAGGTCGTAGCAGATCGACAGACCGAGCGTGCCGAACGGGGTCTTGGCGATCGCCAGTTCGTCGCCCGCCTCGCAGGTGTCGGACTCGGAGAATTTGACACCGTCCGGGATGTCGACGTCGAACAGATGGATCTTCCGATAGCTCTTGAGGATCTTGCCGTTGGGGCCGAACAGGACGCTCGTGTTGGCGCACTTTTTCGCCGGGAACGGCGAAGCGCCTTCGCTCCGCTCGTTGTAGGAGCCGAGCAGCAGGTGAATCTTGAGCTTTTTGGCGAGGGCGCCATACCGTTCCGGGGTCCACCCCCAGAGGGGATCGGCGCGTTGTACCTTTTCGGCGTGTGGCCCGAGGTAATTCGTACATTCGGGCGTCGCGACGAAGCCGGCTCCCGCCGCCGCCGCCCGGCGGATCAGCTCCTTGGCGCTCTGCCAATTGCCCTCCTCGTCGGAGGTCGAAGTCATCTGGATGACGGCGGCAAGGATCATGCGCCGCTTTCTAACACAGCTCGAAGGTTATGCTCACGCGACCGTGCCCCGATCGCCCCAGAAGAATTCCTCCCGCAAGCCGATCCGGCTCTCCGGCGCCGCGGCGGTCGCCTGCATTCTCGCGATGGTCGAGCTGATCCCGGAAGGGCGGGTGGCGACTTACGGCCAGATCGCCTTCCTCGCCGGCCTGCCGGGGCGCGCGCGCCAGGTCGGCTTCGCCCTCCGCGGCCTGCCCGAGGGGAGCACCGTCCCCTGGCAGCGGGTGGTCAACGCCCAGGGGGAGATCAGCTCGCGCGACGACCCGGCGTGGGAAGGTTTCCAGCGTCACCTGCTCGAAGAGGAAGGGGTCCGATTCGAAGCGAAAGGCGAGCGCGGTCGGATCGATCTGGATCGTTTCGGCTGGGACCCGAGCCCGGGCATTCGGCCCGCCCCAAAAAGACGGTGACCGGCGGAATAGGCAGGCTTAGGCTCGCCTTTTGCACCTGAGTCCCCCTCTGGCCCGTTGCTGCGCACAGAAGAGATACAGGAGCCCCGCGCTCCTCCATTGACCGGAGGTGTATTTTGAAGGACTGTAGAACTGTTGTTTTGCCTGGGACTTCATCTATGCGTGCCGCTTTGCTGCTTTCGATCCTGATTCCCTTCGGTGCGGTCCGGGCTGAGGAGAAAGCTTCGATCGACAAGACCCTCGGCGTCGGCGGGCTTTGGAAGGAGATGGGCGCCGCACCCACGTTCGGCGGCCAGACCGAGGGTCTGCCGAGCAACGAGGAGGAGGGCGCGATCCATACCGTCGCAGCTCATCCAACCAACTCTAAAGTGCTCTATGTCGGCGCTGTCAACGGCGGCATCTGGCGGACCTTGAACGCGGATTCGCCCACCCCGAGCTGGAGGCGCTTGACCGACGACCAGGCCTCGCTCTCGATCGGCGCGCTCGAATTCGATCCTACCGATCCGATCGGTCTAACGCTGGTCGCCGGGATCGGCACTTGGAGCAGTTTCGGCTTCACCGGCGGCAGGGCTACCGGGCTCCTGCGGACCACGAACGGCGGCATCACTTGGACTCCGATCGACGGTGGCGGAGGCCTGGTCGGCAAGAACGTCTCGGGCGTTGCGGAGCGCGGTTCGACGATCGTCGTCGCGGTCGATCACTCGACTCTGCAGACCTACCCTACGATCGGCATCTTTCGCTCGACGAACGGAGGAGCGACCTTCAGCCAGGTTTCGACCGGCACCGCCGCAACCGGTCTACCGGGAGGCGCCAGTTACGACCTGGTGGGCGATCCCGTGCGGCCAAAACGCCTATTCACCAACATCGATTTCGCTGGCAGCCGGACTGGAATCTATCGCAGCGACGACACTGGGGCGACCTGGACCCGGGTGAGCAACTCGGCGATGAATGCCCTGCTCGCGGGGGAAATCTTCAACGTCGAGATGGCCGTCGGCCGCAACAACAACGTCTATTGCGCGATCGTCGGCAGGGGCCAGCTAGTCGGGGTGTTCCGCTCCGGCGACGGCGGTACTTCGTGGGTGCAGATGGATCTTCCGACCACCAACGAGGGCGGTCCGATCGGTATTCACCCGGGATTCCAGGGAATCATCCATATGTCGATCGCGGCGGACCCGACGAACGCCAACCTCGTCTACGTCGGTGGTGATCGACAGCCGTACAAGAACGAGGCGCTCGGCGCCCCGGTCGATTTCCCCAACTCGATCGGTGCCAACAACTTCACGGGCCGCCTGTTCCGCGGCGACGCGAGCAAACCGGCCGGCAGCCAGTGGGTGCATTTGACTCACTCCAGCTCCCTCGGCGCGCCAGGCGGCGGTACGGCCCACGGCAGCGCGCCGCACGCCGATTCACGCGAGATGGTGTTCGATGCGGCCGGCAATCTGATCGAGACCGATGACGGCGGTATCTACAAGCGGACCAGCCCGCGGAGCAACACGGGAGACTGGTTTCCGTTGGTCGGCGATCTGCAGACCGGCGAGTACCACGACGTCGCGTTCGACGCGGTGAGCGAAACGCTGATCGCGGGCTCGCAGGACAACGGAGCGCAGGTCCAGCGCACCCCCGACGGGGAGGAATGGGATGTGCTGCAAAGCGGCGACGGCGGCGACGTTTCGGTCGACGACACGTCGATTCCCGGTTTTTCGATCCGCTTCAGCAGCACCCAGAATTTCAACGGGTTCGTTCGGACGTTCTGGGACGAGGACAACAACCTCGTCTTCTTCGATCAGCCGCTGCTCACTCCGCTCGGTGGAAGCGCGCCGCCGGTGGGCAATTTCGTCACGCCGGTCGAATTGAACGGGGTCGATCCGATCCGGTTGGTGATCGGTGCCGCCAATGGGTTTTACGAATCGTTCGACGAGGGCGACACGGTGACCGAGATCGCCCCCGGCCTGGTGGCGAACAACTCCGGCCGCGCCGCGGTCGCCTACGGCGCGGGAACGAACGTCGCGGCGCTGTATGTCGGCTCCGTAGACAGGCTTTACGTGCGCACCGCGCCGCACCCCGCGCCGCTGCTCCGATCCTTGGCCTATCCGGGCACGAATGACATTGCCGACATCGCGCTCGATCCAAACCAGGCGAACAACGTGTTCGTGGCCGACGACGCGAAGGTGTACCGCTCGACGAATGCCGGGACCTCATGGACCGAGATCACCGGCAACCTCGCCGTGCTCGGGGCGGGCCGCCTGCGGACGGTGGTCTACGTCAAAACCCCGCTGGGCGACGGCCTCGTCGTCGGCTCACAGACCGGCGCCTGGATCGCGTCCAAATTCACCGGCTTTTCACAGTGGTATCCGCTCGGGAAAGGTCTACCGACCGTCCCGGTGTTCGACCTCGATTACGACTCCGGCGCAGATCGTCTGATCGCCGGTACCATGGGACGCGCGGCTTGGGCTCTCGACCATATGAAGGTCGCGGTCCTGCTCGCCCGCTGACCGATCGGATTCCGCTCGTGGGAGATCTTGCCATGTCTGTCCGTTCCCTTTGTTTTAGTTTCGCCTCGCCGCTCGTCGCGGTCGGGCTCGCCGTGGTAATCGCTGCCTTCCCCGCCCCGGCGCGAGCCGCGAACCTTCTGGGCGATGGCGCGGTGGTCGATGCCGTTCGCGGCATCGCCTTCGTGGCCCAGCCCCAAGGGGGGATCGAGGCGCTCGATCTATCGACCGGCAAGGCGGTTTGGCGCAGCGCCGCCGCAGCCAAGCCGCTCGCCCTGGTCGGTGGAGCGCTGCTCGCCCAAGACGAGCCAGGGCCGTCGGGTGCGCTGCGCGTGGCCTTGCTCGACACGGCAACCGGCGGGGAAAAAACCCGCGCCGAGCTGTCTCTGCCGGCCGGCCTGAGGGCGAGCGTCACCGACGATCTGCGGGGGAGCTTCCGCGTCCGCGCCATGCTGCTCGAAGGGACCGGCAGCTCCGTCGCCCTCGCTTGGACGGCGGCGGTCGCACCGCCCCTTCGCGGCTTCCTGCCGCCGGACATCTCACGGGTTCCAGTCGGCGCTGCTATTGCCGCTCCCACCCCCGCCGCCAAGGTCGGAGGGTTCGAGCGCGGCGCTGCCCGGCTCGACCCGGCGACCGGGCGCGTTACCCCAGTGGCCGATTCCGAGGTCGTGAGTCTCGCCGCCGCGATCGATCGGAGCCTCGCGCCGGGCGGAGCGGCCGAGATGGAGGGCGCTTCGGGGTCCTCCGGGTTCGCCTCGATTGACGGCCGCCACGCGCTCAGGAGCGAGCGGGTCGCCGGGTCGCTTCATACCTACCGCTGGTCGATCTCCGACCGTGGCACCGGCGCGGTGCTGGCGGTGCTCGATGCGCCGGTCTCGCTGGCGCCGTTCGTGGTGGTTGGCGGGAAGGTCATCTACCTCGCCCAGCCTTCCCTGCGGCGCGAAAACGGCGTGACGATCCGGCAACCGCTCCGCCTGCGGGCGCTCGATCTCGCCAACGGGGCGGAAAGCTGGCAGGCGGTGGTACGCGATTCCGCCTATCGCGGGCCGATCCCTCCGTAGTCCGATTTTTCGCGGGGCGCCCGAGCGGGCGCCTCGCCACCGCGAGCCTCTATTCGGCGGGTGGTCAGCGCCCGGGCGAAACCGCCGGATCGGTGTCGGGCACCGAGCCCCCTAGAAGCTTGGCGCCAAGATTCAAGCGTCGGCAGGCGCAGACGGCGGCTCGGGTAGATCCGAATCCGGGTTGTCGAGCAGGTACGAGAGTTCGGCGGCCATTCGCGAGACTTCCTGCCGGACCTCGCCTGCGAGGATGCACAGCCTCTCTTCCGTCGGGTCGAGCGGCATGTAGCTCGGGGTCCGTTCCAGGTCGCCGAGCCGTTCTTCAATCCCCCGCAAAATGTCTTCGGCCATCCGCATCTTCCGGTGAACGCTGTCTAGATACGCCGGTCTCGAACTCATCGTTGAACCTCCGAGCAATCGTGTGGACGATACCCGAAAACGACGAGGCTCCGTGGGAGAGATCGAGCGCGAGCCCGGGGGCACGAGGCGAGGCGGCGAGAAGCCGCCCCGCCTCGAGGTCGTCAATTCTGGAACGGGTTGTTCTCCGCGAAGTACTCGTGGCTGTCGGCGTTGGCGACCGCCTTGGTCGGATTCTTGGTCGCGAGCTTCTTGCAGGCGGTCTGACCGTAGGCGTTGTCGTTGGTACCGGCGACGACGGTGAAATGGCTCGTCTCATGAACCAGGGTGCCGGCTTTGGAGTCGGTGCCGGTCGCCGGGGCGGCGAAGAAGGCGCCGCACAGGTGGACGTGGTACGGCTGATTGGCGTAGACGAACGCGTAGAGCGTGTTGTCCGAGGCGCAGTCGCAGTCGAGCTGGAAGGTCTGGCCGGAGAAGGCGTTCTTCAAGCTGTTGTAGTGCGACTGGACGGTCGAATACCGGGAGCTGGTATAGGCCCCGAACCAGGTCACGTAGCGCGCGTCGGTCGCACGCGAAGCGGTGGGCAGGCCGACCAGGAAGTTGTACGACTCGGTCGCGTAGTTCTGGGCGTTGGTGAGCGCGCTGCCGATCGACGTGATGTTGCCGTTCGAGCAGTTCAAGTAGGTCGGGGTGAGCGCCCGGCCCGGATGCGGGGCCGGCAGTGAGATCCCGATCTTCGTGCCGCTCAGATCCTTGCCCGACAGCGTGAGGTCGACGGTCTGGGATTCCAGGGCGTCGAACGTGCCGACGGCGGTCAGCCCCTTCTGGAAGTCCTCATGCACGAAGTCGATGCCGGCCGCCGCGTAGCGCACCGTGTAGTTGCCGGGCTTCCGCATGTCATAGACGGCGGACAGGTCGAAGGTCACCGACGCGCTCTCGCCAGCCGGGATGCGGACGTAGTCCGAAGGCCGCGGCGCAGCGCGCTTGACCAGCCGGCCGGTGTAGGCGACGCGCTCGCCGTCGCGCTCGACGATGAAGAGGTCGTCATCGAAACCGGCGAGGGGGGTCTTCCACTTGAGGACGAGCAGATCGTCCGCTCCCTGGTTGGTGAGAGTAAAGCGCACGTTCACGCCGTCCGCCGTGGAAAGCGCCGTCCGGTCCATCGACAAGCTGGGTACCAGAGCGGCGCTGCCGCGCGAACCGGCGAGCGCCGGGGTCGCCGGCGCCCCCGCAACAGCCATCAGACAAACCGCGACGATGCTCCATTGGACCTGCTTCCGCATGAGGCCTCCCTCTTCATCACAAGAGCTTCCCGCGGAGGTGCGGGAACCCGTTTTAAGTGCTGGTGGACTTCACTGAATAACGTGCGCGAAATCCGCCGAGCGTGACAAAGAAGAGGAAGAACAGTTCCGGTGGCTGTCCCGCGCCCGTCGCGAGGGACAGCCCGGACCCCGACAGGAGAGGGAGGGGAAAGTATTCGGACTCAGTCGTCGCTTCCGGATCCGTGGGCGAGAAGACGTCGCGCGTCGGCGACGATCTCCCTGATGATCTCGGCGGCGGGTTGGACGCGCACGGTTTCGAGCACGCTCTCCGAACCCGCGGGCATGTCCATCTCCTCGAAGTCTCCCGTGGTGTCTCGGGTGGGGACGATGGCGCTGTATTTCGGCATGTCGTACGGGACGTTGAAGACGCCGGGAAACAACAAGGTCGAGCCGATGACCGGAGGCTGGGTCGAAGCCGGCTCCGTCACGGCCCGGTTGGCCAGGACACGCTGGGTGCCGTTCGGGAATTCCGGTCCGAAGGCCGTTGCGAATGTGGTGGCGTGGCGCCCTTTGGCATTCACCAGACGATCCTTGTAGCCAGGATGGGCATATGACTCGGTCGACGCCGCGAATCGGGTGCCGATCCAACCGCCGTCGGCTCCGGCGCGCAGAGCCGAGACGAGGCTGTGGCCGTCGGCGATGCCGCCGGCTGCCAGCAGAAGGATGCGCCGAGGCACACGCGAGCGAACCTGCGCGAGAAGGGGGAGGGTCGCAATCGTCATGTTGCGATTGTGGCCGCCGGCCGACTTTCCTTGGACCACGATCGCATCGCAGCCGAGGCGGGCGGCCTGCTCGGCGACCTCGACCGATCCGGCCTGCACCCAAACCCGCGACCCCGCCGCCTGGAGCTGATCGACCCAAGCTTGAGGCGGCAGGTTGAAATGGAACACCACGACCGGCACGCGATGGCCGGCGGCGATGTCGATGTGATCCTGCGTCGTGAAATCGCCCATCGGACCGGTGGCCAGAATGAAGTCCACCCCGAAGGGATGGCTCGTCCGGCTGGCGATCTCGCTCAAGCGCGCATCGACGACCGGAGGGGGTTCCGGCGCGGCGCCGTAGACCCCGAGGCCGCCGGCATTCGAAACCGCCACCACCAGGTCCGGCAGCCCGACGAAAGCCATGCCGGCGCTCACGATGGGGTAGCGGATGCCGTAGTCGTGGACGAGGCGCGTGTGGAGCGAAACCTCGTCTCCAGCCTCGTCGCGTTCGTCCTGTCCGGCGCGGGCCGGGTGCGCGCCTAAGAGGGTGATGGCGGAGAGGCCGCCCAAAATGCCCAACGCCTGGCGGCGGCTGACCGTGAGCGAGCTGTACGGGTCCTGCGGATCGTCGTGTGACATGAAGGGAACCTTTCACAGAGGAGGGTTCAAGGAAGGAAGCGGCCGCAAAGTAGAGATGCGTCCCTTGGGAACATCGAAATCCGGAAAGAAAAGACGACAGGGTGCCGGCGAAAAAAATGAAAGACCCACCCACCGGGAGTGCCGACGGGCGGGTCCGAAGGAAAACGGCAGAGGCCTTTACACGGCGGAGAGCGAATCCTCGACCTGTTCGACGCCCAGGCCGCCGTCGTCGTCGGTCACCGAAACCGCGATCGGGTGGATGCCGGCGAGGGTGTACCGATGCCGGTGCAGGAGCGCTCCGGTGCCGTCGCCAAAGGCCTGGTCGAAAGTGGCAAAGGCGCTCTGATTTTCGATCGCGCCGTCGTCCCAGGCAATCGTCGCGGTTTGATGGTCGAGCACGCCCGGATCGGTGAAAGAGGCACTCGCGATCACCGGTACGCGGGTGAGGACGAACGGCACGTCGACGCCCACCTGCCGGCCGGCGCTGTCGGTGACGCGGAACTGACTCAACTGGGGCGCCACGTTGCGGACATGGATCTTGGCGCTGGCCAAACCCACCGGGCCGCCGGTGGGATGCTGCGCTTCGACCGGCACGACGACGTCCGTCGGGCCGTCGAAGGCGAGTGCGTTGAACGTCACGGCGGAACCTGTGGTCTCGAAGCTGCCGTTGAAATCCAGGTCCCACTTCAGCGCGAACGGGGTGGCGTAGTAGCTGTCGCAATTGTCGAGGAAATCGACCGCGTCGATCTCCTGATCGATGTCGTTCGTTCCTCCGTCGTTCAAGACCAGCTTGAGGTCGGCGTCCTGGTGCAAGGTGCCGTCGCCGACGAGAGTCTTCGCCTCATCGATCTGGCCTCCCTCGTGGTCGATGGCGAAGATCGAGCAGCCGGAGGGGGCAAACCACTTCCACGATCGGGTCGCGTCGGCGTGGTTCACGATGAAGGGCGGATTGGGCGCCGGCTGAGCCAGAAACAGGAATTCCAGGCGTGAGAAGTCGTCGAAGTCGTCCCGGTCGATGTCGTCGAAGTCGACCACCGGATAGAGCCCCTTGAAATCGGTGCCCTGGTAGAGCTGAATCCACGCCTTGGTGATCGGAGGTTTCGCCGTTCCGGTGAGGCTCGCGGTCCGCCCCTCGTCGACCTCGAACGGACCGTCGATCGTTATGGCGGGCAAGAGCGTGGGGCTGCCCTCGCGAACCATGTCACGATGCCGCCACTCTCCCGCCTTGACGGTCCCGTCAGGTCCGTCGTTGTCGTGCTCGGTGGCGTAGAAGATCAGCTCGCCGCTCGGCGTGACGTGGAAACCGGTGGCCGCCGCGGTGTTGGCGAGCGAGTCGCTTGCCCCGGTGCTCGGGAACGGCGAGATCCGCTTACCATGAGTAATGGTCGTAAAGTGGATCGCCTCGCCTGGAGCCGGGAATCGGCGGCAGCGGGAATTGCGGGGTCGAATTCGGGTTGGGGATCGTCGGCCGTTTCGGGGATTCGTTCGCGATGCCCAACATGTGCCCGACCAACTGCATTCCGCCCGGGTGGCCGTAGACGCGCTGCACCGGACCGGGGCCTTCGCCGTTCCGAAACACGAGACCCGGCCGCTTGGCGGGATCGGGATCGGTGGGATCGCCGCCCACGACGGTAAAGAAGATCGTTGCGACGTCCTCGGCGGGCGGCGGCGTGGAGTCGACATGAACGCCCCGGCGGAAGCGGTTGCTGCGCAGGCGCTCGCCGTTTTTGTCGCGGGAGCCCATCTTGAAGACGACGAGGTTGCCGTTGCGGGTCTCGCCGGGGGAATCGTCGCAGACCAACTCGTCGGGGAGGAACGGGATGTCCGGCGTGTTGCCGCTGCGGGTGACCAGAAAGAAGGGCGTGCCGTCCGCGCCGTCGACCCGCGTGATCGCCTGGTAGTGCCGGCACTGGCTGGGGTTGGGAGTGGTGCTACGGTGGAATCCGAGCGGATCCGCCAGCTCGGTGAGCGCCTGGAACTGCTCGATCACGTTGGGCACGGACCTGGCCGTACGGGCTGCTACCGCGAGGACCGGTACGCCGCCGCCTTCTCGGGCCGGCCCCAGGCTTCATACAGCGCCACGAGGCGGGCGAGGTTTTCACGGCCCTCGCGGGATTGTTGGCCTTCGGAGCCGGGGGTCACTTTGAGAATCTCGTAGGCCCGGAGCAGGTGGGGCTCCGCCTCGGCGAAGCGCGAGAGCCCGATCTCGGCGGCGCCGAGCAGGCTCTGGGTGGAGCCGATCCGCCAGTCTTCGGCGGAGTAGCTGCGCTGCTGAACTTCGAGCGCGTGCCGAAGCAGCGTCTCGCCGGCGGCCGGGCGCCCCTGGTCGAGGTAGATGCGGGCGAGACCCACCTCTTGGCGGGCGACCGCCGGGTGGTCCGGGCCGAGCGCAGGACGGGAAACCGACAGGGCTTCCTCTGCCGTCGCCGCAGCCTCCGAGATCTTGCCTTCGAGCCGCAGGGCGCCGGCGAGATTGGCGAGACGCTGCGCGTAGTCGGGATGGTTCTTGCCCACGCTGGCGCGGCCGATCGCCAACGCCTCGCGATACATCGCCTCGGCGGCGCGATAGTTTCCGCGCTCGTTGGCGACCAACGCCAGGTTCGCCAGGGCGGTGCCGACGTCCGGATGCAGCGGGCCGCGCGTCTTTCGCGTCGTTTCCAGGGCCTGGCGCAGCAACCTCTCGGCGCCCGCCAGGTCACCCTTCGACCGCAGAAGAAACCCGAGATCGCTCCTGCTCGTCGCCGTCTCGTGGTCGGCCGGACCGAGCGCTTCGGTGCGGATCGCCAACGCCGTACGGAAGTGCGCCTCGGCCTCTTCGAGGTGCCCTTGGTCGGACAAAACCCTCCCGAGCTCGCTCTCGGTGACGGCGACCTCTGGATGCTTGTCGCCCAGCACCTGGCGCCGCATGGCGAGCGCCTCTTCGAGCGTGGCGCGGGCGGTGTCCGATTGCGCCTTCTGCCTCCAGGCGACGCCGAGGTCGTTCAGGCTCTGCGCCAGCTCGCGGCTGGGTCCCAAGGTCCGGCGGCCGAGGGCGACGGCTTCTTCGAGCAGCGGCAGCGCCTGCTCGTAGGCGCCGCGCCGCACATAGATCCGGCCGAGGAGGTTGAGCATCTGGCGCTCGACCTCGGGTTGCTGCGCCAGGTCTTGGCGTACCCGGGTGGCCCCGGCGTCGAGCAGGCTGCTCACCGTGGGGTCCCGTCGATCGGCTTCGTACGGATCGGCGTGGGTCAACAAACCGGTCAAGAACTCGCTCACCTGGGCCGACTTCTGAGCTTCGATGCGCACCCGATCCCGCTCCTCGGCGAGCCGGGCGCCGTAAAACGCGATAGTGGCCGTGATCGCGAGGACCGCCCCGGCGGCGACGGCCAAGCTCCGCGCGTTGCGGCGCGCGAACTTGGCCGCGCGGTACGCAAGCGAGTCGGGGCGGGCGAGGATCGGCTCTTCGGCGAGATAGCGGCGCAGGTCCTCGGCGAGGGCCGTTACCGAGCCGTAGCGCTCCTCGGGGCGTTTCTTCAGAGCCTTGGCGACGATCGTGTCGAGGTCGCCGCGCAGCTCGCGCCGCAAACGTTCGGGCGTGCTCCCGCGCTGCTCCGCGGCACGCGGATCGTGAGCCGCCTCGGACAAGCCCATTGGGTCGGTTTCAAGAATCGCCCGGAGCATTTCGGCCGGCTTGGTTCCCGGTCCTCCGGCCGGATGACGACCCGCGAGCAGCAGATAGAGCAAGGCGCCCAAGGCGTAGACGTCGGTGGCGGTGGTGATGGTCTCGCCCAGGATCTGTTCGGGCGCGGCGAAGGCGGGTGTGAACGCCTGCCCCAGGTCGCGAGTCAGTTGGGTCGGCGCGCCGGTTTCGGTGGCGAGCAGCTTGGCGATGCCGAAGTCGAGCAGCTTCACCCGGCCGTCCTTCGACACCATCACGTTCGAGGGTTTCAAGTCGCGATGGACAACCAGGTTCGAATGAGCGTGTGCGACCGCGGCGAGCACGTCGAGAAACAGCCGCAGGCGGGAGGGCACGTCGAGCGACCGCCCGTCGCACCATCGGTCGATCGGTTCGCCCTCGACGTATTCGAGCACCAGGTAGGGCTGGCCGGCCCCGGAAATGCCGGCATCGATCAGCTGGGCGATGTGCGGGTGTTTGAGCCGCGCCAGGATTGTCCCTTCGCGGCGGAAGCGCGCTGCGCCCTCCGGCCCCAGCAGGGCGGCGGAGAGCAGCTTGACCGCAGCCGTCCCCTCGAAATGGCCGTCGCTTCGCCGCGCGAGCCAAACGCTGCCCATGCCCCCGGCGCCGAGCGGTTCGACGAGCGCGTAGGCGCCGAACGTCTGGCCCACGAGCTTTGAGTCGGCGAACAGATCCTGCGCGTCATGCTCCAGGTACTTCTCGTCGTGGAGCGCCTGCTCTTCGCCCAGGAGCACCATGAGGTCCGTGGCGAGCGTGAAATCCGTCTTCGCCAGTTCGTGAAGGTAGCTCTGCCGCTCTTCGCCGGAGAGCTCCAGAACCTGATCGAGGTGGGGAGAAACCAACCGCCAGCGTGCGCTGTTCAATCGAGAAACCCTTCGCGCAGCGCATGGCGTAGGTAGATCCGCGCTTTGTCCCACTGGCGCTGCACTGTCCGCTCGCTCACCCCGCGCAGCTCCGCGATCTCGTTGAAAGTGAAGCCGCAGAAGAATTTTAGATCGACTACGTGGGCGATCTCCGGCTCCATCGTCGCCAGCTCGTCGAGCGCGTGCCCCAGGCGCTCGACCTCTTCGGCCTCGCCCGGCGGGCCGCCGTCGCCAATGTCCTTGCCGTCGATCGAGGTCATCTCGAACGCGCCGCCGCGCTTTCGGGCCTGGCGGCTCCGCAGGCCGTCGATGATCAAGCCGCGCATCACCCGCGCCGCATAGGTGAAGAACCGGGCGCGGTCGGGGAAAGCCACGCCCTCGCGTTTCGCGATGTCGAGATAGGCCTCGTGCAGAAGGCTGGTCACACCGAGCGCCGCGCCTGGTCCCGAGCGCGCCAGCTCGCGTCGGGCGAGTCCCCGAAGTTCACGGTAGAGCGCGGCAAACAGCGCCTCGGAGGCCTGCGGTTCGCCACGATCGGCGGAGTGGATCAGAATCGAGAGGGGAAGTTCCACGGGTCGCCTCGCCAAAAATCTCGGAAGACGGCAGGCGGGCGACAGCCCGTCCTCTATCTCCGAGGATTTGCGAGAAAGGTTACGCCGGCTTGGGGCCGTGGTGCAATCCAAGTGGGCCCGGGAACGGGAACCTTTGCGTCGTCGAATCCCTCTCCAGTCCCGCCAAGGGCAGGCCGAGGTCGAGAAAGTTCAGGTCGGGCGGCTCCCCTTCCCGGACCCGTTACTTCTGCTCCGGGAACTTGAAGCCGATGTAAGTTCCGGAACTGAGCCCCATCAGTCCCAGAAGCGTGGCGCTGAACTCCGGCATCGTTAGGTCGTTGTAGACCGACGAGATGAACATGATCCCCAGCAGAATCGTCCAGGCGAAGATCTGGAAGCGGTGGAAGCTGTAGCCCGAGCTGTCGGCCAGGAGGTCGAGCAGAAAACCGCGGGTGACGCCCGAGGCCGCCGTGGGGGTGAGGGTCTGGATCTGCAAGTTCAACTGAGAGAGCCGGGTACGGCAGTCCTGAATCTGCCGATTGAGGCTGTCACGGTTGGCGAGCTCCTCAGGTGCCAGGTTCGTGCGAACGCTCATCCCGTCGGCCTGCGTCTGGAGCGTCGGCAGGCTCTGTTCGAGCGCCTGCTTTTCGGCAGAAAGATCCTGAAGCTTGGCTGCGTTCGCATCGTCCTTGCCGGAATCGATCAACGCCTCGCTCAGGGCGGTGCCGGCGCTGATGCCCATCAGGGCGAGCAGCGAGGCGGTGATTGTGTCGAGCGAGCCGGTGACCAGCCAGATCCCCAGATACGAGACGTAGATCAAGAAAAACCAGAACGCCATCTGCGTCCGCCCCAGGTTGTAGGGCCGCAGCTTGCCGCCCGCCGGGGTCGGCCCGGTCTCGCGGATCAGGTTCGTCTTCCGCGCGAGCCAAAGCAATAGGAACATCGTCACCAGGGTGAGGATCACGGCGATCACCCCGTACCAGGACGAGATCACCGTCAGCGGGACACGGTTGGCGAGGCCAAAATCGGTGTCGAAGGAAGAGTGCGACTCCTCTTCGAGGCCGACGCTCAATGTGACCGGGTGACTGAGGCTGGTTGGCGCGCCCAGCAGGTCGGTCCAGATCTCCCGGTTCGCGGGCGTCAGCTCAAGGTGGTAGGAGAGAAAACCCCGCGCGGGCTCGATCTCGTCCGGAGTGTTGCCGCGGATCGCCCGGCCGTTGATATAGGGGACGAGCTTGCGGGGATCGTTCGTTTTCGACCACTCGGCCAGATGGTCGACCCGCAGCCGGATTAGGCCGTCGAGCTCGAGATGTCCTTCGACGATCTCGACCACTTTCGGCGCCGGGGTGACCGGCACGGCTGCCGCTCTCGGAGAGGACGGGACCGCAGCAGCGCCGGTCGCGGGTCCCGGATTTGAAGCCTGCGGATTCGTAGCGCCCGATTCCGCCACCTGCGCCTGAAGAGTGCAAGGCGGAACGACCAGCGCGAGCGCAACGAGACAAACCGGCCACAGAATACCTGCCGCTTTCGGTCGCATGCTTCCTCCGGCAAGCCGGGAGAGTCGTGAAATCCCTGAGCCTCGGTGAGAGTAGCTCGAGCGAGGGACTTACGATGGAGCGGGAGACGGGATTCGAACCCGCGACCAACAGCTTGGAAGGCTGTGACTCTACCCCTGAGTTACTCCCGCCCGGGGGCCCTGCTACGTCGGGCAGTTTAAACGATTCGGGCGGTGGGGCGCTAGGCGGACTCCAGGCGTCTGCCCGGAGTTCCACCTCGTCTGAGCGGCGGGTGCTACGGTGCGGAGCAGGTAGTCGGCCCCTCCGTAACATTTCCGGGGGTCCTCCCGTACAGGCAGGGGGAGGAACCTCATGCGATCCATATTCCAGAACATCCGCTACGGCACTCGGCTGCTGGCCAAGCGCCCCGGCTTCACGGCGATGGCCGTTCTCGTTCTCGCTTTGGGCATCGGCGCCAACACGGCCATGTTCAGCCTGGTCAACGCGTTTCTGTTCAAGCCGCTGGTGCTGCGCGCGCCCGAGCAGATCGTCGGCCTGTTCAGCAAGGACGTCAAACGGCCGGACACCTATCGCGCGTTCTCCTATCCGGAATACCGCGAAATCCGCGCGTCCAACAAGGTCTTTGCCAGTTTGATGGCGCACAACATGGCGATGGTCGGCCTGTCCGAAGGCGAGTCCACCCGCCGGGTGTTCGCGGATCTCGTCTCTTCCAACTACTTCGAGACGCTCGGCGCGCCGCTTGCGCGCGGACGGGCCTTCACGGCCGAGGAAGAACGTCCCGGCGGCGCGATTCCGGTGGCGATCCTCAGCTGGGCGTTCTGGGAAAAGCACGGCGCCGATCCCGATCCGCTCGGCAAGCCGCTGCGGATCAACGGCAAGGTCTACACCGTCGTGGGAATCACCGCCCAAGGTTTCACCGGCACGACGGCCCTGGTGACCTCCGACCTCTACCTGCCGCTCGGGATGTACGAGTCGGCGGTCAACGACTTCGAGGGGCGCGCCAGACCGCTTTCCGCGCGCGACAACCACGCGTTGATCGTCGTCGGCCGCCTGCGCCCCGGTCTGAGCCTCAAAACCGCCGACGCACAGCTCGTGGCCACTTGGGGGCAGATGGACAAACCCCTGCCGGACGACAAGAACCAGGCTCTGGTCGTTCAACCGCTCTCCCGCTTGAGCGTCTCGACCCAACCGACCGACGACAAGGATCTGCGGGTTCCCTCGCTGCTGATGCTCTTCCTCTCGGGCATCGTCCTGCTGATCGCTTCGCTCAATGTCGCCAACATGATCCTTGCGCGCGGCAACGCGCGGCGCAAAGAGATGGCGATCCGTTTGGCGCTCGGCGCCGGCCGCTCGCGGATCGTGTCGCAAGGATTCGTCGAAGGGCTGGTGCTCGCGTTTCTCGGCGGCGCGGTGGGCCTTGTCTTCGCGTATTGGGGCACGACGCTGCTGGTCCGTTCGCTCTCGGCGATCGCGCCGATCCAGTTGGTTTTCTCCGCCGTGCCCGATCCGCGCGTGCTCGCCGCGACGCTCGGCTTTTGCCTGTTGAGCACCGTGTTGTTCAGCCTGGCGCCGGCTTGGAATCTGTCCCGGCCGAACATGACCACCCAGCTCAAGTCCGACGAGAAGACCGGCACCGAAGGAGGCAAGGATCGCCGCCTGCTCTCGCGCCGGAACCTGCTGGTGATCGGCCAGCTGTCGCTTTCGTTGATGCTGTTGTCGATCGCCGGTCTGTTCATCCGCAGCTCGGTCGAAGCCGCCCGGCTCGATCCCGGATTTCGCACCGACCAGGGGGTGATCGTCGAAGTCGATCCAAGCCTCGCCGGGTACGGAAAGGCCCAAGGCGCGGAGGTCACCCGTAGGCTGGTCGAACGGCTGCGCACGGTGCCGGGGGTGGAATCCGCCAGCCTGGCCGCGACGGTTCCTTTCGGCATGGTCTCTTTGGGGCGGACGATCCAGCGGGCGACCGATCCGGCAAGCGACGCCAAAGATCCGGCCAAGAAGGACACCCTGGTCAACTGCGGTTTCAATGTCGTCGGCACGGACTACTTCAAGACCCTGGGGATCTCCGTGCTGCGCGGGCGCGAATTTCAGGAGAGCGAGACGTTGGGGAGCGGCGAAACCGGTTCCGCCGCCTCGGCGGCACCGGGCGTCGCGGTGATCGACAAACTCGCCGCCGATCGGCTGTGGCCGAAAGCCGATGCGATCGGCCGGCGGATTCGCTTGGTGGAAGGTGAGGCCGGAACCCCGGCGCGTGAGGTCGAGGTGGTCGGAGTCGTCGCCAACGTTCGGGAGCACATTATCGGCAGCAGCAAGCCTCAGCCCTGGCTTTACGTCCCGTTCGGACAGGTGACGCAATCGGACATGAACGTCCACCTGAAGATCGCCGCTCAAGGCCCGGAGGCCGAAGGGCGGCTGCTCGACGCGATTCGGCGCGAGGTGCGCGCGGTGGACGCCCGCCTGCCGGTGCTGGCCTTCCGCACGATGCGCAGTCATCTGGAGGCGAGCTTCGACATCTGGATCGTCCGCACCGCGGCTCGGATGTTCACTCTGTTCGGCGTGATCGCCCTGCTGCTCGCCGCCGTCGGCCTCTACGGCGTCCGGGCCTACACCGTGGCGCGCCGAACCCGGGAGATCGGCATCCGCATGGCGATCGGCGCGAGCGCGGGCGATGCCCTGCGCCTGATCCTGCGCGAGGGGCTGCTGCTCACCGCGATCGGTTCGGGCGTTGGCCTGCTGCTCTCGCTGGCGCTCGGCAAGGTGCTCGCCGGGATGCTCTATCAGGTCAGCTTCGCCGACCCGATCGTCTTTTCGGTGACCCCGCTACTGCTGGCGTTCGTCTCGCTCCTCGCCTGCTACATTCCGGCGAGCCGGGCGGCGCGCATTCAGCCGATGGTGGCGCTGCGCAGCGAGTAGAGAACGAAAACCCGACGCCAAGGAGCCCCTCATGTCCACCGACCCGTTGATCCAAGATCTGTCCACCCTCTTCCTTCGCGACCTCGACGGCCTTGCCCGGGAGATCGAGCTCTATCCGGACGACGCGGCTCCTTGGGCCGAGATTCCGGGGCTGCCGAATCGCGGAGGGACGCTCGCGCTCCATCTCGCGGGCAACCTGCGCCATTTCGTCGGGACAATCCTCGGTGGCACCGGCTACGTGCGCGATCGGGATCTCGAATTTTCGGCGCGCGACGTGTCGCGGGCCGACCTGCTCGCCAAGGTCGCGGCGGCGCGGCAGGAGGTCGAGGCGGGCCTCGCCGCGCTCGAACCGACCGTGCTCGACCAGGACTACCCGCTGCCGCTCGGCGGGCGGACGATCTCAACCCGGCAGTTCTTGATCCACCTGGCGGTGCACCTGACCTTTCATCTCGGTCAGATCGATTATCACCGCCGGGCCTCGACGGGGGAGGCAACGTCGGCCGGGGTGATTCCGCTCTCGGCGCTGGGGCGCGCAATCCCGGCCGGGTAGCCTTTTCCAGATGTCGGCCGCCTCCGTCCGGTGGCCCTGCCTATCTCTGATGACAGCTCGCTTCAAGAGGGGCGCCGAGGGGAAGGCTGCCTCCTCCCGGCGTCACCTTTTATCCGTCTCCCGGGAAGGAGGCCGGGCATCGGCCTTGCGGTAGGGTGTCGCATCTGTCGGAACCGTCACCCAGCGCATTTCAAGGAGGCCCCCGTGATTTCTCCCATAGCGACGACCTACGAGCACAACATCATCGTCCCGATTGCCGTCATGCCGCCTCTGGTCCCGGGCAAGGATCCTCAGTTGGTTTGCCCGGCGTTCATCGTCCCTCCAGGAGATTGGCTGATCGTCTGGAATCTTGTGACCATCCGGCACCCGGAGATTACGAATGCAACCTTTCCAGCCGAAAAGGGCATCACGCTGATGCTTGGACAGGACCAGAACTTCACTTCGTCAGTGCGCGTCTCGGAGACCCAATGGGTTGCGTCGATCGTAAACGATCCGAAATCGGAGAAGGCCAAGGTGTTTCCGCTCTCTTACGTGGTGAGCTTTTACTATTCCCCGCCAGGCTCGAACCAAAAGGTTCTCTATACCACGCAGGACCGCGACGTGATCAGCCACGACCCGACGATCGTGGTTTCGCAGGACCCGATCGACGGATAGCCTCTGGCGTCGGAAAGGTGGGATCGGAACGCAAGGGATCGAACCAGGAGAACGCGAACCAGCGCGGGTCGAGACCCTGCGCCTCGGCCCGTCGGGCATGAAATAGAGCGGAGCCCCGGTCGCCGATCACGACGTAGACGACCGCCGCCTCGAAGGCCAGTTGGGCATTGTCGGGGGTGAGGCGCAGCGCCTTTTGAATCGTCTCGATCGCCGGATCGGTCTGGCCGAGATGCGCGCGGGCTTGGGCCTGAATCGAGAGCATCGGCCAGTTGCCGAGGGTGGCCTCCCGTTGGGTCGAGGCGAGCAGGCCACGATAGAGATCGCGCGCCTCTTTTTCGCGGCCCAGCAGGGTGAGGCAGTCGGCGAGATTGAGCGCGGCGGAGGGATCGAGCGGTTGGAGGGCGAGCGCGCGGCGGAAGCTCACTTCGGCCTCGGAATAACGGCGCAGCAGTAGAAACGCCAGGCCGAGATTCGAAAGCGATCCGGCGTCCGGCCGCCGGTCGATCAACTGTTCGAGCAGAACGACGGCGCGCCGCGGATCGTTCAGCAGCTCGATCTGCGCCAGTGTCCGCAAACCCTCGACGTTTCCCGGCGAGCGTTCCAGAAGCTCGGCGAGATGGCCGCGCGCGGCCGGCAGCCGCCCCAAGCGATACTCCGTGTTCGCCAGGATCAACAAGGTTTTCCAGGAAGGCTGCACCCGTGCCGCGGCGGTCAACAGTTCGATCGCTTGCGGACCGTTGCCGCGCCGCTCGGCGAGCTGGCCGCGGCGGCGCAGCGCGGCAGCGGGGTCCATCGGCTCGAACGCATCGAGCACCCTCTGCGCTTCGTCAAGATTCCCCGCCTGGAGCTCCAGGTCGAACAAACTGGCGAGCGGGCGCGGATCGTCCGGAGCGAGGCGCCGCGCCTGGCGGGCGAGGTCCAGTCCTCGATCGAGATAACGGCGCTCTCCGGTCTCTCCGAAACGGCGAACCGCAACGCTCGCTTCGAGAGAATAGATTTCGATCATCGCGGGCGCGCGGGAGCGCAGCGCGGCGAGGTCGTTCAAGAGCCGGTCTTGGTCCGGGTCTTGGACCAGGCGTCGACGGAGAGCCAAATACCGCGAGAAATCCTTCTCGTCGATGGCGAGCGCCTGGGTTTCGAATCGCGGTTTCCGCTCGGGATATCCCTCGCGGATCGAAGCGCTGATCGCCTCGGCAAACAGGCGCGGCCGCGAAGGCGGAAGCTGGAGCGCCGCGGTCCACAGCACGCGGCCGTCGCCACCGCTCAGTCGGCGGAGGCGGACCTGGCAGAGATCCGCGGCGCAATCGGCTTGCCCGGTGACCACCTCGCCCGCCGCCACCGCTCGGGCGATCTGGGGTGTTGAGCCCGAGATCGCCTTGACCTGTGCGGATTCAATCGCCGCGACGCCATCGAGCGCGGCGAGGGCGCGCAGAATCGCGGCTTGCAGGTTGGCGGCGATCAAAGCCCGCTCCGGCTCGGGATCCGGGCCGCTGACCTTCGGTTCGAGCACGGCGACGTAGATCGGCGGCGGAGGAGGACGGGTGCGGAGGTAGACCCCGCCGGCTAAGAGTGCCGCCAGGACGATCGCCGCCAGGCCCAAGGTGCGGAAGCTCCTTCTTCGGCGGCGGCCTCCTTCGTGAGGGGAGAGCCTGCCGCTCGCCGTCCTCCCGGGCGAGAGCGAGGGATCCGGGGGCTGGGCGGTCTTCCATCCCGCCGCGCCCGAGGGCTGCCTGCCGGCCCCGTCCGACCCGGAGCCCCCGGCTTCCCAGAGCCCTGCGGCGGCCAGTTCCGAGAGGATCTCTCGCGCCTCCGCGGGTCGCTCGGCAGGCGTTTTGGCGAGGCAGCGCCGGACGATCCGGCCGAGGGCGGGCGGCAGGTCCGGACGGATCGTTTCAAGCCGCGCCGGCTCCTCGTAGAGGATGCGGTGAACCATCCCCGAGCGCTCGCCGCCGAACGGGCGTTCTCCGGCGAGCATTTCGTGAATCAGCACGCCGAACGCCCAGAGGTCGCCCGCCGGGCCGGTCTCCTGGGGGCTTCTCCCGCCGAACGCCTCGGGCGGCATGTAGGCCGCAGTGCCCACGGCGAGACCCAGCTCGGTCAGCGGCGCGGCGCCCGCGGAGCGGGCGAGGCCGAAATCGAGCAGTTTCAGCCGCCCGTCGGGCAGCACCATCACGTTCTCCGGCTTGAGATCGCGATGAACGATGCCGGCGGCATGGGCCGCGGCCAGCGCCGCGGCGAGCTGGCCGGCGATCGAGACCGTTTCTGGAATCGGCAGGCGGTGCTCCGGCTCTCTCGCGAGGCGCTCGGCGAGGGTCACCCCGTCGTAAAACGCCATCGCGATGAACCGCCGCCCCTCGTGCTCGCCGATCTCGTAGACGGTGCCGATGTTCGGATGATCGAGCGCCGCGGTCGCGCGGGCCTCGCGGCGGAAGCGCTCCTCGTCGCGTGCCGTCCGGCCGCTGGAGGGGTCGAGGAATTTGAGCGCCACGATCCTGCCGAGATCGAGGTCGACCGCGCGATAGACCACCCCCATTCCGCCGTGGCCAAGCGGAGCGACGATGCGGAAGTGGGAAACCTCGCGGCCGATCAGCGGAGCGTCTTCGGCGCTGGAGATTTCCTCTCGGGGGCCGTCCGCCACCGTGGGCAGCCGCGACGCTGCGGTCGAGAGAAGGGGCAACTCGGCGCCGCACCCGACGCATCGGGCGTCGAACTCCGAGTTGCTCTGGCGGCACACCGGGCAGACGACCGCCGGCATCAACTCTCCTCGGCGCGATGACGGGCGAGCAGCTTTTGCAGATAGCTCCGGTGGAGGCCCGATTCCCGAGCGGCGCGCGAGACGTTGCCGTCGGACCGGCGCATCAGCTCGGCCACGAACCGCCGCTCGATCTCGGCCACTCCCGCTTCGCGCGCCTCGGTGAGCGCCTCTCCCGTCAGTTCGCGGAACGCCGGTTCGGGGGTAGGCCCTTCGCCGGCCGCTTGCGCCATCTCCGGCGGCAGAAGCGATAGATCAAGCTCCGGGCCGCGGGCCAGCAGGCAGGCCCGTTCCACCGCGTGGGACAGCTCGCGGATGTTGCCCGGGTAGTCGTGAGACAAAAGGGCGCGCTCGGCCCGCAGCGTGAACCTCGGCTTCTCGCCCGGCCGCCGCCAATGATGGCGCAGGAAGTGATCGGCGAGCAGCAGCAGGTCGCCCCGCCGCTCGCGCAGGGGAGGAAGGGTCAGATCGAGCACCTTCAAGCGGAAATAGAGGTCCTCGCGAAACTTCCCCTCGCGCACCAGCGCTTTCAAATCGCGATGGGTGGCGGCGACGATCCGCACGTCGACCTTTTCGGTCTTGTCCGTGCCGAGCCGTTGGATCTCGCCGAACTGCAGGAACCGCAGCAGCTTCGCCTGCGCTTCGAGCGGGATCTCGCCGATCTCGTCCAGGAACAGCGTGCCGCCATGGGCCGACGCGAGGCGGCCCGGCCGATCGCGCTTGGCGTCGGTAAACGCCCCGGCGACGTGGCCGAACAGCTCGGATTCGAGCAGCGTCCCGGGCAGGGCGGAGCAGTGGACGGTGACGAACGGCCGGCCCCGGCGCCCGCTGTTGACGTGGAGCGCCTTGGCGATCAGCTCCTTGCCCGTGCCGGTCTCGCCGAACACCAAAATGGGGGCGTCCGCCGACGCCACCTGCGCCACGACTTCGAGGATCTCGATCATCCGCGGATCGCGGGTCACGATCCCGGCGAAATCGTGCTGCGAGAACAGGTCGCGCTCCAAGGCTCGTTGGTGCCGCTTGAGCGTTTCGCGCTCGCTCGCCCGGAGCAGGACCAGGCCGGCGACCTCCGCCAGCTCGGCGACGAGCTCGCGGCTCTCCGCCTCGAAGCTGTCCACCTGCTCCCGGTTCTCGAGATAGATCACGCCGTAGACCTCGCCGTCATGGCGCAGCGGGGCGACCAGGGCGCAGCAGCGACCGATCAAGAGGGCGCTCTCGCCGGAGCGGAAACGGTCGTCGTCG
The DNA here is from genome assembly GCA_038250865.1 of Thermoanaerobaculia bacterium. Lineage (GTDB taxonomy): Bacteria > Acidobacteriota > Thermoanaerobaculia > Multivoradales > UBA5704 > DASYKS01. The sequence goes on along the minus strand of JBBSBW010000020.1, from coordinate 39,607 downwards.
ATCAGGTTGGGCAGGTAGATGACGCGGCCGGTCTCGATCGCCTCGCGCACGAGCGTCCGGCTGTAACGCCGCTCCAGAGCGGAGCGCTCCGCGCGCTCGTAGCCGACGTCGAACTTCTGCTGGAACGAGCCTTCCTCCCGCACCACCACGAATCCGGTCTCGGCTCCAGAGCATTCGACGATCCGGCGAAGGAGCAGCTCCGGCGCCCGCTCGTCGTCCGGCTCGGCGAGCAGGAGCTTCGAGGTCTGGAACAGCTCGCGGTAGAGATCCATCAGCGGTTCATCTCGGCGCCTGCCTCCGGTCGGTGACACCTGTCTCTGAAAGCAGGCGGATCTTATTCGAATCGAGGTGGGAATTCGTCGGTGGTGGATCGAGGGAGGCTGCCTCCGGACAATGGCATCACCACCCGGGCGCGTTCTGGCAAAGTGCAATGGATAGAAAGAGTTAGGGCCTGGACCAGGGGCTGGCATCGGGGCTGCTTTTGTAAGAGAGCGTTCGAGACGCCCCGCACCGGGCGAGAGGCGATCGACCTAAACCAACCGACACCACCGGGAGAGAAAACCATGAGCACCGAAACGACCACCACCGCGAACGCCCTCGATCCGCAGGTCATGATGGAGTACCTGCAGGTGCAGGCGACGGTCATCAACTTCACGGACAAGCCGATGGAGATCACCGGCTCGGATCTCTCGTGGGGCAAGTGGATCAAGAGCCCGGTCAACGTTGGCAGTTACGACAGCAGCACCTTCGCCTCGCAGGGGCGCGACAGCTCGCCCTCCGGCACGGAAGGCTGGGCGACCTGGAAGCTCGGCGATGCCACGATCAAAGTTACCTTCTCCAGCCCCTTCGTGGGCAGCAACGACCAGTCGATCACCTGCACTCCTCTGGGTCGTTACAAGGTATCGGCGACGGGCACCAGCGGGAATGTCAACATCGTCACTTTCACGATCAGGCCGGCCTAAGGGCCGAGCGGCCCAAGCCGGCGTGACCCGCGGCGGCGCGGCGACCTCTTCGAGGAGGCGCCCGCCGCCGCAGATTTTCCACCAAGCCCCAAAGCGAGCCTTGCCTCGCGATGTAACGGAGAACCCTTTCCGCTCCCCTAACGTGCAGAATCGTTGGGGTACGGCGGCTCGGAAAGGGCGACATGGCGAACGGAACGAAGAGGTCGGACGGCATCTTGATTTTGGAGATCCGGGCGAGACGTGGTGCGCGGGTGGTTGCCGTCCGCGGTCTGCTCACGAAGCTCGTCGTGGGCTCGACGGATGGCGCGTCGCCTCTGTTCGCCCGGCGGATCGCGATCGATAGCCGGGACAAGGCGCCGTTCGAGTTTCGCGTTCCGGTTCCTGCGGGGGAGTACGACACGCTCACAGTGGGGCTCGCCGAACTGGTGCTCACGACGGTCTATGGCGGGGAGGAGCGGGTGGCGCTCGCGCGGTCCGAATCGACCTTCGCCATCGCGCTCAAGATCTCGCCCGAGACGCCGACGCGCGCGATTCTCTCCCTCTACCTGGACGGGCTTCGCCGCGCCAAGACACCGGGCGATGTACTGGTTCCTGCGGCGCCTCCTGAGATCGACCACGCAAACGACGGACCGGCGTTTGAGGTGGCGAGGGGCCAGAACGCAACGCTCTCCTTGGAACGTGCGGCCTTCGACTTCGGGCCGCGGCCGCCGGCCGGCGCGACGCGAGTCTTGCACCGCGCGCCAAACTTCGGCGATCCGCGGGCGGCCTTGCGGGTGGCGTAAGGACGGTTCGCTCAGTCGCCCAGCATCTGCCGGAACCGGCGCCGCAGCTCCTTTTGGATGTTCGCGGACTCCGCGTCTATTTTCGCCATGTCCGCCTTGAACAACGAGCGCCGCGAGCCGCTCGCCGTAGGCTTTCGCCTCCGGCTCGGGCAGCACTTTGAAGCCGAAGTTGTAGTCGGCCGAAACGTAGGTTGGCGCATGACCGGGGCGCGGATCGCCCGGATTCAAGAATGCCAGAATAAGGGCGCCCGGCGGGAAACGGCCCTCTTCGTCGTACACGCCATGCTCGACCCGCAAGGTACGTCCGGCGAATTGTCCCTTGAAGACGGTCGTCACCCTGAGCTCGGTCTCGACCTCTGAAGGCTCGCTCGGATCGATCGGCGCCGAGGTGCCCGCGATGCCCATCACCACCAGCGAGCTCGAGAGGCGCGCCGCTCGTTCCAGTAAAACGGCGGCGAGCCAACAGTCGCACGCTTCGCCCACGACGTTTCGACACGCGGGACGAGCGGGAGGTTGCTGGGATGGAAGGAATGCCGCTACCCGATATCGCGATTGCCCGAGGTCGCCGGGTTGTTGTTCAGCTGGTGGTAGACGCGGGTACGGCCGTTCTGCTTCTTTTTCATCATGACGAACGAGGTGCGCGGATAATCGTTGCGACCATAGGTGCTGCCTGGGGTCGCTTGCTCCAGGTTGTTGTGGAGATCGACGCCGGAGTCTGCCGGGCGCAGGTGCCGCAAGCACCCCCCTTGGTGGGTGACCGAGCAGCCGCTCAGTTGGGCCGTCAGAGTGACGTTCTCGTGCGCGTTGTCGAGGTCGGTGTCCCTGACCTGCCCATGGGGGGCGACCGTGTTCGGAGCGTCGTCGTCTCGTGCCATCTGGCGCATGGGCAAGAACGCCGCATTGAACCTTGGGCCGATGGGGTTCCGAATCTGGTCGTTGCGAGGATCGTTGGCCCGGTGCAAGGTGTACCCCGGCCTATATTTGGTATAGGCGGGATAGCGCGAGAGAAAATACGGCTGATCGGTTCGAGAAGGCAGCTGATCATCGGCCGCGCCGGCCCATTCGGCGTCGGAATTGATTCCATACGAGCGCAAGAACGTCGACGGATGCCGCTTCAGCAGTTCCTCCGGCGAGTGATCCTTGCGGCGAAGCTCGTCGACGCTGTGGCCGCCGAGCCGGGTAGGCAGGTGCCGCCGCGGGTTCAGCGGGCCCAACAGGTCCAAAGGCCCCGAGCGCCCCTGTAGCTCGCGCTCCGCGAGGTGTTGCTCGCTGTGCCCGCCGAGTCTGGTGGGAAGGTAACGGCGAGGGTTGGCTGGACCGAGCATGTCCATCGGGCCGGAACGACCCTGCCACTCCCGTTCCGCAAGGTGCTGCCGGCTGTGTCCGCCCAGCCAGGTGGGGGCATAGAGGCGCGGATTTGCCGGGCCGAGCAAATCGAACAACCCCGCCTGAACGGGAGCCGGCCCCGGAGCGGCGTGCGGCCTGGCCGCTGAGGCCCCAACCGGCGCCGTCTCGCCGCGCGCCGCGCGTTCGCCCATCTGTCGCGCTTCCTTTTCCAAGTGGGGCTGGGTGTTGAACGCTCCGTGCTCCCCGCCGTCCGAAGCGACCCGCCGCTCGCGCTGTTGCGTGACGTGCGCGAGCTCGTGGCCGATTAAAGCGTCGCCCTCGGCGGTCCCCGGCCGGAAGCGGGTCGGCGCGAAATGCAGATGCGCCCCGCGGGTGAACGCGCGCAAAGGGCTCGGCGGAATCGTGCTCTCGTGGTGTACCCGCACGTCGGAAAAATCGGCTCCGAACGCTCGCTCGAACCGGCCACGAATCTGGGTGGGCAACGGATGGCCGGCAGAAGGAGCGCCGGAAGGCTCGCCCGCCGCGGGTGCGGACGAATGGGTAGGAAGCGCGTCGAAGCGATGGCCGAAGCGGGCCATTCGTTCAAGGTCGGCGAAGTCGTGCCGACTCGGGGGCTGAGGACCCTGCGCGAAGAAGGAAGTCGCAGGGCTGGGGGAGTGTGAGACCGAAGAGAACGGGGCGGCGACCGCCGAATGCTGCTTGCCTTGCCGCTGCCCCATGCCCTTACTCCTTGTCCGATCGAAAGACCGGTCGATCCACCCGCCGAGGATCGCACGGGCGGACCGGCCGGGGCAAACGAGTTGAGGGAGGCTTCGCCGGGCAGCTACGGGCAGCTCGTCGGCTGCAGCTCCCAGCGGTGGTAGTCGGTCGGATATTTGCAGATCGAGATCAGCTCCGAGCCGCCGGTGCCGCATTTCGCGAGCGAGTTGCAGAGGTCGGAAGATCCCGCGCAATACTGGGCGTCGTAGCCGTAGGTGCCGTCTTTTTCCCACCATGACCAGTCGGTCCAGGATCCGCCCGTGCGCTTGAAGCTGCGGCAATAGATCAGGTCCGTGCCGTCCATGTACTTCTGGCTGCACGGCGTGTTCGGGCCGCAGCAATCCTTGGCGCAGCTGGAGTCACTCTCGACGCTGCCGCCCCAACAGTAGCCATCGCCGCATTGAGTGCAGTACACCGTGTTGTAGTCGTAGTCGTAGCCGCCCGGGCAGTAGAGCGGTTCGTAGGCGCGCGAGGTCTCGGTATACCCCGCGGGGCAGGAGGGAGGCCCGCACTCATGAACTCGGATGTTGTTCGGTGTCGGGTACTGTGCCGCGGCGCTCGCGGCGACGAGGAGAAGGGCTGGAAGAAAGGCGCGGTGCAGGCTTGCAATCGCTGGGTTCGGAACTCTCATGACGCTCTCCTTTCCGGAGTTCGAGCGATCGAGATGTTCTCGTCGCCCTCTGTAAGTTAACGGTGCGTTGACGCCCGTTGCCGTGACAACTTGCCGTCCAGGCGGGAATGGCGAATGATCTCCGGGCCTTCGGCACCGCCGCGGGCCGCACGGCAATCGATGGGAGGAGCGGATGCGTATTTCCATTCCGGTTCGGCGTCTGGCCCTCACCGGCCTCAGTGCCTTCGTGGCGATTGGCCTCTGTATCCTCGGCGTCCTCGCCCATCCGGAGCCGCTCTACGCCTACCATGCCGAGGCGGGTCGCCTCCGGCTCTATTCGGATCGGCCGTTCGACGTGGGGAAGGGTCGAGCGATCCTGGCGGATGTCGAGCGGCGGCTGGATACTGCGCCGCCGTTGATCCGCGATTCGAATTCGGTCTATCGGGTTTTCGTCACGAATGCCGAATGGCGCAGACGGCTGACCTTCCTCTGGAACTACGGCGTCGGCGGCGTCAACTATTACCCGATCGGCGGCAGCGTTTTTCTCCGTCAGGGAGAGATCGATGAAGACCGCCTGCGGAAGACGAACGGTGCCCGGGTCGAGCCGCCTCGCACCCTCGCTTACTTCGCGGCGCACGAGATCGGCCACAGCCTGATCGGCCGACGAACCGGTGCGCTCGCCAACTGGCGCCTCCCGGCGTGGGTCCGCGAAGGGCTGGCCGATTACGTCGCGTTCGGCGGCTCGGTGGACATTCCGGGTCTCACCAAAAGGCTGCGCGCCGACGATCCCGACCTCGACCCCAAGCGTTCCGGCCTCTATGCGCGATATACGGTCCTCGTCGCCTACTTCTTGGAGCGCGAGCATTGGACGGTCGATCAGCTGCTCGCCACGAAACTCTCCCGCGCGGACGCGGAGCGGCGGTTGTTGGCGAGGGTGGTGGCCGAATGAAGGCCGGCAGGCTTGACCCAAAAAGCAACGCGCCTCGGCTTTACCTCCTCTGCGGCCCCTCCCTCGCCGGCAAGAGCACCGTGGTCCGCGAGATGGTGGACGAGCTGGGAGTAACCGTCGTGTCGGCCGATGCGATCAACGCCGCGCGGGGTTTTCCGTTCGGCTTGGAGGGCGTCCCCGAATCCGCGTGGGCGGAGATCTTGGGCTCGCAGATCAAGGAGACCTCGGTGCTGATGAAGCGCGGCGTTTCCGTCGCCGTGGACGATACGGCGTGCTATCGCTGGCTGCGCGATCGATTCCGAGAGCATGCCGCGGACCACGGCTATGACTTTCGGCTGATCTACGTGGCGACTCCGCGGGAGGAGATTCTCGCCCGGCACCATCGGCTCGTGAAGTCGAAGGAGCGCGCGGTGCTCTCGCGCGAGCGGCTGATCGATCATCTCGACCGCTTCGAGCCGCCGCAGGCGGATGAACCGCATGTCTCGATTCGCTCGGCGGAGGATCTGCGGGCGTTTTTGAAGGAGGAGAGATCCTCGCGATCTTGATGTCGCTGACGATTCCGCTGGGCAGTGCTCGAATTGGAGGCGCTGTCACTCCCTGTGTGAGTAGAGCTCGGGATAAGATCTACAGAGGCCGCAGCCGCAGGTGGGCGGCGGAAATGGCCCCTTCCTTCTGGATAGCGGCTATCCGGCTCCGATAGCGGCTATCGACGGCCGATAGCGGCTATCCAGTCCAGATAGCGGCTATATCCAGCGCGGATAGCGGCTATTCAGCTCCGATAGCGGCTATCGACGGCCGATAGCGGCTATCCAGTCCAGATAGCGGCTATATCCAGCGCGGATAGCGGCTATTCAGCTCCGATAGCGGCTATCGACGGCCGATAGCGGCTATCCAGTCCCAGATAGCGGCTATCCAGTCCCAGATAGCGGCTATCCAGCTCCGATAGCGGCTATCGACGGCCGATAGCGGCTATCCAGCTCCGATGGCGTCCCGTCGGCGAGTGAGAACGGCCCGCCGACGCCGATAGCTGCTATCCGGTGGGTAGAGGGTAGAGGGGCTCGCCAAGAAAGCGAGCGAAGCCGTGATCACGCTATCCGCAGTGGCCAGCCTTTGGCGAACGCGGGCTCTGGATCGCGGTTCTCTGTCCCAGGGATCGCATTCTTCCCTCCAATAGCCGTTACCCCCGAATCGTAGGGCGTGTCCGGTGCCCCCGCGCTTTTCGTCGATGTGCGAAGCTTCGCCCTCGCGGGAAAAGGAGAGGGGACGCGCATCTATCATGATGCTGGTCGCACGGTCCCGCTCCAGGGCGGACTTCCGCCATACAAAGAGACAAAGCCTGATTGGGGGGGGGCTGCGATGGAAAGCCTTGTTGGCAAGAAGAGAAAGGAGCTCGAAGCGGCTGGCGAGTATGTGGTGCTGGCAAACGTCGGTTGGTTTGCGGTATTCCGGAGCACGTGGAAGGCTCGATGTGACGAGGCTCATCGCAACGGGCGGATCGGGCCCAACCTCATCGTCTATCGGACGAACCCTGATGATCCTAGAGATCACCATGTGATTCCCTACGACATTATTCGGGGATTTCTGGTGGACGAGACAATCACGCACTCTCAGGTCAACGACTCTTGGCGGTGGAATCTTTTCCTCAAGGGTGAGAATCTCCATGTAACTCGACGGCACGGCCAGAGTGATGTCAGTAAGTACCGTGGCGCGTCCCTTATCTTCGAGGTTTTCGATTCGACGGTATCTCGGAAGCCGGCTACAGTGGCTTCCGATGTTGCTTTCAGCTTCGCGGTCCAGGAAGGCCTTTTGAGCGAGACAAAAGTCCTCGCGAGGAGCCGGAACCGAAGAGTGAGAGACCTGGCGTTGGGGCGCGCTCAGGGAATTTGTGAAGCATGCGGGGTTGATTATTCAGCGCTCTTTGGCGGTTTAGGAAGGCGGGTGCTTCAGGTCCACCACAAGCTGCAACTCGCGCTTCAAGATTTTCCGATTCTGACGAGCCCGGACGATCTGGCGGTGGTCTGTGCCAACTGTCACGCAATCATCCATTCGGATTCAAAGAAGGCAATGTCAATCGAGGTGCTCAAGGGGATCTGGTCCAACTCTCGAGAATTGGCGACCAGCGAAGGTGCGACTCTCCCCAAACAAAACGGCTGAGAGCGTCTCGCAGATCCCTCAGCGAAGCTCGACGCCGAAGCTCCCTCCTGAGAATTATCCCCTTCCTCCCGTCATTCCTCGCTTTCGCTCGGAATGACGACGGGGAGCCTCCTACCGAGGCGCCGACAGTCACACTAAGATGGAAGTGTAGGGCACAATTCAACCAACGAGGTCCACCTATGCGTGCAGCCTTCTACGAGCGAGCCGGCGCGGCCCGCGAAGTTCTTACGATCGGTGATCTTCCGACGCCCGAGGCCGGTCCGGGCGAGGTTCGGGTTAAAGTGGCTTGGTCGGCGGTCAATCCTTCGGATGTCAAATCGCGGGCGGCGGTCCGTTCGAAGACGTTGCCGTTTCCGCGCATCGTGCCGCATAGCGATGGGGCGGGCGTGATCGATCAGGTGGGAGCGGGCGTCGACCCCGCTCGACTGGGCGAACGCGTCTGGACGTGGAACGCCGCTTGGATGCGCCCGTTCGGCACCGCGGCGGAGTTCGTCGTGCTGCCGGCGGCCCAGGCGGTTCCGCTTCCGGAGGGGGTCGATCTCGCGGTGGGTGCCTGTCTCGGCATTCCCGCCCTCACCGCCTTGCACGCGGTTCTGGTGGACGGGGGTGTCGAGGGAAAGTCCGTGCTGGTGTCCGGCGGTGCGGGAGCGGTGGGGCACTATGCGATCCAGTTCGCGAGAATTCACGGCGCGCGGCAAATCCTCGCCACGGTGAGCAGCGAAGAGAAGGCGGAACTCGCCCGCGCAGCGGGGGCCGATCTCGCGGTGAATTACAAGACCGAGGATTGGGTCGCGAAGTGCATGGAGGCGACCGGCGGCGCAGGGCTGGACCGGATCATCGAAGTGGATGCCGCGGCGAACGTGAAGAGCGATCTCGCGGCTCTGCGCCCGGAAGGTCGGATCGTCGTCTATGGCAGCGGCGCTCCAGAGATCCCGGTGCCGTTCGGACCCGCGATCCTCAAGAACATCCGCTTCTCTTTCTTCATCGTCTACAACCTGTCCGTCGAAGATCGAGCGTACGCGGTCGGGAATCTCACTGAGCTGCTCGCTTCGAACCGCCTGGAGCACAACATCGCCGTGCGCTTGCCGCTCCCGCGGATCGCCGAGGCGCACGAGCTGGTGGAGCAGGGGGCGGCGATCGGGAAGGTTCTGCTGGAAATCGACTGATGCGTGCCGGGCGGCACGTTTCGCTCTAGCCCCGGTTCAGATTGCTCAGCAGATCCTCGCACATCCGCTTGCTCAGCCGGCCCGCCTCGACCAGCTGAGGAAGCGCCCGGCGAACCTCCGATTCGTGGAGGAAGTTGAGTCCAGAGAGGCACGTCGGGCACGACTTCCACCAGAGTAGTGAGGTGGTGGTCGGCGAGATAATCGGTGCCCGAATAGCCGGCTTGCAGCTCTTCCAGCACCTCGAGAGGTAGGTAGAGTCGACTCAGGCTCCGCTTCAATAGAGCGAAACCATCGGGGAGCTTTTCGAGCGAGATCAGCGGTCCGGTATCGGCGACCGCTTCAAAGACCGGCATCCAGTTCCTCGGCGACAGAGGAGGGGGCGTCCGGCATCAGAGGAAACCCATGTCGGGCCATTTTTTCTTCAAAGGCCCGCCGAGAATCACCCGTGAGCGAGCGGGCTTCGGCACCTGACAGAACGCCGCGAAGGTAGAGCGTTCCGGCGAGGACGTAACGTACGTAGTCGGCGTCGAGCAGAGCTTCGGGAATGTGCGCCGACGACGGTAAGGAGATCGTCAGCGTCTGCTCCGGGGGCTGGGATCGAGCAGGCTGAGCCATGGCATCAGTGTAGATCATGGTGGCTTTGCGTCAAGAGAGAGCTTTCCCGGGCGAGGCGGGACCCGCGGTATGCTTGTCTCCTCACAAGCCCGAGGCCCTCCTCCATGGAACCGCACTCCCCCGAAGCCGCAGCGGTCTACGCTACCGACCGGCCGCATCCGCGCCTGTTCCCCTACTACGTCCTGCTCTCGTTCCTCGCCGGACCGGGCATGCCGTTCCTGCTCGCGTATCTCTATTTCCGCTACCACACGATGAGGTACCGCTTCGACGAGCAGGGCGTTTCGATGAGCTGGGGGATTTTGTTCCGGCGCGAGATCAACCTCACCTACGCGCGGATTCAGGACATCCACCTGACCAGCAATCTGGTCGAGCGCTGGCTCGGCCTGGCGCGCATTCAAGTCCAGACCGCGAGCGGCAGCTCCGGCGCCGAGATGACGATCGAGGGCATCCTCGAATTCGAACGGCTGCGCGATTTTCTCTACTCGAAGATGCGGGGCACGAAAGATTCCGGAGGCGCGCCTGCCGTGGCCGCTTCGAAGGCTTCAGCCTCTTCGGGTATCGAGGCCGGGCCGGCGACCGAAGACCTCGCGGCGATCCTGCGCGAGGTGGCGGCCGAGGTTCGGGCGCTGCGCACCGCGGTCGAATCGGCGGGCGCAAAGCGCAACGAGCGCTCCGGAGGCGCCGATGTCTGATCTCGATCGCCGATCGCGTGCCATGGCCCTTGTCGAGCGGGTGCTGCGCATCCCGCCGCCGCCCCAACCTCCGGCCGGCACCCACGACTCCATCCGAATCTTCCGCGGCGCCCCGGGGCTCTACCGCTATCAACTGCTGGTCTGGTTGGGAAAACAAATCGGCGCCGGAGTCGGCCTGTTCGGCGGCTTCGCGGTGCTCTCGATCATCCCCGACTTTCCATACAAGAAACTGCTCGACGCGCTCGAAGCGTTCGGCCTCGCGATCTACCTCGCGGCGATGCCGTTCACCTTCCTGATGGTCCACCTCGACTACCGGCTCCGCTGGTACATCGTGACCGACAGAAGCCTGCGAATTCGCGAAGGTCTCCTCAAAGTCGCCGAGCGGACCATGAGCTTCGCCAATATCCAGAACCTCGCGGTCCAACAAGGCCCCCTCCAGCGCCTGCTCGGCATCGCCGATCTCGAAGTCCACTCCGCCGGAGGAGGCGGATCCCGCCGGCCTAGGCACGACAAGAAGCAAGAAGACCTGCACGTCGGCAAGTTCCGCGGAGTCGACAACGCCGAGGAGATCCGCGACGCGATTCTCGCGCGGGTGCGGCAGCTGCGGGATTCCGGGTTGGGCGATCCGGATGGGGGACACCACGAGGTGCACGAGGCGCCGCCGCCGGGGCGGATCCTGTCGTCAGCCGATGTGGTCGTGGCGGCGCGGGAGTTACTCGCGGAGGTACGGGCTTTGCGGGGCGCGATTTCGATCCCCCCGTAGTCCGCTATGCCGCTGCCTGGATGCTTCCGCCGACTCGATCAACATCAACCGGCCAGAAACCTCAACACCTTATCCGCCAACCCGGTTTCAAAGGCCAGAAGCTCCGCCTGGCCGGAGGCCGCGTCTCGGGCCGCGGCGTGGATGGCCGCCCTGGTTTTGGGGGCGCCCTCGGCGTTCGATACCTGGTAGAAAGCGGCGAACACTTCGCCCACTCCTCGCCCGCTGGCTTGCATCGCGCGGCGCACGAAGGCGATTCCCGCCGTGTTGACGATGTGGTTCACCGCGACCGTGGCCACGATCTCGCGCTTCAGGGGATGGGCGGCAAAGTGCTCGGCATATTCCTTTTCCTTTTGCAGGCGCTCGGGGAAGTACGAGGCGAGCAGCGGCGCGCCGGCCGGCGAGCCCGGGAACTCGGTCGCCATCACCGCTTCGGCGAGGTAACGCTTGGTCTCGCCGAGCAACACCGCAAGGAGGGGACGCGGCAGGCCTGTCTCGGCACTGTCCCGGCGCAGAACGTCGCGCGTTGGCACCGAGTCATCGACGGGATTGAGGAACTGCGCCTCGACCAGGGCGTCGATGCAGTCGAGGCTCTCGTCCAGCGCGTCCCGAGAGCGCAGGGCGTCGAGGGTGATCGCCAGAGCCTGGTTGGAATTGTCAGCCAGGCACAGGGCGGCCACCGCTTCCGTCATCTCCGCGAGCAGTCGGTTGCGCTCTTCGACGCTCCCTAGCTCGCCGGCCTTGAGGAGAAGGCTCATGAGAATCTTGATGTTGACCTCGTGATCAGACATGTCGACCCCGGCCGAGTTGTCGATGGCGTCCGTATTCAGGAGCACCCCGCGCTGGGCCAGTTCCAGGCGGCCCTTCTGGGTCAGACCGAGGTTGCCGCCCTCGGAGACCACGCGCGCCCGCACCCGTGACGCATCGACACGGACCCGGTCGTTGGCGCGATCGCCGACGTCCTGATGCTCTTCGGTCGAGGCCTTGACATAGGTCCCGACGCCGCCGTTATAGAGCAGGTCCACGGGGGTGCAGAGGATGGCGCGGATCAGCTCCTCCCCCGAGAGGGCCGCAACGGCCGCTTCCATCCCCAAGGCGGCGCGCATTTCGCCGCTGACGGGAATGGACTTGGCGTTGCGATCGAAAATCCCTCCACCCGCGCTGATCAGCGACGCGTCGTAGTCGCGCCACGTGGAGCGGGGCAGGTTGAACAGCCGGTACCGTTCGGCGAAGGAGGTCGCGACGTCGGGGGCCGGGTCGACGAAGATATGGGCGTGGTTGAAGGCCGCGACCAGCCGGAGAACCCGGCTCATCAGCATTCCGTTGCCGAAGACGTCGCCCGCCATGTCGCCGATGGCCACCACCGTGAACGGCTCCACCTGGCAATCGATGCCGAGGTTCGCGAAGTGGTGCTTGACGCACTCCCACGCGCCGCGCGCGGTGATTCCGACTTTCTTGTGGTCGTACCCGACCGAACCGCCGGAGGCGAAAGCGTCGCCCAGCCAGAAACCATATTGGTTCGACACGTTGTTCGCGGTGTCGGAGAGATGGGCGGTGCCCTTGTCGGCCGCGACCACGAGATACGGATCGTCTCCGTCATAGCGGACCACGTCTGGAGGATGCAGAACCACCCCGTCCACGATGTTGTCCGTGATGTCGAGCAAGCCGGACACGTACTCGCTATAGCGATCGATCAGGTACGAGTCGAGCGCCGGCCGGACTGGAACCGTGCCCTTGAGGACGAATCCGCCTTTCGATCCCACCGGGACGATGATCGAGTTCTTCACCATCTGCGTCTTCATCAGGCCGAGAACCTCGCGCCGGAAGTCGTCGTGCCGATCGCTCCAGCGGATGCCCCCGCGCGCAACCTTGCCGCCGCGCAAGTGCACCCCTTGAACTTTGCGCGAGTGAACGGCGATCTCGAACATCGGCTTGGGGCTAGGCACGAGCGGAATGCTCTTCGAATCGAACTTGATCGAGATCACCGGTCGCTCCGGCAGCTGAAACGCGTTGGTTCGCAGGGCCGCTTTCGCCAGGCCGGAAAGGTCGCGCAGGACCTCATCATCCTGGAGGCTCTCGATGGCCTCGATCGCGGCCTGGACATCCCGGCCGGAATCGCCGACCGCCCGCGTACGGTCGTCGCCCAGGGCGGGATCGAACCGGGCGGTGAAGTAACGGGAAATGGCGGTCGTGGCGGGGGTGTTCCGAAGCAGGGCCTGGTTCACCGTCTCGACGTTGTAGTGGGTCCTTAGCTGCAGCAGATGGTTCCTAAGGCAACGCAGCACCTCGATCTTCCGCGCGCTCAAGCCCCCCTCCAGGATCAGAGCCTGCAACGCGTCGTCGGTCGCCCGTCCTTCGTCGACCAGGCGCAGGGCGTCGATCACCGCGGCGATGTCGGTGGCGAGCGATCCGATGACCCGGCTGCTGGCCCGGGTCTCGAACTGGTAGATGTGGCCGTCGCGCCCATTGGGCAGGGCCAGGTTCATCGACACTTCCTCGTCGACGCTGAGACCCAGGTTGGTGAGCGTCCGGAAAATATCCGAAAGAACCAAGCGTTTTTTGGAGAAGATCTTGAGCGTCGCTTCCTCGGTGGATCGCGGCAGCGCGCGCGCCCCCAGGCCTTGGCTCAGTTGTTCGAGGCACTCGATGTCCTCCGAGACCTGTTCGGGGGGCGTCATCTCCCGATAGACGCCGCTACGCGACTCGCTGCGGACATAGCGGTCGAAAAGCTTTCGGCCGTGGGAGTCTCCGAAGTGGCGGACCATCTCGAGAGAGACCCGGTCCGTCCAGGTGTTGGTCTCTTGGGCGGCGATCTTCTCGGCCCGGGCGACGTCGATCGGTGCATCCAGGTGTTCACCGTCGAAGTAGAAGACGATCATCGAGGTGTTGCCCAGGTCGGCGGAGGTGACAAAGGTGATCGGGCCGAACTCATCCTGGTACTTCTTCTTGAGGTCACGCTCCATCTGGCCGGAGTACCGCGAGCGCGAGAACACGACGTAGAGGGCCTGGTAGACCGATCCCTGGCGGACCTGGACGAAGAGGTCGTCGTCGCCGGTGGCGAAGACGATCTTGTCGACGATCTGTTTCAAGGAGGTGCGGTCGGTGTAGAACAACTCGCGCTTCGGCATGCGGTTGAAGGCGGCACGCGTCTCTCGGTAGGCGTGGGAGTTCTTGAGCCCGCCGCAGTTCTCGAGCAGGTAGTCCTGCTTTTCCCGCAGGAGGGGGATGTCGTTGGGCCGCGCGATCAACGCGGTCATGGCGAATCGGCCGAGCAGGAGGGTGATGCCCGAAAGCGAGCCATCCTCAGCCCATTCGCGGACCACCACGTCGTCGACCGGCTCTACCGAATGAAGCGAGGCCGCGTGGTTGCCGTAGTCGATGACGATGATCCGATCGTCGGTGGGGCTGGGGAGGAGGCGCTGCTCGATTTCCTCAACCAGGCGGGGAAACACGACGCTCAAGGTCGAGGGATCCGCAAAGACTCCCTGCGACGACTCCGGCTGGCGGACGAGCTCGCCCCCCGAGGTAAGCGTGTACGAGGCGAGGCCTTGCAGGATGTAGTTGTCATCGTGCAGCCATTCGAGAAACGCCTTCGAGGACTGCGCACGGTCGGAGTCGCCATGGCGGTCCCGGACGCGGGAGGCAGTTTCGAGCACGTTCCGGCGCATGGCCTCAAAATCGTGTACCGAAGCGAAGACGGCCTGGAGGATCGCATGGATCTCGTCCTCGATCTCGCGCAGCCGGTCCTCGTCCTCCACCTTGTCGAGGCGGAAGTGGCAGTAGACTTCCTTGGTCCCCTCGTCTCCGGCCGGCCCGACGGTCGTGACCTTGCCCCACTGGCGTTTGACGCTCAAGATGGGATGGACCGAAGAGATGACGCGGATCGAAGCCTTGCGGAAGTAATTCTTGAGACTCTCGAAGATGAACGGCGCGTCGAGGGTGTGGGTGTCGACCACCGTCACCTCGGCCGAAATCGTTTTTCCCGCGATGACCCGGGTCTCCGAAACCCCCAGGTTGCGCACCCTGACGTGAAGACCCGGAACCCCCGAGCCTGCCTGATGGGCATCCGGCAGTTCGTGAACGAAGAAGTTGAAGTGCTGAGTCAGTCGCTCGGCGGTTCGCTGCGCGTCGCCGTCCAGGGCGATGGAATCCGGCATCTCCGCATAGAACGCCCGAGAGAAGGCGAGGAGCAAGGCGGTGTCCTCAGGCGGTGCGGTGGTCTTCAGGACTTCTTCGACTTCGGCCAGGCGCAGGGCGCGGGCGCGGGGATCTTGGGTGATCATCAAAGGAACCTCGGGGGCTGAGGATTCATGGATCGATAGGACCGGTCGATTTCGGCCGGCCGAATGCTACACCGACCCGGATGAAACCAGAGCAGCGGTCCTTTTACGGCAGGAACGCCGGTGGGAGGGTCGCGCGGTAGATGTGTGATTTGAGTGTGGGTCTAGACGAGGCGCGTGAAGCCTTGGGCCTCGGTGAGCACCCGCTCAAACGTATAGGTCGTTCGCGCTCCCTTTCCACGCGCTTTGCCTCCGATCAGGCAATCGGAGAAGTCGGCTTTGCTGTTCTGGTAATTGTCGATGGCCTGATGAAGGATCTCCCGGTCCTCAAAGACGAAGAGTTCTCCCGCAAGCAACTCCTGCATCGCCGCCAGGATGTCCCCCCTCTTCGCTCGATAACTGGACTCCAGCACCCACTCCACCTCGCAGAGCACCGGATCACTGATGTAACAGGGCTCTCCTGCATCCGACGATTCTTGGAGGAGCCTTTCGGCGAGGGCCGTTTGGCCAGGATCGTCCCTCACCAGGAGGCGGATCAGAATGTTTGTATCGAGGGCGATCACCGCCGTGTGGCCTTGAACCGTTCCGCAGCCCTTCGCTTGACCGCCTCGTTCATCTCCTCGACCGTTACAGGCCGCTCTTGAGCGAGATGGTGTAGAAGACCGGACAGCCGTCCGAGAGGACTACGAGCTGCCGGCCGGGCTAGAAGGTTGCCTTGATCGTCGAATCGGAAGACCAAGCGATCGCCTTCCCTCAAGCCGAGCCGGTCGCGGACTTCCTTAGGGATCGTGATTTGACCTTTTGAGGTCAGAGTGCTCGTTATCATTTCCGCCTCCTTACTATCGGGTAGTATACGCTCCTCTGGTAAGGATCTTCCGCCAGAGCCTTTCGACCGCGATCACCCACTGATCACCGCGATGCGAGGTGCTGCCACCCCTCGGTGGCCCTCCAGATCGCTGTAGCGACCAGCAGCGTGCCCACGCCGCGGGCGATGTTTCGTTCGACTTTAGGATGTCGCCCAAGCTGCTTCTGCGCCCGACGCCTCCGGTGCCGAGCGAGGTTTAAAGGAAACGCACAGATCGTCATCGCCCGGGCTGAACGCCTCCGTGACTCAGGCCCAGGCGTACCTCACTTTAAGTCGATTGAGATGCGACCAGGGGACGAATCCACTATTTTGGAGGCGTCCGACCACGATCCCCGGGGCTACACCCAATTCAATGGCGAAGCTCTTCACAGCGGCTTCCGAGAATTCCTTGCCGGGTCGAAGTGCGGTCAGGCGCTTCGCAGCCTCCTCCGGAATCAACAAGTCTCCAGCAAATCGGTTGGCTTCATTTTCTGCCGCGTCGTCCAAACCTTCGAGGCCCTCGACGCGAAGCATTTTCTTGCCATGAAGGATCAGGTGCCCTGCCTCATGAAAGAAGGTAAACCAAAGATGGTCGTTCGTCTTATGCCGCAAGCTGAGGAGCAGCATTGCCTTCTCGGGAGAAAGCCATTGCGTGGCACCGCTCACCGGGCATCCTCCGGGTGCGGGAACTAGAGACACCGCCACGCCGTGGGCAGCGCAACTGGTAATTAAGCGAGGAACGAAAACCTTCGGATCTGGTTCCAAGGTCAGAGCGCGTAGGTCGCCGAGGGCGCGCCGGAAGCCATCCTTGTCGAACGGCTCAGAGCGCACGGCCGTCGTTTCAAGTTCCCCACGGCGAAGCCAGGCCGCCACCGCTCCCAATTTCTTGGGGTGTTTCCCAGAGGCCCGAAATGCGGCGAGTGGCCGGGCATATCGCTCCTGCCAAGCGGCGACCGAAGCCACGCCGAAGAACTGAAGGCACGCGGCGAACCTTTCATGAAGGCGCCGGTGGTTTTCAATCCAACCCAATTTGATCATGAAGGAAACCGGCAGCTGAGTGAGCCATTCTTTTTCGTCCGGTTCGATGTCTTCACGGCGCTGACGCTCCAACGCTGCCTGATACTTTGCCTCGCGCACGAGCCAGAATTCGACGGGTGCACCGAGAACGCTGGACAACCGCCGGGCGGCGTCGGGAGTCAAAGTAGCTTTGCCCTTGACCAGCTCGTTGACGTGCTTAGACGTGAAGCCGGTCCGTTTGGCCAGTTCAGCCTGAGTCCAGTTGCGCTCTTCGAGCAGATCCTCGATCGTGTCTCCGGGAGGAGAGATCCAATCGGGATTGAAAGTACGGCCTTCAATCATGGTAGTCCCCGATGTAGACGATGCAGATTGTCGTGACCAACGCCCAAATGACCTGGCCGGAGGAGTCGCGAGGAACCGGATCGTTCGCCGACTCGGATGCAAAGCTTCTTCGCGCTCTGAAGAACAGAGCAGTTCGAGCGCGGCGCTCGCGAACAGGATATCCACATCGATATCCTAACGCAAGAACGATGCACCTTTCAGGTGCAGCAAAAACTGAGGTCAACCTTCGGCGACCAGATACCGCCAACCCTCCACTGCGCTCCAGACAGCGGTGAGGAGGAGGAGCAGCAGCGCCCCGACGCCGCGAGCGATGTTTCGCTCGCGAAGAACGCCATGTCGAGGCCGGGGAGGATCACGATGGCAAAGACGATGCCGAAGAACAGCAGAAGGTCGGGCGCAGGGATCACTCCGTCGAGCCTCCGCTCAAGTCGCGGGTGAAATCCATGATCCAGTTCGTCTCCCAGGTCTTGCCGTCGTCTTCCGAAAAGGCCTGCTCCCAGCGCGGGTCGGGCGTCGTGATTCTGGACCAGATGAAGCGAACGAGGATCGGTTTACCGGCGAAGACGTCCCGTCCTTCAAAGATTCCTTGGTCGCCCTTGAAAGATCCGACCACCGGCGGCTGGAGCGCGCCGGTGCGGTTGTCGGCCCAATAGATCGACCATGTCTTTTGACCGGGATCGAAGAAGCGGAACGACATGCCGCGAAATCCTTCCCAGTAGTCGGTGACGAATTCGTCCTCGTTGGCGATCCCGCCAAGATTGGGGTGGCAGTCGTTCGTCGCCTCGAAGTCGAGCCATTCGGTCGAGTCGGCGAGCCGTGCCGCGAGCCGACGGTTGTGGACCTTCCACCTGCCGAAGAGGAAATCGAAGTCGTGCCTGCCGTCTTTCGGATCGGCGACGGGTGCCGTCCGGGTGGGGCCTGCCGCATGGGGCGGCGCGCCGGGGATGGAAGTGGGGGTGGCGAGATCGGCGAGGGCGGTCGAGGTCATGGGATTCTCCTTCAGTCTAGGCGCTGGCCCGGCCGGGGTGCCGGTCAGCGAGAGAAAGATTACGAGCCAATGAGGACAGGATCGGCCCTGATTCCGATTTAAACTTTCAGCCGCCATGTACCATCCGACGACCCGCGTGCTCGCGCTGCTCGAATTGCTCCAAACCCACCGCAGTTTGGGCGGGGCCGAGTTGGCCGAGCGGCTGGGAGTCGATCGCCGCACCGTGCGGCGCTATGTCGCCCGCCTCGAAGAGCTGGGTATCCCGATCACCACCGAACGCGGGCAGCATGGCGGCTATGGCCTGATCGCCGGATTCAAGCTGCCGCCGATGATGTTCACCGAGGACGAGGCGCTCGCGCTCTCCGTGGGCCTGCTTGCCGCACGCGCCTTGGGGTTGGACGAGGCATCGCCCGGCGTGACCTCCGCCCAGGCGAAGCTCGAACGGGTGGCGCCGGAGGAGTTGAAGCGCCGCATTCGCGCGGCGGACGAGACCATCGCGCTCGGCCTGCCGCGAGGAGTCAAGGTAGGGGTGGCCGCCGCCCTTTCGACGCTGAGCATGGCGGCTCAAAACAGGCGCCGACTGTTCCTCCGCTATCGCACGGTCAAAGGGCAAGAGAGCGAGCGCGAATTCGACCCCTATGGACTCGCTTACCAGGGTGGTTGCTGGTACGCCGTGGGCTATTGCCACCTGCGCCAAGGGCAGCGCTCGTTCCGGGTCGATCGGATCGTTTCGGCCCGGCAACTGGACGCCAAGTTCGTCCGGCCGGAGAAGTTCGATGCCCTGGCGCGGCTCGAAGAAGGGGTGGCGACTCTGCCCCGCGCGCACGCTATAGAAGTGCTGATCCGGGGCGAACTACCGAAGGTGCGCCGCGCGCTGTTCGCCGCGATCGGCATCCTCGAACCGGTCGAAGGCGGCGTGTTGCTCTTCGCCCAGGCCGACGATCTCGCCTGGTTCGCCCGCGAGTTCTGCCGGTTGCCGTTTCCGTTCGAGATCCGGTTCCCCGAGGCTCTGCGCGACGCGGTCCGGGAGAACGCGGAGCGGTTGATCGCGATGGTCGGGCGCTCGTAGCCGTTCCCGCTTCTGGGCGAACGTTTCCCTCTACGGGGAAAGCGTTTCCCTGTACAGGGCGAACGATTCCCTCTACGAGGAAAGCGATTCCCTGTGCAGGGCGAACGATTCCCTCTACGAGGAAAGCGATTCCCTGTGCAGGGCGAACGATTCCCTCTACGGGGAAAGCGATTCCCTGTGCAGGGCGAACGATTCCCTCTACGGGGAAAGCGATTCCCGGTAGAGGGCGAAGGATTCCCGCGGCCGGGAAAGACCGTTCAGCTCCGCCGCCTGCGGTTCGGCAGCTCCAGAAAACGGTCCCCGGCGTCCGGCTCGCCGGAGGCGGTCAGCACCTCGGCGCGCGCGGCATCGCGCAGCGCGACCGCTGCAGCAAGATCGTTGCCGGAAGGCGAGATCGCCGGACGGATCGTGACGTGGATCGGCGTGCGGCGGGGCATCCAGCTTCCTCCGCGGAGGAGGGAGCGGGTGCCGCGGACCGCGACCGGTACGACGGGCGCACCGGTCTCCGCCGCGACGGTGAACGCGCCGAGGCGGAAGGCGTGGACGCCCGGAGCGCGGTGAAACGTCCCTTCGGGAAAGATGGCGATCGAATGGCCGGCGCGGATCGCTTCGGCGATCTTTGCGGTCTCCCCAGCCCCCTGGGAGGCGTCGAAACGCTCGACGAACACGGTACCGAGCCGGGCGAGCAGCAGGCGGGGAAACCACGACCCGGAAAGCTCGCGCTTGGCGGCGAAGGCCACGTCCGGCGGCAGGGCCGCGGTGAGCGCGATCGCGTCGAGATACGACTGGTGATTTACGACATAAAGGCGCGGACCGTTGGTCTTGGCGGTCTCGCCTTCGACCTCGATCGGTACGCCCGCGAGACCGAAACCGATGCGGGCGGAGAGTCGCGCGATCTTTCTCCGGTTGCTTAAAGTCGGAGCGAGCACCACAGCCAGCCAGACCGGTAGGGTGATCAGCGCTCCGATGGTCCAGAACCAGCCGGCCCAGAGTGTCTCGCCGAACCTGCCGAGCGCGCGTAGGGCGCGGCGCCAAACTCCAGTCGCGGCCAGCCGGGCCATTTGGAGTCCGACGCTCCGGGTTCCGACGAACTTTCCCGATTCATAGATCTCCCGCGCGGAGGAACGCCGAATCTTTCCGCTAGAGGTCTTCGGCACGGTCTGGGGCGGGGCGAGCGCCACGTCGTCAGCGGGGGTGCCGAGCAGCTCGATGGCGCGCTTTTGGATCTCTTCGCGCAGCTTCTCCCGCTCGGCCGGATCGCGCTCGCGGGTCTCGGCGAGGACGATCACCCGCTCCGTGCCGCTTTTCGGATCGGGGCTGCCGAACACCGCGACGCAGCCGCGGCGCAGGCCCGGGATTTCGCCCACCGCCTGCTCCAGCTCGTGCGGATAGAGGTTGCGGCCGGCGCGGAAGATGATGTCTTTGCTCCGGCCGGTCACGTAGAGCTCGCCCGCCGCGAGGTAGCCGAGATCGCCCGAGTCGAGCCATGCCTCGCCTTGCTGGTTTGCGAACAGGCGGGCGGTCGCTTCGGGGTTCTCGAAGTAGCCGGCGGTGGCCGAAGGTCCCCGAAACTGGACCCGACCCTGGCGCCGCTCGGGCAGCTCGCGCCCCGCCTCGTCGGCGATGCGCAGATCGACGGTCGGCAGCGGTAGGCCGCA
This sequence comes from Thermoanaerobaculia bacterium, assembly GCA_038250865.1. Classification (GTDB taxonomy): domain Bacteria; phylum Acidobacteriota; class Thermoanaerobaculia; order Multivoradales; family UBA5704; genus DASYKS01. The sequence goes on along the minus strand of JBBSBW010000020.1, from coordinate 18,613 downwards.
GCTGGGGAATCGGAGCGCGCCCAGGTCGTCCGGCTTCGCTGGATGTGCCTTGCCTTCGGACGAGAACGTCGCTCGGTCGATCTCGTCGATCGCGGGCGGCCGGCCGAGCGGCGGAAAGGTCACCGCGAGCGAGTTCTCGGCCAGACCGTAGACCGGGAACATCGTCTCGGGCCGGAAGCCGAAACGCGCGAACCGTTCGGTGAACCGTCGCATCGTCTCGGGACTGACCGGCTCGGCGCCGTTCAGCGCGGCTCGCCAGGAGGAGAGACTGAAGCCCTCGATCTTAAGGAGGTCCGCGTCGTCGATCTTCCCGAGGCAAAGCTCATAGGCGAAGTTCGGCGCCGCGGAGAGCGTCGCGCGATGGTGGTGGATCAGCTCCAGCCAACGCACCGGGCGCGAGAGGAAAGTGAGCGGCGACATCAGCGCGAGCGGCATGGCGAAGTAGAGACTACCCATCCAGGTCCCGATCAGCCCCATGTCGTGGTAGAGCGGCAGCCAGCTCACGACGGCATCGCCCGGGCCGATGGCGGCCGCTTTGCCGATCGCCCGGAGGTTGGCGAGAAGGTTGGCGTGAGTGAGCATTACCCCCTTGGGCTGGCCGGTGCTGCCGGAGGTGAACTGGAGGAACGCGAGATCGTCCGAGCGGATATCGACGTTCGGGGCGGCTGCGCCGCGGTCCGCTTCGAGATCGGGAACCGAGACCACCTTCAAGCCGTCCACTTGAAGACCGAGCAGGCGCGCGAGCGGCATCACCTCGGAAAACGTGATCAGCGCCTTCGCCCGCGCGGTGACGAGGATTCCCGCCTGGCGGCGTAAATGGTCCTCGATCTGGCTTTTCCGCGCCGGGGGATAAAGAGGGACCGGCACGGCGCCCGCGCGAAGGACGCCCAGGAACGCCGCGAAATAGTCGGTGCCCGAAGGGAGCATCAAAGCGACGGCGGCTTTGGGCTCCACTCCCAATCGACCGAGCCCCGCCGCGACCGCCCGGGCGCGCCGGTCGAGGTCGGCGTAGCTCAACTCCTCTGGAGCCCCGTCGCTCGGATAGAACACCAGATGCCGCCGCTCCGGATGGCGCGCGACATGCCAGTCGAGCACTTCGAGCAACGTACGCGTGGTATCGGGAGCGATCTCGCCCGCGTCGAGCGGAATCTCCACCGAGGCCGCAAAATGCGATTCCGCTCCCGAAGCGCCACCCGCCGCCCGGCCGATCGCGCCGAGCAGATCGCGCGGCGTTTCGACCGAAGTGAGCACCTCCTCGCCGAGCCGGACACCGAACGCCTTCTCGCACCGCCGCAGCAGCTCCACCCGCCCCAACGAATCAAGCCCGAGATCGCGCTCCAGGTTCGAGTCGAGGGTGACCGCCGGCTTGCGCCCGCCCGAAGACAGCTCGGCGGCGAGGCGCGATACCTCGTCGAGCAGGCGGGCGGGTGGGGTTGGCTCGGAAGGCGGTTGGGGATTGGTGGCCACGGCGAGTTCTCAAGTCGCAAACAACGAAACGACCGCGGATCGCGCCTCGGCGAGGACGCGAGCCGAGATCCAAAGCGAGGATTTGCCGAGCCGTTCGAGGAAATCCTCAGCGCTCTGCTGATCGATCTTGCCTACAGCTGCCGCCCAAAGAACGACTCCCAGGGAGCCATGAACCTCAAGCCCTCGACGAGCGGCGAGGAAGCGGGCCGCCGCATCGTCCGTTAGAAACCAATCCGCCTCGATCAGCTCGGCCAGAACCATCGCCTCTGCCTCTCCTCGGTCGAGAAGGCGCCCTTCGACGAACGAACGCGCAAGAGTCGCGCCGGATTCAGGCAACGCGACGATTTGGACCCAAGGGGTTCCCTCAGCGCCTTGAGGGTCCAACGCCCGCCACTCTTCCGCGACAGCGGGTGGAATCTTGACGCTGCCCGCTGCGCGGGCCAGTTCGAGGGCGTTGACTTCCTGCAGGTGAAGAAGGGGACCCGTATCGGAAACGATCGATCTCACTACCCCGCGACCTTCGAAGCCAACGCCCAGCGGATGTCTTCGCGCTGCTGCTCTTCGATCAGGTGGAGGCGTTCCCGACGAATGAACTCGGTCAAAGCGAAGCGCACCACTTCGCCTTCGCTCGCAAACCAACCTGAGCGAACCGCCTCGGCGACTTCTTCCGCCAAGCGTTCCGGGACTTCGACTTGAAGGGTAGTCATGGCTAGAACCTCATCTAGAGTCTAGCAGGACTCGTTTCTTGGAAACCGCGTCGAGGACGCCGAGAACACAGCGCCGGGGCGTCGGGAACTCCGCTTTCGCCCGCGAGATGTTGATCGCGCTCGACCAGAGCGGATTGGACGGCGAAGAGAGCTAGATCCGGAAAGTTTGGACCGAAGTCTGGACGACCCGGATCCAGGTCCGGACGGTGCGGACCGAAGTCTGGACCATCCGGAAGGAAGTCCCGACGGCTCGGACCAGGTCCTGACGGCTCGGACCGAAATCCCAATGGCTCGGACCCAGGTCTAGACGCCCCGAACCAACATCCCGGCCGCTCGGACCGAAGTCCCGACCGCTCAGACCTGGTCCGGACTGTTCGGGCCGCGGTCTCGACCGCTGCGTTCCAGGTCCGGACGGCGCGGATCCAGGTCTGGACCGCTGCGATCCAGGTCTGGACCGCTGCGATCCAGGTCTGGACGCCCCGGATCAAGATCCTCACTGTTCGGACCGAGGTCCGGACGCCACAGGCCTAGGCGGCGATCTCGACGTACTCGACCTGGCTTTCTGGAGCCGGCACCGGCAAGCCATCCTCGCGAAGGCCTTCGAGATGGAACACGATCGCGTCGCGGATTTCCGCTTCAACCTCTGCGAGGGTGGCTCCCGTGGCGATACAGCCGGGCAAATCAGGCACGTAAGCCGAGTAGTTGCCCGGAGCCTTCTCGATCACGATCGCGTAGCGCATTGGACTCTCCTCACTTCAGGCCTCTTGCTTGAGGATACTGCCGGCCCGCACCCGGCGCAGCTCAGCCAGGCGCTTCCGCCGCTTCCACCCCACCACCAGCCGCGGTACGAAAATCATCGCGGCCAGCGCGGCGAGGGCCAGGGCCAGGCGGGTGAGGACGGCTTGGCGTTCCGCGCCGACCGCTCGGGAGAGCTCTGCGGCGAACCAGGTGTAGAGCACGATCGGTGGGGCTATGCCGATCGCGGTGGAGAGGAGAAAGGTGGCGGGGCGGACTCCCACGAGCGCCGCGGCGTAGTTCAGCACGGTGAACGGGAAGGGCAGGAACCGGAGACCGACGAGGCCCCAGAAACCGCCGCGGGCGATGCGCTTTTCGAGCCTCTTGAGGCGGTGGCCTCCGAGTTGTTCGATGAAGCCGCGGCCGAGCGAATGGCCGAGAAAGAAGGTGACCGAGCCGCCGACGAACACGCCGAGGAAGTTCAGCAGCGATCCCCACCAGGCGCCGAAAACGACTCCCCCAGCGAGCATCAGGGGGGAGGCCGGAACGCCGAAAGGCAGGAGGACGATGCAGGCGCCGACGAATGCGAATGGTGCCCAGGGCTTGCCGCGCAGATCGGCGAGCAGCGCTTCGAGCGCCGGGCCGGTCAGGTGATTGCGGAGCGGGGTGAAGCGGATCGCCGCGAAACCTGCGACGACGATCGCGCCGAACGCCAGAAATTTGAGCAGGTGCTTCCGGCGGGATTCGCGCGGAGCCGCATCGAGGGCCGGATCGTTCGACATTCTGTGGGGGAACCCCGCCCGGAGGGTATCAGCCGACCCGGCCGCTTTCGGTCAGGCCGTCGAGCGCTTCGGGCGCGTCGTCGGCGCCCTCCCAGAGGAAGAAGCGGCGCATCTGCTTTTCGAGCGTCTCCTGCGACTTGGGGTCCATGAAGTTCAGGCGCAGCTCGTTGATCACCATGACCTCCATGTTCTGCCAGGCGGTCCAGCAATCGGCGCAGACGCGCTGCTGAATCTCCTTGCCCATCGGGCCGGGCAAGGGGGCGCGAGGGAGGGCCGGGGCGTCGGTTAGGCCGCAGCGGGAGCAGGTAACGGTCGTCATCTCGGGTACCTCGATTATTTCTGAGCGCTCTGCCGTTCGAGGGCGGAGCGGAAATAGGTGATCGTCCGTTCGAGGCCTGGATCGAGATCCACTTTGGGCTCCCAGCCGAGGAGAGTGCGGGCGAGCGTGATGTCCGGCTGGCGGGTCTTCGGATCGTCTTCCGGCAGCGGTTCAAAGACGATCGGGGAGTCCGAGCCGGTGAGCGCTTTGATCCGTTCGGCGAACTGTAGGATCGTCATCTCGTGCGGGTTGCCGATGTTGACGGGGGATTTCGCGTCCGACAGAAGCAGCCGGTAAATGCCGTCGATCAGGTCGGAGACGTAGCAGAACGACCGCGTTTGGCCGCCGTCGCCGTAGACCGTAAGCGGTTTGCCCAAGAGCGCCTGCGACATGAAGTTCGGCACCACCCGGCCATCGCGCAACCGCATGCGCGGGCCGTAGGTGTTGAAGATCCGGACGATCCGGACTTCCAGTCCGTGGACCCGATGGTAGGCCATGGCCATCGCCTCGGCGAAGCGCTTCGCCTCGTCGTAGACGCCTCTGGGGCCGATCGGATTGACGTTGCCCCAATAGGTCTCGGGCTGGGGGTGGATCAGCGGATCGCCGTAGACTTCGGAGGTCGAGGCGAGCAGGAATCGCGCGCTTTTCGCCTTGGCGAGACCGAGCGCGTTGTGGGTTCCGAGCGAGCCCACCTTGAGCGTCTGGATCGGCAGCTCCAGGTAATCGATCGGGCTCGCGGGCGAGGCGAAATGGAGCACGTAATCGACTTCGCCGTCGATCTCGAACGGCCGCGTCACGTCGTGCTCGACGAAGGAGAACGCCGGATGGTCCACCAGGTGCGCGAGGTTGTCGCGGCTGCCGGTGAGCAGGTTGTCGACCGCCGTAACGCGGTGCCCCTCGGCGAGCAGGCGCTCGCAAAGATGGGAGCCGAGGAAGCCGGCGCCTCCCGTGACGACCGCTCGCATCATGCTTTCTCTCCTGCCGGGCGCAAGGTCGACCGGCCGTCGGGCCGGCCGATCGAAATGTAGTCGAACCCGGCTTCGGCCATCTTGTCCGGCTCATAGAGGTTGCGTAGGTCGATGATCAACGGCGTCTTCACCAGGCCGCGCAGCCGTTCCAGCTCCAGCTTGCGGAACGGGTTCCACTCGGTGAGGATGATCACCGCATCGGCGCCGGTCGCCGCCTCGTAGGCGTTGTCGCAGAACGTCGCCTCGGGGAGGATCGGCCGGCAGCCGTCCATCGCCGCGGGATCGAACGTCCGGATGTGAGCCCCTTGATCGATCAATGCGCGGACGACGGGTAAGGCGGGCGATTCGCGGATGTCGTCGGTGTTCGGCTTGAACGCAAGGCCGAGCACCGCGAGGGTTTTGCCCGCGATCGTTCCCAGCTCGTGGGTGATCTTCTCGACCATTCTTCCTTGGGTTTCGACGTTCACCGCGAGGACGGCCTCGATGATCCGGAACTCGCGGCCATGATCGCGGGCGATCTGCGCCACAGCGCGGGTGTCTTTGGGGAAGCAGGAGCCGCCGAAACCTGGGCCGGCGTGGAGGAATTTCGGGCCGATCCGGGTGTCAAGCCCCATGCCGCGGGCGACCACCTCGACGTTGGCTCCGAGCGCCTCGCAGAGCACCGCGATCTCGTTGATGAACGAGATCTTGGTGGCGAGAAATCCGTTGCTCGCGTACTTGATCAGCTCGGCGCTCTCGACGTCGGTGATCACGAACGGTACATCGGCCGCGTGGAGCGGCGAGTAGACGTCGAGCATCATCTCGATCGCCCGCGGGTCGCGGGTACCGATCACCACCCGGTCGGGCTGCATGAAGTCTTCGATCGCCGAGCCCTCGCGCAGGAATTCGGGGTTGCTCACCACGGCGAACGGATGGCGCTCGCCGGAGCCGGTGCGGACGATCTCCTCGATCATTTTGCCGGTGCCGATCGGGACCGTGCTCTTGGTGACCACAACCTTGTAGCCGTTCAAGTGTTGGCCGATCGAGGTGGCGACCTCGCGGATGAACGTCAGGTCGGCCGAGCCGTCGGGCAGCGGCGGCGTGCCGACCGCGATGAAGATCACCTGCGCGGCTTGAATCGCCGGGGCAAGATCGGTGGTGAAGCGGAGACGCCCCTCCGCCATGTTCTTCTGCACGATGGTCTCAAGACCCGGCTCGTAGATCGGCACCCGGCCGCCGGTGAGCATCGTGACTTTTGCGGCGTCCTTGTCGACGCCCACTACGTTCATGCCGAAATCGGCCAGACACGCTCCGGTGACCAGGCCGACATAGCCGCTACCCACGACACAGACGTTCATCGTTTAGAAGCTCGCTCGGAAGAGGTGAAAACTGGGAATCGAGGTCATTTCGCGGCGCGTACGGCCTCGCGCGCTCCTAGCGCTTCCTGCGCTCCCCGCGATTGTCGCTCTCGATACCAGTATACGAAGCGGCGGAGACCTTCGCGGATCGGAACCTTCGGCGCGTAGCCCAAGACCCGGCCGGCCTTGGTGATGTCGGCGTAGGTGATCGGGACGTCGCCGGGTTGGTCGGGAAGATACTCGATGCGCGGTTCGACGACAAGCTCCTCGGCGAGCCACCGGACCAGGTCGGCGAGCGCCGTGGTCTCCGCGCCGCCGAGATTCAGGATCTCGAAACCCGGTGCTGCATCGAGCGTCGCTAAGAGGCCGTCGACGATGTCGTCGACGAAAGTGTAATCCCGAAGGGTTTGACCGTCGCCGTACAGCGGGATCGTGGCGCCCCGGGCGAGCAGGTCGGTGAACTTGTGGATCGCCATCTCCGGCCGCTGCGCCGGGCCGTAGACCGTGAAAAAGCGCAGGCAGGTGGTGCGGAAGCCGTAGAGGTGATGATAGTTGTAGCAGAGCAGCTCGCCCGCGCGTTTGGTCGTGGCGTAGGGGCTGATCGGCTGGTTTACCTCGTCGGATTCGGCAAACGGCACCTTCTTGTTGATGCCGTAGACCGACGAGGACGAGCCGAACAGGAAGACGTTCGGCCCATGGCGGCGCGCCGCTTCGAGCAGCCGGAGCGTGCCGATGCAGTTGACGTCCTCGTAGAGGATCGGCTCGGACAGGCTTGGACGGACCCCGGCGCGCGCCGCGAGGTGGACCACGGCGTCGAACTTGCCTCCCTCGGCATTCAGCTGGCCCGAAAACAGGCGATCGACGCGCGCCTCGTCGCGGATGTCTCCTTCGATCAGCGCAAACCGCTCGGCTCCCGGGGAGGCGAGAACCGTCTCGACGTTCTCGCGCTTGCGCGCCGGGTCGTAGAAGTCGTTGAAGTCATCGTACGCGGTCACCCGGTCGCCGCGGGCGAGCAGGCGGCGGGTGAGATGCGAACCGATGAAGCCGGCGCCGCCGGTCACCAGGACGTGCTGGGACATGCTGGATTACTCCTCTCGCGGGCCGCTCGGCGGCGGCGGCGCGGGATTGTTCACTGGGGGCGCCTGAGGCACCGAGGGGGGCGGAGCGGGCGAGGTCGAGGTTTCCGGCTCCGAAGGGGCTGGAGGGGCCGAGGGGGCCGGGGGGGCCACTGGAGTCGCCGAGTCCACTGGAGTGGCCGGTGCCTTCTGCGCGTCGTCGTACCGCTTCTTGATGCCCGCTTTTTGGCGGTTGCGGATCAGCCAGCGGAGCAGTTTCGATTCCTCGACGCCGATCACGATGTCGTTGACCGCATCGTAGATCTGCGGGTCGTTGATCAGTTTCGCCGCCGTACCCTCGCCGTGGCTCAAACGTTGGGAAACCTCGTTCAACTGTTCGACCAGAGACGACAGATCGGCCGTCACCTTGCGCCCGTACTCCTCGTCCTTGAGCAGTTTGGGCACCAGCGCGTCGCTCTGGTCGAGTCCGCCGGTGAGGCGCTCGACGTTTTGGGACGCGGCCCGCAGCGATGCCAGTGTTTCGTCGAACTTCTGTTTGGCCGCCGGATCGTTCAACAGGCCGGGCAGCAGGCCGGGTCCCCCTTCGGCGGTGGCGAGGATCCGCTCGAAGCGATCGAGCGAGGTGGCGAGCCGGTCGGCCATCTGCTTGTCGTTGAGCAACCGGGGGAGCGGACCGTCGCCGGAATCCAGCCGGTTGGCGATCCGCTCGGTGGTCTCGAACGTGCCGACCATCGATTCGCGCAGCCGTTTGCCCGTCGGCGACTCCGACGTCAGCTCCCCTAGGAGCCCTTCGCCGCGCTCCATCCGCGCGAGGATGGTCGAGAGCGAGTGGGAGATCTCGACCACGTTGCCCATCACGTCCTCGCCGGATGCGACCAGGGCATCGACGCTGGTCAGTTGGCCGGCGGGGATTTTGCCCTCGGCTTCGACCCTCGGGTAGGGCGCGGAGCCGGAGGTCAGCTCGATATATTTGTCGCCCAAAAGCCCCAGCGTCTTGATCCGCGCCTCCGAGTAGGGCAGATCGCCTTGCGGTCCGGGCAAGGGTTTGCCGTCGGCCGAGGCGCGAATCCGGTCTTCGTAGCTGCGATCGACCTCGATCCAGACGCGGATGTCTTCGACCGCGGGATCGCGCGGCAGGACGATCTTGTGGACCTGGCCGACCCCTACGCCGTTCAACTGCACGGGGTTGCCCGGCTTGAGCCCCGAGACCGTGCGCAGGTCGATGTAGTAGCTGTTTTTGCGTTCGAACAGGCTGCGGCGGTCGCCGATCAGGAGAACCCCGGCGCCCAAAATCGCGACGCTCGCGAGCAGGAGGGCTCCTACCCGGACGGCGGTGCTCTGGTTGTGGCTCTCATGCGGCATGGGCGATCTCCTCGCGTCCGGTGAGAAAATCCGCGAGGGCGCGCGGACCGGAGGCGTCGGCTTCCTGCCAATCGCCGAGGAAAACGAATCGGCCCTCGTCCAAGAAGGCCAAACGGTCGCCGATTCGGCGCGCCAGCGCGACGTCGTGGGTCACCACCACCGAGGTTACGCCAAGGTCCTCTTGGATCGAGTGGATCAACCGTCCGATCGTCGCCGAAGTGATGGGATCGAGGCCGGTGGTCGGCTCGTCGAACAGCATCGCTTCCGGATCGAGCGCGAGCGAGCGGGCGAGCGCGGCGCGTTTCTTCATTCCTCCGGAGAGCTCCGACGGCATTTTTTCTTCGATCCCCTCAAGGCCGACCAGCGCGAGCTTGGCGCGCACCGTCGACTCGATTTCCGTCTCGGAGAGCGAGGTGTGCTCGCGCAACGGGAAGGCGATGTTGTCGAAAATGTCCATCGAGTCGAACAGCGCGCCGCCTTGAAACAGCATGCCGATCCGCCTCCGGAGGGGAAACAGCGCGCGCTCGGAGAGCCCCGAGACTTGGAGGCCGTCGAAACGGACCTCGCCGGCATCGGGCGCATCGAGGCCATTCAGCTGGCGCAGCATCACGCTCTTGCCGATGCCCGACCGGCCGAGGATGACCAGGCATTCGCCGCGTCGGACATCGAAGTCGATTCCGGCGAGGATTTTGCGGTCGCCATAGGACTTTTCGAGGCCGCGGATTTCGAACAGTGCGTCGGTCACCGGGGCTCGCGTCAGGTCAGGAGATAGAAAAGCTTGGTCAGGATCGTGTCGGAAACCAGGACGAGGATCGAAGAAAGAACGACCGTGTTGGTGGTCGCTCGACCGACGCCGTCGGCGCCGCCCTCCGATTTCAGCCCATTGTAACAGCCGATGATCGCGATGAAATAGGCGAAGAAGAACGTCTTGCCAACGCCCGAACAGACGTCGCCCAAGGTGAGCGAGTCGAGCACATCGTTCAGATAGAAGCCCGGGGCCAGTCCCAGCTGGAGAACGGCGACCACCAGGCCGCCGAGAATGCCCAGCGCGTCGCCCAGGATGGTGAGCGCGGGGAGCATGATCAACGTCGCCACGAGCTTCGGCACGACCAGCTTCTTGACCGGATCGACCGCCATGCCGCGCAGGGCGTCGATCTGCTCAGTCACTTTCATGGTGCCCAGCTCGGCGGTCATCCCGGCGCCGATCCGGCCGCCGACGATCAGCGCGGTAAGCACCGGCCCCAGCTCGCGAACCAGAGACTTCGAGACCACGGCGCCCATGTAGTACTTGACGCCGATCGCGGGCAGGCTGAACGCAGTTTGCAGAGCGAGCACCATGCCGGTGAAGACGGTGGTGACCCCCGCCACCCCGAGCGAGCGGACGCCGATTTGATCCATCTGGCCCAGCCAGAGACCCTTCTCGTACGGCGGCGCAATCATGCCGCGGAACGCCCGGGCGGCGAGGATGGCGAGGTTTCCCGCCTCTTCTAGGTTGTGACGAAGATTCACTTCCGGGTCATCCCCCAGGAGAGGGCGTGGACCGCGCCGAACGCGAAATCCGCGGCGGCGAGCGGCCAGAGCCCGGCGAGCCGTGGGTCGGACCAGGCCGCCGCGGAGAGCACCGCGGCGCCCAGCAGCCGGCCGGCGATCGCTACCAGGATGATCCCGGTATAGCGCCGCAGATCGAGGGCCGCGGTGAGATAGAGCGCGGCGAGCATGAGCAGGAACACGGCGATCAGGTGGAGGTAGAAGTCCGCACCCGGCAAGGGGAGCTTGAGGATTCGCTGCGGCAGCTCGGGCGCCGCGACCATGACCCCCGCAAACGCAGCGTCGTAGAGCGCGCCGAGAATCAGGCTTGCGCCGAGAAGCCGGACGAACAGGAACCGGCGCGGATAGTCGATCGCTTCGAGCATCGACCGAGATTCTAGCGTCAAGCGCCGTGACGCATCGGAAGTGTTGGAGAATAGGCGGACATGGTCGAACAAAAGACGCCCTTGCCGACCGATCCGGTGCCTCGTTTCGGGTTCGCGGCGTGGTGGATGACGGTGACCGGCAACGCCTGGCTGCTGTTCGGCAGCATTCTGCTCGGGGCGCTGTCGGTGCCTGCCTCCTGGGTGCCGCCGCGCGGCAGCTGGGGGTTCGTCCTGATGCGCTTTTGGGCGCGCGGCCTGCTCAAAGCGAGTGGCGTGGACGTGACGGCCCAGCTTCCTCAGGGGTTCGACCCGCAGGGCAACTACGTTCTGCTCGCCAACCACCAGAGCATGTTCGATATCCCGGCGCTCCTTTCGACCGTTCCCGGACCGGTGCGGATGATGGCGAAACGGAGCCTGTTCCGCCTGCCGTTCTTCGGCTGGGGGCTTGCCGCTGCGGGTTTCGTGCCGGTCGATCGGGAGGATGGAAGCAAGGCGCGGCAGGCGTTCGCCTCGGCTTCCGCGCACCTGTCGGCCGGCACCTCGATCCTGCTGTTCCCGGAAGGCACCCGCTCGCGCACCGGCGAGCTGCTCGAATTGCAGCGCGGCGGTTTCTTGCTCGCGATTCGCCACGGATTGCAGATCGTGCCGGTGGGCATCCGAGGGACCCGGCAGGTTCAGCCGCGCGGCCGATGGGACATCCGGCCCGGGCCGGTCGAGGTGCGCTTTGGCGAGCCGATCGATCCCGCGGCCTACGGCATACGGCGGATGAATCCGTTGATCGTCGAGGTCGAGCGGCGGATCGCGGTCCTCGCCGGTCTGCCGGTTGCGGCCCCTGCGGCCACACTGGCTTCAAACGCCGCCGCCGACTGACCTACTTTTCGTTGCGCCGGAACAGCCGGTGAAGGCGCTCGTGGGTCTTTTCGCGCAGCCTTTCGATCCGGTCCCACAGGTGGGGCCAGCGCAGAAAGGTTCGACGCATCAGCCGGTAGATCAGCTCGTTGTCCAGCGAGAGCAACGCGGCGCCGGTCACGATCGTGAAGACCCCCTGGATGCCGGGCAGAACCAGGCCGGCGATGCCCACCAGGACCAAGATCCAACCGACCACGAACAGACCGATTCGGACACCCAGGCGGAGCCGCGGACGCGGAGCAGGGGGCTCGATCAACGGGTCCAAGATGCGGCTCTCCAAAGGCGGTTTGACAAATCGGACCGACGCGGTCCAGAATCTCTGGCACGTATTGAGACTTGGTCGCAATAGTATTGAGGCGAGGCGCGAACGGGCAAAGACCGATGGCCGAGATCCGTGAAAAAGAACAATTCCTGGCCTACCTGCGCGGCTCCGGGCATCGCGTGACCGCCGAGCGGCTGGCGCTGTTCGACGAGATTTTCGCTCAACACGGTCATATCGACGCCGAAGAGCTTCACGCTGCGATGCGCTCCCAAGGGTTGAAGATTTCGCGGGCGACCGTCTACCGCAATCTCGATCTGCTGGTCGCGAGCGGTCTCGCGAGCAAACAGCGGCTCGGGGGTTTGAGCGACCGCCGCTTCCTCTACGAGCATGTTCACCGCGGCCAGCGTCACGACCACCTGATCTGCGCCTCCTGCGGCCGGGTGGTCGAGTTCGTGAGCCCCGGGATCGCGGCGCTGCAGACCGAGATCTGTCGCGCCCACGGCTTCGTGCCGACTCATCATACGTTGGAGATTCGCAGTCTGTGCAACGCCTGTGCGGCCCCCGGGGAATCCGGGGGAACCCAGCAGCCGTCGGCCGGTGTGCGAGGAGGTGGCGCCGGTGTTTGAAGCCCTGGTCATTACGCTGCGCGAAGGAATCGAGGCGGCCCTCATGGTCGGCATCATCGTCGCCTTCCTCCGCCGGCAGGGGGGAGATCGGTATCTCTCCGCGGTATGGAGCGGCCTGGCGACGGCGGTCGCGGCGAGCCTCGCGGGGGCGTTTCTGCTCTACCGGATCGCAGTCAATGAAGAGGTGTTCGAGGGGCTGCTCTATGTATTTTCCGCCCTGCTGGTCGCGTCACTGCTGATCTGGATGTGGCGCCACTCGCACGAGCTGGCCGGCGAGATGAAGGGCAAGCTGGCGCGGATTCTCGACCGGGAAAGCTCCGGCTCGATCCGTTTCGGGCTATTCCTGTTCACTTTCCTGATGGTCTTCCGCGAGGGGTTGGAGACGGTGCTCTTCCTCTCCGCGGTCTCGCTCACCACGACCGGCCTTCAGTCGTTTCTCGGCGCCCTGATCGGTATCGTTTTGGCGGTCGCCTTCGGCGTCCTGTTCGTTCGCGGCAGCCTGCGGATCGACCTCAAACGATTCTTCGCGGTTACCGGAATCGCCCTCTTGATCTTCACGGTCCAGCTGCTGATCAACGGCTACCACGAGCTGTCGGAGGCGGGTTGGGTGCCGGCCAACGAGACGACCATGGCGACGGTCGGCCCGCTGGTCAAGAACGAGTTCTTCTTTCTCGCCGCGGTGCTCGCGCTGCCTCTTCTCATGCTGCTGATCCCGGGCAAGGGACGCAAGACACCCGCGGCGCCCCCGGCAGAAACTGCGGGGAACGCCGATGGGGGAACCGCTGCCGACCGCCGGCTCGAACGGGCCGCGGAGCAGCGCCAGGTGCGTTCCCGCCGTTGGGCCGGTGTGCTCGGCTTGGTGATCCTCGTCGTCCTCGGCCTCGAATGGGTCTACTCGGCGAAACCCAAGGCGCTTTCCGCTGCAACCTCTCTCCAGGTCGTGGACGGCCAGGTCAGCCTGCCGCTCGCTTCGCTTTCCGATTCGAAGCTGCATCGCTACCAGGTGGAGATTGGCGGTCGGTCGGTCCGTTTCATCGCCATTCAAGTGACCCCCGGCGAGGTCGCCGCGGCGTTCGACGCTTGCGTGATCTGCGGCCCGCACGGCTATTACCAGGAAGGCTCGAACATCGTCTGTCTTCATTGCGGCTCGGCGGTCTACCCACCGACGATCGGCCAGCCTGGGGGATGCAACCCGATCCCGCTTGCCTCGAAGAGCGTCGGAGGCCAATTGGTAATCGCCGCCTCGGACCTCGCTCAAAGCAGCGCGTTTCCGGCCGTCGGGGGCGGCATGCCGAACATGCCGAACCACGTAGGTCACGGCGGCTAAAGACGCGATGTATCTCCGCCTGCTCGGCGAATCGCTGCGACGGGGCACCCGCCGCAAGCTGCTCGCGGTGACCGCGATCGCCCTGGGTACGCTTGGCGCGAGCGCTTTGGCCGAAGTGCTGCTCGTCTCGGGCGATCGCCTGGCGGCGGAGCTCGGCACCTACGGCGCGAACCTTGAGATGGTTGTCACCCCCGGCGGGCGTTTCGCGGCGGGCGACCTGGCCAAGCTGCGGAAGATTTTCTGGCGCAACAACATCGTCGCCGTGGCACCTCTCGCTGAGCTTCGGGTCAGGATGCGAAGGGCCGATTCCGCAGCGAATGCCCCGGAGATCGTGGCGCCGCTGGTCGGCACCTGGTTCGATCACGCGGTCGATCCCGAGTTCCGAACCGGCCTGCCGAAGGTGCGGACCACCTTGGCGGTCGTCGGCCGTTGGCCGAGAGACGAGGGGAGCGCCGAGCCCGCCGAGCCCGAAAACGCGCTCGGCCGTCGCCTCGCGGAGCGCCTCGGCGCGGGCGAAGGGAGCGCGGTCCGCGCTGAGCTGGGCGGCCGGAGCACTACGTTTCGGGTGGTCGGCCGGGTGGAGAGCGGCGGCGACGAAGAGGAGCAGGCCTTTGCGCCGCTCGCCGCAGCCAACGGCCTCGCGGCGGCGGACGCCCCGCCCGATCGGATCGCGCGCGCCGAAATATTCGCGATGACCACGCCGGAACAGCAGAACCGGAAAGACCCGGCACGGATGACCGGCGCCGAATACGACGCCTGGTACTGCACGGCCTACCCCTCTTCGATCGCGCACCAGATCGGCGAGGCGCTGCCGAACGCCCGGGCCTCCATCGTCCGCGGCATCACCGACGCAACGGCCGAGATCCTCGGCCGGCTGCGGTCGGTCCTTCTGGCTTTGGCGTTCGTCGCCCTGTTGGGCGGTGCGGTCGGCGCCTCGGCCGCGATGACCGCGACCGTGCTCGAGCGCCGGCTGGAGGCCGGTCTGCTCACCGCGCTCGGCGCGCCGCGGCGCCGCGTGGTGCTCTTCTTCCTCTCCGAGGCCGCCCTGCTCGGCCTTCTCGGCGGCCTGCTCGGCGGCGCGGTGGGTCTGGCGGCCGGTCGGTGGGTGGGGTCCGGCGCGCTCGGCGTCGCCGTCCCTTGGGCTCCCGTGCTGCTTCCTTGGGCGATGCTGCTCGGCCTGCTGCTCGCGGTCTTCGCGAGCGTCCTGCCGGTCTTCCGGGCGCTCGATCGCTACCCGGCCGCGATGCTCAAGAAAGCGACCGCCTGATGCTCCTACTGTTGGTCTTTTCAAGCCTGCGCCGCCGGGTGCGGCAGCTGGCGCTGATCCTTGCCGCCGTGGCGGTTGCGGCGGCGACGGTCGCTGCGCTCGGCGCCTTTGCGAACCGGGTGGAAACCTCGCTGGGCCGCGATCTCGCGGCGTTCGGACCGAACTTGACCGTACGGCCCCAAATCGGCGGTCCCGGGTCGATTCCCGCCGCCGAGGCGGCCCGGGTGGCGGGGATCTCCGGGGTTCTCTGGGTGCATGGACCGCAAGGAGCGGCACTCGGGTCTGGGCAAGATTGGCCGCGCCTCGACGTGCGCGTCGAACCCTCCCGGCTGGACGATGTCGCTCAAACGATCGAGGCGCAGGTGGCGGGTGTCGAAGCCCGGCCATTGCTCAAGGTCAGCCGGTCGGACGAGAAGGTGACCCGCCGGGTGCTCCGACTGCTCGCCGCGGTCTCCGGCGTCTCGCTTCTACTTGCTCTCCTGTCGGTCTCGGCCGCAACCGCCGCGTTGGTCGGCGAACGACGGACGGAAATCGGCCTGATGCTCGCTCTCGGCTGCACGGTCGGTCGGGTGGGGCGGCTGCTCGCCTCCGAGCTGTTGATCGCGGCGCTCGCCGCCGCGCTGGCCGGCGAGCTGATCGGAGAGCTTGCGGCGCGCGATCTCGCCCATCGGCTGCTCGGCGCCCTGCCCTCCTCCGAGACCTCCGCGATTTCGGGCTCCGGCCTGCTCGGCGCGGCGATCGTGGCGGTCCTGGTGGTGGGAGTCTCGATGAGCATCGCGCTTTCGCGCATCGGCCGGCTCGATGCCGCCCGGGTCCTCAAAGGGGATTGAGTTTGAGCGAAACCCTCCCCGCCGGAGCCAAACCGCCCGCCGATCCCGCCGCCGCGGGCTCGGTCGAGACGCTGGTTGAGATCGCCGGCCTGTCGCGGCGATTCGGCGGGCTTCCGGCGGTCGACGACCTGTCGCTCGGCGTCGGCCGGGGAGAGTGGATCGCGATCACCGGCCCTTCCGGGTCGGGCAAGACCACGCTGCTCAATATCCTCGCCGGGCTCGACCGGCCGACAGGGGGCTCGGTACGGGTCGGCGGAGTCGATCTCGCCGCCCTCACGAGCCGCGAGCTTTCGGCCTACCGCCAGCGGACGATCGGGCTGATCTTTCAGCAGTTCCACCTGATCCCGTACCTCTCGGCGCTCGAAAACGTCATGCTCGCCCAATACGTCCACAGCACCACCGACCGGGGTGAGGCGACCGAGGCGCTCGATCGCGTAGGGCTAGGGCAACGGCTCGGCCATCTGCCGAGCCAGCTATCCGGAGGCGAGCAGCAGCGGGTCTGCATCGCCCGCGCCCTGATCAACCATCCGCCGTTGATCCTGGCGGACGAGCCGACCGGCAACCTGGATGCGGTGAACGAAGCGGTCGTCATGCGCCTGCTCGCCGACCTGCACCAAAGAGGGCACACCCTGGTGATGGTCACTCACGCGGCGGCGATCGCCGCTCGCGCCGATCGCGAGATCCGGCTGGAGCACGGCCGGCTCGCCCGCCCGGCGGAGACCGCGGCCGATGCAGTGCCGACGCTCACCGAGATCTGGCGCCTGCTGGTCGAAGACCGAACCGCCGTCTCGGTCGCCCGGCGCGGGGTTGCGGACCTGCTCTCCGAGGGGTTCCTCTTCTTCTCCGAAGGGAAGATCGCCTTCACCGATCACGGTCACGCCCACGCTGCGGCCGCGGTGCGCCGGATGCGGCTCGCGGAGGTCTTGCTCTCCCGGACGCTCACCTCCGGCGGCAGCGAATGCGGCGGAGAAAAACCGATCGCCGACGGCTTCGAGGATCAGGTCTGCACCTTCCTCGACCACCCGACCGAATGTCCCCACGGCCGGCCGATCCCCCCAGGGGTCTGCTGCCTTCGCCCGTCAGAACCTTAGGCGAGCCCCAGCTCTTCGAGAGATCGGGCGGTCAGTAGCCGCTCGGCGAGGGAACCAAGCTCATCGGTGGATGAGATCGCCTGGACTCGTTCGACAGCCTGGCCGGGCAGTGCCGGGAAACGTTTGCGTAGCAGCCGCAGAAGAACTTCGTGCATGTCTTCAAGCCCTCGCGCCAAACCCCGTGCGAGACCCTGTTCCACGCCCCGTGCGAGACCTTGTTCCACCCCCCGCGCCTCGACTTTCTCTTCCCAGGTAATCGGTCGCATCTTCGCCTCCGGGCCGGTTTCGGCCGCTCGCAACGCCGCGTACTCCGCTGCGGCGTTGCCGTCCAATTCTAAATAGGTTGCCACGCCGTTGAACAGCCGGAATCGCGAAGCGTCGTCGATGCCCTTGGCTGCCGCGATTTTTGAGAGACACTTCCGCCTCAAGGCCCGCCTGTCGCCGTTTGGCGCCCGGGCGAGCGCCGCACAGACCCAAGCCAGCGGTTCGGGGCACGCGAGAAAGTTCTCGGCCCGAGCCTGCGAGAGTCCAAGACTTCGATAGCGGAAGCGCGTTCCTTCAAAGCCCAACGACTCCTCCAGGTGCTCGACCACCTGGGCTCCTGCAGGGCCGCCGTGCAGATACAACGCGATCGTCTGCACGGGCAGGTCGAACCGCAAGGCGAGCAGGCGGTTGTAGGCCAAGAGGCGAACCGCCGTCGCCGTGCGGAACTGCAGCTCGATTTCGACGTGGAGAAGCGCCCGCTCACCCTCATGACTTTCCACCCACGCAATCAGGTCGAGCCTGCGCTCTCTGCTGCGAGGGGCGTCTGAGGGCGCCTCGGCTGGCCGGAAATCGATCGCGTCGAGCTTCAGCCGTGGCGCCAGGTCCGGACCGGCCAGCCGGACGAAGTCGGCCGAGAACGCTTGGATGAGATCCTTCCAAAGTTGATCGTGACCACCCGCCATCCTGGGTCCTCCCGAAGTGGCCTCTTCCGGCGAGGCCTGGGTTCGGACCTAAAAGACGTAAACGGGTGGGTTGAGTCTCGATACTTTGGGCGACCGAACTACAAAACGACGGGCTGGCGCCTATGCCAGCCCCAGCTCTTCGAGAGATCGGGCGGTCAGCAGCCGCTCGGCGAGGGAACCGAGCTCATCGGTCGAGGTCATGGCCCGGATTCGCTCGATCGCCTGTCCGGGAAGGGTCGCGAATCGCGTCCGCAGTAGACGCAGTAAAACCTCGTGTGTGGCTTCCAGCCCCCGCGCCAAGCCCAGCTCGACACCCCGCGCCTCGACTTTCTCTTCCCAGGTAATCGGTCGCATCTTCGCCTCCGGGCCGGTTTCGGCCGCTCGCAACGCCGCATACTCCGCTGCGGCGTTGCCGTCCAATTCTAAATAGGTTGCCACGCCGTTGAACAGCCGGAATCGCGCGCCGTCGTCGATTCCCTTGGCTGCCGCGATTTTTGAGAGACACTTGCGCCTCAGGGCCCGCCTGTCGCCGTTCGGCGCCCGGGCGAGCGCCGCACAGACCCAAGCGAGCGGTTCGGGGCACGCGAGAAAGTTCTCGGCCCGAGCCTGCGAGAGTCCAAGACTTCGATAGCGGAAGCGCGTTCCTTCAAAGCCCAACGACTCCTCCAGGTGCTCGACCACCTGGGCT
>JBBSBW010000019.1:0-99666 GCA_038250865.1 Thermoanaerobaculia bacterium | reverse complement strand
GCCCAAGAAAGAAGACTTCACCGAAGTTGCCTTCCGCGTTTTTCAGCGGGCGACACACCAGGAAACGCCTGCCAAGCAGTCGGAGCCGCTCTCCCCGAAGGCGGCAGCGGGTAGCAAAGGCGGCAAGGTTGGCGGACGCGCGCGGGCCGAGAAGATGACCCCGGAGGAAAGAAGCGCTAGCGCCCGCAAGGCGGCAGCGGCGCGGTGGAAAAAAATCTAGATGAAGGCGTTCGCCATGCATGCTGTATGGCGCATGGTGTATACTGAGCGCCAAGGGGCGCCCGCTCCTTACCATTCTAGCCTCGGTTCTTTAGCTGCCACGCCTTGAAACCGTTGCTAGGGCCTTTGAAATACCTCTGACTCGGCGAACGCTTCCAGGACGAAAATATCGTCCTGGAGCCCCGCTCCATCTTCAGCCACTTCGCCGGTTTTCGCATAACTAGCGCCTCCTCTTGAGAGTCCGTGCGGTCATTCCGTACGGCCCGGGGTTGCCGACGGCGGTGCCGTCGAAGTCTCGCGGGAGGGTGGCTGCAATGCGAATGAGAAAGAACGTGCGCCACTTGGCCAGGACAAGATAGCACGCGCCTTGCCGCGAACGCAATGCCGGATGTATGATCGCGGCATGAACGCCACCGAGCATACCGCCCTCGTCGATGCAGCAAGGCAGAAGTTCGAGTATGAGACCGCCGCCCTAAGGGAGAGCCTGGAGCGCGCGCGCATGATCGTGATGCGCGAAGAGGAAGGACTGAGGCTCGCCCATGAGGCCCTTGCCGCCCAGATCGTAACCCTGACAAGGCGATTCGTCGGCCTAGATACTGACGCCGAAGCTGCACCCGCGCCCGCGCCTCCGCCCCCCCTGGTGGCGACCGCCCTACCTAAGGGCGCTCCCTCAGAGCCAGCAGAGGCACCGTCGAAGCGTGGCGCCATGGACGAGCCCTTGCTTGCGATTGCAAGGTCCCTCCCTCAGCCGGTCAGCGCCCCCCAGGTCTGGGAAGCATGGAACGCGGCACACCCCGACGACCCGACCACCCGATCCACCGCCAGGGGGGTGCTGGAGCGGCACCTTGCGAATGGCCGGCTAGAGCTTGTCGATCCGGGGGGGAGGGGCAGCTTCAACCCCAAAACGTACCGAGTCAAGGCATAAATCCGACATTCTTTTCCTTGACGCGAAGTCATTTTTCCCTCTTGACTTCTAGTCTTTGATCACGCATAATAGGTCATCATGAACGCCATGGATACGAAACGCCGTGCCGCAATCATCCGCGCCCTCGTTGACGGAGTAGGCATCCGAGCCACCTGCCGCATTACCGGAGCCTCGAAGGGTGCCGTGACGAAGTTGATCGCCGAGCTTGGCCCGGCGTGTGCCGCGTACATGGACAAGGCGTTTCAGGGGCTCACCTGCCGCACCCTCGAAGTCGATGAAATTTGGGCGTTCTGCTACGCGAAGGCGAAGAACGTTCCCGCCGACATGCGCGGCACGTTCGGCGTGGGCGACGTTTGGACCTTTACCGCGATCGACGCGGAAACCAAGCTCATGCCGTCGTTCATGGTGGGCTCGCGCGACGGCGGCACGGCGACCGAGTTCATGCAGGATCTCGCCGGGCGCCTGGTCAATCGGGTTCAGCTCACGACGGACGGCCACAAGATGTATCTCGGCGCGGTCGAAGATGCCTTCCAGGGCGAGATCGACTATGCCCAGCTCGTCAAGAACTACGCCAACCTCCCGACCGGTCCCGAGACCCGCTATTCGCCTGCCGTTTGCACCGGATGCGAGAAGCACCTGATCTCGGGAGACCCGGAGTCCCGGAAGATTTCGACCTCCTACATCGAGCGCTCAAACCTCAGCATCCGGATGGGGCTCCGGCGCTATACCCGCCTGACGAACGGCCATTCCAAGAAGCTGGAAAACCACTGCGCGGCATTGGCGATCTACTTCATGCATTACAACTTCGCCAAGGTCCATTCGACTATCCGATGCTCCCCGGCGATGGCGGCCGGCGTTGACTCGCACCTGTGGTCGGTCGAAGAAATCGTCAAGCTTCTGCCGGTTGAAGCGCCCAAGAAGCGGGGACCGTACAAGAAAAAGGTAGCCTAGGGCTTGTCCTCGGCCCGCCGCCTGATTTCTCGCCGCACTTCTTTTTTTACGCCCGGCCGAAGCTGGAAAAGGTTGATTCCTGCCCTGGTCAACAACACATGCTCGACTATTCCGAACGCAACAACATCATTCAGATGGCGGCCGTTGGTTCGGTGCGCTCCCCGAAGCATCGCCTTCATTTCCTCGAACGAGGCGTGGTCTAGGTGCGGCAAAATCTTGCGCGCCTTCGCTCGGTACTCTGACCGCTTGCGGAATGCTTCCCACTTCTTTTGCCCCGCGCTGGCGATAGCGGGGGCCACCAAGGCAGAGCCGATCGCGAGCGCGAAATACCGGAGCATAAGCAGGGCAAAGTCGGCGGGGATGGTCACCGTCCCCACCACCATAGAGCGGACGCCTTGAACGTCACTAAGCAGGCCGAGCAGCTTTGTGGCGATGGTTCCGAGGAAGAGAAGGGCCAAGCCGGCCTCTGTCCACCGGGATTTCGGAGTCGTTTTATTGTCCCGCATTTCGGCGAGCCTACCCGCGGCGCGGTAGCGGCGCCTAGCCTATGAGCCGAACCGAATAGGGCGATCATGGGCGAGACCCGGATTTCAAAATGACCCAGTACCCGATCTTGCAGTTGGCATCCGCGAGTTTGCAGTTGGCATCCGCGATCTTGCAGTTGGCATCTGCGATCTTGCAGTTGGCATCTGCGAGTTTGCAGTTGGCATCTGCGAGTTTGCAGTTGGCATCCGCGAGTTTGCAGGGGCCTTCCGCGATCTTGGGTAGTGTCCTAGTTTGAATTCTCGCCCCGCTTGTAGGGTCCGCGGGGGCCGGTCGCGGCGGTAGGGAGAAGGGCGACCAGGTTCTCGATCGTCCAGACCGTCGAAGAGACGCCGGCCGCCATGGCAGGCGTAACGCGCAAGGTCTTGTGAATCCGGCAGAAGTTGTAGTGCATCGAGAAGAGCCCGAAGGCGGCGACGTGGTTTTCGAGCTTCTTTGAGAAGGCGTTCGTCAGGCGCGTCCAACGGCGAACCGACATCCGGATAGTCAGGTTTGAGCGTTCCACGTAGCTGGTCGAGATGTGCTTCGGGTCGGGGGTGCCGGTGATCGCCCGCTTCTCGCACCCGGTGCATTCTGCGGGGCTGTAGCGGGTCTCGGGGCCGGTCGGGGTGTTCGCGTAGCTCTTGATCAGTTGGGCGAAGTCCACGCCCCCGCCGAAGGCATCCTCGACCGCGCCCGGGTACATTCCGTGGCCGTCCGTTGTGATCTGCGGGCGGTTCACCAGCCGGTGCGAGAGATCCATCATGAACTCGCTCGCCGTGCCCGAGTCCCGCGAGCCAACCATGAACAGCGGCATGAGCTTCGTATCGGCATCGATCGCGGTAAACGTCCAAACGTCGCCCACGCCGAATTCGCCGGCCCGGGCTTGCGGCACGTTCTTCGCCTTCGCGTAGACGAAGCTCCAAATCTCGTCTACCTGCAAGCGGTTGCACGTCAGGTCCCGGAGGTTCGCATCCTGGTAGGCGATGCAGGCTTCGCCGATCTCCCGCCAGAGCTTCATGACCGTATCCTTTGAGACGCCTACCATGCGGGCGGTCGAACGGATCGAGCAGCCTTCGACCAGGGCGGAGACGATCGCGACACGCTTCGGGGTGCTGAGCACGTTTGCCATACTAGACATTATGCGTGAGCGTGTAGGGAAAGTCAAGCCTAGTCAATTAGGCGATATTGGAGTAGCGCCCTGCAAACCGTTGGCTCTACGCGGGTTAGCCAAAACTCTACATGGCCCTCAATTGACCCGAAAAATTAAGAGGTTTTCGCCCTGCGCCGCGGAACCGCCAGGATGGCACCCCGGGGGAGATTTAGGCCGCCCAAAAAGGTACGTACTTAGCGTGCCGCTTTGATCCGCTTGTCTGGTCGTATGGTCGAATCAACCCAACTACCACGGTGTCCTTGATGATTCGACTCGCTTGCGCCTTGTTCTCATCCTCAAAACCAAAGCGGGCGCGCAAGGTCTCGTTAGTCATGATCTTATTTGAAACCCACAATAGGCTGGCGTGCTGATAGCAGGCTCGGATGCGGTCTGCCTTGGTCATCCGCGAAAAGCTTCGTTTCCCCAGAAGAGTCGCTCTCGTGTTGTCACCCGCGCTCTGGAAGTCCGGAGCCGGAAGCTGGAACAACTCAACCGAGGTTACGACCTTGTCGATGCCAGTTCCCCGCTCTTCGCAAATCCGTACCCGCTTCATGAGTTGCGCCAATCTCTCATTGCGCGAGCGCGGAGGGAGGTCTAAAAGTCTTTGAACATCGTTAAGAGAAACGCCGGGGTTCGTAATCTCAATTCGGTCCGGAAAGACTTCGATCATTGGGCCGGCTCCCGTTATCTCGAAGTCCTGGTGAACCAATGCGTTCCCGATCAACTCGCGCAGGGCGATTTCTGGATACATCGGAAGCTCTACCCTCATCGCCTTTTGGATCTCTTCACTGTGAGGAAGTTGAGAAATGAGAAATCCCACCAAGCCGCGGAAGCCACTTGCGTACCCGTACCGCCCTACTTTTTCCATGAACGGCTTAGTTCGAGTGGAGTCTTTGTAAAATATCAAGCGTGGCGCTTTTCGCCGAACACTCTCGAATTGTCGGATGTCTTTTGCAAATAGCAGGGCGCCAAGATTTGTGATGCTGAATCGCCCGCCGGCTTCCGCCTGTATCACCTTGTCGCGCTGTAACTTTGGCAACACTTCGGTCAGGTGTGGCGGGTTTTTTCCAGCCAACACAAAAAAATCTCTGTGGCTGATGAAAGAGCTGAGATCTTCGGCCGCTACGCCATACATCGACACGGCATCTTCGAACGACTCCCGGCCGAACGCTTTCCAGAGAGCGCGCTCTTTCTCCGGGTGAGCCCTAAGCGACTTCTTGTATGAACCTACGCGAATCCAACGTTCACCGAGGAAGGCTACCGGGCTGTAAATTGCGCGCTCGATCTCGAAGACGACAACCCGCTTGCCGTCAATGTCAAGGTCGTAGATAAGGAAATGAGTCTGAGGCTGAAGCTGTGTCGTCAGCCAGTTCTCTAGCTCAGATCCTCCTATTTTTTTCTCTCTCGGTGAAAAAGTAGTTCCGACGATTTCGTGAGTCGAATCGTCTACTCCCCAAACAATAAAAGCGCACTCTTTTCCATGCAATGCCGCCGAGTTCGAAAGAGCTGAAATCAGCTCGCCGATCTCTTTGTGGTCGCTATTGTTAGTTTTGAATTCGAGCCATTCCGTTTCAGCTGGAAGCGTTACAAACTGCTTCACTAGCTCGACGATGTTCGGGCGCTGCATGCAAGCCCTAGGCGCCCCAGCGGACGCGCGCGGCCCTGCGGGCGCTTTCTCGTCTCTCTTCCGAGGTCATCCCCGCCGCGCGTGCCCGCCCGCCTTTCGCGCCCCCGAGCTTCCCCAGGGCGACCGCGGCAGGGTTTTTCTCTCTCTCGGGTTTTGGTGGAGGTGCTTCGCCGATCGCTTCCAGAAACACGGAGTGGGCGAGTTGGTTGGGGTCGC
This sequence comes from Thermoanaerobaculia bacterium, assembly GCA_038250865.1. Lineage (GTDB taxonomy): Bacteria > Acidobacteriota > Thermoanaerobaculia > Multivoradales > UBA5704 > DASYKS01. The sequence goes on along the minus strand of JBBSBW010000019.1, from coordinate 94,053 downwards.
GGGGTCTGCGTGGGCGTTTAGGCATGTTCCTAGGGTAACACACCGGGGCGGCCCGTCCAGGCGCCGCCCCGGTGCTACGCGCTCTCCCTTTCGTGACGTTGAACGATTCCCGCGGCGGATGCTTCGCTTCGTGCATAGGCCGGCGCCAGCTCGGCCCCCAACTCTCGGCACTGGCGGGCGCTTCGCAGGGTCGCGATGATCTTCCCGCTCGCCAGGTGAATCAACGTGCGCGGCATATTCCGGTTTCGCCCGGTTCCGTTGCCCTGAAAGTAGGCGAGCGGCGGACTGATCATCCCGCGCACTTCGACCTCTCCGCCCTCCAGGGCGACCAGAAACCGCCCGTAGCGCCACGCGAGCGGCAACGGGCGACCCGCGCGAGCGCGAGCCTTCAAGTAGATATCTACCGCCCCCGAGATCCACGAGCCGACCGAGCGGAATCCCTCGCTCTCTGCCGCTCTCTTCCAGCGGATCGATTGATCCATGCTCGCCCGGACAGTGAACGCCGCGACCTTCAAGCGTCCACCTCAGTGCTCGGCATGTGCCGGTGAAAATACCGGCGGACGTAGCCGCGGGCGAGATCGCCAAGCCACGTTTCCACGTTCGCCCGGTTCTGGTGTTCCGCCATGGCCTCGAAAGCGGCTTGCTCGGCAGGGCTTGCGACGACGACGGGATAGCACTTTGGCCGGTCCGGTCGGCTTGGCGGTTCGGGTTCCTTCGGCGGTCGCCCCATGGCTCTAAACCTCCGCCATGGAGAACAGCCCGCGCGGCCGGGGTGAGATCGAGACGACTTCCCACAGGTCCCGCTCGGTCGGGTTCTCGATCGGGTCGGTTACGCGCCAGACGGCGAACCAACGGCCGAGCGAATACTCGATCCGGAGCCCCGCCTCCTCCGCCGTCCGGGTCTCGGCGAAGTCGCCCCGGGCGATCACGTCTACGATCGTGCGCGGGTCGGGTGAAAAGTGGTCCGCTTCGATCCGGTCGAAGAGAGCGCGGCGCGTCTTCTCGGAATAGCGGGAGAGGTCGAGCGGGGGCAAAAGGATAGGATTCGGGCGGTCGTGCATGGGCGCTGTTCCCTTGCTCGGCAAGTCCCCGGTGCCAGGTTGCAGCCTGTGCCGGGGGCGATTTCCTGAGGCGGAGAGGGGCGCTCCCTCCCCTTCGGGGAGGAAGCTACCTCAGAAATTCAACGCTGGCGGGGCTTTTTTCGCGAGATTTCAAACTAGGACACTACCCGATCTTGCAGTTGGCATCTGCGAAACGGCGGATTGGATTCACCTCACGGGGCAAGGCTTACCCCAGTTGGGGAAAGGCTTGCCCCAAACCGCAGAAGGCAGCCTCCGGGCTCGGGAAACGGTTCCCCGAGCACGGAGGAGGGCTCGCTTTACGGTCGCGCCGTCACACGCAATTCGATCTCGCCGACGGTCAGCTTCGACTTCGGACTGAAGTGCGCTTTGGCTTTGCCGCCGATCCGGCCCGTCGCCGCTTCGAAGACGACTTCGACCTCTTTGAGTTCGTCTTTCGTTCCGGCGATCTGGCGCAGCTCGTCCGTCACGTCGAAAGAGCGGTCCAGGGTTCCGGCTCCGCCGTGGTTCTTGTGCTCCTCGCCGCTCCCCGCCGAGTCGAAGAAGCTCAGGGTCCCCACCCGGGCGCGCTTCGTCGGATCGTCCCGCCGCTCGAGAAAGACGTTGAACTGCGAGCCGGGATGGGCCTCAAATCGGATATCGCGAAGGACCAGGTCGGTCCGTACCGGCAGCGCGGAATTCTCCCGGAACGCGAGCGTCCGGGGGGCCGCGAGGGCGGCTCCGCCCGTGATCGGCAGCCGTTTCTTGGTCACCGCCGAGTCGATGGCGAAGCTTTTTTCTTTGGCGAGAATGACCGGCTTGGCCAGTGTCGTGCGCGCGCTCTTCAAGGCATCCTCGCTCATAGCTTGTGGCGCCGGGGCCGCCGCCAGGGTAGCGGACTTGCTCCGTGCGCAGTTGCTCGCCTGTTGGTAGACATAGCCGAGCTTGATGTTGCCGTTGGACAGGTCGGCGACCGCGTTGGTCACGAGGGTGCCGTTCCCGTCGATGTAGGAGAACTTCTTTCCCAGGTAGCTTGAATCCGTCGGATTGGCGTTGCCCAGGCTGGTCCAGCAGTCCCACATCCGGTCGATATTCGCATGATGAGACCAGAAGATCGGATCGTTCGCCGAATACCCGACCGCCCCCATGTCCGGCACCGGACAATCCATCACCGAGCAGTGAACGTTGCCGTGTACGTTGTACTCGATGCCGTTTTGAAATCCATCGCCTTTGACCGCGATGTCGAAAAAGGTCGTGTCCGCCAGCTGATCGTTGATGTCCGTATCCGCCGGATCGAGGGTGTTGCTCGTCGGGGTGTTCCAACCCGGGTAGCGCCGCTCCTCATACAGCGGATTTGGCACGGTCTCCCCTTGCGCGTTGACGTAGGTGGGAGTGGTATATGCCTCTGGTATCGAGAGATTGGACGTGCTCGTGTAATCCCAATAGGGGAGGCGGAGCGTCGGATCGTTGGCGGCGCTTTGCAGGACCTGCTCGAAGTAGTAGAGGTAGAGCCGGTGCCAGGCGAAAAACCAATCGGTCCCGTGCTGGCACTGACCCCAGACTTGGGCGGCGATCGCATCCGGCGGAGTCATGTTGGTGATGCCGTCGAAGTAAGGAAGGAGACTCTGGTCGCCGCCCGAGACCTTGAATTTGGCGATCGCCTTCTCGATCGTGCCGAAGACCGAGGTCGTGCCGAAATAACCGTGCATCGCCCCCCAATACTGCCAGCTGGTGCGATAGAGCGCGCTCGTCGGATCGGCGGTATCGCGCGACTTCATCACCGCGACCGCGTTGCGGAAGCTTTGGACCCGAGCAGGATCCTGGGCGAACGATTGCCAATTCATCCGGACCGGCGTTTGAGCCAGTGCTTGGCCCGAGATGACCGTGGCCACGATCGCGTAAACAGCCGCCCTCGACAGCAATCTCATGATTCTCCCCTTTCGTTGGATGCTGTAGTTTAGCGCTCTACCCTGTTACCGGCAACGACGGTGGCCCGGAGAATCCCGGAGAATGGGCTAAGATCTCAAAATCAAATCAAGAAGCTGGACTCTTAGCGGGCGACCCCCCTTAGAGAGCGAGTCGGTCGCTTGTCGAACAACGACTTTCGTGAGGAGAACGAGCCATGCTGACATCGTCGTCAATGCGTCGTTACTTCGTCATCTTCTGCTGCGGGCTTGGGCTGTGGATCGCACCCACCGCTTTCGGCCAGGAGAGCTGCAAGGATCAAACGCCGCGGCGCCTGGAGAAGTGGAATACCAAGGACGCGCCGGCGACCATCAAGAGGGGGCCGACCGATGACGTGATCACCTATATCCCGGAGGGAAAACCTCCCGTGACGCTCCAACGCTGCAGCCAGCACTATCACTGCTGGATCGAGAACCTCCAGCCACTGTGCTCGGATCAGCATGCGTCGTCGATTGGGGGACCGGTCGGGGGCTGCCCAGCTCGCGGGCAACTACCGGTCGGCAGTTGGGTGGAGATCCACACCGCCTACTCTGCCGAGGTCGGAATCGGTTGCGACCCCGAGACCCTCAACTGCTGCACCAAAGGACCGTTCGTCGTTCTGGGCTATCACGCCAAGGTAACGGCGGACACGACGCAGAAGCCGGTCCCGGTGATGGATTGGAGCCTGGCGGCGGCGGAGTGGTCGGGATCGAACACCGGCCCTGACGACGGCGGTTGCAAACCCGTCGCCGCGAAGTGGAGATTCAGCCTCGGTTGCGATCAAACCATCGGCCTGGGTCAGCTCGGCCTCTTCTGCCATGCGGACCAAGCCAGAGGCCTGCAACCCGCGGATCGGTTGAGCTCCGACTTGAATCTCCTTCCGCAATGAAAACTTGGCCCGTCAGGTCGTGGCCCCGACCCACCTGATGAATGCCTTCGCCCTCTCTCCGCTCGGCTGGCAGGAGCCCCTGTTGCGCCTGGTCGCCGCGGTCGTCGTCGGCGCGGGCCTGGGCCTCGACCGCGAGATCCACGCCAAGCCGGCGGGCCTGCGCACCCATGCGTTGGTGGCGCTCGGCGCGGCTCTCGTGACCGTGCTCTCGGTCCAGGTCGCGGGCTCCGGTGGAACGTTCGATGGCTCGGCTGTGCTGCGCACGACCCAGGGCGTGCTCACCGGCATCGGCTTCCTGGGCGCCGGTGTGATCCTCCACAGCCGATCGGGAAGTTGGGTCCACGGGCTCACCACCGCGGCCTCGATCTGGGTCGTCGCGAGCCTCGGCATCGCCTGCGGCCTCGGCCAATTCTGGCTCGCGCTCGGCGCCCTCGTCCTCGCCCTCGCCGTGCTCAACCTCGGCGGACCGGTCGAGCGGGCGGTCCACCGACTGCTGCAGCGGGGGAACCAAAGCGGCCCCTCCGCCCTGGAGTAGGAGCGCTCGACCCGATCACGCCCCCCCTTCGATGATCTCCTGGTAGAACTGGTCCCGCTGGCCGGCGGCGTTCATTTGGCACATCGGTACCATGTCGCCCTTGTGCGGCAGACGGAAAACGCAGGCGGCCAGGCGCTGTTTGCCGAGGTCGGTCTGCAGCTCGGCGGGCGCCATGAAGTGATGGCTGGTGAGCGTGAGCGCATCGATTCGCACCGCCCCGCGCAGGTGATCGATCCCGAGTTGGAAGAGCGAGGTGCCAAGCTCCTCGCGCACCCGCTCTCTGAGCCAACGACGGAGCGGCCCGAGGAACCAGCCCGGCGCCCGGCTCACGAGGCCGATCGTTCGCGCCGCCGCTTCCAGGGCGGTGTCGTCGCGGAACGCCGAGCAGCTCATCTCGCGCGAAAAGAAGCGCTCGACTATTCCCAGGTCTTCGGGCACCGGCCGGATCATCTGGATCAACCGGGGCGCCTCGCCCGACCGTTCGACCGCGAGCAGGGGCACGTACCGGGTGCAGGCGGGGTGGCCGAAATGGAGCGGCCCGGCCGAGGCTTCTTCAGGGAGCGCCAAGCCGAAATCGGCGGTCGCTTGGGCCACCTCGGCCCACAGCTCGGCGGGCGAGACGCCCACCAGCTTCTTCCTCGTCCGGCCGACCTGGGCGAGCGGCTGGAAGCTGATCATTCCGAAAGCGTCGCAATTTTTGACTCCCCAGCGCACCACGTCCGCAACCTGCGGCAGGTTGTCGCGGCTGACGGTGAGCGTGGTCGCCGCCCGCAGCGGCCGGCCGGTCGATTTCCGCGCCGCGCGGACCCTGTCGGCGAACTCGTCGCGCAGTGGCATCAGCTCCAGCTCGGAGGTCGGCGCGTGATGTCCGTCCCGGCCGCGTTGGGTGATATCGACGTGGATCGAGATCTCCGTCAATCCCCCTTCGACCATCAAGCGTTCGAGCATCCCCGGTTGACGGCGCAGATTGTCGCCGTGGGTCATCACCATCGGGATGCCGCCGATCGAACGGGCATAGCGAACAATTTCGATCAGCTCGTCCATCGGCAGGAGGGTGACCTCGCCGTCGGTGATCTGAATGTTGCTCTTCGGGCCGAGCCGGGCGCGGAGCGCGTCGAGCTGACGCAAGATCGCTTCGGTCGGCAGGGCCGGAACGTGGTTGGCGTCGTTGCCCAGATAGCAGCCGGTACAGGCGAAGTCACAACGCGGCTGAACCCCGATCGTGGCCCCGCAGCCGGTCACCTTTTGGCCAAACCCTTGGCCAGGCCGGCGAAGATCCGGAGCCAGCTCGGCCCATCGAGCCGCGAGCACCGTCCGCTCTTCGTCGGTCGCGGGGTCGCGAAGGAGCTCAAGAATTCGACGGAAAGTTCCGCGCATTGGTTTCGTGACGAAACCTTAGCCTAGAACCGCTTCCCTGCGGAAGGCCGGCCCCCTCACGTCCACCTCACGTCCCCCCTTCGATGATCTCCTGATAGAACGTGTCGCGCTGGCCGGCGGCGTTCATCTGGCACATCGGTACCATGTCGCCCTTGTGCGGCAGGCGGAAGACGCAGGCGGCCAGGCGCTGCTTGCCGAGATCGGTCTGTAGTTCGGCGGGCGCCATGAAGTGATGACTGGTGAGGGTCAGACTGTCGATCCGGATCGCTCCGCGCAGCCGGTCGAGCCCGAGGCCGAGGAGCGACGTGCCGAGCTCTTCGCGTGCTCTTTCTTGGAGCCAGCGGCGGACCGGCCCTAGGAACCAGCCCGGTGCACTGCTCAAGAGGCCGATTGCCCGCGCCGCGGCTTCGAGCCCTGTATCGTCGCGGAACGCCGCGCCGCCCATTTCGCTTGAAAAGAATCGCTCGACGATCTTCACGTCCTCCGGCACGGGCCGGATCAGTTGGATCAGCTTCGGCGCCTCGCCCGGACGTTCGACGGCGAGCAACGGCACGAACCGGGTGCAGGCGGGATGGCCGAAATGGAGCGGCTCGGCCGACGCCTCCTCGGTGAGCTGTAGTCCGAAGTCCGCGGTCGCCTTGGCCACCTCGGCCCACAGCTCGGTGGGCGAGACGCCCACCATCTTTTTCCGCGTCCTGCCGACCATGGCGAGCGGCTGGAAGCTGATCAAGCTGAAAGCATCGCGATTCCGGATCGTCCAGCGGACGACATCGGCGATCTGAGGCAGGTTGTCGCGGCTGACGGTGAGCGTGGTCGCCGCCCGTAGAGTCCGGCCGGTCGATTTTCGTGCCGCGCGGATCATCTCGGCAAACTCGTCGCGCAGCTCCATCAGCTCCAGCTCGGAGGTCGGCGCGTGGTGCCCATCCCGGCCGCGCTGGGTGATATCGACGTGGATCGAGATCTCTGTCAATCCCGCTTCGACCATCAGCCGTTCGAGCATTCCCGGCTGACGGCGCAGGTTGTCGCCGTGGGTCATCACCATCGGTACGCCGCCGATCGAGCGGGCGTAGCGGAGGATTTCGATCAGCTCCGGCATCGGTCTCAGAGTGACCTCGCCATCGGTGATCTGAATGTTGCTCTTCGGACCGAGCCGGACGCGCAGGGCGTCGAGCTGGCGGAGAATCGCCGCGGTCGGCAGGGCGGGGACGTGGTTTGCGTCCTTGCCCAGATAGCAGCCGGTGCAGGCGAAATCGCAACGCGGCTGGATGCCAATCGTGGCGCCGCAGCCGGTCGCTTTCTGACCCAGCCCCTGGCCGGGAAGGCGGAGGTCGGCATCGAGCTCCGCCCATCGGCTCGCGAGCAGAGCTTCTTTCTCTACCGTCGCCGGGTGGCGCAACAGCTCGAGCGCCCGGCGAAATGTCCCACCTTCTCCGTGCAAAGGGCGTCCTTTACTTGGAAGCGTCGTTCAATTTCCAATCATACGACGCGAACTCGAAGTCCACTTTGCCCTTCGCGGCGTCGAGCATCTTCTGCTTGTCGGCCGGAACGAATTTGTGGAGGAACGCGGCCCGGCCGCCTCCCCACTTCTCGAAGTCGTCCTTGAACCAATCCATGATCTTGGTCACGGTGACGGTTAGCGAGTTTCCGTCCTTTTCGAACTTGGCGCCGTAGGGACCGGTCAAGAACTTCCGCGCCTGGTCGTCGAGCTGGCCGCCGATCCGGGCGCCGACGTAGGCCTCCGGCCTAATCGGTGGGCAGGTCTTGGCGGCGCAGTTGATCGCGAAGTGGATGCGGGGATCTTTGAACACCGGACGGATTTTTTCGTTCTCGATCGAATCCAGGGAAATCTTCCCGCCTTTGATCGCAATGTTGTCCTTCTTGAATACGTTGAGGCGGACGATCAGGTCGGTCGACAGGTCGCGGATGGATTTAACCGGGTAGCCATCGACCACGGTCGCGACCACCGAGATGTTGTACAGGTTGATCCAGTAGGCGAACTGGTCGTTCTTGGGCAGGGAGGCAACGTCGACCGTCGCCATCTTCTGGCGCAGCTGCTTGAGCGCCGGGGTGTCGTTCGCCTTGAGCGCCTTGTAGTTCATGCCCCGGGCGGGGTCGTAATACTTGCCGAGGAGTTGATTCCAGGCGGAGTAGTCCACGGGTCCCTCTTCTGCCCGCGCTGGTGACGTGGGCAGCAGGCCGAGGATAACGGGAAGAGTAAGGAACGAGAGAGCGAGTGCCGTGCGTTTCATGTCCACCTCTACGGTGTAGCGGCCGAACCGGATGATGCCTCGCCGGCCGCATCCCTTGCTGGATTCATGGATAAGGAGCCTACCTGAGGAGCGGGCGGCAGGAGCGTCAGGCCGCGCAAGTAGGCAGGATAGGTCCAAAGCGGCACGATGCGCAGGCAGGCGAGCAGATCGCCCCACATCGCGAGACTGGCGGCCAAGCCGACGCGCCAACCTCTTTTGGCGATTTTCGTTCGATGGTGCAGGCCGGCCAGGCTGCGGATCGAGCTTGGCCATGCATGACGGACGACCACCTCGTTGATCAGGATCTCGATCTGAAATCCCCGGCTGTTCGCCAGATCGACCGCCTCGAAGACCTCGCGCCTCAAGGCGCGGAGGCCGGTGATCGGCGGCAGACGTAGGAAGAGGGGATCGCGAAGCGGCCCATACGAGAGGACGCCGCAGGAGAGCGCGAACGGTCCATCGAGCACCGGGGTCGCCAGCTCCTCAAAGTGCTCGGGGACCACTCCGGTCAGGTCGGCGTCGAAAAAGACCACCGTTTCGGCATTCGATGCCGCCACTCCGGCAGCGAGTGCACGGCCTTTGTGTCCTGGGGCGTCGGACGCAAGGACGGCAATGACCTCCGCTCCCGCCCTCCGGGCGACCGCGGCGGTTTCGTCCGTCGAGCCGTCGTCCACCACGAACACCGTCCCCACGCCCTCCGCCCCGAGCGCCGCCCGCACCACCCCGGCGACCGTCGAAGCCTCGTTGCGAGCAGGGATGACGACATCGAACAGGGCGGCCACGGGGGGGTATCGTACTCGGAAGAAGCTTCGACGCGTCACATCCATGTCACCGGAAGCAACCGGCCTGCCAAGGGTTGCCGGAATGAGTCCATCCGTCGGCCGGAAGGGAGAGCGCGTCTAGCAAATCGGTCCGTTCGGCATCAGAAGGATCGATCTGGGCTGTCCGGCGCCTGATCCGGTCTGCTCCGCTTCTGATCTCGACAGCCCAGCTATTGATTTGGATACACCCGCTCCTGATCTGGGCGATGCCGCTCTTGATCTGGATTGCTGCGCTGTTGATCTGGATCGTTCAGATCAATAGCTGAGCGTTCCATCTTTTAATCTGGACGACTCCGACAAAGTTCTGGATGATCCAGTCATTGATTTGAATGGACCATCCAATGTACTGTGCCGCCCAACCCTTGATCTGGACGGTCCAGGGCAATCTTGGCGGCGACGAATCGACGGCAGCGAGGGTCGATGGGAGTCATTCGGCGATCGAAACGGCTCTGCGGTCGCTTCATTCAACCTCCAGAAGGAGAGCGACCATGGCCGCGACCGGAAAAACCCTCGCTGAACGCCTCGTTCGGTTCGACACGCTGGTCAACAACCTCGGCCGCTCGATCGGCGACTGGCCACACCTGACCGAAGAGGTGGAAGAGCTGGCAGCCATGCTCACCGAGGCGCGAGCCTTGTCCGCTCGACAGGACGCGTTACGGGCCGAGGCGCAAGAAAACACCGCCACCTTAAACCGTCTCGCCGATCGCGCCGACAAGCTCCGCAATCAGATCGGCGCCGGAATACGCAGCAAATTAGGCTTCACCAGCGAGCTGCTGATCCAATTCGGCTTCCGCCCCCGCCCCACGGGCGGCCGGCGCTCGAAGAAGAGAGGAAACGCGCCGAGCGCGGCGACCGCTGTCTCGGGGGGGGAGTGACGGAGACCCCGCGCGAGAATCACGCCGCCCTGCGGCGTCGGTTGGAACCAGGACGTGCGGTACACATCAAACGAACCCTGCCTAGCGATTGACCTACTCGTACCGCAAAGCCGCGGTTGGTAGGACTGCATCCCCGGGTCTTCGCTCGGTTCCCCGCTGTGGACGTCGCCGACGACCCCGATCACTGTTTGCCAGACCGGCTTTGGCACATTGGGCACGTCGAACGTCATGCGCTTTGCCGAGCGACAGGACGAGGCTGAAGCCGAGCACCGTCCACATTGACCTGCATCTGAAGCGGTAGCCAGAGCTCCGCCTTCTGCGGCATGACGAACGATTCGGGCATCACCGACCACGGTGGTCGGTTCGCCGTCGAGCCATGGACGACGGAAGAGATCGCCGTATTCGCCCCGATGCCGAGGGCGAGAGCGGCCACCGCGATGCCGGTCAAGCCGGGGTTCTTCCAAAGGCTCCGCCACGCGAAACGCAGATCGGTCGAAAAGTCTCTCATCGCTGGGTCCTCTATTTACTCATAGCGCAAAGCCACCACCGGCTCCACTCGGGTCGCCCGGCGGGCGGGCAGCCAGGTCGCCAAGAAGGCCACGGCGAGGAGGAGGATCGGCACTCCGAGGAAGGTCAACGGGTCGTTCACTTTGACTCCGTAGAGCAGGCTTTGGAGCGTGCGGGCGAGAAAGAAGGCGCCGACCAGGCCGGCGACGATGCCGGCGAGCACCGTTGCCAACCCTTCGCGGACCATCTGGCCGCGCACTTGCCCCGAGCCGGCGCCCAGCGCCATGCGCAGGCCGATCTCGCGCGTTCGTTGGGAGACCGAGTAGGAGAGGACGCCGTAGATCCCCACCGCGGCGAGCACCAGCGCGAGGAGCGCGAGCATCGAAAGGAGGATCGCGTTGGCGCGCGGCTCGGCGACCGAATCGGCGAGCAGCTGATCGAGCGATTTGGGATTCGCGATCGGCAGGCCCGGATCGGCCTCGTGGACCACCCGCGCGACCGCCGCGGTCAGGCCGCCCGGTTCGCTCGACGTCCGGACGATCAAGCTGACCTCGGCGTTCGGCGATTGGTAGAGAGGCAGGTAGGCCTGGAGGCCCGGATCATCCTTGAGGTCCGCGTGGCGGATGTCGGCGACCACGCCGACCACGCGCAGCCACTGCACGTCCGGCTGGGTCGGGTCGCCAAAAGTGACCCGCTGACCCAGCGCGCGCCGGCCCGGCCAGATCTTCGCGGCCAGTGCGCGATTCACCACGACGACCCCTTCGCCGCCGATCGCGTCGCCGTCCGAAAAGACCCGCCCCTCGCGGATCGGGATGCCGAGGGTCGCGAAGTACTCGGGGGAGACGAAGCCCATATTGGCGGCCGGCGAGTCGGAAAGAGTCTTCGGCGGCGGCTGGCCCTCGGCGGAGAAGGCGAGCAGGTAGCGTCCGCCGGAAAACGGCAGCGGATAGCCGATCGCCGCGTTGGTAACCCCCGGCAGCGCCGCGAGCTTGGGCACCAAGGAACGATAGAAGGCGACCTGTTTCGGCTCTTCTTTGTAGCTCGTTTCCGGCAGCTGGAGCTGAACCGAAAGGGCATGGTCAGAGCGGAATCCCGGCGAGACGTCCTGCAACTGGCGAAGGCTGCGCACCAGGAGGCTTGCCACCACCAAGACGACGATCGCGAGGGCCACCTCGCCGAAGACGAGCACCGATCGCGTGCGCCGTCCGCGGCGATCTCCCGCATGTCCTTTGCCGCCGTCGCGGAGGGAAGATTGGAGGTCCGGGTTCGACGAGTGGAGGGCGGGAAGCAGGCCGAAGAGGAGCCCGGTCACCAGCGACAGGCCGAGCGTGAAGGCGAGCACCGTCGCGTCGACGCCGATCTCTCCCGCGCGCGGGATCTTGGTGCCATAGAGAGCGACCAAAAGCGGCGTGCCGCGCCAGGCGAGAACTATGCCCAAGAGGCCGCCGACGAGGGAAAGCATCGTGCTCTCGGTCAGAAACTGGCGCACCAAACGCCCGCGTCCGGCGCCCAGGGCGGAGCGCAGAGCCACCTCGCGCTCGCGCGCGGCAAGGCGGGAGAGGAGGAGGTTCGCGACGTTGGCGCACGCGATCAGGAGAACCAGGCCGACGGCCCCAAGTAGAAGGAGAAGACGGGGCCGCACGTCCTCGACCATCAGATCCTGGGCTTTGATCAGGTTCACCCCCCACCCCTCGTTGGACTGGGGGTGGGTGCGCGCGATGCGCTGAGTGACACCGTTCATCTCGGTCTGCGCCTGTTCGATCGAAACGCCCGGCTTCAGCCGACCGAATACCGACAGATAGTGGCCGCCGCGCTGGCTCTCGTCGATCACGAGCTGAAGCGGCACCCAGATCTCGGTGCGCCCCGGAACGTCGAACGCCGCCGGCATCACGCCGGCCACCAGAGTCGATTCGCCGTTCAAGATCAGTCGCCGGTTGACGATGCCCTTGTCGCCGCCGAAACGCCGCTGCCACAATTTGTAGGAGAGGACCGCGACCTTGGGGCCGCCCGGAATGTCCTCAGCGGGCAGAAGCGGGCGGCCGAGCAGCGGCTTGGTGCCGAGCACCGCGAAGAAGTCGCCGCTCACCCGCGCGCCCTGCAATCGCTCGGGCTCGCCGTCGCCGGTCAGGTTCAGGTTGTCGCGGGTGACTGCGGCGAGTTGCGAGAAGACCTGGTTCTCCGCGCGCCAATCCGCGAAGTCCGGCGGCGCGGTCGAAAAGCGCGGCAGGTTCGCGGAAGGATTCGTATCGATCAGACGAATCACCCGATCCGGCTCGGGGAACGGCAGCGGCCGGAGCAGAACGCCATAGACGACGGAAAAGATCGCCGTGTTCGCCCCAATGCCCAAGGCGAGCGCCGCCACCGCGATCGCGGTGAGAGCAGGGTTCTTCCACAAGCTCCGCCAAGCGAAGCGCAGATCGGTCGTGAAGTCTTTCATCGCGAATGCTCCTAGAAGGCTGCTCTCCGAAGGAGGCTACCAGGAGTAACGCAGGAGGGGGTTGAGAGTTTCGTCGGCGCATGCCGGAGGCGGCGTCCGGGTGATCTGGTGATCCCCGGATGATCCCCGAAGGCGCCGGTTTGCGCGTCTTACGTATCAGACGTTCAATCGCCCCGTTTCCCTGCACTAAAGTTCGATTTTCTTCACCAGCCAAGGTCCGTTCGATCGGGAGAGGTAGATGACCGAAGATCAGAAGAATTACAAGTGCGGCTACGCGCCCCGCGCCCTTCGTCGCCTTCCTCGCCCCGAGGGCTTCGACAAAGTGCTCTTCGTGGGTGCAAAGGACGGCTCGGTGACCGTTCTTCGCCAAGAGAAGGGGGATGTCGAATTTGGATCCACCTACCTGGCGCTTCCCGCCACCGGAGGAGGTCGGCGATCCTCCGTGCGTTCCCTGCTCGAATGGGGACAGGATCGGTTGCTCGTCGGCCGGGACGACGGAACCCTGGACGTTGTCCGGTGGAGAGACGCCCTTGAAGCCGGTGCCGGGTTTCAGATCGCCGAGACGGACACCTATTCTCCTCCCCAGGCCATCCTCGGATCGGGCGGCGAATCCGTTCGATACGCCACCTGGATCGACGAAGCCCAGGACCGGCTCCTGATCTCTTACCGCTACGCGGGAACGCGCCTGTTCTCCGGCGACATCGTCGAGGCGCTCAGGCGGCCAGACCTTTCCCATCCTCTCGGAGCCCACGAAGTGCTTGGCGGCATCCGTTTGGCCGCCAGAATCGCGGGAGCCTCAAGCTCTTTCGTTCTGATCGGCCGAAAAGGCAAGCTCTGGCGCTGGTTCCCCGGCAGCCCGAGCCAGATCGCGGCCCCCATACCTCTCGGGCCCTGGGACAGCTCGCTTTCGGGAAAGAGGGATCTTCCTCCGGCGACCTTCGACGACGCTACCTACGTCGGCCATGAGATCAATCCCGGCCTCAAGAAAATCCAGGCTCTCATCGTCACCACGGATACCGGAGTCTTCGCCCTGGACCTCAGGGAGGAGAGCTGGGAATCGGGATATCCACGTCCGGTGCGCCTCGCCCTCCCAGGCGGGCGTCTCTTCTCGATGGCGGTGACCTACGCCCAGATAGGACCCAAGGGGGCGGCCCATCTCTGGCTCACCAACCGCGAAGGCGAGAGCTTCCTTTTCCAGAATGCTCCGCTCGGAGACCAACCCCTACAGGCCTGGGCGCTCGGCTTCGAGAGCTCGCGGCTGGTCCACACGGACGCGCAGGCCTTGACCGCGACCAGTTGGCCGGATCGCGACAAGATTTGGCTCGCGCGGGCCTGCCGCGACGACCAGATCCGGGTCCATTCTTACGCGGCAGAACCCCGACCGCTCGAGCAATGCGGCCCGGCCGAGCTGCTCAGCGCAAGGTGCGACAAAGACCAGGTCGAGACGGCCCTTCAACGCATCCGAGTAAGCCTCGAACTGGAAGACGCCGGCTGGCCCGGTTACGCGATGCTCGCCGAATATTTCGAATTTCAGGCGGACGGGACGACCCAAGGGCTCTTCGAGTTCTTGAGCCAGCCCTTGACCGACCTCGCCGCCGCCATCCTCGCCAACGAATCGGAGACAGCCCCGCGAGAGAATGCCCCCCGAACGATTCAATCCGCGGTCCGGCTATGGACCTATGCGTTGATCGGCATCGCCCACCGACAGCAGAAGCCGCGAGAGGAGTTCTATCTGGGCATCCTCCGTTTCCTGCGCGGTTTGGCGGAAGTCAAGTTGCCGGACCCGAACCTCCAGCGCTCGCTCGAAGACTCGGTGGACTGGGCCGTCCGCTTCGCGCGGAAGTGGGGCCTCTACGGCGAGGTCAACGAGATTCGCCAGGACCTGGTGCGGCCGCTCGCGATCCTGCGCCAGGAGAGCGACCGAGAGACGCCACGGCCCAGGATCGATCTGTTGACCTATTCGAGCCTCTTGTTCCGCCGCTCGTACAGCGAGGTTTTCCACGACGACCGCAGCACGACTCCCGGCGATCATGCCTGGGCGACCCGGACGCTTCACCTCGATTTTTGCCATACACCCAGCTCCAGAAGGTACGAGATCGACCTCGTCGCGGTCTCCTGGCGTCGGACCGGCATTGCCATGTACGTATTGGATCCCGAGCGCGCCGCCGAACGGGGCGTGTTTTCGCCGATCGATTCGAAGTCGTTGAGCGAGCAAACGGAGAACGACGGCGACGATCAGTTCGCTTATAGCCGGGATCTCCTGCTGCTCGCGCGACCTGAAACCCCCAACGGGTTCTTCCTGCTGCGGGCTCGAAGAGCAAATCGAACTTCGCCTTGGGATCAAGACCTGGAATGCTGGTCCTGCACGCTCGAACCAGGGAGCGACGGGTGGGTTCTCACCACCGCGGGTCCTTCAAAGCTCACGGAACTGAACCTAGGCACCCGCGGCTCGATGTACCGCTTCCTCAAAGTCCCCACCGCGGGCTCGAACCAGCTCGTCGTGATCGCCTTGGAGGGTCGCTACGGCAGGCCCGAGATCGCCCAGGTGGAGGTCACCTCAACCGGCAAGCTGAAGATGAAGGAAACCTCCCGCCTCCTCGGCGAGAGCAACCGTGCCGGAGCCGCGGAATCGAGAACCGCGGAAGCCCAGCGCAACCGAACCTGGAGCCTTGCCCCGGCGGATGAAGGCATCGTCGCGGGCTCGGACAACGGCGAGATCTGGCTCATTCGGTTCGACTCGAAGGCCGACACGAAGGTGGGCCAGTTGGCTTCTGCGGTGACCGCGCTGGAGGCCGGAATGGTGGGAAAGAGGCTCAGGATCTACGCCGGGGCGCGAGACGGGACGGTCATCGCGTTTCAGGAACTCGGCGCCAGGTCGCATGAGGCGAGGACGGCAAAACGCGGCTTTGCGACCCTCTGGTCGACGGTCGAGAAATCGGCGATCAGCTACATCGACCGCCACCGATACAGCGCCGGGAACGAGGAGTTTGACCTGGTCCTGGCGGTGACCCGCAACGGCAGCTGCCTCGCGTTCGACGACCGGGAAGAGATGGGAGCCTTCGCCCAGGGCGACGGGGGTACCCATCCCCAGCAGCCGCCCTTTCCGGGCATTCGCTGGCTGCGGACCGCAATCGCCCGCACCTGCTTTGCCGCGGTGTCGATTCCGAATCGACTTCCTCAGGAAGGCGATGCCTGGCGGCTCCTCGCGATGGCTTCCGGAGACGGCCGGCTGGATCTTCTGTCGCTCCACTATCCCCGCTATACCGAGCAGCGAAAGAAAGAGTTCGGAAGGCATTTCGACGACCTCTGGAGCGTCGCCTGCGAAGAATTCGACGGCCCCGATAACCTGCGCGTCGTCGAGGCAACGTACCGCTCGGCACCCCTCATTCCCTTGATCATCGTCCGCTTGATCCTCGATCCCGACTCGCGCCGCGGACAACAGAACGCGGAACGATTGGAAAGGCTCGACGCTCTCGATCGATGGCTGATGCCCAAATTCCTCCGCCCGCTGCTCGACGTGAGGACACATTGGAAAGGAGCCTCCGAACCCGCATCGGCAGCCACCAAACCGGCCACCAACCCGAAAATCGAGCGGGAGAAGGTGATCGTCGCGCTGAGCACCCTGCTCGATGCGGCGTGGAAGCGCGGCGACGTCGACCTGTTCCAGGAAATTTCCGGGCTCGTGCTCAAGCGGATGAATTTCATGATCTTCGGTCTCGATCCGCAGGCCGACGCCGAGGAGGCGAAGAATCTCTACTTCGCGCTTTTCGACACGATCGAGGGGGCACTCCAGAAGTGGCTCGGCGCCGAGGGCGACAAGGAAACTCGCGTCCGCATCATCGTCGGAAAAAACCTGGTCGACGGAGACACCGCGCATCGCCTGTTTTCGGTGCTGCAAAATCGCAACGACCCACAAGATCAACGAGATCCTTGGCGAGAGATCCTGCGCAAGCGCATCGACGGCATCCGTCAGTTGGTTTGGAAAGGCGATCCGATCGTCAGCCTGGAATCGCTGCGCGCGGCGAACCACTCGCTGGTCAGAATCTGTCGACGCCTGGCCGACGAAAGAGCAAAAGACGGCGCGGGTCTCACGGCCATTCGGTGGGACCTGTTCAAGGATTATTTCGAGCAGCTGGTTTCCGGAGCCGTCCAGGCGCTCGGCCCCAACCTTCGCTTGCGCGATGCCTTGACCCACGAATACGCGCGGACGTTCGCGCTCTGCCTTTCGGCATGCCCCGAAGGCGCCGTGCGAATGACCGGTCGCCTGGCCGAGGTTCGACTGATTGTCGATCCGTTCTCGGAGGACGATCTGGCGGCGCGGATCGAAGGCCAAATGGATCTCCTCCACGATTCGTTTCGAATCGTTCCCCATGCCTGGGTCAAGCATCTGTTCGGCAGCTCCTTCTTGAAGCCCGATCTCGACGACCTCGATTTGAAGCTGCCCACCGAAGGGACGGGGTGGGCTTACCGGTCCATTGGAAGGCTTCGGCAAGACCTGGACGAGGTCGAGCGCCTCTACAGATTTATTTCCAGCCTCGAACGGTTCGCGGCGGAGCTGGCGGGCGAGTTTCGCGATCGCATCGGCGATCACGATACCTGGAAGGAGCTCAAAGAAATTGCCGATTTGAACCGGGGAAGCGAGATCCTCGGCCATTCCTGGTCGTTCTGGGGCAAAGCCCTAGAAGACGAAGATCGCTTGAAGGCCATGCAGACCGCTCCCCTGCGCGCTCGGATTCGCCCGGACGTCGTGCATTTCACCCGCGACCTGGGCCAATGGGCGAAGGACTGCGAGGCGGATCTAGTCGTAAGGTACCGCGAGAAGCGCATCTTCCAGCCGGAATACGGTCT
Organism: Thermoanaerobaculia bacterium; assembly: GCA_038250865.1. Lineage (GTDB taxonomy): Bacteria > Acidobacteriota > Thermoanaerobaculia > Multivoradales > UBA5704 > DASYKS01. The sequence goes on along the minus strand of JBBSBW010000019.1, from coordinate 76,513 downwards.
GTACAAGGAGGTACTCGACCGTCTTCAGCGCGCGGCCGCGGGCTTTCCGGGAGGGGCGGCGGTCCAGACCAACCTGGTGGTTGGAATCCTTGGACATCACCTGCTCGAGGATCTCGACCTCCACGTACTGGAGCTGCGGGAAATCGCCAGGAACCTCGACCCGATCGCCGTCGATGCCGAAGATCAGGAACAGGCGACCGCCGGCGGCGAATCCGGCACCGATCCCGACTCGATCGAGAGCGCGTTTGCCAACCTCCTGGTTCGGCGCGCCGAAAGGGCGAGGAGCCTGCCCAAGAACCTGCGGACGCTGGCCAAAGTGCTGAATCCGGAGGGCTCTCTCGGTGAGCTGGGGCAGGCGCTGGGGAGTCTTCGCGCGTTCGTCGAGAGCACCTGCGAGATCAAGAGCTGGAACCCGCCGACTTGGGACGAATCGTCGCGCGGAATCAGCCCGCGAGAACGGGAGCTTCTCACGCTAGTGCTCGACGAGCTTCACCAGAATCACCGATATCACTCGGGATACACGCGCGACGAGCTGAAATCGAAGAAACCGGTCGCTCTCTGGGACGATTCGTGTCTGACCCTGCGGTTCCCGGTCTCGGCGGGCAAGGAAAGATGGTCGAAACTCAAAGAGGTTTGTTCCGGCCGCGGCGAAAGTCCTTGCGAGCCCTCGAAAGGCGGCGACGTCCCTTCGAGCGGCGTCGGGCTCTACCTGAGCTGCCTCGCGGCTTCGATGATCGGGTGGAAGGTCGAACTCTCGCCGGAGGATCCCGATCGAGACGGCAGCGAGGAAGGATGGTTTATCGTTTGCATCAAGCCTCAGCTCCTCCCGAAGCCACCCCAGGTAGAACCCGACCCAGGGCTCCCGCGGCTTCCCGTCTCGTCCGTCCCCTTGGGCCGGCTGGCGCATGTAGTCGTGATCGACGACAAGGTCGAGGTTGCTCTCTTCGTGTGGCGAGAGCTCGGTCAGGTCACGGGATTCGGCAGCGCCGAGGTCGATGAGGAAGAAGCGGCGACGATCTTCGGCGGCAACGCCAAGCAGACGCTGGAAGAGACCGGTGCTCCGGAAATGCTTAAGACGCCCGGAGAGGATGTCGCCGTTTGGTGGGTGATCGCGGACAGAAACTCGGCGAAAAGGCTCTCCGCGGTACTTCATGAGATTCCGGCAACCGACCCCGTTTATTTCCTGGTGGACGTGCGCGGTCCGATCGGTGACTCGAAGCCCGCGGATCGCCACTATCGATGGGAAGACATGGTCGCTCAGATTCAAGAAAGCAGAAAGGCGGCCTACCCGCGCCATATCCAGCTGATCAGCTCGTATGAGCATGGCGTTCGAAGATTCAAGAACGGCGACGACGAAGATCCGTTTCCGATTCGAGACAAGAGCCCCGACACCTTCAGCGACCTTCGGAAAGAGATCTTGGGTCCGATTGAGACACGGCGCCCGCGTGATCCCAAAGAAGCGACCGAAGAGATCCACGTGCTGGTCACAGGAGCCGGCTTCGAGCTGAAGGAGCGCCCCGAACGGCAGAGGCTTGGGACTCTCAAGACCTGGCAACTGCTGGAGCGATGGGCCACCGAGTGCTTTGGAAAAAACGGCTGGGAGGTTGCGCGGGAAGCCGATGGTTCCGCCAAAGGCTACCCGGTCCCGAAAGAGTGGTTGGACAGGTCGGAACTCGTCAAGGCGGCGGCCGAGGCGAACCTCGATCGGTACTGGAGTTTGCTCCTCGAAGCGGAGCGCGCGGCCCATCCGGCGGGCCTGGACCAGGCGCAGCACGAATACAAGCTGCGCAAACTATTCCGCCAAGAGTTCGTCCGCGACGACTGGGGCTACCTTCGTCAGGCGCTCGCGGCGGCGGGACTAGGCTGGGATGCCTGGCTCTCGACGAACTACACGAAGTTTGCGGATCGAGCGATCGAACGGGTAAGACGTCTGGAAGGTCCGGAAAGGATCGACTGGCGAACGATCGAGGTCAGCGAGGAAGCGGCGCGACTCCATTTGGAGATCCTTCATCGCCAACAGGATTCGAACCACGAGCCGACGCTGTTCAAGCTCCATGGCGACCTCGGCCACGTCCTGACGATGGCGATCGCGGGCGAGGACAAGACTTTCCTTTCGCGGCTTCCCAGCTTCGCCCCGCTCTACCTGGCCGCGCAAGCCTGCCTGGAAGTCCGCGCGCGCCACGCCACGCAAGTGACCTGGCACATCGTGGGTCACGGGCTTCGAGACCAACTTCTGCTGCAGGTCATCGAACGGGTGTTTCGCTCGTCGCAGGAGAAAACCCAACTAGGTGAACTGCCCCACCTGAAACATCGATTCGTCGTGGTCGATCCCGCACGAGGCGCGAAAAACGACCCGAACGAGCACCCGGCGCACCGAATCCGTAAGCAGTTGGGCGACGATCTTGCCGTCAAGGCACGCTGTGCCCCGGCGGGCCTCTACCTGACGCGGCTCAGGAGAATGGGATTGGCGGCGTTCGGAAAGGTCGTCGACGCCTTCGATCTGCCTACGGATTGGGTGGACTGACTGTTGATTGGCTGAAATGTTTCAAACTCTCTGCTTGAACTGAACGACGTTGCCCTCCGGGTCCCAGCCGTCCAGCACCGTCGCGCCGCGGATGCTCCAAGCTCCTTCGGCGGGTTTGAGAAAACCACCGGTCGCTTCGGCGGGGGCGCGCACCGCCTCCAGGTCTGGGACATAGAAGGTTGGCTTGAGCGGCGTGTCCTGCCGCGCCACCGGCGGTTTCGCGATCTGGATCTCTGCCGCAATTTTCTTGGGAATCGCGTGGATCACGATTTCGATCCCGTCGCCGCAAAGGAGGTCGTGCGAAGACTGCTCCTCGATCACCTGAAGCCCGAGGGCCTGCTGGTAGAAGGCGGAGACGCGCTTCTTGTTCTTCGCGAAAACGACCAGACCTTGCTGGATTGGCGCTCGATCGGACATGGCTTGCGGCTCCTGTGCTGAGGGACGGGGTATCGCTGAAAAGTGAGAGAGCCTTGCCGCTGGAGTCAACCTAATCGTCCCCAAACCGACCGGCCAATTTCGCGATCCCCTCGGCCACCCGGCGCGATTGCATGATGAAGGTATGTAAGGCGGGCAACTCGATCACCTCGTCCACCGGCTCGGCACGTGTCTCTTCAACCGAAAGAATGCCGTCGTTCGGCTCGCGCTTGAACGGCAGCCAAGCGGCCCGCGGCCCGGCTGTGCCGGCGAACACCAGGGTGGGGACCTCCGGGAGCGGCAGATCGGCGATTTTCGGCAAGGCGCCACGAACCAGCACCGAGCCGAGCGAATGGCCGATCAGCAGGAAGGGCTCGTCCGCCGCAGCCCGGCGAATCCGCTCGGCAAGGCGCGCGACGCAGGCATCGAAAGGTTCGAATGCCGCGGCATAGCCGAAAGAGGAGGTCGAGAGACCGCGCGGGCGCGGAGGCGCCTCGACGGAAGCGCCATCGACATCGGGGTGCGGCCCATGCCGTGGACGAGGATCGCTTTCATTGGGGAGATCTTATGGCTTGGAGTTTTTTCAGCAGCCTCGACCGCGACCTGATGGCGTATACGCTATCATCGACCTGTGATTATCGTTCTCGACACCAGCGTCTTCGTTTCAACCCTTCTCGGGCCTATGGGAGCGAGCCGCGAGATTGTCCGCGCGTGTCTCGATGGTCGTCTCCAGCCGCTGATGGGCGCTGCTCTCTTCGCTGAGTACGAATCATTGCTCTCTCGGTCCAAGCTCTACGAGAGGAGCTACCTCAATCCCGCCGAGCGAGAGGCCGTATTGAACGGTCTCTTGAGCGTGTGCCGTTGGACCAACATCTACTACGGATGGAGGCCGAACCTCCGGGACGAGGGTGACAATCACCTCATCGAGCTGGCCGTAGCCGGGGGCGCATCGGCGATCGTGACCCATAATCCCCGGGACCTGCGCTCTGGGGAACTGCACTTTCCAGGCCTCCGCATCCTGCTGCCCGCAGAGCTCCTGAAGGAGATTTCGTAATGGCAACCCTGACGATCCGACTCTCTGACGAAAAACATTCCCGCCTGCGGCAGCTTGCCGAACGCAGGAAGATCAGCGTCAACAAACTCATTGATGAGCTATCCACGGTCGCCCTGGCCGAGTTTGATGCCGAAACCCGCTTCCGCACCCGCGCCGCACTAGGCTCTCCCGAAGAAGCCTTACGCCTGCTTGAAGATCTCGATCGGCGGGAAAGCGCTGCCCGGGTTGGAGTGCGCGGGTAGCACACTGGCCCTTCAGGCTTGCGAGTCGCAACGACCGGGATCTTGGTCGTCATCTCTCGCGCGGGTCTCATGGACCTGCTCAAGGGCGATGAAGCCTCCGTCAGTTAGGAACTCCCTGGAGCCGAGCCCGCGCGGCCCAGAACGCGAAAGCCGAGTTGAGGGCGACCACGCCGCCTCCGGTGAACAGGATGATTCCGAAGCCGGCCATCAGGATCGTCGCGATGAGCACTAGCGAGAGCAAGACCAAGAGGGTGGACGCGCAAAACGTGATCACGTGAATACCCATCGCGACTCGCGTCGCCGCTTTGCCTCGGCTGAAGAACAGGAGAGAGCCGCTGGCAAAAAAGGGCACCGCGAAGCTCAGGGGTAGAATCAGCCAGAGCGACCCAAAGGTCGGCTCAAGGAGCGCGCCGACGCCTCCGGCCGCCATGAAAAAGGCACCGATCCCGAGATCCGTCCCACCCAGCCACCGACCATATGGACCCGTCGGCAACCTCGTATCTGCCTTCAAATCATTCATGTCGAGAATCCTCCTCAGAACGGCGCGTCTTGGCGCCTAATCATGAGGACGACGAAATGGGTGTTGGGTCTTAGAATCTCCGGCTTGCTGAACGCGGCCGGCCTTGGAGACGCTGTCGCCTCGTGGTGTCGCTAAAGAGGAGCCGCGTTTAAACTTTTCGCACTGTCCCGGGATAGCTCGCTAAGATCGCGTCGGTAGTAAGCAGCGTGATGCCCTCGCTCAAAGCTTGGGCCAGCAGAAGGCGGTCGAACGGGTCTTTGTGCAACAGAGGAAGGCTGTCAATGCTCACTGCGTGCTGGCTCGTTACAGCGAGTTCCTGATAGCCGTTGTCGAGCAGGCCCCGCCGCAATAGGCGCGGATCGACGCGGAAATCCTCACGGCCCAGGGTGCTCTTAATGGCGACCTCCCAGAGGCTCGCGGCGCTGAAGAGCAACTCGTTTTTGGGATCGTCCAAAAGCCGTCGCGCTGCTTTCGGGAGTCGCTCGGGTTGGCCGGCCGCCCAGAGGAGAAGGTGCGTGTCGAGAAGGAGTTTCAAGCACCCATTCCGAAAAGGGACGCGATCTCGGCTTCTCCCATGCGATCGAAGTCGTCGGGCACGGAGATCTCGCCCGCCAGGAAGCCCAGCCGCCGAGGCACCGCGGGTGCGTCCAAGGCTGCCACCTTTACCAACGGCTTACCAGCCTTGGCGATCACGAACGGCTCACCTTTGACCGCCTGCTCTATCAATTTTAAGAGTTGTGTCTTGGCTTCGTGGATGTTAACAGTGGTCATGGCTGCTCCCTCAGTGAACCAAGGTGACTGGACTAAGTCTAGGTTGCCGGTCACCCTTCGTCAAGCCAGAGAGTCACGCGATCAGGCAGCCGGGGAGTTCGGGTCAGGGGTGACGTACCAGAGGAAGAAATGAGTGTCGAAGAGCGGCCTAATCGTCCCTCGGAGTAGCCCGGGAGTAGCCCGGGCTGCCAGTTGCGACCTATCCGTCATTGACGTATAGTTCGAGCGTGTGGTTCGTCGAAACGCCCGTCTTCTCAAGCGAGCTGTACCGACTCCTCAAGGACGAAGAGTATCGTGCTCTCCAGTCGGCCCTTGTACTGCGGCCGGAGCAGGGAACACTTGTACCGGGAAGTGGCGGCTTGAGAAAAATCCGATGGTCCCTGCGCAGCAAGGGAAAACGCGGAGGACTCAGGATCATCTACTACTGGGCGCAGGAGCAGGAGCTGATCTACCTCCTGTTCCTGTATCCAAAGAACGAGCAAGAGGATCTCTCGCCGAGCCAGCTCAAGCTCCTGAGAGGGATTGTCCAGGAGGAATTGAAATGAAGGACTCCGACTTCCAGCTTCTCGTTACCAGCGTTCGGCAGGCAGGTCAGATTCGGCGCGGAGAGATCTCTCCCGCTCGGCGTTTCGAAGTGCTGTCCGAAGATGTGAAGGCGATTCGTGCCAACCTCGATATGTCGCAATCGGAGTTTGCCTTGATGATTGGGGTCAGCGTTGCAACGCTGCAGAATTGGGAACAGGGGCGCAGAAGCCCGGAGGGGCCGGCCCGAGCCCTCCTCCAAGTCGCCGCGAGCAACCCCGCAGCGGTCGCTGCCGCGCTCGACCCACGGAATGCGGCCGGCCAGAGAGGAGCTGTCGCCGCACGGCGTCGCTGAAGGAGGAGCCTCGTCAGATTTTGCGCACCGGTCCGGGATAGGTCGCCAGGACCGCGTCGGTAGTCAGCAGCCGCGGGTGCGTCCAACGCTGCCACCTTCACCAAAGGCTTACCAGCCTTGGCGATCACGAACGGCTCACCTTTGACCGCCTGCTCTATCAGCTTTGAGAGCTGTGTCTTGGCTTCGTGGATGTTGACGGTGGTCATGGCTACTTCCTCAGTGAACCAAGATGACTGAACTAAGTCTAGGGTGCCGGTCATCCTTCGTCGAGCCAAGCATGCCATAGACCCAAGCGCTGGCGCTGCCCGCCGGAAGCGTACCCATGGCCCCCGGGTGAATCGCTCGGGAAGTGGATCTATACTCACCTCATGGCGACTGTAACTGTCGAGCTGCCCGAAAGCATCTACTCGGCCCTGGGGCGATCTCCACGCGAGCTGGCGCAGGAAGTCCGGCTCGCCGCTGCGATCGACTGGTATTCGCGGGGTTTGATCTCACAAGGTCGCGGGGCGGAGATTGCAGGAGTTCCGAGGGCTGATTTCATCGACGCCCTGGCCGCCCGCAAGATCGAGGTCGCCCAGATCGACTTCGATTCCCTGGACCGAGAGTTCGGGCGTGTATGAGGCGGGTGAAGCCGCTTCTAGATTGACTCTAGGGCGAACCTACCCCCTTCCTCGTCAGAGGCCTGGGCTCGCCGTCACGAGGATTCGGCTTGCTCGACTTACTTTTCGTCGCTGGGGTGTGCCTCTTGGCAGGTGGCTCGGGAGGGAATCCTCCGCTTTCTCGCTTGGGCGCGGGGCTACAGGCAGAGAGAAATAGAGCGATCCCGAGCACCGCGACCCAGAGCCGGGCCGACCCGGCCCCGCAGTTTCGAGTACTCACTTCGGAGGACCCTTAGGAGAATTGATGGGGTCTGGGTGGGAATCTCCTGACTCCGGATCCGGCGGGAAATCCCCTGATTCATGCGGTTCGGGTGGGAAATCCCCTGATTCATGCTCGAGGGGGGCACTCATCTCGGTGCCCATTTCCGAGGTCATTTCTGTACCACTGGTTTCCTCGATCGTTTCAACCGCCGTCTCCGAGGGCTCCTCCTTCTTGGCACAGGTTGCCAAGGCGGTCAGAACTGCAACGATTCCAGCTCCAAGGACGAACCGCCGCCGCCAGTATTTCTTATTCATGACTTTTACTCCTTCCCCTTTAAGTCGGTGACTTGGATTACGGAGCGGACTCGCGGGCGAAGATCTTAGTTGCCTCGCGGCTGTAGACGGGATCGGCACCATCGAGAGTCAGGACACCTTGGAGGTAATGGATCTCGACACCGTAGTTTCCGATTGCGTTCGCTACGGTCGCCTCACCGGCATTTCTATAGGTCGCTCGATCGGTCCACCTACCTAATTCGCTTCGGTTCCGGCATAGGTCGGCGAAGAACCGTGTGGCGTATTCCCTCGGTGTCTGTTCTGGACAGGGCGCCTCCTCTCCCGGCCGAAGGAAGCCACCCTCCATCAGATCCCCCCGCGCGAGCCGTACTGCAATGTTCAAACGCCGGAAGCTGTAGCGAAGCGGCCCTGTGACCTCAAAGTCAAAGATTCCGCGCCGGTGAGGTGTACCTCTTTTTTCTTCTCCTGCCACAAGCGGGCTCTCTTCTGTGGCTTCAACACGAAAGTCCGGAGAACTTGCTCTGAGCAGTCCTCGCGACCTCTCCAGAGCGAAGGCCTCGAGCGTTATCAGGTTGTACTGATCGCGCAGCAGAAGGACTTCGCGTGCCCCGCGCCCGCGCAGTGCCAGGCGGATTGCTCCGCCCGCCGGGATCGTGAAGCGCTCTCCGCGAGCGCCCGATTCATCAAAAAGGAATCCGTCCGAACCTCGAGGCAAGAGGGCCACGATCTCGTAACGCGATCCGACGCGTACCGCGACGTTCGCCGAAACGAGATCGAGAATGAAGCCGAAGAACAGGAGAGAGACCAGGGTCGTGGCAGGAGCCTTGAAGAAATCTTTCGTCTCTGGATTGTCCACCAGTTCAAGCGGCTGAAAGAAGTGAATCAGGATGCGCTGAATATTCTTGAGTGAGTAGACCGCCACGAGCCAGCCCAGCACGAAATTGACTACTGCCGCCGCCTGGCTGACAGGCACGAGGAGACCTCCAAACAGGACCGAGATCTCTGCGGTATCCGGAAAGCGGAAGTGCCAGAGCCATGCTTTGAACAAAACCGCGCCTGTCCCGAAGGCCCAGAGACTCACATTTCCCTGCAGATTTCCGATCCAGGCCTTCATCGCCAGCTCTCCCAAGCGTCTTTAGTTGACTAGAGACGGACGCGGATTGGGAATTGACCGCCAACTCGGGAACTGCAGCCCCTGGGTCCGTCCAAAACAGAAATGCAGGTCCTCGGGATAGGATCGCGGCAATCTTGCCTACTCTGAAGGCGTTCAGCTTTGTGGCTCTCGCCGCTGTCCTTGCTGGCAGCCTTGGCGCCCTGGCGGCCCGGTCACATGGCGAGCCGAACTCCGAGCTGTCGGAAGCTCTCGGAGAATCGCGGTTCATCGAGCCTCGGCTCTCTGGCAATTTCCCGTTCGTCCCTTGCCAGACGCCCAATCGCCCGGACGCCTTCCTCGCTTCGGCTCGCTGCGTTCCAGCGTCCTCCTCACCGACGGCCCCGACCCTGGCCTGGCTGAACAGGCTCATCACCTCCGGTTCCGACCCGGAAAACCGTCGCCTCGCAGCACTGGCCACGATCGCCGGTCCATCAAGGGCGTCGAACCTCAGGGGGGCGGTTCGTAGCCTATCGGACCTCCTGGAGAAAACTCCGGATGATCCAGAGCTGTTGAACGATCTCGCCGTCGCCCGCCTGGTCTACGCCACGGAGATCGGCCAGCCTCAGGAGTTGGTCCTCGCGGTCGAAGCCGCCGAACGCGCCTTTCTCGTTTCGCCCGACCGACCCGAGGTTCTCTTCAACCGTGCTCTCGCTCTGGAAAAGGCCGGGTTGGTTGACCAGGCGATTACCGGCTGGGGGCGCTATCTGGCTCGTGAAGACTCTTCGCCATGGGCGGAAGAGACGCGTCGGCACCTGCAACTACTCCGCTCCCCCGGCATCCCGGAGCGCTGGCGTGCTCTACGATCGGAACTCGATCGCGCCGCGCTGGCAGGCGAGGCGGAGGCAGTACGGCAGATCGTAGCTATCGCCACCCAAGATGCGCGAGAGACCGCGATCGAGGAGATCCTTGGCCACTGGGGCGAACTGATCCAGGCCGGTCGCCTCCCAGAGGCCGAGCGCGAGCTACGGATCGCCGCGGCCATCGGCGCAGCTCTCGAACGCGAAATAGACGATCCAACGGTAACCCATGCCGTTTCCGCCCTCCGCGGCCTATCGGCGCCTTCGAAGGGCAATCTTCTTACCGCAGCCGCCCGGGGCCATATCGCCTATCGCGACGGGATCGCTCACTTTCGCCGCCAGGAGTTGGAAGCTGCAGAGCCGGCCTTCACTGAGGCACGCGCAGACTTGGCGCCGATCTCCACTCCCGTTGCGCTCTGGGCGCGTCACGGCTCCGCAGGGTGCGCGCTCTACCGTTCGCACTACGCAGAAGCGGAAACCGAGTTCGGCGAACTAGCGATTCTTGCCCGCGAGGAGGGCTATACCGCTCTCCTCGGACGTGTCGAATGGGCGTTCGGCCTCGCGAGTGTTCGTCAAGGAGAGTTCGAGCAGGCCCTGCGGCACGATCTTGCGGCGGTGGATCTCTTCACCGCCGTCCGCGAAAGGCAAGGTCTGGCCGCAGTTCACGGTCTGCTCGCCGAGGATCTAGGACGCCTCGGCCAGACCGCCTCTGCTTGGAAGCATCTTTTCCGCGCTCTCTTCGAACTGGTCGGTGACCGCGACTCGCTCCGCTTACACAACGTCCTTTGGCAGAGCGGCCACGCGGCGATCGCCGACGGCGCTCCTCTCGCTGCGCTTCGGTTCCAGAATGAAGGGCTTTCGGTCGACCGCCGCGCCGGCGAGCCGCAGCGAATCGCCGAATCTCTACTCTGGCGGAGCAAGATTCATCTTGCACTCCAAAATCCGCAGGCCGCTCTCGCCGACCTAAGGCAAGCCAAATCGGTCGTAGCACGCAGCACTGGCCCCTGGGTCCGCGAACGGGTCGAGACGGACATCGATTTCACCGCTGGGGAGGCACTCCGTCGTCTCAACCCCTTGGCGGCCCTTCAGCCGACGGCCCGTGCTCTCGCTTACTACCGCGAGCGGGGTCTCGCGCTCGATCTCGCCGATGCGCTCTTGAGCGGGGCCCGCGCCGCCCGCGCCGTTGGTCGCCCCGACCAGTCCCGCGCCTACCTCGATGAAGCGATCGAGTTGTTCGAGCGACAGCGCGAGATCGTGGGTCAGCGAGCGTCGCGCTTCTCGTTCTCCGATACCGTCGAGCCGGTCTTCGACGAAAGGATCCGGCTCGAGGTCGAAACAACTAACGATCCGGAGGCCCCATTCCTCCTCTCTGAGCAAGCGCGTACGATTCCCTGGAACGGGGGCGGAGGCCAGCTGGAAAGAGCGACGCTCGCGGAGATCCAGAGGGCAATTCCCAAGGGGACCGTGCTGCTCGAATACGCCCTCGTCGAGGATCGCCTCTACCTCTGGAAGGTCACCCGCCAGAATCTCTCCTTCCTATCGCGCGAGATCGATCGTGGACGGTTCGATCGAGTTATCGCAAGGTTCGTCCGCGATCTCCGTACTGCCGAACCCGAGGATCGCTGGCGTGCCCGCTCGGCTTGGCTGCGCTACCTTCTTCTGCCTGCCTCACTTGAGATCCCTCTAGAAGCGCCGCTCCTGATAATCCCGGACAAGTCGCTGAACGCGATCCCCTTCGCCGCATTGCGAGCCAAGGGCGACAGCCGCTACCTGATCGAAGAGCACGAGATCACTCTCCTGCCGAGCGCTTCGTATCTGCTCTCGCGGCGTTCGCCGCGATCCAGGAGAGCCGAGGATTCGCCGAAGGCGCTATTAGTCGCCGCGACCCTGTGGGACAGCCGGATCTATGCCGGTCTCGAAGCACTTCCCGCGGCTGGCGGCGAGGTACGCGAGATTGCTGAGTTCTACCCCAGCAACCTGATTCTCTCGGGCGCCGAAGCAACGGTCGAACGCCTGCGCCGCGAGTTGCCCCGGCATCCGGTCGTCCACTTCGCGGGTCACGCACTCGTGTCGGCCGAAGACCCCGCGAGCGCTCAGCTAGTGCTCGCTCCCACAGCCTACGACCCAGGAGCGCTCCTTGGCAGCGTGATCGCCCGGCTCCCGCTCGATCGGGTCGAACTCGTCGTCCTCGGTGCCTGCGATACGTTTGGCCCGCGCAACACCCGCGCGACCGGTCTGTCTGGGCTCGCGCGGCCCTTTCTCGATGCGGGAGCGGCCTCGGTGGTCGGCACCCTTTGGAAGGTCGACGACCGCGAGACCTCCCAGCTTCTAACGCGCTTTCACCGCGCTCAAAGCCACTCCCATCGACCCGCGGAAGCGCTTCAAAGGAGTCAGGTGGAGATGTTGCGGAGCGGAGACCAAAAACTATCCACCCCTTCCGCCTGGGCTGGCGCTCAAGTGGCGGGAATCAATCCTTGAAGACCCCAGAGGAGGGGAAATGAACCTGAAGATCACATTTACCGGGATTTGTGCCTTCGTAATAAATAGTGATGCTGGCGGGCGCTGCAAGGCTATAGCGCTCCTACCAGACGGAGACGGCAATAAGCCGACCGTTGGGCCTGCTCTCGACGGCGCGGACCTCCGTCGGCATCGCGCCTATATCAAGTTCCAGGCTAAGAACCTAAAGAGTGCTCAAGGACTCTCGGAAAATCTTGAAATTCTTCGCTATCTCGGAGCAGAAAGGATAACAATCCGTCCGATAAGTGACACAGCCCTCACTTCGTTCGTCCACAATTTGGAGTCGATCGCCGACCTCGACAAGATCGTCCCCGGTTACTCCGAGGTCGACCCAGTCTTGCTCGTGTCGCAGCCCCCTCCCCGTCGCCTGGCTGCCCAGGTGCTCTTTGAACACGGCACCCTTGAAGGCACCGCTCCCCCTTTAGAGTGGGTCTTTCCGAATACCCTGTCCAAACAAGATTTCTATGCTCGCGGACTCAGCCACGAGACCGAACTCAATATTCCAACCTTAACGAGCGCCGACCTGATCATCAAGAAATTCGACTCTTCCTCCATGGAGACACTGACTTTCACAGGGGGCCCGACAGATCTAGTGGAGATCATGATCGCAAATCTCTGTGATACTAATCCGCTACGGTGGGAGACCGTGACAGACCCAGTCCCTCCTGACGAAGACTTTCGCTGGTACTATCAACTTGTCAAAGATCGCTCTGGCTTAACCAGCCAGCTTCGCGAACTCGACCTACCGATTCCCTACCCTGCTGGGAAGCCCAATGGCCAAGGAATGAACTGCCTCGGCGCTCGCCCCAAGCCGGCATTAATCAATTTGGATTCTCAGCTTCCCTGAAGGAGCATCGACCATGACCTCGTCCCGGAGGCTGCAACTTCCGAGTCCCTTGAAATTCAGGTCCCAGATTGAGACCACTGCGGTCGCTCGGAAACACGAGGTGTTTTCGCCACTTCGTTTTCTCGGACAACTCTCGCTACTCAGCCCGGCCGATCGACCCGAAGAAGTTCTCGTGCCTACCCAAGAGTTCGAAATCCGGTCCGATCTGGTTAGTCCTGGAACCGAAACGACTGGAAAAATCAGCGTCCACCGACTTTTAGCCTCGGGTAACCTCGAGCGAATTTCTGCGGGGTGGTCCTTTCAGGGCCAGGTTTCGGCATCCGTGTTCTATCGGGCGATCCAGAGAGCGGTTGGCTTTTCGATCGCGGATGTTGACCTCTATTTCGCACCCGCGGAGACGTTCGATGGTTTTCTGACGATGCAAATGACGGAGGCTCCAGGAGAGGGTTCTTTGATGGGGCTTCGAGTCTCAAGCGGGCACCTTGAGCTCCACCTTAGAGAGGCATCCCGGATTCTTGGCCTGCTTGACGAACTGAAAATCAATCTCGCAGGGCAGTTCTTTCGCGCCGTTCTCCCCGTTGAAAAAGAGAGCGGTCTCCGTCGTAGAATTCGGCTGCGCCCGGTACGGTTCCGAGAGAGCGAGGGCGATACCGAGCCTTCGGGAACGACCTGGATCGATCTGTTCAATAAAGCGAAGGAGGTTTGGGGGGGCTGCTGCATCGATCTGGTTAAAGAAGAGGTGCGCACGCCTGTGGTCGGACAGATCAAGTTCAGCGAGTCTTCTGTGAGGATCGCAGCAGAGTTCAAGGACGATGAGCCGGATATTGTCGAAATCCTCTTCACTGCGGGCAAGCTGGCTAACGGCGGCGGTTCCACATTCCAGGCGGGCTGGGGAACCGATATCGTTGTGATTTCGGATGTAGTTGCGAGGCAAAATGAAGCCCTCCTCGCTCACGAACTCGGTCACGTCTTCCGGGGAGAGCATCCGAACGTCACCAAAGTCAAGGCGGGTTACTGGACTGGCGGTAACGGCACCGTTCTCGTCGATACCAGCCAAACAGGAGGCAAGAACCCGACGTGCAATTCGAAGGATAACTGCCTCCAGGCCTGCAACCCTGTTCTCGTCGAGACCGAAGATCCTTGTTGGATCGCACCGAACTGCTAATAGACCGACAGACGGGCCCTGGCCGTCCATACCTCCGGCCGCCAGTCGCCCCTGCCTGGCCTTGCCACCCTCGTCCGTCCTTTACCAGTCAGTGTCCTCCACTCCATCCACCAAGGCCTCGTCAAAGTCGGTGGACTGTCAATTCGGGCGCATGAATTGACGGGATGAAATTCGCCTTCACACGTAGGGGCGGAGCTTGCCTCCGCCCGCGATCCGCGCACACCCTCGGGCGGAGGTAAGCTCCGCCCCTACGTGCATGACTTCACAGTTGGGGTTGGCGACTTTGACGGGGCCCCTGCTTCATCCACCCCCCACCCCCTTGACGCCACCGCCCGGCACGCGAAACCATAGCGGGCTGCCCGCCGCGGCTTCTCGCGGTTGTCTTCGGGGCCTTCTACCGCCATGTTCACGATCTTCAAAGATTTCCCGTTCTCGGCGGCGCATGCGATTCGGGGTCATACCCGGGGGTGCCAGAATTTGCATGGGCACAACTACCGGGTGCGGGTGCATTTGACGGCGGAGCGGCTGGATGCCTTGGGGATGGTGCTCGACTTCGCGGATTTGAAGGCGATCATGGCGGAGGTGATCGGGCCGTTCGACCATCGGGTGCTGAACGAGATCCCGCCGTTCGATGTCCGTAACACGACCGCCGAGCTGATCGCGCAGTATGTCTGCGAGGAGGCCTCGGTTCGTTTGGCCGCCGGGGCGGGCGGCGAGGGGCGGGGCGTTCGGGTGGCGCAGGTGGACGTTTGGGAGACCGACACCTCGTGCGCGATCTTTACCCCGGCGCCGGAGTCCGGCAGAAGCTGAGCGCCTGAGAACTTGGCGGGAGTAATCCCGTATCTCGGGTTGTTTCGATCCGCGCGCCCCACCGTTGGGCAGCTGTTCTACATCCGAGTCTGACGTCAGCGTACCCAGGAGAGCCCCTGTGAGCCCCGAGCCGAGCGCCCCGAAAGCACGCCCCGACCTGTCCGCCCTGCGCATGGACCGCGCCGCGTATGAAGCGCCCCCGCGGCGCCATCTCGGCTGGGTGATCCTGGTGCTGCTGCTGGGGGGCATCGGCGCCTGGGTTTGGCTGGCTCCGGCTCCCTTCCTGCTGCCGAAGGTCGAGACCACGACCGTCCAGGTGGTCACCCCGACCGAGGCTTCGACCGTGCTGACCGCCACCGGCTATACCTATGCCAAAGATCGCGCGGCGGTCGGCTCGCGGGTGATCGGCCGGGTGGTCGAGCTGAAAGTGGACGAGGGCGACCGGATCAAGAAGGGCGACACGATCGCGATCCTCGACAGCGCCGACCTGCGCGCACAGATCGACCAGGCGAAAGCGCGCCTCGCCGAGGCGGAAGCCCGGCAGGCCGATGCCGATCGCGAGAACGGCCGGCAGCAGCGCCTTGTGGCCGAAGGGGTCGTCACCCGCTCGGCGGCCGATTCGGCGGCGACCGCTCTGGCGATCGCCAAGGCGCAGGTCGAGACTGCGCGAGCCGCCCTGCGGGCGGGTGTCGCCCAGCTTGAATACACGGTAATCAAAGCGCCGCTTTCGGGCGTGGTGATCGAGCGCAACGTCGAGGTGGGCGAGATGGTTGCCCCCGGCGGCTTTACCAGCCAGCAGTCGACCGGCGCGATCGTGCGCATCGCGGGTCTCAATTCGCTGGAGGTTGAAGCCGACGTGAACGAGAGCTACATCGCGCGGATCAAGCCGGGCCAGACCGCCGAGATCAAGATCGACGCCGTGCCAGATCGGAAGTACACCGGCCACCTGCGCCAGATCGTGCCGACCGCCGACCGGCAGCGGGCGGTGGTCCAGGTGAAGGTCACGATCGACGACGCGGACGAGCGGCTGGTGCCCGACATGAGCAGCACCGTCACCTTCCTCAATGACGGCGCGGCACAGAAGGTCGGCGAGCAAAAGCCCCGGGTCTACGTGCCAAAATCGGCCGTCGGCCGCTCGGGCGTCACAGCGTACGTTTTCAAGGTCAAGGACGGCCGGCTGGCGCGGCTGGACATCACGGGGGTCGAAGAAGCGGTCGACGGCAAGCCGACCGATCGCTTCGAGGTCACCTCCGGGCTGTCCGGCGGCGAAACGATCGTCAAGAACGCGGTCGACAAGCTCGCCGACGGGCAAAAAGTTCGGCTCGCCGCGAAGTAGGCAAGAACCGTGTCATCTATCTTTCGAGGAGGGTCGGCATGACCAACGTCGTCGATCTGGATCGCGTCACCAAGAACTACCGCCGGGACAAGTTCGAGATCGAGGTCTTGGCGGGTGTCACCTTCACGGTTCCGGAGGGGGGCTTCGTCGCCCTGATGGGACCGTCGGGCTCGGGAAAGAGCACGCTGCTCAACCTTCTCGCGGGCATCGACCGGCCGACCTCGGGCAGCCTGTCGGTTGCCGGCCAGGACATCGCCCGGCTGAACGAGAGCGAGCTGGCGAGCTGGCGGCATCGCCACATCGGGTTCATCTTCCAGTTCTATAACTTGATCCCGGTGCTCACCGCTTTCGAGAACGTCGAGCTGCCGCTGACGCTGACCCGCCTGTCCAAGGCGGATCGCAAGCGCAAAGTGGAGACCGCGCTCGAAGTGGTGGGCCTGGGCGACCGGATGCGGCATTTCCCCCGCCAGCTTTCGGGCGGCCAGGAGCAGCGGGTGGCGATCGCCCGCGCGATCGTGACCGATCCCGATCTGCTGCTCGCCGACGAACCGACCGGCGACCTCGACTCCAAGAGCGCCGAGGATGTGCTCGACCTGCTGGTCCAGCTGAATCAGGACTTCAAGAAGACGATCGTCATGGTCACCCACGATCCCCGCGCCGCAGCGCGGGCCAAGACCGTGCTGCATCTGGAAAAAGGCCGCTTGGTCGAACAGGAAGCGGCTTAAGAGCGGTTCGGGAGGAACTGACATGGCGATCGGCACCCTGGCGCTCAAGAATCTGAAGCGCAACAAAATGCGCACCGCGCTCACCCTGTTGAGCGTGGCCTCCGCCCTCCTCTTGCTCTGCCTGCTCTGGGCGTTCCTCGAAGCGATGTCGAGCGCGGAGGGGGCGGACGACACCCGCGTGGTGGTGCGCAGCGCGGTCTCGCTCGCGACCACGCTGCCCGAGGCCTACTGGCCGAGGATTGAGACGATCCCGCACGTCCAGGCGGTGACGCCGCTCAACTGGTACCAGGGCACCTACATCGACGACCGGCCGGAGAACTTCTTTCCCCGTTTCGCGACCGATCCGGCGACGCTGTTCAAGGTGTTTCCCGAGTACCAGATGCCCGAGGACCAGAAGCAGGCCTGGGCCGCGGAGCGCAGCGCGTTCGTCGCCGGCAAGGCCCTGGCCGACAAGTACGGCTGGAAGATCGGTAAGTCGATCACCATCAAGGGCGACATCTATCCCTTCGATCTCAAGAACATCGTTCTCCGCGGCATCTATTCGGTCCCGGCCACACCGTCGCAAGAGCGGCAGCTCTTCTTCCATCGCAAGTACATGGAAGAGGCGATCGGCAATCGCGGCATCGTCGGCACCTACTTCCTGCGCCTGGACAGCCCGGATTCGGTGCCGAGCGTCGTGTCGACGGCCGAGAAGATGTTCGAGAACTCCGACGCTCAGGTGCGCGCGGAGACCGAGAAGGCGTTCAACCTGTCGTTCCTCGAAATGATCGGTAACATCCGTCTGCTGTTCGGCGCGATCGGCCTCGCGGTGGTGATCTCGATCTTCTTCATCACGGCGAACACCATGGCGATGGCGGCGCGCGAGCGAACCGGCGAAATGGCCGTGCTCAAGACCCTCGGCTTCAGCGGCAACCAGGTTCTCACCCTGGTGGTGCTCGAATCGCTCGCGGTGGGGATCTTCGGCGCTCTGCTCGGCTGCGGCCTGGCGTTCGTACTGGTGGGCGGCCTCGCCAAGGCCGCGGAGAAGGTCTTCCCCGTCTTCAGCACGATCGCCATGACGCCGAAAGTCTGGGGCATTGGCCTCGGTGTGGGCCTCGCCATCGGTTTGCTCTCCGGCCTGGTGCCGGCCATCGCCGCGTCGCGCATGCGCATCGCGGATGCCCTGCGAAGGATCTGAGACGATGAAAATCCCGCTCAAATACAACCTCCGAAGCTTGTTCGTCCGCCGCGCGACGACCCTGATGACGATCGGCTCGATCGCCTTCGTGGTCTTGGTTTATATCGGGGTTCTCGCTCTCGCAGGAGGTCTCAAAACTGCGTTTGCCGCGAGCGGCGATCCGCGAAACGTCCTGGTTCTGCGCGAAGGCGCCAAATCCGAGGTCGAGAGCTTCTTCGGCATCGACAAGGCGCGGCTGCTCGCCGCCCTGCCGGGCGTTGCCCGGAACGCGAAAGGCGAGCCGCTCGCCTCGGGCCAGGCCACCGTTTTGCAGATCCTGAAGCGCGCCGACGGGAGCGAGAGCAACGTGTCGATCCGCGGCGTCGAGCCGGCGATCTTCGACATCCGCCCACAGGTCAAGCTGATCGAGGGGCGGCTCTTCGAACCGGGCCGTGCCGAAGTGATCGTCGGCAAGAAGCTCGTCGGCCGGTTCGCCGGCCTGGGAGTGGGCGATCAGATGCAGTTCGGGCGGGTGCAGTTCCGGGTCGTCGGCATCTTCGATTCGAACGGCGGCAGTTTCAACTCCGAGATCTGGGTACCGATCGCCGACCTGCGCGATGCGTTCCGGCGCGGCGAGAACGTCTCGACCGTGGTGCTTCAAGCGACCTCGGCCGAAGAGGCGGTGGCGTTGGCCGATCGGATCAAGGCGAATCAACAGCTCAAGCTTCAGCCCAAGCTGGAGATCGAGTACTTCGCCGAGCAGGCGAACCAGAACTCGCGGCAGTTCGTCATCCTGGGCAACGTGCTCGCGGTGCTGATGTCGTTCGGCGCCTGCTTCGCCGCGGCGAACACCATGTACTCCCAGGTGGCCGCCCGGTCCAAGGAGCTGGGAACGCTACGCGCGGTCGGATTCCGGCGCCGCACGATCCTCACCGCATTCCTGCTCGAAGCGGCGCTCCTCGGCCTGATCGCGGGATGCGTCGGCGCGCTCGCCGCCTTGCCGCTCAACAGCATCACGGCAGGGACGATGAACGGCACCACCTTCAGCGAGATCAGTTTCAATCTGCGGACGACGCCGCAGATCCTTCTGAGCGGCATCCTTCTTGCTGTTTTTACTGGAGTGCTAGGTGGATTGCCGCCCGCGATCGCTGCATCACGGCGACCGATTACCACCCTGCTGAGAGAGGTATGACCCCCGGGGTTTGAGCAGAATTGACGCTCTGCGGCATAATGAACACAGGTCATCCCGGAACGGATGACTTTGATGCTTGAACGGCATATTCTCGGATCCCTGGTTTGGGTCTCATTCGGTTAGGAGAGAGGTCGATGTCTCACGAAACCAAAGTCATGGAGCCGGAGCCGGCCATCGCTCCTCCGGTGACCGCAGCACCCCCGCCCGCCCGCCTGATTCTAGAAGGCACCGAATACTCCTTGCCGGTCGTCATCGGCTCCGAAGGCGAAAAGGCGATCGACATCAGCCAGTTGCGCTCCCGGAGCGGCTACGTCACGCTCGATCCGGGATTTGGCAATACGGGGGCGTGCGAGAGCGAAATCACCTTCATTGATGGTGACGAGGGGATTTTGCGCTATCGCGGCTACCCGATCGAACAGATCGCCGGCCACTCGCAGTTCACCGAGGTCAGCTACCTGTTGATCAACGGCCACCTGCCGAACGCCGCCGAACTGGCCGAGTTCCGCGAGCGCCTGACCAAGCACAGCCTGATCCACGAGGACATGAAGAAGTTCTTCGAGAGCTTCCCGGCGAGCGCCCACCCGATGGCGATCCTGTCCGCGATGGTCGCCTCGCTCTCGACCTATTACCGGGACAGCGAGAGCGACGCGAACTTCGATTTGAACGTGATCCGGCTGCTCGCCAAGGCGAAGACGATCGCCGCGTTTTCCTACAAAAAGAGCATCGGCCAGCCGTTCATGTATCCAAGGAACGACCTGTCCTACTGCGCGAACTTCCTGCACATGATGTTCGCGGTGCCGTCCGAGCCCTACGCGCCATCGCGGGTGCTCGAACGGGCGCTCAATCTGCTGTTGATCCTCCACGCTGACCACGAGCAGAACTGTTCGACCTCAACGGTGCGGATGGTCGGCAGCTCGCAGGCGAACCTGTTCGCTTCGGTCTCGGCCGGCATCTGTGCGCTCTGGGGGCCCCTCCATGGGGGAGCCAACCAGGCCGTGATCGAGATGCTGGAGAAAATCCAAGCCGATGGCGGTCATTACCAGAAGTATGTAGATCTGGCCAAGGACAAGGCGTCGGGATTTCGCCTGATGGGCTTCGGTCATCGGGTCTACAAAAATTTCGATCCCCGCGCCCAAATTTTGAAGCACTCCTGCGACGAGGTGCTCGCCGAGCTGGGTGTGAACGACCCGCTGCTGGAGATCGCGAAGAACCTTGAGGAGGTCGCCCTTCACGATCCGTTCTTCGTCGAGCGCAAGCTCTACCCGAACGTCGATTTCTACAGCGGCATCATCTATCGCGCGATGGGCATCCCGACGAACATGTTCACCGTCATGTTCGCCCTCGGCAGGCTCCCCGGCTGGATCGCCCATCTGAAGGAAATGCGCGCCGAAGGTGCCCGGATCAACCGCCCCCGCCAGATCTACACCGGGGCGACCGAGCGCAGCTTCCTGCCGGTCTCCGAGCGCTGAAGTCGAGCGCTTCGGACCTGGTCGAGGGGCGGGCGGTTGTCGCCGCCCCCTCTCGACCGGTTCGGTTTTCTCCCTCTCCGGAACAGTTCACACCAAATCTCTTGAGCCGCCGCCTGACTTCCTCTAGAGTCAGGGTTAGTTTTTCCTATTCGGCCCTGACTTACGAACGGTGGTTTCCGCGTGAGCCATACGTCTGGCCGAGCTACTTCTCTTCGCCATCTAGGCGCTGAACTTTGGACAGGAGACACGGGATCATGAGACAAAAGAGCGTCATCGCCTTTCTGCTCTTCGCTTTGCTCGCGACCGCGAGCTGGGCGCAGGGCAATCCGACCGCGAAGCTTTCGGGCCGGATCAGCAACGAGGGGCAGCCGCTGTCCGGCGTGCTCGTCACGGCCACGTCACCGAACGTGCAGGGGGCGCGCACGACGTCTTCGACCGCCAACGGCGACTATCTCTTCCCGGCCCTTCCGGCCGGCGAGTACACCGTCACCTTCGCCCTCGAGGGCCTGGACACGGCAAACCGCACGGTCCGCCTCGGCGCGGCCCAAGCGAGCGTGCTCGATGTCGTGCTCTCGGTCTCTTCCATCGCCGAGGAGATCGTGGTGACCGGGCAGCTGGAGGTTATCTCCCAGGGTTCGGAGAGCGCCGTGACGTTCTCGAAGACCCTGGTCGACGAGCTGCCGACCGGCCGCACCGTCGACGAGATCGTCGGCCTCGCGCCGGGCGTTTCCACCACCGGCCCGGCGAAGGACGCCGGCACCGGCCAGGCGAGCATCGTGATCTCGGGCGCACCGTCGTTCGAGAACCTGTTCCTGATCAACGGTGTGGTCGCGAACGAGAACATCCGCGGCCAGGCGTTCCCGCTGTTCATTGAGGACGCGGTCCAAGAGACCACCACCTCGTCCGGCTCGATCTCGGCTGAATACGGTCGGTTCACCGGCGGCGTCGTCAACGTGATCACCAAGTCGGGCGGCAACCAGTTCTCGGGTTCCTTGCGCTCGACCCTGCGCAACCAGGACTGGACCCCGAAAGTGAGCAAGGGCGCGGTTAAATCAGACGGCGCGAGCAGTTTCCGCGAAGCGAAACCGACCGACAAGGTGATTCCGACTTACGAGGCGACCCTCGGCGGACCGATCCTCAAGGACAAAGTCTGGTTCTTCCTCGCCGGCCGCGACCTCAATCAGGACGCTTCGACCCAGACCGCGGCTCCCACCTCGATTCCCTTCAAGCAGGTCACCGACGAGCAGCGCTACGAAGGCAAGCTGACGCTCTCGCCCACGGCGAAGCATACCTTTATCGGTTCGTACATCAAGATCAACCGCAAGGAAGAAGGAAACTTCTTCGGCACCATCCTCGACGACCGAAGCCTGGTCAGCCGTGAGCTGCCGCAGGAGCTCAAAGCGTTCAGCTACAGCGGCGTGCTCACCGACCGCCTGTACGTGACCGCCCAGTACAACGAGCGCACGTTCCAGTTCATCGGCTCCGGCGCGCCGACCCAGGACCTGATCCAGGGCACGCTCCTGCTCGACCAGTCGCGCGGCAACGCGCGCTACTGGTCGCCTACGTTCTGCGGCATCTGCCGCCCCGAGGATCGGAACAACAAGAACTACCTGGGCAAGCTCTCCTACTTCCTGTCGACCGGCAAAGCCGGCACCCACGAGATCGTCGGCGGCTATGACTCGTTCGAAGACATCCGCGCCTCCGACAACCACCAGTCGGGCAGCGACTATCGGGTCTTCGGTTCGGGCGCGATCATCCAGGGCAGCAGCATCTTCCCGGTGTTCGACGGCAACACGGTCATCCAGTTCAACCCGATCTTCCAAGAGACCCAGGGCACCAGCTTCAAGACCAACTCCTTCTTCGCTAACGACTCGTGGCGCTTCAACGACCGCCTGAGCTTCAATGTCGGTTTCCGCTACGACCAGAACGACGGCAAGAACGCCCAGGGGCGCAAAGTCGCGAGCGACTCGAACTTCTCGCCGCGACTGGCGGCGACCTGGGACCCGAAGGGCGACGGCAGCTGGATCATCAATGCCAGCTACGGCAAGTACGTGGCGGGCATCGCCAACAGCGTCGCCGACTCGACCTCGACGGCGGGCGCTCCGGCGACCTTCCAGTGGGCCTACGACGGTCCGACGGTCAACACTGGCAACCCGGCGAACCCGGCCGATCCGGCCGCGGCGCTCACCACCCTGTTCAACTGGTTCAACGCCAACGGCGGCCCGACAGGCTCACTGCAGCCGATCTTCATCTCGATCCCGGGCGGCAACCAGATCATCCGCGGCTCGCTCAACTCGCCCAACGCGAACGAGTACTCGCTCGGCTTCTCCAAGCAGTTCGCCGGACGCGGCGTCGTCCGCTTGACCGCGATCCATCGCAAGTTCGACGACTTTTACGCCACCGTGGGCAACCTCTCGACCGGTACGATCCCGAATCCGACGAACGGCAGCCTGCTCGACCTGCAGCTGATCGAGAACAACAGCTCCGCGTTCGAGCGCAAGTACGATGCGCTGCAGGGGCAGTTCCAGTGGCGCCTGATGAAGAAGTTCGACCTCGGCGGCAACTGGACGATCTCACGGCTCCAGGGTAATTTCGACGGCGAGACGCGCAACAACGGCCCGATCACCGGCGACCTCACCTACCCCGAGTACAAGCTCGCGCGTTGGAACCGGCCGAGCGGCGACCTTTCGTCCGACCAACGCCACAAGATCGGTCTTTACGGCGTCTATCGCCTGATCGACGCGGGTCACCAGACGCTCAACATCAGCCTGTTCCAGAGCTATCAGACCGGCCTGCCGTACGGCGCCTCGCAGAACATCGTGATCAACAGCGCGATCCTGGCCAATCCGGGCTACAAGACCCCGCCGACCCGCGTCGGTTACTTCTTCACCGCCCGCGACGCGTTCCGCACCGACAACATCCTGCGCACCGACATCTCGATGAACTACAGCTTCCGCTTCGGGAAGGTCGAGGCCTTCGTCTCGCCCGAAATCAGCAACCTGTTCAACGCCGAAAACCTCGACACCACGGACTCCCGCGGTCTCGACCAGACGGTGTTCACGGCCGCCAACTCGGGTACCACCTCGTGCAGCCAGGCCGGCCCGGGCGGTACTCCCGGACGGTGCCAGACGTTCAACCCCTACACCTCGACCCCGGTCGAGGGCGTCCACTGGCAGAAGGGGCCGAACTTCGGCAAGGCGATCGCGCCGCTGGGCTACCAGAACCGGCGCACCTTCCGCGTCTCGGTGGGCTTCCGCTTCTAGGTTCCAACCCAAGAATCGATGCTTCAAACCAAGGCGCCCGGGCTTGCCAGCCCGGGCGCCTTTTTTCGTGGGAAGACCGCGGAGGCGCGCGCCTGTTGTAGGGTCTGTCGCGCAGGGTCCTGTGCCACAACGTCCTAGAGGTTCCAATTCTCCATGAGCGACTTCGAATCCCGCGTTTGGGAGGCCCTCAAACGCGTCAAGTTCCCCGGCATGAGCCGGGACATCGTCTCCTTCGGCTTCGTCCAGAACGTCAAGGCGGAAGCAGGGCAGGTGACGATCGATCTCCAGATGGCGACCCAGAAGCCCGAAGCGGCGGAGGGGGTCCGCGCCGACGTCGAGCGCGAGGTCCGCGCATTGCCCGAAGTCGAGCAGGTGGAAGTCCACCTCCACTTCCAGAAAGCCCCGAGCCGCGAGGAATCCGCTCAGCGCGCGGTGGCGCAGGACCCGGGTTTGATCCCCGGCGTGCGGCACGTGGTCGCGGTCGCGAGCGGCAAGGGGGGGGTCGGCAAATCGACCGTCGCGGCGAACCTCGCCGTGGCGCTCGGCCAGCTCGGCCACCGGGTCGGCCTGCTCGACGTCGATATCTACGGCCCCTCGGTGCCGATGATGTTCGGGATCGACGAGCGCCCGCGCTTGGACGGCAATCGCATCCTGCCGTTTGAAAAACATGGCATCCGGGTCATGTCGCTCGGTTTCCTGCTCGACATCGACACGCCCGTCATCTGGCGCGGTCCGATGGTCATGCGGGCGATCGAGCAGATGCTCGGCGATGTCGCCTGGGGCGATCTCGACGTGATGATCCTCGACATGCCGCCGGGAACCGGCGACGCCCAGCTCACGGTGACCCAGAAAGTGCCGCTCTCGGGCGCGGTGATCGTGACGACCCCGCAAGACGTGGCGCTGATCGACGCCCGGAAGGGGCTCGCCATGTTCCGCAAGGTGAACGTGCCGGTGATCGGGATCGTCGAAAACATGTCGGTCTTCGTCTGCCCGCACTGTGGCGAGTCGACCCACATCTTCCGGAAGGACGGCGGCAAGCGCACGGCGGAGCTGCTCGGCGTCGACCTGCTCGGCTCGATCCCGCTCGACCCGGCGATCGTCGAGAGCGGAGACGCGGGAGTGCCGATCACGGTCGCCGCGCCCGACGGTCCCCACGCCAAGGCATTCCGTCAGGTCGCAGAAGCCGTCTACGCCGAAGCCTCCGCCCAAGTCGCCGCGCGGCCGAAGCTGTCGATCGTCTGATGGCGCTTCCGGTCACCCCGAGCGAGCGCGTCGCGGTCATCGCGGACTCTCATCTCGGCGGTCCCGGCGGGCCGATCGAGCCGATGCTCGATCAGCTCGCCGCGCTTCCCGCCGAGGGGGTCGAGCGCCTGATCCTGCTCGGCGACATCTTCCATGCCTGGGTGGGCTTGCCGCGCTTCGAAACACCCGAGATCGCGCGCTTCGTGGCGGCCCTGCGCGACCTGCGGCGCCAGGGGCTGCGAATCGACTACATCGAGGGGAATCGGGACTTCTTCCTCGCCAAGAGCCCCTACCGCGACGCCTTCGACTCGATCGGCCTCGAAACCGCGTTCGAAGCTGGGGGAGTCCGCTACCTCGCGGTACATGGCGATGGCCTGAACGATCGCGATTGGCAATACCGGGCCTGGCGGCGGCTGTCCAAAAGCCTCCCCGTCGAGCTGGCGCTCCGCATCCTTCCTGGCCGACTCGCCCACACAATGGTCAGCTCCACGGACCGCCACCTTGCGAACACCAACTTCAAACACCGAGCCGCCCTCCCCGAAGCCGCCATCCGAAACTTCGCCGAACGCCGCCTCGCCGAAGGTCACGACGTCCTCCTCCTCGGCCACTTCCACGAGGAAAGAACCTGGCCGGTAGAGCACGGAGAAGTCCGCCTGCTCGAAGCCTGGTTCAAAAGCCGGCGGGTGGAGCGGTTCGGGTAGGGCTTCCCAGGGAAGAGGGTGGGAAGAGAGTACAGACCGGGCTCATTGTTCACGACGAGCGTTGTGCCGTCGACGTGAGGCCACAAGACGGCACACAGAGATCCGAAGGCCCCAGTAGAACCTGGGGCCTTCGCGTCACCGAAATTCCAGATTCTCAGCACCCCACGGTGCAGTTGGCACCATTGGAAGGACAGCCCCCATAATTGGGACCTGTCCTGATCGGGCCTGTGTCGTTGGTCGGGTCCGTTTGGTCGGTCGGGCAGGTGCATGTGACTCCCCAATTGGTGCAGTTCGCCGTGCCACCGTTTACTCCAGTCATTCGGGCCTGTTCGAGGTGTCGCAGCGTTTCGCGATGAAGCTGAAGCCTTTTCCTCATTTCTTCCATCTCCTTTAGGGTAAGCGACCCTCGAAATCTTACACTATAGTTCAGCTATTGCGCTCGCGTTTCAGTAATCCTGGCCTCAGGTTTTCGTCTTCAACGTGTTCGGGGCGAAGCCGCTGATCGGCCGCCGAGCGGGTGACGCCCCCTTCGGCCACAGCCGCTGCTGGCGGCCGTTTTCGCGATCGGCGTCGGCTTTCCGCGCTTCCGCCTAGGCCGCGAGCTTTCAGGCCCACACGTAGCGCTCGTCAACTTCGATTTCATAGGCCTCGGGGAACGCACGGCAGGGTGTGCGGATTCGATCCGTCGAGCCTGGGTTCTCGCGGCCTTTCAGGCCGCCAGGAGGGGGTGACCCTTCCCCCAGGGCATCGGCCTTCGGCCTCAGCCCTGGGCTGGGTTCTCCCGGCCCGTTGGGCCGGACTCTTGGGTTGCCGGTGCCGCCTCCTCGCGATCTAATGTCGGCGCGCACCCCGGAGCCCGGCGGGGAGGTGAGGGCTCCGCAGGCGCGGACTTTGACGCGGCCTTGGTCCAGACCCCGAGGCAGGTGTATTCATGGAGGTGCATTGTGTCCAGTAAGCTGATTGAATCTTTGCGCGGCGACCTCGCCAAATTGCAGAAGGTCGGCGCCATCAGTAAGGTGGCGGTGCGGCAGTTCGACTCGATCTGCCCGCCGCCAGTACGAGAGTTCAGCGCAGACGACATCAAACGACTGCGCGAGAAACTGCAATTCAGCCAGCCTGTGTTCGCCCACCTTGTGCACACGACGGCATCGACGGTGCGCAAGTGGGAACAGGGCGACGATCAACCGCCGCGCGCCACTCCAACCGGCACCTCCTCCCCTGGGAACGAGGGCTTCCGAAGCGTTTTCCGGGTGTTCCGAAGAAGCTCACGGGTCCCCCGAAGGGGCTCACGGATCGTCCGAAGAGAGCTTCGCATCGTTCGGAACGGTCCCGGGCGACCGGAAGAGTTCTTCCTGCCTCCCGGAGCTCGCTTCGGCTGACCCGTGAGTCTCTTCGGGGGATCCGGAACGCTCTTCCGCCGGTCCGTCATGCCCTTCGGGACTCCGGTAGATCGCTGCGGGATGTCGATGAGCTTGTTCGAAAGGTCGTTGACCCTCTTCGGTAGGTCTGGAATCCTCTACCGTCGGCGCGTGAGACTCTTCGGATCGCCCGTGAACCTCTTCCGGCCACCCGTGAGGCTCTACCGGCCGCCCGCGGACCCGTTTTATTCGGCCTCACCGGATACGATGCCGCCGCCACAGGCCGGCTACGCCATCGGTTGGAGGAAACGCCATGCCATCACGCCGTCTCGTCCTTGCCCTCCTCCTTGCCGCGCTCCCGGCCACCGCGCAAGAGACCACGCTCCCGCCCTGATTCGTCGATCTTTCGATGGCCGTCCCCGGCATCGCGCTCGACCTCCGCTACACCGGCTCGCACAATTTCATCGGCGTGCCGATCGACGGCTACGTCCGACCGCGCGCCCTGCTCAGCCACCTCGCGGCAACGGCTCTGGCAAGAGCCCAAGAGGAGCTCGCGCCGTTTGGATTCGGCCTCAAGGTGTTCGACGCCTACCGGCCGCAGCGCGCGGTCGATCACTTCCTCCGCTGGTCGAGGGACCCGGCGGACCAGAAGATGAAGGCGGAGTTCTATCCGCAGGTGGAGAAGGAGAAGCTGTTCGAGCTGGGTTACGTCGCAGAGAAATCCGGGCACTCGCGCGGCAGCACGGTCGATCTCACGATCGTCGTCCTCGCGGAGGGTGCCGAACCGGGTGACCTGGACATGGGGAGCCCCTACGATCTGTTCGATCCCGTCTCGTGGCCGGACAGCGCGAAGGTCTCGCCGGATCAACGGGCCCACCGACTACTGCTGCGCGAGGTGATGCTCCGCGCGGGTTGGAAGCCCTACGCGCAGGAATGGTGGCACTTCACGCTCGAAAACGAGCCCTTCCCGGAGACCTATTTCGACTTTCCGGTGGAGTGAACCCCGGCGTTTCTCGCTTGTCAGAAAAGCGCTCTCCGCAACGAAACCCGAAGAGCGTTCGCCAATCGATGGCGAACCTTTTTCCCTTCGTTGATTTCAGGAGAGATGCCATGTACACCCGCACCCGCTGGTTCACCCTTCTCGCCCTCGTCCTGACAACGGCTCCGAGCTTGGCAGACGAAGTCTCGCTGGATCGTTCCCCCACGGTGAGCTACTACTACTCCTTCCGCAGCACCACCGAGAAATATGACCTTGGCGCGCTCTTCCACTCGCAGGCCAAGGAAGGCTCCGTCGCGGTAGTCGATAAGTACACCTGCTCCGCTCGGCTCTGGCTCGCGCTCGCCGACGGGCCGGCGTGCCCGAAGGTGGACGGCTGGAACACCACTTCGCTGTTTGGAGCCAGCCCGGCGCGCCGTCAACCGGGCCACCCCGTCCGCTCGTTCTGCCGCTATGAGAGCCCGCGGAATCCTTCCGGTTGCGCCATCGCGGCGCTCCAGGCGGAACCCAAGCTCCACGCCCTGGTCCATCGCTGCAACGTGGTCGAGGAAATCGCCACCGCCGAACCGGCCCGGGCGTCCAAAATCAACCTGGAACCGGAGGGCGCCTCGGCCCAGCTCGATGAGCTTCAGAGTTCGGAGATGGCGAGGAATTTCCTCTACGAAGTCGGGGCAGCCGATCTGCCGCACCCGGACCGCGAAGAGGCAAACGTCCGCCTGACGGTTCTCGATACGGTCGCGACCGGCGATGGGGCACCGGACAGTCTTCCCGCCGGCTGCACCAACCATGGCTTCGGCCTCGCCCACATCGCCCAGAAGCTGACTTGCGACGACAAAGGCTGTGCCGCCATGCTCGGGACCCAGCTCGCACTGCCGCTGTTGGATTCCGGCGGACGCGCGGTGGACTCCCGGTCGAATTGCGGCAACTCCGGCACGCCGGGAGACGTCGCGGTGGCGATCCGCGCCGCGGTCGACCGTTGGCAGGCACTTCCGGGCGACCCGAAGAAGCGGCCGCACCTGATTCTCAATCTGTCGCTCGGCTGGGATCCGAAAGTGCTCCACGAGCAACTCGGCGCGATCGACCCCGAAGACCATCTGAACGCCGAAGAGCTGGCGGTCTATGACGCCCTCGCCTACGCCGCCGAAGAGGGCGCGCTCACGATCTCGGCGGCCGGCAACGCGCTCGGCGGACCGACTCCCGAAGTCGGCCCCACCCTCCCCGCCGGTTGGTATGCCCACCCGCCGGAGGTCTCGCTGCTCCCTCCCAGCGACGACACGGTGATCTGGGCGGTCGGCGGCGTGGCCCGCGGCGGGCAGCCTTTGGTCAACTCCCGGAAATCTTCCGAGCCCGGGTTGGTCACCTACGGCGATCACGCGGTGGTCAAGCTGCCGAAAGGGGGCTACACCCGACCTCTCACCGGCACCTCGGTCTCGGCGGCGGTCGCCTCGTCGGCCGCGGCGGTCGTCTGGCATTTGCGTCCCGAGCTGTCGGGACGCGAGGTGATGGAGCTGTTATCAAGCTCGGGGTCCGATCTCGGGCGCGGCGCAGCGCTCTACCGGACCCACGGTAGCGCCGACGCGGCCAAAGAGGCCCCGCCCGGCGTCCGCCAGCTCGGCTTTTCGGCCGCGCTTCGAGCCGCGCTCGCGCCGAAGGCAGTGTTGGCAAAGGTCGAAGAAACTCGGATGGGCTGCCATTTGGTTCAGGTTCCGGCGGAGAAAGTTCCCGCCGTCTGCGCCCAGCGGACCTTTTACACCTGCGACGGCGTGCCGCCGACCTGCACGGCCGACGCGCTGCCGCCAAAGCCGGTGGCCGGCGGGGTGAGCACCCAGCCCGGGGCGAATCCCTGCCCCTCCTGCACGCTCGGCGGCGGCGGCGGAACCACGGCGGCGCTGCAAATCGAAATCGACTCCGAGTGGCCGTACGGATGCCTGACCGATCCGATGTTGGAGGTGGAGACGCCGGACGGCACGAAGTTCGGCATTCCGATCACGGTCGAAAAGCAGCTCTGCCCCGGCGACCGCCTGATAGTCGACGATCTCGACCTTCCCACTTCGATCGCCGCGGCGCGGATCAGCTTCAAATACGCTGAGGAGAGCTACTCGGTTCAAAGCACGATCCAGATTGCAACCTCGGCGGCGACGAAGTAGGCGCGGGAACAGCGGTATCCACGGCCGCGGCGAGTTTTCTTCGAATCTCTCGGAGATCTCTCGATTCCGGGGCTTTCGCCGATCGCGCCACATGGTGTACCATCGCCAGAACGCATGCCGTCCCTTGCAATCAGATACGCCGGATCGAGAGTCGTTCACGAAAACGCTTTCGGTCGCCCCATAGGTCGCAGTCGAACCGAAGGAGTTGAACCCTTATGAAGAACCGGAAGCTTATCGTCCCTCTGTTGGCCCTCGCGTTGGTCGCGGTTGGCGCAGCGCAGTTGTTCGCCGCCATCACCGTGTCGAGCACGAACGTGCCGCTCGCGATCCCCGATGCCGGCAACGTCAACAGCACCTTGTCGGTGGTTCCCTCCGGCACCATCACCGACGCGAACCTGACGGTCGACATCACCCACACTTGGGATGATGACATCGAGCTGCGGCTCACCAGCCCGGCCGTGGCGGCTCAGCTGCTGTGGGCGGACTGCGGCGGCAGCGGCGACAACATGACCAACACGGTGATCGACAACGACGCCGCGGGTCTTTCGGGCTGCGCTTTCGCCAATGCGCCGTTCACCGGCACGTTCCAGCCGACCGATGGCGGTCCGGTCACGCCGATCGCCACCACCGGCACACTGAACGCGTTCGACACCACCAACTCCGCCGGTACCTGGACGCTGAACGTGACCGACGACTCCTCGATCTGCACCGGCACGCTCAACGCCTGGTCGATCACCCTCGACGGCGCGCCGCCGCTGCCGGTCGAGCTGATGAACTACGACGTGGGCTAGGCATCACCTACCGCACCTTCCGCGCACCCGCGCGGTCTGGTTCGTTGCTCAAGGCCTCCGGCGGTCCACCGTCGGGGGCCTTTCGCGTTTAGACTCGGGCCCTCTCGATCTTGATTCGTCATGCGATTCGCCCTTCAGAAACTCCACGGCCTCAGTCGGTTTTTTCCTCTCGCTCTGACGCTCGTCCTCGCGGGGTGCTCCCCCACTCACCGTCCCGCTCCCCTCGCCCCCAACGTCGTACTCGTCTCGATCGACACGTTGCGCCCTGACCGGCTCGGCTGCTACGGCGGCCGGCAGGTCGAGACGCCGACGATCGACGCGTTCGCCGCCTCGGGCGTCCGGTTCGCCAACGCGTTCACCCCTGTGCCGCTCACCTTGCCTGCACATTGGACGATCCACACCGGAATCGATCCCTGGCATCACGGCATCGTCGACAACGGCATGACCCCGACCGGCTCTCCGGGCGTCACGCTTGCCCAGCGGTTCGCCGCCGCCGGCTACGACACGGCGGCCTTCGTTTCCGCGTTCGTCCTTCATCGGACGTTCGGGCTCGACCGCGGTTTCGCCCGCTACGACGACGGTCCCTCGGCGGACGCCGCGCTCGATCAGCTGCTCCACGCCACCGGCCGCGCCGATGAACGGGTGGATCGGGCGCTGGCCTGGCTGCGCAAGCCGCGGACTCAGCCCTTCTTCCTCTGGCTCCATCTCTACGATCCGCATGCGCCTTACGATCCGCCGGCCGATTTCCGCGCCCGCTACGCCGGCCGGCCCTACGACGGCGAGGTCGCGTTCGTGGATTCCCAGCTGGCGCGCCTGTCGGCCGCGCTCGAACGGTCGGGCGCGGCGGGCCATACGATCGTGGCGCTCGTTTCCGATCACGGCGAAAGCTTGGGCGAGCACGGGGAGCAGAGCCACGGCATCCTGCTCTACGACGCGACGCTCCGCGTGCCGATGATCTTCCGCCTGCCGGGGCGCCTCCCGAAGGGGGAGGTGCGGACCGACGAGGCCTCGCTCGCCGACGTCGCGCCCACCGTGCTTGCGCTCGCCGGCCTGGAGCCCCTTCTCGGGATCGACGGCCGTGATCTCTTCGGCGGCGAAAAGAGCGCCCGTCGCCTGGCGGCGATCTCCGAAGCGCCCCTGCGGCGGTTCGGCTGGTCGCCCCTGTTCGCGATTCGCGGCGCGGGGTGGAAGTACATCGCGGCGCCGCGCCCCGAGCTTTACGACCTCGCCGCCGACCCGTCCGAGCGCCGGGACCGGAGCGGCGAACGGAGCGCTCTGGCGACCGACCTCGCGCGCGGTGCGCGGGGAATCGAAAAAGAACTGAATGCCCGCCTCGCGGTCGGCCCGGCGTCCGAGCCGGATGCGGCGACCCGGGCCAACCTCGCCGCACTCGGATACCTGGGCGGAGGCCGGATGCCTGCCGGATCGACGCTCCCCGATCCGAAAGACGTCATCGGCTCGATCGCCGATTTCGACCGGGCCTATCAGCTGTTCGGCGATGGCCACCTCGATCAAGCAGAGGCGCTCTTCCGTTCGCTCGCCGTCAACTCGCAGCTCGGTCCAGGCTTCGCGCTGCCGGCGCTCGGACGGATCGCCCTGATGAGGGGCCGCAAGCAGGAGGCCGAAGCGCTCTTTCAGAGCGAGCTCGACCACGATCCTGAGGCGGTTTCGGCCCTCGCGCAACTGGCGCGCCTGGCTCTCCTGCGCAACGATCCGCGGACCGCCATCCTCCGCAGCCGCCGGCTGGTCGAGCTGATTCCGCGCGACTCGGCCGCGAGCCGGCTGCTCGCCGAAGCGCTGCTCGCCGCGGGCGACGCGAAAGGAGCGGAGGCCGAGTGGCGGCGCGGCCTTTCCGTCGCTCCGCGCGCGGGCTGGCTCCGGCTCGGCTACGCGCGCTTTCTGATCGCAGAACGCCGCGCCGATGAGGCGCGACGCGAGCTGAAGTTCATCGCCGAAGACCCGGACCTGCCGGCGGATCTGGTCGCCGCGGCGGGGGCGGAAGCGGAGCGGCTGCGCTCTCTTCGGAATTGAGCCGGGCGAGCAGGCGGGCCGCTTCCACCGAACCAGGCCGGGCGGCGAGGGCGGCTTCGAGATGGCGGCGCGCCAGGCTCCGCTCGCCGTTCTCCAGCTCGGCCCAGCCAAGCAGCCAGAGCGCTTCGGACTGCCCCGGGCGCAGCTCCAGCGCCGCCCGCAGGATAGGGAGCGCCGCGGCGCTGTTCCCCGCCACCAGATCCGTGGCGCCCTGGCGAAGCAGACGCTCGAAATCGCGCGCGGCAAAAGCCGCGGGCAGACGGAGCACCGACCCGGCAACCAGCAGGGCGAGGAACAGCGCCGCACCCTTGGCGGGGACGAGCGCGGCGGTTCGCGATCGCGGTTCCTTCTTCCGCCGCGCGGCGACGAATAGGGCGATTGCCGCCAGCGGCAGAACGGTCCACAAAAGGCCGGCTTCTTGGGCCAAGATCAGCTGGGCCGCCGCCGTGCCGAGCAGGATCGCCACCGCGAACGCCGGGCGCAGGCGCAACGCTTCGGCCTTCAAGTTCGGCCACGGGCTCGCCTCGACGGTGACCGCGGCGAAGCCCGCGACCAAAGCCGGCAATCCCACATGGACCAGGTCGAACCCGGAGAGGGGCAGTGCATCGAAGAGCGGCGCCGTGAACGCGTGGCCGGCGAGGTGGAGCGGAAACAGGAGCAGCCCGCCGAGCCGGACTCCGAGCGGCGCGCGGCGGCGCCAGAGCTCGAACGGCAGGAGAAAATCGATCGCCACAAACCCCCAGTCGAGCAGCGCGATGCCGGGAAACGGGATCGGGCTCTCCGGTGGATGGGCGAGGTTCCACGACCACCAGCCGCCGACCACCGCGGCGCTTTCAACCGCCAAGCAGGTCGCGACAAGGACCAGGCCCGCGACCAGCGCTGTGCGGTAAGCGTCGGTCGGCTGGGCGAACCGGCGCAGCAGCCGGTCGGCGAAATAGCCGGCAAGGGCGACCGCCGCGGTCCAGCCAATCAGCTCCTGGAGGGGCACTCCGGCGACCGAGACGAGCGGCGAGCCGAGCCGGTAGGGCACGCCCGCGAGGTGCGCCTCGGAGAGGGCGCGAATCGACAGCGAACGGATCAGCCCGTAGGCGATCGAGGCGACCGCGAAGGCGATTGCGGCGCGCCCGCCGAGATTCGCCCGCCGGTGGTCGAGCATCAGCAACAGCACCGCCGCCGAGAGCGCCGCGAGCGCCGATGGCGGGAGGGCCACCGGCGCGGCGGCAATCCATGCAACCACCGCGGTCGCATCTTGCACCTCGGTTACCCCTCGGGAACTACGATCTGCAAGCCGGACGCAGCGATCAGGCGGTTCTGGATTTGCTCGATGCCGGCCGCTTCCTTCTCCTTCGCCAGGGCGGTGCGAATCGAATCGCGAACCGCCGGCAGCGGGAGCGTCCCCAGCGCGCGCAGTCGGAGAAAGGCGACGCCCCGCCCATCAAGGACGCAGCTCTTCGGCACCAGCACGGTCTGAGGTCCGTCGAGGTAGATCGCCGGGGTGATCTCTCCCGCCGAAAGGCTCAACAGCGCCTTGCGCAGGCGGAGCGAGGTCTGCCCAAGCGCCGTGAGATCGACCCCGTGCTGCGCGCGGCAGAGGCGGGCTCCGGTGCGCACGGGCACGCGCAGGATGTCGTCGAAGGAGACGCCGTCGCGCAGTTTGTCGCCGACTTCCTCGCCCGCCGTGTAGACGTCGGCGACACTCTCCCCGGTCTGCGGGAAGAACAGCGCGTCGATCTCGAAATCGCGCAGGGCGAGGAGGCTTTCGGCATGATCGCGGTAATAGCGGGCGATCTCCTCTTCGGTCGAGCCGGTGTCGAGCCCGGCGATCAAAGTCTGGCGATAGGAATTGATCACCGCGAGGCGGCGCGCATCGGCCACGCGGGCGGTCAGCTCAGCAGATATCGGCTCCGCCCGGCGCGCCGCGGCGAGCAAGCGGTTCTCGACCAGGGTCCGCAACTCCCCCGCGAGCGGCTGGGGGGCGAGCGTGACCCAGCCGGCGACGGCGAGCTGATCGGAACCGCGCACCTCTCCCCCCCGCCAATGCGCCATCACCTGGGAGCCCGCGCCGCCCGGCGCCGTGGCTAGGCGCGCGACCACTTCCGGCGCGGCGAATTCAGCGCCCTGGGCATCGACCTCTTGCTGGCGGCGGGCGCGCTCGGCGGCGCGTTTCGCCTCGTCGTCCAGCGATTGGCGGACGTTGCGCCGGACTGCGTCCATGTCGAGCGGCGTGCCGGGCCGGACCCCGTCGAGACGGAACAGGTGAAGCCCGTCGGGAGCAGAGACGACCTGGCTCACCTCCCCTTCCTTGAGCGTGAAGATCGCCTCAGCCGCGAGTTTGTTGAGCGAACGGCGCAAGGTCCAATCGATCCGGCCGCCGCCGCGCGCGGTGACCGAATCCGACCACTTCTCCGCCAGCTTGTTGAAGCCGGTGCCGGCGTCGGCCTCCTGGCGGATCTTCGCCATTCGGTCGGCTGCGGCCTTCCTGGCCGTCGCATCGGATTCCGGTGCGCGCAAGAAGATGTGGCTGAACTTCCGCGCCTCTTCCGGATGCGACGCCGCGACCCGCCGATCGATCTCCGCGGCCACCTGAGCGTCGGAGGCCTTGGCCCCCGCCATCGCCCGGGCGAGGAACTCTTCGGCCAGGGTCCGGTCTTCAGCCACCGCCTGCCGGCTCTCGACCTCCGACCGCTTGCCGAAGCCCTTCGCCTCGGCCTCTTCGAACAGCATCGCGGTCCGGACGCGCCGCTCGACGATCTGGCGGACGATCGCCTTGCGGACCTCCGACGAGAGCGGCTTGGGCGCCGCGGCGAACCGCCGGTCGAGCGCTCCCTGGATCGTGCCGCGACGGATCTCCCCGCCCTTGAAGCGGGCGATCACGACGTTCGGATCGGGGCGCGCCGCGGCGGCGGGAACCGAGCTGTCGCGGCATCCGGCGGCCCCGAGGGAAGCGAGCAATGCGCCCGCAAGAAGATGCTGGAATTTCATTCGGAAGAGTCTCCTGGCCGTCCCTATTCGAGGGGCGCGATCATACCGAAACCTACTTCAGAAACCGACCTCACCCAAGGATTCGCCGCCAGTCGGCGGCGGAGAGCCGCAGGACGCCACGGGCGGCGATCCGCCGCCGGGCCTCTTTGAGAACCGGCACCGCCGCAGCGAGAGCGGTCGGCCATCGGGCGTTCACGGCACCAGCCCCTCCCGGTGGAGGAAGTCGACGATCCCCCCCGCCGCGATCCGATGTTCGAGCGGCCCCCAGTGCCCCACCTTCTGGAATTCGGCGCCGAGCCGGGCCTGCTCCAAGAACAACGGACGAAGGCGCAGGCAGGGGGTCCGGTCGCGTTCCGCCAGGTCCATCGCGAACCGCTCGCCCGGCAACGGCTCCGCCGAGGTGGCGCCAAGCTCGCCCCAGGCGGGCAGCAGCGCCACCGCGGGGCGCGCGCCGCCAGCGGCGGCCTCGCGAAACATCTCCGACAGAAGCGCGTCGGTCAGTTGATCGAGCTCGGCCGCCTTGCCGCCCCACTTCCAGGCGATCCGCGAGGCCGCCATCGACAGCAGGTCGCCGAACCGCGAGCGCCAGCGCTCGCGGGCGATCAGCTCGTCCGGGGAGGGAACGGGGGTCCCCTCGATCACCAGCTTGCCGTCCCGCAGACGGAACCGAGGCTTGGCGAAATCGCGGAACCGGGTGAGGTTGCGCAGCGAGTCGTCGGTGACGTAACCGACCAGCACCACGTCCGGCCGGTAGATCGGCAGCGTTTCGCGCAGATAAAGGAGCATCTGGTCGTGGCCGTAGCCGTGGACGCCGAAGTTCATCACCTCGACCCCGGGCAGCAGCCGCTCCATCTGTTGGGCGAAGGTCTCGTCGTCGCTCACCTCTTCGCCAAAGGTGAACGAATCGCCGAACAGGGCGATCCGGGTCACCCCGGCGGGTTTCGGCACCGCGTACTCCCGCGCGCCGCGCAGGCCGCGCGAGTTGGAGGTCAACCGCTTGCCGTCGAAGACTTCCAATTGATGCAGATTCGGTGCGAGCGTCCAGCCGCGCACGGAATGGAAGCGATCGAACGAGAATCGGTAGGGGGCCTCCCCTCCCTGGTGGCGCCGCAGCCAGCGCAGCCGCCACGAGGGCTCGTCGTAGGGCGAGCTGATCCGCCGAAGAAACGCCTCGGAGCGCAGCGCCAGCCGTGCCCCTCCTTCGAGGGCCAGCGCGAACAGCGCCGCATAGGCGACGGCGCGCACCATGCGCCGGTACCCCTGCAACCGCCGCGACGGGGGGCGAGGCAGGGACGAAGAAGGCGAAGGGGACAAAGCGCGGATATTCTAGGCGCGTGATCGCTCGCGCAGGTAGATATTCCGGCCGCTGGATTTTCCCGGCACTCGCGGCGCTCGTCCTCGCCTGCGCGGCGGGATTCGCCGGGCGCGGTGCCGCGACCGACAGCGTGACGGTCGACGAGCCGAGCCATCTGATCGCCGGGTACGCGGCGCTCGCGCTCGGCGATTTTCGCCTGAGCCCCGACCATCCTCCCCTCGGCCGGCTGCTGCTCGCCCTGCCGCTGCTCGCCCTGCCGGTCGCCTGGAGGGCCGAGGGAACCGCCGCCTGGCGCAGCGGCGACTTCTTCACCCTCGGCCGCGATTTCTTCGAGAGCTGGAACGACGGTCAGCGCCTGGTGCTGCCGAGCCGGGCGGTGGCGATCGGCTTCCTCCTCGCGCTGCTGCTCGCCATCGGCGCGGTCGCCCGCGCGCTGTTCGGTCCGGTGGGCGGCCTGCTCGCGCTGGGTGTCGCGGCATTCGATCCGGCGTTGCTCGCCCACGGACATCTCGCGACGCTCGACGTGCCATTTGCGCTCTGCGCGTTGCTCACCCTGTTCGCGGCCCACCGCTGGCTCGCCGAACCCTCCCGGAGCCGGCTCGCGCTCCTTGCCGCCGCGTTTTCCGCCTCGACGCTGATCAAATTCTCCTGGTTCGCCCTGGTCCCCGCGTTGATTGTCCTGGCGCTTGCCGCCCGCCATAGGGAGGGGTGGAAAGCCGTTGCAAAAACGGTCTCGATCGCCACGGCGACCCTCGCGCTCGCCGCCCTGGTTTCGATCTGGGCCGTCTACGGCTTCCGCTTCGCCGCGGCGCGTGGCGCCGAGTCCGATTCCGCCACGATGCACGTGATCGGCGATTTCGGCCGGCCGCTGCCCACGACTCCCGCAGCGGCCTGGGAAAGCATTCTCCACGATCCGGCGACCGGAGCCGACCGCCCCGGCCTCACGGTCCCGCTGCTGCGCGTCGCCCACTCGATCCACCTCCTCCCCGAGGCGTACCTCTACGGCATCGCGTACGTCCAGAAGAAAGCCGTGGGGCGCGCGGCTTACCTGCGCGGGAGCTATTCGACCACCGGGTTCCCCGACTATTTCCTCTGGGCGTTCGCGGTGAAGACTCCCCTGCCCACGATCCTGCTAATCGCTGGGGCTCTCGCCGTCCTCGGCGCCCAGGCGTTCCGGAACAAGGGGCTCTCGCCGCTCGCGGTCGGCCTTCTGACGTTCGCCGTCCTCTACCTGATGGCGCTCGCCACGAGCGGGCTCAATCTCGGCTACCGCCACCTGTTGCCCGCTACGGCGATCCTCACCGTCGCGGTCGGTGGCCTCGCTCCGGAGCGCTTCCCCAAAAAGCTTCGCACTCCCCTGGCTTTGGGCCTCGGAGCCGCCCTCGCCTGGCTTGCGATCGGCACCTGGATCGCCTCGCCCCTGCTGCTCGGCTATTTCAACGAGGCGGCCGGCGGCTGGCGCAACGGGCATCAATATCTCGCCGACAGCAATCTCGATTGGGGCCAGGACCTGCTCCGCCTTCGCGACCGTCTGCACGGCGCCCCCGGCGACCGGCCCGTCTGGCTCGCGCAGGCCGGCGACCCTCCGCTTCCAGCGGGAACGCCGGTCCGCTGGCTGCTCGGGGTGGGGAGCCACGAGCCCTCGGCCGGAAAGATCGCCGGAGGAATCTACGTGATCAGCGCCACCGATCTCCTTGGCGTCTATCGGCCGCTCGCCCGCGTGGCCTCGTGGCGCGATCCCCGGCTCGCTCAACAATACGAGGCGCTCGCGGCAGAAAGCGGCGGGCGGAGTACCACGACCTCCGGACCGATGGATTCCTTCGAGGTGCTCCGCCGCCTGCGGTTGATCTCGCGCCTCGCGCAGCGCAAACCCGACGAGCGGATCGGCACCTCTCTCTTCCTGTATCGCTTGAGCGGCGATCAGGTCGCCGAGGCGACCCAGCCTTGAACCTGGCGCCCGCGGCTGATGGTCGGCGGGGGGTGTTCGCGCCGCTCCTGCTTCTCGCCGCGCTGCTGCTCGGCGGCGCGGTTCTTTGGGCCTACGGGCCGATTCTCGACAACGGTTTCGTCTGGGACGACGGCGGAAACCTCGGCGTCGCCCGAGCGAGTTGGGACCGCGGCCTCTCCGGCATCGCCTGGGCGTTTCGCGAACCGTTCGGCGGCCACTATCAGCCGCTCACTTGGGCTTCCTACCAGCTCGACGCCTGGATTTCCGGCGCCACCCCGCGGGGCGTTCACGCCACTCAATTGCTGCTCCACCTCGCGAATACCGCGGCGGTCGCCTGGCTCGCGTGGGTCCTCGCCGCCTGCCCGGCGCTCCGCTCAAATCCAACGTTCTCCGACCGCCGCTTCCGGCCACTCTTTGCCGTTTTGGCCGCGGCACTCTTCGCCCTTCACCCGATCCGGGTCGAATCGGTGGCCTGGGCGACCGAGCGCCGAGATCTTCTTTCCTCCCTGTTTGCGCTGTGCGCCCTGGCGCTCCACCTGCGCGCGAGCCCGCCCGACGCGTCGTCTTCACCGGTCCGCGGCCGGGTGGCGTTCCTCCATGCGCTCTCGGCGCTCTCCCGGGCGCAGATGACGCTGCCGTTCGTTCTCCTGCTGGTCGATCTCTGGCCGCTCCGCCGGCTGGCGAACGAGCCCGATCCCCGTAAGGGTTTCTTCCGCCTGGCGCGCGAGAAATGGATCTCCTTCGTGATCGCCGCGGCTTCGTCGGCGACAGCAGTCTGGGCGCAGGCGAGCCACGGCGCACTCACCTCGGCGACCGAACACGGCGCGCTCGATCGGTTCGTCCAGGCGGGATACGGCCTGATCTTCTACCCGGCCGCCCTGCTGTTCGGCCGCACCTTCCTGCCGCTCTACGAACGGCCGTTCCCGTTCAATCCTACGCTCCCGCGCTACCTCGGTCCCGCGCTCGGCGCGCTGGCGGTGCTCGCCGTTATTTTTTGGCTCCGCCGCCGCATCCCGTCGACCGCGGTCGCTGCGGGTTCCTACCTTCTGCTCGTGCTGCCGGTGCTCGGAATCGCCCAATCGGGGATTCAGCTGGTTGCGGATCGCTACGCCTACCTCTCCACGGTGCCGCTCGTGCTGCTCGCTGCGGGCGCCCTCGTACGGCTCGGGATTTCCTCCCCCCGGGCGGTCCGGCTACTGCTCGCGCTGGGCCTCGCCGCCCTGCTCGCGGGCCAGGCGCTCGCCACCCACCGGCAGACGCGGATCTGGCAGAGCGACGAGACGCTCTGGCGCCACGTGCTCGACCACTCCTCGTCCTGCCTCGCGGACAACAACCTCGGTTACATCCTCTACGGTCGAGGCGAATCCGGCACGGCGCTCTTCCACCTCGTGCGGTCGCTCGAAAGGGTACCGTCCTACGGCCGGCCCTGGAGAGGGATCGCCGCCCTGCTCGAAGCACCGGCCGCGGCCGGGAGCGACGACCGCCCGCCCCCCCTCTGGGTGGCCGAAACGCTCGAACGGGCCGCCGCCACGCAGGCGGACTCTGTCCTGCCCCGCTACGCCGCGGCTCTCGGTTGGATGCGCGCCGGAGACGACGGCCGGGCGGAGCGCGGGCTCAGAGAAGTGCTGGCGGTCGAGCCGGACCACGACGGGGCGCGCCTGGCGCTCGCTCGGATCGCGGCACGCCGCGCGGCGGCCAATCCGGAGGCCAATCCAGTTGCCAATCCGCCAGTCACCGCGCCAGCTTCTCCAGCTGCGCCAGCACCCCCGGGTCGATAGTCCTCTGATTCCCGAGACCAAGCGCGCGCCGCGCGGCCGCGCGCGCCTCGTCCGGTCGGCCCAGCTCGACGAGCAGGAGCGCCTCGCGGAGCCGCGGCTCTCCCTCGTCCGGTTCGAGTGCGATGGCGCGGCGAATCGACACGAGCGCCTCTTCCCGCCGTCCCTCCTCGCGCAGCAGGATGGCCGATTGGTTCCAGAGCAGGGGGTCGGTCGGAAAACGGGCGAGCGCTTGGCCAAGGGTCGCGCGCGCTCCAGGGCCGTCCCCCGTCCGCAGGCGTGCGACCACCAGATTG
Organism: Thermoanaerobaculia bacterium; assembly: GCA_038250865.1. Lineage (GTDB taxonomy): Bacteria > Acidobacteriota > Thermoanaerobaculia > Multivoradales > UBA5704 > DASYKS01. Next base: position 34,944 of record JBBSBW010000019.1, on the reverse strand, counting down.
CGCCAGGCCGGCAGGTAGGCGGGGTTGCGCGCCACGAGATTTTCGAGCTCGGCCGCCGCCGTCGCCGGGCGCCCGACCCGCAGCGCAAGAAGGGCGCGGCGCAGCCGCGGCAGCTGCGCGCGGGGATCGAGCGCGATCGCCCGCTCCAGCGCCTCGGAAGCGGCGCCGAAGTCCCCCGCCTCGGAGCGGCGGCGCGCCCATTCGGTCCAGGCTGTAGTGCTCCCCGGGTCGGAGCGGATCGCCTGCGCCCAGAACCGCTCCTCGTCGGCGAACGGCCGAGACGAGACGTACGACAGCGCGGCGCCGGTCGTGAGCAAAGCCGTCCAGACCGCGATCCGGAGTTTAGAGCGCCCCTCTTCGATCGGCAGCAGGAGCGCGACCCCCCAGGCGAGGCCGAGGCTCGGCAGCAGGAGGTACCGGTCCATCACCATCCATTCCGGATTGACCGCCCAAAGCGCGAGCACCGGCGCGATCCACGCCGCGCACCAGAGCAGAGGCCGGCCGAGCGCCGGACGGCGGCGCACCCCCCAAACGACCACGGCCAGGAGGACGAGCAGCGTAACGGCCGCGCCGAGAGCCGCGGGCGAAAACACCGCGGGCGCCGGACGGGCCGGATCGAGCAGGAAGAGATCGACCGGAACGAGCAGGTCGCGGGCATACGCCAGCAGTGCGATCGGCACGCTCGCGAGCGCCACGGGCATGGAGGGGGCGGTCGGAAAGCGGTGCGCAAGAGAACCGAGCACCTCCCGGCGATAGAACAGATAGCCGGCCGTGACGACGCACAACACCAGCAGCTCCCGGCGCGGCCGGCGCGCTACCAGGCCCTCTGGAGAGACGCCGGAGGGGAAAACCCCGGCCGCTTCAACCGCACAAAACAGCAGCAGGCCGATCGCCGGCTCTTTGGCGAGCAGCGCGACCGCATAGGCGACGCCCAGCGCCAGCAGCGCCGATCCAACCGGTCGGGCCTTCTCCGCCGAGGCGCGGTAGGCGAGGTAGGCCAGGAGGCTCAAGACGCCGAACAGGAGATCCTGCAAGCCCGAAACCCAGGCCGCGCTCTGCGCGTGAGCCGGGTGGAAGCTGAACAGGAGCGAGGCGGCGAGTGCCGAGCCGACGCCCAGACCCTCCTTCCGGAGCAAAGCGAACGCCAGGCCGCCGAGCAGGCCATGGAGGACGATCGCCGCCGCGTGCCACCCTAGAGGTGCCTCGCCGAACAGCCGGTAGAGACCCGCGGCGAGCGCCAGAAACAGCGGGCGCAGGTAGTTCGTGGTCGGCGCTTCGCTGGTCCGGGCGTGGGGATCGAGATCGGTCGTAAACAGCTCGCCGATCCCCTGCGGCGCGCGGACGACCGGGTTTTCGATCAGCAGCGGCCGATCGTCGAAGACGAAGCCAAACCGGAGCGTCGGTAGGTAGAGCGCGATGGGCAGCAGCACCGCGGCGATCCAGGCGAGCCCGGCAATCCAGGCGAGCCGGCCATGCGCCATCGCGGCCCTACTCGCGCTCGGAAGGAGCCGGCGCCGGGCGCAGTTCCAGATCTCCCGCCGCGACGGCGTAGATCACGCCGGTCCAGGCGGCCACGACCTGATCGAGATCTTTGGGGTCGATCTTGTCGATCGTGTCGTTCGCGCTGTGGTGGATGTCGAAATAGGTCGTGCCGTCCTGATCGAACGCGATCACCGGGACGGTGGCCGGGGCCATCGGCGAAAGGTCGGCGCCGCCGCCGGAATCGTTCGTGGGATCGAATTCAACCCCCAAGGGCTTGGCGATGTCGGCGATCGGCCCGAACGCAGCAAGGGCGGCCGGAGCGATCCGGGTCTTGATCCGGTAGACCCGGCCGGAGCCGAAATCGGCTTCGGAGGCGGCGAAGTGGCGCGGTAGTTCGGCGGCGTGCGCCTCCGCGTAGGCTTTCGCCCCCGACAGACCAAACTCTTCGTTCGCGAATAGGACGACGCGGATCGTCCGCCGTGGCCGCTCGGCGGCGGGGAGCTGGCCGATCCGGCGCGCGGTCTCGATCACGATGCCGCAGCCCGCACCGTCGTCGATCGCCCCGGTGCCGAGGTCCCACGAGTCGAGGTGGGCGCCGAGGAGGATGAACTCTTCTTTCGCCGTCCCAGCATCGCGGCCGGGGATCTCGCCGATCACGTTCGCCGAAGGGGCGTTCGGGAAGCGCTTGGTTTCCAGCTCCAGGCGGAAACGCACCGGCTGCCCCGAGGCCAGCTCCCCTTCCAACAGATCGGAATCCGGAGCCGAAAGCGACGCGGCAGGCACCGTCGCCTCCCCCTCGGTCACCCTCATCGCGCCCGTGTGTGGCAGGCGGTTCGAGTCGGTGCCGACCGAACGGATCAACAGGCCCACGGCCCCCTTCTTCGCCGCCTCGGCCGCCCCCACGCCCCGCACCCCCACGGCGGCGCCGTAGCCTGAGCCGTCGGGTTTGCGCTCCATGTGATTGCTGACGAAGACGATCTTGCCTTTCGCCTGGGCGGGATCGAGCGCTTTGAGCGCCTCCAGGTTCGCCACCCCGAGCACCTCCGCCTCGGTGCCTCCTGCGGAGGTTGCGGCGCTGCCGCCGAGCGCCGTAAGCGCCACCGGTTGCGGCCAGGGGGAAAGGATCGCTCCGGCGTTTCGGCCCCGCTCCCAATGCGGCACCTCGGCGGCCTCGGCGCGGACGTTCTGGAAGCCGAGCGCGGTGAGTTTCTTCTTCGCCCATTCGATCGCGCGCGGATCGCCGGCCGAGCCGGCCGAGCGCGGGCCCACTTCGAAGGTCAGCGAGCGGACGATCTCGTAGCTCTGGGTGCCGGCGAGCGCCTCGGTTCGGAGCCTGGCGGCGACCGCCGCGACCGCGGGTGCAAGACTCGGAGGCGCGGCGTAACCGGCCGCTCCACCAAGAAGCGCCAAAACCAAAGCGAAAGCCGAAGCGCTCGGAACGGGGCGAACGTGTGCCATCTCGGACGGCCTCCTAGGAATCGACGGTGAGGAAACGGGCGTCTCTCAATACGACGCGGCCGGGCCGCGCGACAGGTCGTGGAGCGCCGCCCGCCATTCGGCGAGCGCATGCTCGAACACCACGCGCGCCGCGGCGGCGCGATGCTCCAGATCTTCGGCCGCCGCGCGGACTCTTTGTCTTTCCCAGCGCAGCAGGTCGGCGATCGCCTGGTCGAGCTTCGCGTGCGCCTCGCCGATCCGGCGCTCCCGCTCGACGCGAACCGAGGCGACCAGCCGGGCGATCCGCTCGCGCGCCCCTTCATACTGAACGGCGGCTTTGGCACGCAGGATCTGCAGATCCGAGGCGCGGCGCAGCCCTTGGGCCAGGCCGAGCTTCTCCAGGCTCCAGATCAGCCATTTCGCCGGATCGACGTGCCAGGCGCGGATGCCGTTTCGATAGTCGAACGGAAAGCTGTGGTGGTAGTTGTGGTACCCCTCGCCGAACGCCAGGACCGCCATCAGGCCGCTGTCCCGGGCAGAAACCTCGCGGCTGTACGGCCGGCGTCCCAACATGTGGCAGGCGCTGTTGATCAGGAACGTCCCGTGGTGGGAAACCACGATGCGGAGCACGACGCCGATGATCAGGCAGCCGAGCAGCCGACCGGTAAGTACGCCCACGAGCGCCGGAATGCCCACCGCGACCGAGATCGCGATCGTCTTGTACCAGCGTCGTTGCCAGGCGATCAGCGGGTCGGCCATCAGGTCGCGAACGATCGTATCGATGTGCTCCTCGCTGTCGAAGAAGACCCAACCGATGTGCGCCCACCAGAACCCTTTCTGGATGTTGTACGGGTCCTGCTCGTCGTCGGTATGGTCGTGATGCAGCCGGTGGTCGGCCGCCCATTCGAGCACCGAGTTCTGGAACGTCGCGGCGCCGAAGAGCAGGTAGAACAGTTTGACCGGCCAGACGGTCTCGTAGGTCTTGTGCGACCAGAGCCGGTGATACCCGCCGGTGATCGACATCCCCCCGGCGATCCAAATCCCGAAGAAGGTCAGCCACTCCGGCCAGCCGAAACCGTGGGTCGCGAGATACCACGGCACGGCGATCGCCGCGGCGAGAAAGGTACCGAGCAGGAAGACAAGGTTGGTCCAGTTGATCCGGCGGGTCGAGGCGGGCGCAGACACTTCCGTCACGATGATTGACTCTCCGTAGGCAGTTGGGGGGCTACCGAGCTGGCGTCGCCTTAAAGGATAACAGGAAAGGGCGGTGCCCCCACCTCCGCAATGCGAATAGAGTTCGCGGCCAATGAATTTCCCCTCCGAAACCGAACGTCCAACCGGCGCGCGCCTCGCGACTTTGACCGCCCTTGCGTTGGTCGCCTTCGCCGGCAATTCCCTCCTCTGCCGCGCCGCACTCTCCGCCTCCAAGGGGCTCGACGCCGGAGCGTTCACCCTGATCCGCCTGGTCTCGGGTGCGTTCGCACTCGGTCTGTTCGCCCGGCCGTGGAAGCAGCGACTCCATCCCCGCGCCGGAAGCTGGGTTGCCGCGGTCGCGCTGCTCATCTACGCCGGGGGATTTTCCTGGGCCTATCTTCACCTCACGGCGGGAACCGGCGCGCTCCTGCTCTTCGGGGCGGTACAGGCGACGATGAACCTCGCGGCATGGGCATCCGGGGAGCGGCCCGGTCCCCTCGCACTCGCCGGTCTGGCGTTGGCCTTCGCCGGCCTCGGCGTCCTGGTCGCCCCAGGCCTCGCGGCCCCTCCCCTCGGAGCGGCGCTTTCGATGCTCGGCGCGGGCGTTGCCTGGGGGATCTACTCGCTCCGCGGACGCGGCAGCCGCGACCCGCTCGGCGAAACGGCGAACCACTTCATCCGGGCCGCCTTTCTCGCCGTGGTGTCGTTTGGGGTTCTGACCCTGATCCGGCGTCCGCCCTCGGTGGAAGTCCAATTTCTGCCGATCGCCTACGCGATCCTTTCCGGCGCGATCACCTCGGGAGTCGGCTACGCCATCTGGTACACCGCTCTCCGGGGTCTCACCGCCACCCGCGCCGCCCTGGTGCAGCTCGCCGTGCCGCCGCTCGCCGCCCTCGGCGGCACCCTGCTGCTCGGCGAGGTGCCGACGTTGCGCCTGATTGGAGCCTCGCTCCTGATCCTCGGCGGGATCGCGATCGGAGTCACCGGACGCCGAGCCTCGGCGTAGACTCCAGACTCCTTCCGGAGAGACGACCATGAAGAGCGCCTCGATCTGCCTGTTCGCCGCCTGGCTCGTCGGCTCCGGCCTGGCCACTGCCGCCGAGGCTCCCCCGCCCGATCCCTCGGCCAACGCCCCCAACGAGCGCGCCCAAGTGGAAGCCGCCGTCCAATCGTACGCCGCGGCAATCCACACCTCGGTGGACAAGCTCGCGGATCTCTATGCCGCCGACGGCGAGCTGCTCCAGCCCGGAATGGACCCACTGGTGGGCCCCGAGGCGATCCGCGCGTTCCTCACACCGCTGATCAAAAAAGTAAGGATCGAAGACGCGACGATGACCACCCAAGCCATCGACCTCTACGGCGACGAAGCCTACGTCTGGGGCGACTACAGCCAGCGGGTGGCGGTGGGCGAACAGCCGCTCGCCACCTTCACCGGCCGCTTCATCGCCCAATGGCACCGCGCGGACGGCGTATGGAAGCTCCGCCGCATGATGGTCCAGCCGGCACCGACGGCGTCGAGCTAAATCGATATCGAGCGCGGCGCCTCTACCCTACCCCTGAAACGCGTACGAGACTTTGAAGAACGCCTGGCGGGAGACCGGGGCGAGGTCGCCTCGGTCGTCGAGGGTGCGGGCGTCGCCGATTCCGAGGAACAGCACGGTCTGCCAGTTCAGCTTGTAGCCGAGCAGTGCCGAGCCGGTGCGGGTTTTCTTCCTCTCCTCCCCCACTCCCGGAACGGGCCGGCGCGCGAGGTCGGTCGTGGTGCGGATCTCCTCGCCGATCAGGCGCAGGAAGGTGCGCGAGTTGAAGTTGTAGTTCGCGCGCAGGCGGCCGATCTCGGCGGTCAGGTAACGCCCGGAATCGACGTCGAGCCAGCGCCGGGTGGCGTCGAGTTGCAGCTCCAAGTGTTGCCCCGGTCGGACCACGGAGGTGAGCTTGACCGAGCCTCCCTTGCCGGGCCGGGAGTTGGAGAAATCCACGTCGTCGCCTATGAACCCACCCAAGGTGATCTGGCCGAACCGGCGCGAAGGGCTAATCTCGGCGTAGTACTCCAGGTAGCGGCGATCGAAGACCCGGTCCCCGGCGCGAACGCGCTCGAATTTGTAGCTGAGTTCGGAAAAGCTGTTGTGCGCGCCGTCGAACAGGAGCTTCGGCACCACGCGCGAGAGGAGCAGCCGGCCTTTGGAGTCTTCCGAGTAGCGTGTGGCCACCGCCGGACGGAGCGACCGGAAAGGTCCTTTCTTGGGGTAATAGAACCGGGTGTACTGCGACAAGGCTTCGCGGTATCCGACCTGGGGCAGAAAGCCCACGTCGGCCCGGAAGTCGTCGCCCAAATCCTGGACGTAAGAATACAGCTCGTAGGTCTTCCGCGTCCGGTCGTATTCCAGATACGCCGCGTGCGAGCGGAGGTTCCGGCCGTCCCACTCGGCGATGCCGCTGGCCGGATCGTTCGGGGTCCGGGTGTCGTTCAGCAGGAACTGGCCGGTGAGCGAATCTCCCCCGCCTTCGGTCGTTTTGCGCCACTGGAAATCGGGGCCGAAGACGCGGCTGTGGCTTCCGCCGTCGTTCTCGCGCAGGGTCGTCAGGAAGCTGACGAACGAAGTGCCGAAATCGTGGCGAACGCGGGCGATGCCCACCTTCGACGAGACGTCCTGATCGGCGAATTCTGAATTCTGCGGCCCGGGGACGATCACGCTGCCGCCTCCCCGATCGTCCGAGACCAGGGCGGTGTACGCCGTCGAACCAAAATGCCCGGTCGCGCGCGCCCCCCAGCGCGGCGAGGTGATGGTGCGGGTGTAGACCACCTGGAGAGGGGTCGAGAGCAGATCGAGCCCTTCGAGAAAGAACGGCCGCTTCTCGGAGAAAAACAAAGCGAAACGCTCGTTCGCGGTCACCTGCGAGGCGTCCGATTCGACCTGCGAGAAATCCGGGTTGATCGTGGCGTCGATCGCATGGTTCGCGTTCGGCAGCCACTTGAAATCGCCCCCGATGTCGGAGTTGAAACCGCCTTTTTCAAGCGGGCTGCCGACCTCGCCCGCCGGCGCCCAGGGCTGGTTCGCCGCGGCGTAGGGCGCCGCCACGTAATGCCCCCCGGTCGGCAGGCCGGCGAGACCCGTGAGCGTGTTCTCGTTGCAGACGAAGCAATTCTTGCCGCGCGGATTCGGCGCGGAAAACATCTGGTAGCGGAAGTCGCGCGGGTAGTTGCGGTAGAGCATCACGCCCCAGGTCTGCGGGTCGCCTTTGCCGTAGCGCAGCGAAGAGAACGGGATGCGCATTTCCACCGTCCAGCCGGTCGGAGTCGCCTTGGCCGCCGAATCCCAAAACAGGTCGACCGAGGCGTTTTCACCCGTGACGTCGGAATTGATCGAATCGTATTGGACGTTGTTCGGATTGGCCACGAACAGATAGCCGGTTTTCCCATCGTGCGCGGAGTCGATCAAGATGCCCGCGTAATCGGTGTCCTGCGGCACCGCGTCGCGATCCGAAAAGAACGCGCGAATGCTCTTCGGGTCGGGGTCGGTCATTTCGAGCGCGACGTAGAAATAGCGATCGTCGTAAGCGAGCCAGGCGACGGTCTTGGCCGGCGGCTCGCCGTTTTCGTTCCGGTTGGTCTCCCAGAAGCGGTCGATCCGCGGGACGCCCTCCCAACCGGCGTCGGTCAAATCGCCATCGACCTCGATCTTTCCCGCGGTGCGGGATATCCGCAGCTCAGGGGTGTCGATTTTTGCCGTAGGCGCTTCTTGGGCCGAATATCCAACGGACGAAATCAGGACGAAAAGACCGAGGCCTAAAGCGGCGATACGCATGCCGCCCTTCTACGTCGGAACCGAGGGAAGGTTGCGCGGGGGCCGGACCCTCATAGAATGCGCCCGGTTTCACCCCGGAGGATTCACCCGATGCTCAAACTCAAAGCTCTCGCGCTCGTTCTGCTGTGCGCTCCGCTGGCTTCAATCGTCGCCGCCCAAGGTGCGGCCCTGGCCTCGCCGAACGCCCCGCCGGACTTCGACGTGATCCTCCGCGGCGGCACGATCTACGACGGAAGTGGCGGCAAGCCCTACGTGGGCGACGTGGGGCTCCGCGGCGACCGGATCGCCAAACTGGGCGACCTCAAGAAGGCGACGGCCCAAACCGTGATCGACGCCAAGGGCCTCGCCGTCGCTCCCGGCTTCGTCAACATGCTCTCCTGGGCGACCGACTCGCTGCTGGTCGACGGCCGGGCGCAGAGCGATGTCCGCCAAGGGGTGACGCTCGAAGTGTTCGGCGAAGGGTGGTCGATGGGACCGATCACACCGGAGATGAGGAAGCAGATGCTCGACGAGCAAGGGGATCTTAAATACGACATCCCCTGGACCTCGCTCGGCGAGTACCTGGAACACCTGGAGCGGAAAGGCATCGCGGAAAACGTCGCCTCGTTCGTCGGCGCCACCACCGTGCGGATTCACGAGATCGGCTACGCCGACCGGCCGCCCACGCCGGAAGAGCTGGAGCGGATGAAGGCTCTCGTCCGTCAGGGGATGGAAGAGGGCGCGCTGGGCCTCGGCTCCTCGCTGATCTACGCCCCGGCGTTTTACGCCAAGACCGACGAGCTGGTCGCCTTGGCCGGGGTCGCCGGCTCCTACGGCGGGCGCTACATCTCCCACATGCGCAGCGAAGGTAATCGCCTGCTCGAAGCGGTGGACGAGCTGATGGAGATCTCCCGCCGGGGCAAGCTCCCCGCCGAGATCTACCACTTGAAAGCCGCAGGCAAGCCGAACTGGCCGAAGATGGACCAGGTGATCCAAAAGGTCGAAGCGGCGCAGAAGGCGGGACAAGACATCAGCGCCGACATGTACACCTACACGGCGGGCGCCACCGGCCTCGACGCCTCGATGCCCCCGTGGGTGCAGGAGGGCGGCTACGACGCCTGGAAGAAGCGGCTGCAAGATCCGGAAATCCGCGCCCGCGTGCTGGAAGAGATGAAGACCCCGACCGACGCCTGGGAGAACCTCTTCCTCGGCGCCGGGCCGGACGGCATTCTGCTCGCCGGCTTTAAGAATGACGCGTTGAAGCCCTTAACGGGCAAGACCCTCGCGGCGGTCGCCAAGGAACGCGGCAAGAGCCCGGAAGAGACCGCGATGGACCTGGTGATCGAAGACGGCAGCCGCGTCGGCACGATCTATTTCCTGATGTCGGAAGAGAACGTGAAGAAAGAGGTGGCCCTCCCCTGGGTCGCGTTCGGCTCGGACGCGGGCGCCCCGTCGGCCGAAGGGGTGTTCCTGAAATCGAACGACCACCCGCGGGCTTACGGCAACGTCGCCCGGCTGCTGGGAAAGTACGTCCGCGACGAGAAGGCGTTGTCGCTCGAAGAGGCGGTCCGCAAGCTCACCTCGATGCCGGCAGAACGGCTGAAGATCCGCGAGCGCGGGCGCTTGAAAGAGGGATACTTCGCCGATCTCGCGGTGTTCGATCCGGCGACCGTTTCGGACGTTGCGACCTACGACAAGCCGCACCAATACGCGACCGGCATGAAGCAGGTCTTCGTCAACGGCGTCCAGGTCCTCAAAGACGGCGAGCCGACGGGAGCCGCCGCCGGGCGCGTCGTCCGAGGTCCGGGCTGGACCGGTTGGAAGCCCGATCCGAAGGCCGCCGAGAAAGCCGACCCGAAAGCCAACCAATGACCGAGCTCGAATCGCTCTACCGCCACCGCTTCGCCGACGCCGACCGCGCGAGGAAGGACCAGCTCTGGGCGGTCCTCTGCAAACGCTTCCTCCAGCCGCGAATCGGCGAGGGGAAGACCGTGTTGGACCTCGCCTGCGGCCTCGGCGAGTTCTCGCGCCACGTCCGCGCGGCAAAAAAGTACGCGCTCGACTTGAACCCCGGTGCCGCCGCGCACCTGCCGCCCGACGTCGAGTTCCACGCCACCTCCGCCGATCATCTCGATTTCCTGGCGGACAACAGCGTCGATGCGGTGTTCACCAGCAACTTCCTCGAACACCTGCCGGACAAAGCGACGGTCGATCGCGTCCTCGCCGAGATCCACCGCGTCCTGCGCCCCGGCGGGCGCTTCCTCGCGATCCAGCCGAACATCCGCTTCGCCTTCGCCGAGTACTGGGACTTCTGGGACCACTACACCGCGCTCTCCGACCGCTCGGCCAACGAAGCGCTGCTGCTTGCCGGTTTCACGATCGACGAGATGATCCCCCGCTTCCTGCCGTTCACCACCAAGACCGCGCTGCCCACCCATCCCGCCCTGCTCGACCTCTATCTAAGACTCCCGTTCGTCTGGCCGCTGTTCGGCAAGCAATTCTTCGTCGCTGCGAGGAAGGGATAAAGGCGGCGGATCGCCCCCAACGCCCGCAAGTTCTCTGAAGTCCTCTAAAAGTTCGCTCAAGACCCGCAAAAGTTCACTCAAGTCCCCCAGAAGTTCGCTGAAGCACCGGTGAAGTTCACTGAAGTACCCGTCAAGTTCGCTGAAGTACCCCTAAAGTTCGCTGAAGTACCGGTAAAGTTCACTGAAGTACCGGTAAAGTTCGCTCAAATCCCCCAGAAATTCGGTTTTCTGCGCGCGCTCGGCGAATCTCTGGAGGTCCTCAGTGAATTTTTGCGGGCGTTTTACCCGTCGGCCGAGGGGACGCCAGGAGAGAGTTTCCTATAGAGAAGTCGAAACCGGCCGCGGGTCGTACCCTCCTTGGCCAGGATTTCCTCCCCGACCAGCAGCAGGAGGTTCCGGCGCATCGCTGCCCGATCGAGCTCGACTCCGAGAGCGCGGCGGAGGTCGTGATAGTCGAAGACCTCGGGAAGCGACGGCAAAACGGCCTCGATCTTCTCCAGCAGCTCATAAACACCCCGCCGTTTGGCCGGCGCGGGAGCAGGCTCCGGGTCGCGGGGAGCGTCCTCCGAAGACGCGCCGCTCGGGAGCATCCGAACCGGCCGGCCGGGCGCCTGACCCTCGACCCGTGGCAAGAGCGGCACTCCCCCGTCCCCACCGGACAGCCACACCAGATCGAGCGCCCGAAGCTGCGCCTGCCGACCCGCCTCGATCAGCTCGATCGTCGCCCGATGCTGCTCGTCAATCAGCCGCTTCCGCTCGTCGTACTCGTCGCGCGTCATCATCGCGGGCGGATTGCAGCACAGGGGAGGGAAGAGGTGCAAGAGAGTGCGCGCCAACATGCCTTCGGCCTGCCCCAAGGAACCACCGCTTTGTCACCCGAGGACTGCAATCTAGCCCCGGAGTGCGACGAACTTTAACTTTTGCACGTACGATTACCAGAGTCGCTAACATTCCGGAGGTATTCCTTGAGCCAACCGCACACTCTGTTGATTCCGACCCTCCTCCTTTTGGCACTTCCCGGAGGGATCAGAGCGCTTGAGCTACAAATTCAAGATCAGACCCTCGTCGCTTCCTCCGCCCAGGGAAGCGTCGCTTTTTTCGGTGTCTCGCGAGAAGTCGCCTTCGACGACGTGGTGACCCGCCGCTCCACGGCGGAGATCCTGCCGCTCGAAAATCGGACGGGCATCATCAGCCTCGATTTGGGTCGGCCGATAGCGCCAGACTCCGTGTGGATCGCCGTGGACCTCTCCACGGGCGAATTCGCGACTGTCGCGCCGAATGGACCACCGGCCCAGAGCGACACCTTCTCCGGCGGCGGCATCGGCCGAGCGCCCGGCGGGAGCGGCGCGATTTTCGACGTTCGGGCCCAAGCCGAAGTTTTGGTCGCTCGCCCTGGAACTGGAGCCTGGACTCTGACGCTCGGCGACGGGAGCCCAGAAGACGGAGACGGCTTGCCTGACGGCAAAATCGAGGCCCCTTTGGACCAGATGGCGCCGCTCGGTGAGGCTCCCGCTCCGCCGTTGGATTTCGCCGCCGGAGACACGGTGGCGCTCGTCGATCCGCTGACGCTTGAAATCGTCGTCACCCGCATCCCGGGAGGTGCGTAATGAACGGCACCTCGTCTCCCCACCGCGCCGCACCGGCGATCCTTTTCTCGCTCTCTTTCGTCGTACTCGGCCTTTTCACAGCGCCGGCAGCCACTTCCCAAGAACACCCCAACATCGCACGTGGCTTCTCTTCACAGGGCTCCGGAGGCGACGCGGACAGCATCAATCCGTTCAACGGCAACCTTTCGGTCGCGATCCCCATTGGCCAGTCCTTCTCGGTCAACGGCGGTCTCTCCTACGGGATTTCCCTGATCTACAACAGCCAGGTTTGGGAGTACGAGGAGCGGGTTGACCATTCGACGGGAAGCGACGTCATCAAGATCCAGGCGCTGCCGCTCAAGGTCAACAACGCGGGCCTCGGCTGGATCATCACCCTCGGTCAATTCAATCCGCCGCAGGCGGTCAGCTTGGCTTCCTTCCGAGACACTTACTTGAGCCCAGACGGCTCCCGCCACACGTTCTACCCGAGCCTCCACGAGGGCGAGCCGGTCGACCCCGATTTCGAATACTCCCGAGACGGCGCCTACCTTCGCTATAAGAAGTCGACGGGCGAACTCGAGTTTCCCGACGGCACGATCCATACCTTCGATCCCAAAGGGAACCTGCTGCAGATCCGAGGCCGGTCGACCGGTCCCAGCCCGAACAAGAAGGTGGACGTTACCTATCTGGGAACGGCCGGTACGCCGGTCGCTCCCGGCCAGGCGGTGACATGGAAGATCGACGATGGGGCCCGGACCAGCTACGTGCGCTTTCGCGTATCGGCCCTCTCGTATCAGGCGAAGCTGGTCGATCAGATCGACTTGCCGGCTTTCAATGGGGCCAGGGCCGTCTATGCGTTCCGCTACAACCTCGACGACGCGACTCCCATCACGCTGAAAGGATGCGGCAACACCGACACAATGACCGAGTCGATCGGCGTGGCGCTCCTCACCCAGGTGAGTCTGCCGGAGGGAACGACCTACCGGATGCCGGCGAGCGACTATTTCCCGACCACCCCGACCGGAGTGTGCAAGACGGGAATGCTCGCGAAGCTCACCCTGCCGACGCTCGGCGCGATCGCCTGGGACTACATCGAGTATCAGTTCCCGACCGAATCGACGTCGCGGGGCTACTGGCAACGGACGACGGGGGTCGGCACGCGGACCCTTCTCGGCGCCTCGGGCGGCACGATCGGCACCTGGGCCTATACGACCCAGATGACAGAGCCGTCAGTTAGCGGGCAGTCGCGGAAAGAACTGGTCAACACGATGACCGACCCGCTCAGCAATAAAACGGTTCGCTATTTCTCGATCTGCGCGAAGCTCTGCGGGACCGTCGACCGGCCTTACGAGTACGGCTTACCGTTCACACGAGAGCGGGCCGGAGACAGCGCCGGCCGCCTGCTTTCGAGCGAGATCCTGGAAGGCCTTACGGTTCGCCGTACCTCTTACGTCCGTTACGAACGCGACGACGATCTCGGCCTCGCGGCGGAGATCGAGGACAAGAGCAGGCTCGATCAACGGCTCGCTTCGCAACGTACGACCTTTCGCGAGCCCACCGGCGACACGGTTGCCGACGAAGATCGATCGGACTTCGACGGCTACGGCCACTACCGCGGCATCACCATAGGAGGCACCCTGCCGGGCACCAACACGCGAACGGCGGTCATGGGCTACAACGGGGCCCGGGGATCGTTGGGAACCGCGAATTTCTCCCGCTGGCCCACTTCCTTGCCATGGATTTTGGGCACTTACACGTTCTCGTGGGAAAACGAGGGAACGCAGTTGTTCTTCCGCTCTTTCTGTTTTGAGCCTAATACCGGGTTTCTGCTGGGGCGCAGGATTCACGCTTCGAACGACGGAACCTATCGGGCCAACGACATGGTCGAAACCTATGGCTTCGACGCTGCGGGCAACGTGACGTCCGAGCAGGCTTTCGGGGGGGACCCACAACCGCTTGCCACCGATGCGGCCACCGGCTACGGCTTCACTTGCGGCCAGACGGCGGGGACGGCTCCGGTTTATCAGACTATCCATACGTACGACTCCGGCGTGCGGGCGACTTCTTCGATCAACGTAAACGGCAGCTCTTTGAAGGTTCTCGACCAGATGATCGACCCTTCGACCGGGCTGCCGAGCTCGAGCCGCGACGAGGCCGGCGTGCAGACGTCCTACTCCTACGACACCCTGGGCCGGCCGCTCCTCGTTTCTCCGGCGCAAATCGGTCGCACTCAAACTACCTACCGCAATGCGACGAGTTCCTCTTCGCTCGCCCGGATTACAGTCACCAAGCTCTCCGCGGCGAACGTCACGCTGGCTGAGCAGCGAACGACCTATGACGATCTGGGCCGGCCGACGCTTGAAGAAGAGCGGATGCCCAACGGTAACTTCGCCGGGCGCCGCACCAACTATAACGCCCTCGGCTGGAAGATCTTCGTTTCCGAACAGGGTGCATTGACGGTAGGCACCACGTATTCGATGTTCGACCCCTTCGGTCGGCCGCGCACGATCAGCCCGCCGGACAGCAACGCAGGCAACCATGACGTGACCCTGACCTACGAGGGGGTTCGGCAAGTCATTCGTCAGGTAAAAGTGGCAACCAGCAGCACCGCCGAGACGACCGCGTCGACCACCGAGCTTTACGATCGTTTCGGCCGCCTCGCCGAGGTGAGCGAGCCCACCGGTACCAAAACCTGCTACGAATACGACGCGGGAGATCGCCTACGTCGCGTTTGCCAGGGGGCGAGCAGCCCGTTGGGTACAACCTGCTCCCTCCGATCGTGCGGCCAGGAACGACTGTTCGGCTATGACAACCGCGGGCTCCTCGCTTGGGAAAACCATCCAGAGAAGACCGCCGACGGCCTGCCCGGCGGTCACGATGTCGACTACCCTTCCTATGATGCGGGCGGCAACGTCATCCGCAAGGTGGACGGCGCGATCGGGCTCAATCTTCCGCGCGACCTGACCTTTAAGTACGACACCGCGCAACGCTTGACGATGGTTCGCGAGACGGGAAGCGGCTTTACGAGCTGCACCAGCAATGGCGGTCACCGCTGCTTGAAGACCTTTACCTACGCGACATCCCCCGGAACCACCCTTGCGGGCGGTACGGACTATAGGGTAGGCAAGTTGGTCGCGGCCTCCCGGTATAACTTCATCGGCGCGCCGTTCAATGCGACCGACGAGGTCAAGACGAGCTACGAGTACGGCGGCCTCGGCGGCCGGATCTCTCTGCGCGACACGTCGCACGTTTTCGGCGGAGCCGCCAAGGAAGGCTTCCGCCAGAGCTTCACTTGGGGCGACAACGGCCAAATCAAGGACGAGACCTATCCCGACTGCATCACGCCGAGCCTCTGCGGCACCTCCGCTCCGCGAACGGTCACCTACGGCGTCACGAACGGCCGGCTCACTTCGGTCACCAATTTTGCCTCTTCGATCACCTACCACGCCAACGGCATGACGGCGACGATCGTTCACTCCAACGGCACCACCGACGTCGTCGACCGCGACCCGAACTGGATGATCCGCCCCGCGGCGATCTCGACCCAGAAGACGAGCGATGGCACCGTTCTATGGACGACCGGCGCCTACCTCTACGATGGTTCCGGCAACGTCCGGAAAATCGGTACCGGGAGCTTCGTCTACGACTCGCTCTCCCGGCTGACCTCGGGAACCGTCCTCCCTGGGCGCCTGGGAGACGGAACTCCGCAGAACCAGAGCCAAACGTTCGATCCCTATGGCAACATCACCGGCGTGACGACGAACAGCGTACTGCGCAATACGCCGACCTCGACGGCCACGAATCGCCTCAACGCGGCTGGAACGAATTATGACGCCGCGGGCAACCTGGCCGGCTGGAGCGGCAACACTTACGAATACGACGCCTTCAACCAGATGACCCGCATGGTCTCAGGAGCCGAAGACTGGCGCTACATCTACGACGCCAACGACGAGCGCCTTTGGAGCTACCGGATCGGCGGCGGAGGGTCACTCTGGACGCTGCGCGGGCTCAACGCTCAAGTGCTCCGCGAATACCGGTCCCACCTCAGCTGGACGAACTACGTCGATTCCATCTTCCGCGGCTCCCCTTTACTCGCCACCGCGCCGTCGACCGCTGCGGGCGGAGGAATCAACCACCTCCATACCGACCACCTCGGCACACCGCGCTTGATCACCAATTCGATCGGCTCGATCGTCGGCTTCCACGCCTATTACCCCTTCGGCGAGGAGGTCGCGACCACTTTCAGCACGACGTATACCGACCGGCAACGATTCACCGGGCACGAGCGGGATCTGGCGAATACGAGCGGCCAAGCGGATGATCTGGACTACATGCATGCTCGGCATTGCAGTCCCTTGATCGGACGCTTTCTCTCGGTAGACCAACACGAAGGCGAACTCCTGCTGCCTCAGAGTTGGAATCGATATTCCTACGCACTCGGAAACCCCCAGCGATATCTGGATCCCGACGGGAATGTCGCCGCCGCTGTTGTGGCAGTGCCAATTGGCCTCGTGGTACTAACAGTAGCGGTCCTCTACCACACGGAACAGATGCAAAACAATCAAGAATATCGAGCCGCTGTACTCGGAGCTGTTCAGACCCTTATTTCCCTTATGGGAAAGTCTCAGGGAGGCGGTCGAGATAGCGGATTTATCGGCAAATCTGACGAGGAACTCCTGAAAGAAAAGGCTCACGCGACCGGCGACCTACTCTCCCGCATCATTCGCGAGCTCAAGAATCGCAAACTTCGCAATAAGGACAAGGCGCGCGGCGGAGGTCGTGAACATAAAAAACCCAAGGGGGGTATATTTAAGTTTGAGATATCAGATGTCGTGAGGATGCAACTGGGCGCCGAGGTTCTTATCACCCTCGAGAATGTCGATCTGTCTGACGAGCGGCAAGCTGTCTGTGGAGTTGGAATACTCTCATGCCCAATTTAACCACTACCAACCCTAAAACTCTGGCACAAGAAATCGACGCGTTCGATGAGGCTGCGATTGAACTTCGCCGTGGATTCATCGTCGATTCCCTTAGGCACAAGTCGTATCTTGTCCGAATGGCTGCCGCGGAGGCGCTTGGGAGGGCTGCGATTGAATGCGAGCAACTCACTGCTGCGATCACGACCGAACGAAATGACCTCGTCCTCACGTCCCTTTGCGGGGCGGTCGCTGATGCCGGCTGCAATGCGGCTCTTACCAAATTGGAGGACCTTGCGACACGGCACTCTTCATCACTCGCGAGGAGTTCGGCGATTGTGGCGATCTCAGATCTTCGGGGAGCTGAATCTGTCGATTTTCTCCAAGCAAGAACCAAAGTTGAGACCAGCCCAAGGGTTCGGGCAACTCTCATTGCACTCCTGCTTCAAGCTGGACATCGCGATGCCTTGGATGGCTTCCGGCGCTGCCTTCGCTCCAAGGACTACATCGTTCGTATCCGACTGGCGGATCTACTGGGCGGGAGGAACATAGGGCCATTCCGGGAAGAAGTCTTGGCGTCATTCCGTGAAGCGCTTCAGGTCGAGACCACGGTGGCGGCCAGAGTAGCGCTCGAACGCGCGCTCGCGACTACCTGATAAGACCAAGACCGGCGACGAATATTTCGCCGCTCGCCAAAGCGGGACCGCCTGCGCCGGTTCGGGTTATCCTCGTCGAACCTTTCGAGGAGTACCCCATGCAGCGTTTCGCCGCCCACCCGTTCGTTTTCACGCTCGCGCTCGTTGGAGTTGCCGCCGCTTCGGCAGGTTGCCGCTCGGCCCGCTTCGCCTGTCCAACCGTCGGGGCACCTCCGCAGGTCGCCGCGACCTCTACCTGCCCGCCGCTGCGAGAGTATCCGTGGAAGAACCTGGTGTTCGAAGGGGGTGGCATCAAGGGCCTCGCCTACGGCGGCGCGCTCGAGGTGCTCTCCGACCAGAAGATCCTGCCGCAGATCGAAAGCGTCGCTGGCACCTCCGCGGGCTCGATCACCGCGATGCTGGTCGCCCTGCGGTATTCGGCGAATGACATCCGCGAGCTGCTCTTCAAGCTCGATTTCAGCCAGCTTGAGGACGGCGGCTCGACCGGTATCTTCCGGCTGTTCCGGCGCTACGGCTACTATCGCGGCGATACTTATCTCGACCTGATGCGCTGCCTGGTGGAGGGCAAGACCGGCAAGAAGCGCGCGACGTTCCGCGATCTGCACGACAAGGGCTACCTCGATCTACGGGTCTTTTCCGCCGACCTGAACGTCGGCAGCGTGCGCGAGCTGTCGTACCGGAAGAGCCCCGATTTTGAGGTCGCGCTCGCGGTGCGGATGTCCGGCTCGTTCCCGCTCTTCTTCGCTTCGATCCAGAACGAAAAGAGGATCTTCGTCGATGGCGGCGTGGTCTTGAACTATCCAGTGAACGCCTTTGACGGCGAAAGAGGCCTGAACCCCGAAACGCTCGGCTTCGTGCTGGTCAACACCAGCACGCCGCCCCCGGTGCGGAAGATCGACGACATCGTCACCTATGGCAAGGGGCTGTTCGAGACGCTCCTATCCGCCCAGGTGGTCGGCTTGGAGCACAATCCGGCGAATCTCGAACGGACGGCGATCCTAAACGACCTCGGAATCTCGACCCTTGACTTCAAACTCACGGCCAAGCAGAAGCAGGACCTGATCGACCAGGGCGCCGAATGCACCTGCCTCTACCTGCGCGATTGGGCGAACTGGACCGACGCCGGGCGCCATCCGGGGCATGAGCTGCTCGCCACCGCAGCGCCCGGCGCGGCGGTCGTGCCGATCCGCCAGACGGGGCACTGTGGGTCGGCGTTTCCATAGCGCTGAAGCCTCGCCCGGCCACTGAGGCTTTGCCAGTGGCGCCCGTGGCATAGACTGACGAAAATCTTGATTTCCGGGAGGTAAGGCTGTGCCGATTCAAGGCATCGAAGGGATGAACCGCGAGCAGTTGCAATTCGAAGTGCAGCAGGGCGGGAAGTTCGTCCACTTTCAGTACTGCATCTCCGTCCTCATCATGACGTTCCGACGCTCCTCCGACATCTATTTCATTCGGGCCGGCGAGGGGACGTTCGGCAAGGGCATCGGCTTCACCCTACTCACCCTGGTCGCCGGCTGGTGGGGCATCCCCTGGGGACCGATCTACACGATCGGCTCGCTCGTCACCAATTTCGGCGGAGGCAAAGACGTGACGCAGGAAGTCCTGGCCTCGATCTAGGTACGTCCTCGCGCCATCGCCACCCCCTACCCCACCAGCCACCCCAACGCCTGATCCTCCAACCGCGCCTCCCGGTCAGCTCGAAGCACCAGCTCGAACGGCTCCGGGAACCCGCAATGCCCCGCCCGCCGCAGCCAGCGGACATCCAAGTTGAGATAAGGACGCGAGAGCGCCGGGCGCACCGTGTCGGCCGGGACCATCGGATCGCCTTCGGCCTGAAGCAGCAGCGCCGGCACGCGCAGCTGGTCGAGGTGCGGCGCAACGCTCGCCCGGGCGTAGTAGTCGGCGCCGCTGGCGAAGCCGTGCCGCGGGGCGACCACCGCTTCGTCCCAGGCCCGCAGGGAACGGATGCCGCGCACCTGCTCGAACGGGGTCAGGTCCGGGTGGCGGGATGCCACCGGCTGGTAGATCTCTTTGAGGTGGCGCATCAGGTAGGTCTTGTAGAGCGCGAGCGAAGGCCGGTCGATCGCGGCGGCGGAGAGCGCGAGATCGAGCGGCGCGCAGACGGCGACCACACCGGAGAGGCGCGGCTCGTGTTCGAACGCGGCGAAGCGGAGGGCGACGTGGCCTCCCAGCGAGTAGGCGAGCAGGTGGATGCGGGCAAAGCTGGCGATTTCGGGGCTCGCGAGGGCGGAGGCGAGATCGGCGGTGAGCCCCGCGTGGTAGAAGTCGGTGCCGCTTCGATCCGAGCCACGCAGGTTCAGGCGCAAGGAGGAGAGCCCGGCGCGCTCGGCCGCCGCGGCCGCGCGGTGGGCGTACTGGCTGTCGCAACTGCCGCCGAGCCCGTGGAGGATTACCACCAGATCCCCTCCCGGGCGCCCGTCCCTCAGGTCGCGCAGCCGTCCGGTCAAGACCACCGGCCCCATTCTTGGATCCTCGATCGTCCGCGACCAGGCGACGCTTTCCGGACATGCCACCGGGCGGACGGATTGCCTCACTTTGGGGGCGATCGTCCAATAATGATGGCGGAGTCCCATGGGTGGCGGATGGTATCGTGACCTTCAACCTCATGACCCTTCGCCAAAAGAGATCGACGAGTCGGCCCGGCTCGGTTCCTCATCTCGCTTTGCCGGCCGGGTTGCACCGCCTGTTGCCATGAGCCGTTTCCAATCAGCGCGCTCGATGCGCGGCAGTTGTGGCGGGGATTGGCGGGTACTTGTGCGGACGGCGCCGGAGCGGGCGGCAGAAGTGATCGCGCTCGGGAGCTGAGCCTATTTGCTAGGATATGGGGCACCATGACGAAAGTCACTGTCGAAGAGTTCATGAAGAATCCAACCGCTTCGCTCGATTACGCTCGAGCGGGGGAGACGGTTTTGATCTGCGAAGTTGACCGTCCAGTGGCCGCGCTGAAGAAGGTCAAGGTGCGCAATTTCAGCCTCGAACCGGTGACGGCGGCTCCTCCCGTCAACATCGAATCCGTGGCCCACACCGGTGCCCAGCTCGTGGCCTACTGGAAACGAAATGACCTGATCGGAACACGGTCCGACATCGACGATAGCCAACTACACGCTCGTGAGATCCGTCATCGCGCCGAGCATCGGCATCGGATCACCGCATCCGCGTATTGATCCCGAACTCGACTTCGAGCGTGACGCGGCGGCCGTCGCGGATCACCACCACCGGGGCGCGTTGGCCGGGGACCGCTCGGCGCAGCACGAACATGAAGTCCTGGATGTCGCGGATCTCGGTGCCGGCCAGCTCGACCAGCAGATCGCCGCGACCAATTCCCGCTTTTTCGGCCGGGCTGCCGGCCCGCACTCCGGCGAGCAGCACGCCGGGGCGCTGGTCGCCCGCGTAATCCGGGATCGTGCCGAGTGAGGCGCCGGAGCCGCGGACGTCTCCCGCCGGAGCCGGGGCGGGAGCCGACTTATAGGCGATCTTTTCGGCGCGGTTTGCCAGGATCTTGGCCAGATCCGCGGCGAGCCCTGCCACCTGCGCACCGCCGAGGGCGTTGATCTTGTCCGCGTCGTCGCTCGGCCGGTGGTAGTCGGAATGGGTGCCGGTGAACAGGTGAAGCACAGGGACGCCCGCGGCGTAGAACGGGCTGTGGTCGGACGGGCCGTAGCCGTCGCCGCTCAGAGTGCAGTGGAGGCCCGCGCGCTCGCAGGCGGGGTCGACCAGCGCCGCCCATCCTTGCCCCGATTCGCCGCCGAGCACCGAGAGCTTGTTCTCGCGCAGGCGGCCGACCATGTCCATGTTGATCATCGCGTCCAGGTCGGCGAGCGCGAGCCCTTGGGGTGGCTGGCGGGTGAAGGCGGTCGAGCCGAGCACGCCGCGCTCCTCGCCGGAGAAGGCGACGAACCAGACGTCGCGGGACAGCTCGCCTTTCTTCTCGGCGAGGTTTTTCGCCGCGAGCAGCAGCGCTGCGGTCCCCGAGGCGTTGTCGTCCGCGCCGTTGTGGGGCGCCTTCGAATCGGGATCGAGCGAGCCGAACGGGCCGAAACCGAGATGGTCGTAGTGGGCGCCGATCAGCACCGCGCCGGGAAACTTTTCGGTTCCACCGGCGCGCAACACGCCGACGACGTTGGCGGCGCGCTCCGTGTGGGTGATCAGCTCAACCCCGATTTCCGCCCGCGAGATCCGATCGGCGCCGGTTGAGAACAGGCTCGCGCCCGCCTTGCGGGAGACCGCGATCACGGGAAGCCCCGCGTCCCCCGCGTCGGCGACCGAAAGCGTCGGCAGCGGCGCCTCGTCCGGCATTTGGCCGGGAAGCTCGGCGGTCGGCTTGATCGGTTTCGACGGCGGTGGCAGATCGACCACGATCAACCCGATCGCGCCGTGCTGCTTGGCATTGAAGGCCTTGTAGCGGAGGTCCGAGTCGCGCCGCTCGATGTCGGCGGCTTTCTCGCGCGCGTCGCGCTCTACGGGAGTCTCCGTCTCCCCCTCTTTCGGCGGTTCGATGGGATGGCCTGGAGGGGCCACGAACCGGCGCACGGCGACGATCTTTCCTTTCGCGTCCACCCCGGCGTAATCGTCGATCCCCCGCTCCTGCGCGGTGACACCGTAGCCGGCGGCGACCACCTCTCCCGAGACCGAGCCGGATGAGGAGAAGCCAAGCGGCCGGAAGCTCTCGCCGTCGAGGGCGACGCCGTTCAAACTCACCCGCGTCTTCGGTCCCGACTCGATCGAGATCGGCACGTCGAACGCTTGGCGGAAGCTCGCCAGCAGCCCTTTCTCGCCCAGGACTCCGGGTTCGAGGCCGAGCGCGCGGAAACGCTGTTCGATCCAGTCGGTCGCTTCGGCGAGCCCCTTCGTTCCCACCCCGCGCCCCTCGCGTGCGTCGTCGGCGAGCCAGACGACGTCCGCGGCAAAGCGATCGGCGTCGATCTGGGGGCTGGTCGTCTCGGGCACGACGGGACTGTCCACCCAGCGGGCGACGAAGACGTTGGTGTCCCCCGCCGCCTTTTGGACGCGGTTCGAAGAGAACGCGAGCCTTTTTCCGTCGGGCGAAAACAGCGGAAAGCCGTCGAAGCCGGGCGAGCGGGTGATCTGTTCGAGATGCGTGCCGTCGATGTCGATCGCCCAGATGTCGAATTCCCGCCCTTTCGGATCGCCGTAGTTGGACGAAAACAACAGCCGCTTTCCCGTGGGGAAAAACGACGGGGCGAACGACGCCGCGCCGAGTGCGGTGACCTGGTGCGCTTCGCTGCCGTCGGCGTTGGCGACCCAGATTTCGAGCTTGCCCGGGCGCACGAGGCCCTTGGCGAGCAGTGCCGCGTCGTCCTCCTGCTCTCTGCCCGGCGCCGGCCGGGCCGCGCGCCAGACCAGCTTCGTGCAGTCGGGCGAGAAGAACGCGCCGCCGTCGTAGCCGGGGGTGTGGGTGAGCCGGTGGACCTCCGAGCCGTCCGGCTTCATGGAATACAGCTCCAGGTCGCCGTCGCGGTCCGAGGTGAAGACGATCGTGCCGTCCGTCGGGCAGACCGTCGATTCGGCGTCGTACGCCTGGTTGTCGGTCAGCCGGACCAGATCGGTACCGTCCGGCTTGGCGCTCCAGATCTCGTAGGTCGGGTAGACCGCCCAGACGTAACCGTGCGAGCGGTCGGGCGGCGGCGGGCACTCGGGGCCGGCGCCTTCGGTCGAAGAGAAAATCACCCGCTCGCCGCCGCGGAGGAAATACGAGCAGGTGGTCCGCCCTTTGCCCGACGAGACCGGGATCGGCGGTTTCGACCCGTCCGCCGCGAGCCGATAGATCTGATCGCAGGCGTCGGCCGAGCCGTGGGCCTGAAGGATCAGCTCCTTGCCGTCCGGCGACCAATACGCCTCAGCGTTCTCGCCGCCGGGGGTGAGCTGGAGGAGATCCGCGAGGTGAGGCTCGGAGAATGCCGCGGATTCCGGAGTCGCGGCGGAGGTCAGCGCGGCGAAGATCGCCATCGGAGCTCCCAGAAGAATCGCTCCGAGCGCGAGTTGGCATAGCGGTGATGCGAAACGTGGACGCAGATCCATGGCGGGCGGAATTCTCCAGAGCTTTAAAGTCGAATCGAAGCGGTTCGTCTCGCGAATCTTAACGCTCGCGGCAAGATTCGCAGCCGCTTGCCCCACATTTCGCCCTTCGCAGCACTCTTCCCTTCTGGAAGGGCATGGCGACGCTCCAATCGGGAGGCGTTCGCCGTGATACTTTGACCCGCTGTCGCACCGGGAAGAAGATTCCAGGCGAGCTGGAACGAGCCCCCCGGGCGGAAAAACGAGGATTCCCCCCATGGACGACCAGACCCCCGCAGAGCCGCAGGAAACCGAACGGACCGAGGCCCTCCCCGAACCCCAAGAATCCAGCGAGATTCCCGCTTCGGCCGAGCCGCAGGAGCCCGTCACGGAGCCGGCGGACGAGCCGCAGGAGCCCGTCACCGAGCCGACGGACGAGCCGCAGGAGCCCGTCTCGGACCCGGCTCCCGAACCGACGGAGCCGGCGGACGAGCCGCAAGAGCCCGTCGCGGACCCGGCTCCCGAGCCGCCGACAGATGCCGAAGAGCCTCTCTCCGCGCCGAGCACGGAAGAAGAGCCCGCGGCCGCCCCTGCGCCGGAGGCGCCCCAGGAATTCGGCGCCATCCTCGCGCAGTTCGAGCAGTCCACCGCGACCGAAAAGAAGAATGACCCCCAAGTCGGCGGCAAGGTCAGCGGCACCGTGATCTCGATCGGCGAAGAGACGACTCTGGTCGATATCGGCACCAAATCCGAAGCGGTCATCCCAACCGCCGATCTGCGCGACAAGGAAGGTAACGTCACGGTCGAGGTCGGCGCGAAGCTCGAAGCCACCGTCGCCGGGCGCGATCCCGAAACCAACACCCTGCTGCTCAAGCGCAAGATCTCGAAGAACGCGGCGCAGGCCGAAGCCGCCGGAGAGATCCGGCGCGCCTTCGAGACCCAGATGACGCTCGACGGGCGGATCACCGGCTTGAACAAGGGCGGCCTCGAAGTCGACGTCGCGGGCGTGCGCTGCTTCTGCCCGATCTCACAGATCGAGAACCGCTTCGTCGAAGACGCGAGCGGCTACGTCGGCCAGACGCTGACCTTCCGGGTGCTCCGCTTCGAGGAGCCGACCGGCAGCAACCGGCGGCCGAATATCGTGCTGTCGCGCCGCTCGCTGCTCCAGGAAGAAGCGGACGTGCGCGCCGCCGAAGTGCGGGCCACCCTGTCGATCGGCACCGTGATCACCGGCCACGTGACTTCGCTCACGACGTACGGCGCGTTCGTCGACCTCGGCGGCGTCGAAGGGCTGCTCCACGTCTCGGAGATCGGCCATTCGCGGCTCGCGCGCCCCGAAGACGCGCTCGCGGTCGGCCAGGAGGTGGAGGTGCAGATCATCCGCATCGAGCGCGCCGCGGACGACAAGCGCGGCGAACGGATCTCGCTGTCGAGGAAAGCGCTGGAGCGCGATCCCTGGCGCGACGCCCCGGGGCGTTTCCCTGAGCGTTCGATGGTCCACGGCAAGGTCGTCCGGCTGGAGACCTTTGGCGCGTTCGTCGAATTGGAGCCGGGGCTCGACGGCCTGCTCCACATCAGCGAGATCGGCAACA
This sequence comes from Thermoanaerobaculia bacterium, assembly GCA_038250865.1. GTDB lineage: Bacteria > Acidobacteriota > Thermoanaerobaculia > Multivoradales > UBA5704 > DASYKS01. The sequence goes on along the minus strand of JBBSBW010000019.1, from coordinate 9,735 downwards.
GCTCGGGCCGCCGTCTGCAGCACGCCCGTGAAGCGCTGTCGGTCGGTCAGGAGCTGTCGGTGCGCGTGCTCGGCGTCGACATCGCCCGCCACCGGATCTCGCTGGGATTGGGCGACGGCAGCGAAGATCACCACGACGACGATCTGCCGGAACCGCCGCGCGCGGCACCCGCCGGCACGTTCGGCAGCCTGGGCGACTTCTTCAAGGGCCGCCGCTAGGTACATCTACGAAGGCGGCGGCGCCTGCTTCCGAGGACGGGTCGAATCTGTCTGAGCGTAGCGAGTTATGAGACCCGCCCGCAGGGAGCAGGCGCCGCCGCCGCTGCTAGGAGAGAACCTGATCGGCCTTGGCCGCGAGCACGAAGTCGCTCTCGGTCAGGCCGTCGATCGAATGGGTCCAGAGGGTGATCCGGACCTTCCCCCAGGTGAGGAAGAGATCGGGGTGATGCCCCTCCTCTTCCGCCACCGCGCCCACCCGATTGACGAACGCGAGAGCCGAGACGAAATCTGGAAACGCGTACTCTTTCTCCAGATGATGGCCGGCGACCACCCGCCAACCGTTGCCGTCGGCGCCCAGCCGGGCGGTGAGTTGGGCGAGTGCCGCGGGATCGAGCGGCGGGACGCCGCCCTTGCACGGAACGCATTTTTGATCTGCCAGGTCGCTCATGAATTCTCCTAAAGCGCGGCCACCAGCTCCGCGCGCTTCTGGGCAAACTCGGTCTCGTTGATCAGCCCGTCGTCGAGCAGCTTTTTCAGCTCCCGCAGACGGTCGGCGCCCGAGGCCGGCGCCGAGACGATCGGGCGCAACCGGCCGGAGCGCTCCTGGTCGGCCGCGGCGAGGATCGCGCTCTTGAATCCGATCGGGTTCGCGATGCGATGAAACATCGTAGCGCCATGCTCGCTCGCGGTATCGATCTCCAGATCGCCGTAGCCGAATATCCGGCCGGCCAAAGTCTGGGAGTGCTCGACGTTGTTCACTTGGTCGAGGTAGGCGTCTTTCGAAGTCCGGGCGAGCAGCCCTTCCTGCTTGAGCACCCGCCGATCGGTGAGGACGTAGACGCTGCTCGCCAGGCGCACCCAGCGCACCGCCGCCCAGCCGCCCGCAGCCAGGGCGAGGACACCTCCCGCCAGGTACAAAAGAGGCTGCGCGAACAGCTTCCCGCCAATCCCACCGCCGAGCAGCGCGAGCGCGGTCAAGCCGAGCGGCACCACCAGCCCCCAGCGGCTCGGCCATGCGCGATGAATGACGGTTTCCCCCGGTTGTAGAGTCTTCTGCCATGCCATGGAGAGAACTGTACCAAAAGGACCCGTTCCCCGGCGGGAATGTTCAACACGCTACTAAATAGGCATGAGAAAAGAAATTTCTTGGCGTGAGGCTCCCCTTTCGGCAACGGCTGTGTTACATTCCGCCCTCGTATTCGACGTAGCCGGGCTCGCCTCGCGGCCCTTTTGGCGACAACCACCGGATCGAGAGGTCTTTCGATGCCGCCCAGGATCGCACCGCGCCGTGCCCGGTTCACGGCAACTTTCGTTCTCGCCTTGCTGGCCTGCAGTACCCTCTCGCTCGAAACCCTTTCGGCCCAAACGCTCCTCGGTTCCGCCGCGTCGATGGCGCGCCAGAACCGCGCCGCCGAGGACGAAGCCTTTACCTACCTGCGCAATCCCGAGGACATTGAGGTCTTCGTCCGTCACGGCCTGCTGGTCTACGTGCCGGGCAATGGCGACTACCAGGTAGACGGCGCGTCGTTCCCCTACGCCCGGCCGGAGGTCAAGCGCTTCCTCGAATGGATGGGGCACCTCGAACGCGGGAGCTGCGGCGAGCCGCTGGTCGCCACCAGCCTGGTCCGGCCGAAGAGCCATCAGCCGTGGAACGCCTCGATCCATTCAGTCCATCCGACCGGCATGGCCATGGACCTGCGGCACAGCTTACGCCGCGCCTGTAGCAGCCTGCTCGAAAGCACCCTCCTCGACCTCGAAAGCCGCGGCATCCTGGAAGCGACCCGAGAGCGCTTCCCCGCCCACTACCACGTGGCACTTTTCCCCGAGGCGTTCGCGAGCTACCTGCTGGCGGTCGACGGTGGGCGCGAGCTGCCGCCGATCCAGACGGCGGCGTTGAGCGGACCGCCGGTCGATTTGATCGCCGAGTCGGCGCCCTCCCCCAGCTCCATCGTCTCCGGCAGCGAGTCGGCCCGCCGCGGCACCGCGGGCAAGAGCGCGGTCCACCGGGTACGGCGCGGCGAAACGCTCACCCGGATCGCCAGCCACTACGGCGTCTCGGCCGATTCGTTGCGCCGCGCCAACGGTCTGCGCGGCAGCGGCTTGTTCTCCGGCCAGAGCCTGCGCATCCCCGGCACGGCGGTCGCCGCCGCGTCGAGGCCCGCCGGCAAGATCTCCGTCCGCTGGTCGGGCACGAAGAGTGCGGCCACCAAGGCGCGAACGGTGCGCGTCGGCCGGGGCGACACGCTGTCTCAGATTGCCAACCGCAACGGCACGACGGTGGCTTCCCTACGCAAGGTAAACGGCCTTCGGGGCAGCACGGTTCACGCCGGGCAGGTGCTCAAGGTCCCGTCCTCGGGTTCTTCGTCGGGTTCTTCGTCCGTCATTGCGAGCCGGAGCAGCCGCGTTTCCGGGCGTACCGCCGGACATACCGCCGGCCGCACCGCCACGGCGAGCAAGCGGCAAACCACCAAGCGGGTACGGGTGGGGCGCGGCGAAACGCTCTGGCAGATCGCGCAGAGGAACGGCGTCTCGGTCGCAAGCTTGAAGAAGGCGAACGGCCTGCGCGGCGGCACGGTGAAAGCCGGCCAGATGTTGTCGATCCCCGCGCGCTAAGGCGTCGCCTCCAGTAGGTCTGATTTCGGCCTACACTGTGCCCGCGCTTTCCAGCGCGTTCCCATTGGAGGCCTCGCATGCATCACACCTTCCGATCCACCCGTCCGATCGTCTTCGCCCTCGCCGCCCTGGCGGCTTTGAGCGCCGGCTCGCTCGCCGCCTCCCCGCCCGAACAGCTCGCCGACCGTGTGCTCGATGCGATGGGCGGCAAGAAGGGATGGGACGACACCCGCTTTCTTCACTTCACCTTCGCCGGCCGGCGCAGCCATTGGTGGGATCGCTACACCGGTCGCCATCGGCTCGAGGGGAAGACCAAGGAGGGGAAAGCCTTCGTGGTCCTCGAAAACATCAACACCAAGGAAGGCACCGCCTACCTGGACGGCCAGAAGCAGGAAGGCGAGGAGGCGGCGAAGCTCCTGGAGCTGGGCTACGGCACCTGGGTGAATGACACCTATTGGCTCTTGATGCCCTACAAGCTGCGCGACCCGGGCGTCCATCTCGCGCTCGACGGCGAAGAGACGATCGACGGCGCAACCTACGACAAGCTGGCCGTCTCGTTCGACCATGTGGGCCTGACGCCCGGCGACCACTATTGGGCCTACGTCAATCGCAAGACCGGGATCATGGACCGCTGGGCGTTCCGGCTCGAAGACGCCAAGCCCGACGAGGCCCCCTCCGCCTGGCTCTGGCAGGGCTGGCAGAAATACGGTGAGATCCTGCTCGCTCCGCACCGGGTACAGGTGGGGGGAGACCGCACGCTGGAGCTGGGCGAAATCTCGGTCGCCGCGATTCCCGACTCGGCGTTCGATTCCCCCGCGCCGGTTGCCGCGCAGTGACGGGACTTGGGATCGCCGGCCGAATCGTCTCCCTCGTACCGAACGGCACCGAGATCCTGTTCGCGCTCGGCGCAGGCGACCAGGTGGTGGGCGTAAGCCACGAGTGCGATTTTCCGACCGCGGCGCGCGAACGGCCGATCCTCACCGGCAGCGCACTTTCGGCCGATCTCGCGCCGGCCGAGATCGACCGCGCGGTCTCGGCGCAGGTAGGAAACGGCCTCAGCCTCTACACCATCGACGAGGCCCTGCTCGCCCGGCTCGATCCCGACCTGATCGTCACCCAGGAGCTGTGTCCCGTCTGCGCCGTCAGCACCGAGCAGGTGGAAGGGGCGCTCGCGCCGCTCCCCCGCTGTCCGGACGTGCTCTCGCTCGACCCGCGACGGCTGGCCGACGTGTTCGAGGACATCCGAAACGTCGGCGCGAAAATCGGCAAAGATCGGGAAGCGACCGAGCTGGTGGATGGCCTCGAAGCCCGGCTCGCCCACCTGGCCCAAGGTGTAGAAACCCGCGCCGGAACGGGAGCCCGGCGCCCGCGGGTCCTCGCCCTCGAATGGCTGGAGCCACCGTTCGCCGGTGGGCATTGGCTGCCGGAAATGATCGAAGCCGCTGGCGGTGAGGACATCGCCGCCCGGCCCGGCGACAGCTCGCGCCGGATGACCTGGGCCGAGGTGGCCGCCCTCGATCCCGACCTACTGGTCGTGATGCCCTGCGGTTTCGACGAAGCGGGAGCGCGCGCTCAGGTGGAGCGGATCGCGGGGGCTCCGGAGTGGTCGTCGCTCCGCGCGGTGCGGCAGGGAAAGGTCTTTCCGGTCGACGCCAACGGCTGCTTCAGCCGCCCGGGGCCACGTCTGGTGGACGGGATCGAACGGCTGGCGGAGATCTTTCGGCAAGCGGTTTGAAGGGTTCCGGAAAACGGTGGCGCGGTCGCCGCTTGTGCAGAGCTGAAAGAAATCTGTGCGGTCGTGGCCCAGATCACCCTTTCGCGGACCCGTGATGTGCGGCAACGGGAAAGAGTCTGTGCGAAACGCCCTCTCGGAGCCGCTGTTCCGGGAGCTGGAAGGGGCCGAGCTACCCACGTCGCACAGATTTTCATGCGGGGACGCACAATCTTGATGACCGAAGATCGGTCCGCGGCATCGGAAGGGCCCTCCGAACTCTTCGATACCGAATTCGGGACTCCGCCGAGTGGTTTTCTGGTCCGACTTCGCACAGATTTGTTCCAGCTCTGCACGCGCGGGAGTGGCGAAACCCATCAGGGCACTCGCGTTCGCACATTCGGCTATGAAAGCCGCACAGAAGAGTGTCCGCAGAACGGTTTCCGCAGTCCGGATGGGAACTCCCCGTGCCGCCGTCGCACAGACCGCTGGCGCGTTTGCACATCCGGCACTCCGCGGAGCGCTCTCGGCGGTCCGCGCACCTCCGTGCTACGAAAAAGCGCCAGGCTGGAGCCTGGCGAGCCCAGGGTGACAGCACCGAAACGGGACCCTGGGACCGCCGCCCGTACCCATGCTTCTCGATCAACCGCCGTGCCTCGGTCAGCCGGCCCAGGGCGCGCAGACGGAAGGCGACCTGGTTCAGCAGCCAGGCCTGGTCGGCTTCGGTCAGCGCGGGCGAGACACGGCGCCCTTGCCATCGGTCTCCCCTGGCGATAGCCTCATAGGCAAATGAGAATCTCAGCGCTCGCCCTTGCCGGCTTCGCCGTCGTCGGCCTTCTCGCCTCGGGCTCGTCGATTCAGGCGCAGGCCGTCCGCAGCGGCACGCTCCCCGCCCCGCTGCCGCTCTTTCCGCCCGACAACTGGTGGAACGTGGATGTCTCGGCCGCGCCGCTCGACACCAACAGCGCCTCCTACATTTCGTTCATCGGCACCACCCGGGCGCTCCATCCCGATTTCGGCGGCGACGAAGATCCGACCGATCCGAACAACACCAACATCTACGGCATGGTGTACATCTCGGTCCCCGGCACTCAAGCCCTTCAGGCGGTGACGTTCGTCGAGTTCGGCAGCCAGAGCGACAACGGCTCGCCCGGTCGGCCGAACGGCTACCCTATTCCGACGGAGGCGCGCACCCAACCGCGCTGGATCGAAGGGGGGCAGGCGGGAGGCGGCACCGGCGGCGACCATCACATGCTGATCGTCGACCGCGACAACCGGATCCTCTACGAGCTGTACCACGCGCACTGGAACACCACCCTCAGCCGCTGGGAGGCCGGCTCGGGGGCGATCTACGCGCTCGACGCGAACGGCCGGCGGACGGAAGGGTGGACCAGCGCCGACGCCGCGGGGCTCGCGATCCTTCCCGGCCTGGTCCGTTACGACGAGGCGTTCGGCACCGCGCCGATCAAGCACGCGTTCCGCTTCACCACCCGCGACACCAACGGCCATGTCTACCCGGCGTCGCACACCGCCTGCAACACCTGCGCGGCGGCCGCGCCACCGATGGGCACCCGGCTGCGGCTCAAGGCGAGCGTCAACCTCTCCGGATTTACCCCGGAGGTGCAGCGGATTTTTCAGGCGATGAAGACGTACGGCCTGATTCTCGCGGACAACGGCTCGGACATGTACATTCAAGGCGCCTACGACACGCGCTGGAACAACGACGTGCTGAACCCGGCGTTCGGGAGCCTCCACGGCTCCGATTTCGAAGTCGTCCAGCGCGGCTGGCGCCCGGCGGTCGCGACTACGAGTGCCGCGATCCAGTTCCACACCGTCTCCCCCTGCCGCCTGCTCGACAGCCGCGATCCCTTCGGAGCCTGGGGCGGTCCGGCGCTGCCGCCGACGGGACAGCGGGTGATCCGCGCGACCGGCCGCTGCGGCATCCCGGCCACGGCCAAGGCGATCTCGATCAACATCAGCATCGTCAACGCCGGCCAGGCCGGCCACCTCCGCTCCTTCCCCGGAGACTTCGACACCGCGGCGGTGCCGAACGCCTACCTGATCAACTTCGGAGCCGGCCAGACCCGGACGAACAACGCGATCTTGAAGCTCTCCGGCTCAGGGTCCGGCACCTTCGGCCTGCAAAACTTCACCACCTCGGCGTTCACCCACATCGTGGTGGATGTGAACGGCTGGTTCGAGTAGGGCAAGCGGAGAGGCGCGGCAGAGACAGAAGATCGAAGAGTCGCGGGTTCCGCCATTGAGCTATGCTTCAGGTTCTTCCACATGGCTCCGATGGCTCTGAACACCCCGCAGGCTCGCGAATACGATGGCCGCTACTTCGAGGCCGTTTTTGCTCGTGAGGACCCGTGGAGCTACGGCTCTGACTACGAGCGGGTCAAGTATCAGCAGACGCTTTCCCTGCTCGGCGGCAGGCGCTTCGCGAGCGCGCTGGAGATCGGCTGCGCCGAGGGGCGATTCACCGCGCAGTTGCTTCCCTACGTCGACAGCCTCCTGGCGGTAGATATCTCGGCCACGGCTTTGGCGCGCGCGCAAACGCTCGTTGGCGGCTCCGCTCAGGTGCGCTTCTCCCAACTCGATGTCTTCTCCCAGGAGATCCAGGGCCGTTTCGACCTGATCGTCTGCAGCGAGCTGCTCGCGTATCTGCCACAGCGCAAGACCCTGGAGCTCGTGCTCGCGCGGGTGCTTCGCGCGCTTACGCCGGAGGGATTGCTGGTCATGGCGAACGCCAAAGCCGTGGCCGATGAGCCCGACAAGCTTGGCTTTGACTGGAGGTGCCCCTTCGGAGCGCGCACCATCGCGGAGGTGGCAATCGCCGTGGGCGCAAGTCTCCATGATGAACTCTCCGCGCCGCTCTACGCCGTGCATTCGTTCTCTTGGACGGAGCCGACGACGGGCTCTCGGCGGCGCAGCGTCGACATGGGATCGATCCCGGAGGCGGTGGCCGTCGCGGCACGGGGGCTGCCGCAGCGATCCGCGCAGCCGCCCGGCACCTCGATCCCGATTTTGGCCTATCACCGTATTGCGGAATCGGGTCCGGCGGCTCTCGCTCCCTACCGGATCTCCCCGGATGCGTTCGCCGAGCAAATGGCTTTCTTAAAGGACAACGGATACGCGGTTTTGTCGCTGGCGCAGTTCCGCGACGCGCATATCCAGGGGCTTGCCGTGCCGCATCGGTCGGTGTTGCTGACCTTCGACGACGGCTACCTCGACTTCGCCGAGGCGGCTTTGCCCGTGCTGGAGAAGCACGGCTTCCCGGCTGCGCTGTTCGTGGTCGAAGACCGGGTTGGCGGGGTCGCCGACTGGGACCGCGCCTTCGGCGAGCCCGAAGCGCTTCTGGACTGGGCAACCCTGCGCGATGTCGCCCGCAGGAACGTCACGATCGGCTCTCATACGCGGACCCATCCCCATTTGTCCGAGATCACGCCCGAAAACGCCGTCGCAGAGCTGTCGCTGTCGCGCACCCGCATCGAGGCGGAGCTGGGCCGGCCGGTGACCGCTCTGGCGTATCCCTATGGGGATTCGAACCCCCTCGTCGCCACCTGGGCGGCGAGCTGCGGCTACGAGCTGGCGTTCACCTGCCGCGAGGAGCGCAGTGCCTTTGCCGACGACCGAATGCTCCTGCCGCGCATCACCGTGTACGGAGAGGACGACCTGGCGTCCTTCGCCGCCAAGCTGGTGGGCATTTGCAGTTCCGGAGGGCCGAAGGCAGAGGGCCGGCAGGCCTCCGCGCCGGCCAGCCAGAGTGCAGAGATTGATTCCGCACCGGTGATTTCGGTCGTGATCCCCACCCGCAATCGCTGCCCGCTTGTGGAAGAGTTGCTGCATTCATTGGCTGCGACGACTCTCGCCAAGGATCGATTCGAGATCCTGGTGGTCGCCGACGGTTGTACCGACGAGACGAATCTGCGCCTTAAAGAACGCTGGGGCGAACGGGTCACCCTCCTTCCGCAGGAGCATGCGGGTGCGGCGGAAGCCCGCAACCACGGGATTCGCCGCGCCAGAGGCGAGCTGATCCTTATGCTGGACGATGACATGGTGGTCGAGCGCGATTGTCTGGAGGCGCATGTTCGCTTTCACCGCGAATGGCCCGAGGCCCATCACGCCTGCCTGGGTTTCATGGCCTGGCCCGCCGGACCGACCCAAGAGCCGCTGGCTCGTTATCTTTCGGAAAGCGACGAGTATCTCGATTGGAAGTGGGTTCGCCAACGCCCTCCGGATGACATCGGCTGGCGCGGTTTCTGGACCGGGCATCTTTCGTTGAAACGCCGGTTTCTCCTGGAGCACGGTCTGTTCGATAGCCAGCGGTTTCCCAGGGTCCTGGGCGAGGACCTCGATCTGGGCAAGCGTCTGGAGCGATCGGGCCTGAAGCTTCATTTCCGTGATTCCATCACCTCGTGGCACCAAAAGGCGCCGTCGTTCTCGGAGTTTGCGTGGCGCCAGTTTCGCCGCTCGCGGTCGAGGGCTTGCCTGGACGCGCTGGAATCGGACGGCATCTCACCGAGCGACGCGGCCGGTCTCGCGAGCGAGAAGGGCCTAGAGCAGATCATCCGGGCGGTCGAGGAGTCAGCGCCTTCCTCGGAGCCGCACCTCAGGGCCGTCATCTACCGGGAGGCTCTCCGATTCGCCGATGCCGCCGGTAGGACCGACACCGATCGGCCTGCGGCGGACGCGGCTGACCCGATCGCCGCACAGGACGCAGTCATTGCGCTGCTGCAATCGCTCGCGTCCTTGCGGGCATACACGACGCGCGAGCTGAGGGCGAAATCGGAGCAGTTGGCGGATTCGGGCACGGCCTATGCCGCGCTGCACCAGCAGCTGCGCCAGACAGAGGAGAACCTCGTCCATGCGCAAGCCGCGCTGGAGGAGGCCGGACGGCGCGCCAGGAACAGGGAGCGCGAGCTCGCAGAGCTGACTCGGCGGATCGACGGGGCGCCGGCCAGACCGCCGGGTCTGCTCGATGCGGCGCGAAAGTCGCTTCGCCTGTCGTGGACGCGGAGGTCCTAGCGGCGATGGAGAGCCGAGAACGGGTAGTGGTTTCGCGTGCCCCCCCGCGACAGGCTGCTGCCGCAGGCGCCCGAAGGAGCGAGGAGGCAAGCGAAACCACAACCCGAGGACGACCCGTGGCGGGCTGTAACAAAGCCACCAACAACAAACACCCCAAAACCAGGG
>JBBSBW010000018.1:0-100187 GCA_038250865.1 Thermoanaerobaculia bacterium | reverse complement strand
TGGAGGAGCTGGGAACCTTCGGACCCGCCGGAACCCCGGGAATCACCGTGGTCGACGACTTCGCCCATCATCCGACCGCGGTCGAAAAGACCCTGGGGGGCCTCGCGCAGCGCTACCCGGACCGCCGCCTGATGGTTCTGTTCGAGCCGCGCAGCCTCACCGCCGGCCGGAGCTTCTTCTACGACCTCTATAAGACCGCTTTTTCCCGCGCCGGCCGGGTGCTGTTCGCCCCGACCTTCCACGCCGGGCGATTGAGCGACGAGGAGCGGCTCGATTTCGCCGCGCTCGCCGCCGACCTGAACCGCTCGGGGGTGAGCGCCAAGGTCTTTCCGACCAACGAAGCCCTGCTTGCCGCCGCCCTCGCGGAAGCGAAACCGGGCGACGTGCTGATCACCATGTCCTCCGGAGCGTTCGAAGGAATGCCGGGCAAGCTCGCGGCGGCGCTCGGCGCGACGGCCCCGCCCTTGCTCCGTCCCTCCCCTTGACGCACAATACCGGCCGTGCGATTCCGTCCCATCCATGGCATTCTCGCGATTGGCCTCTGTGTCGTCATCGGCATGATCGCCGAACTGGCGCTCGCCGGGCGGCTGGGCAAGAACGGCTTCGAGCGGGTGAGCCCCGGGCCGGACCATCAGGTCTCGATCGACGTGGGCAAGCTCGGGCCTCTGCAAGTTCGGTTCTACCGGTTCTTGAACTCGGCGAACCAGGAGGTCAAATTTTTCGTCGGCCGGGACGCCGAGGGCACGGTCCAGGTCGCGTTCGATGCGAGCGAGGTCTGTTTCAAGACCAAGCGGGGCTTCAAGGCCCAGGGCGAGTGGGTGGTTTGCAGGAAGTGCGACAAGTCCTTCCGGCTCGCCGGGATCAACAACGGGCATGGGGGGTGCGAGCCGGTGCAGCTGGCTCACCGCGTAGAAGGGGATCGGGTCCTGATCGCCGAGCAGGACATGCTAACCGGGTGGCGCTACTTCCGGTAAGCTCCTTTAAGTACCCCTAGACAAGTTATTTGGAATCAGCGTTTTGACCGGAGCGGCCGGGTGTTGTATCTTCCGAGCGATCCAATACGAGGTCATCCGATGGGTTCAGCCGATTTCATCCTCTACGAAGAGGAATACGCGAGCTTGGAAGAGGCGCTCCGGCGTTTACGCCAGGAAGCCAACGCCAAAGCCGTCTTCCTGATCGACAAAAACGGCCAGCAGATCGCGGCCGCGGGTGAGATCGAGCAGTTCGACGCGACCTCGCTCGCCTCGCTCACCGCCGGCAACGTCGCAGCGACCGACGGACTCGCCAAGCTGATCGGCGAGCGGGAGTTCTCGGTCCTGTTCCACGAAGGGCAGCAAGACCACATCCACATCTCGATCGTCGCCAAGCGGGCGATCCTGGTCGTCATCTTCGACGAGCGCTCGTCGCTCGGGCTGGTGCGGCTGCGGGTGAAGAGGGCGAGCGTCGATCTGGAGCGCATCTTCGAGACCATGCTGCAGAAGGGGGAGCGAGGGGATTCTTCGACCGGCCCCGCGAGCCCATTTTCCGAGATTACCGACGAGGACATCGACGCTCTGTTCAGCGAGTGACGGCTGGGGCTTGCGCCCGCGACGTAACTTCTCTCTCGCATCCTTTCGCCGCCCAAAACGCCGACCGAGGGTTGTACGACCATGACGTTCATCAACTACGCCAGCAAGGAGATCAACTGCAAGATCGTCTATTACGGCCCCGGGCTCGGGGGCAAGACGACCAACTTGCAGTACATCTACAATAAGACCTCGCCCGATTCGAAGGGCAAGATGATCTCGCTCGCCACCGAGGCGGATCGCACCCTGTTCTTCGATTTCCTGCCGCTCGATCTCGGCAGCATCCGGGGCTTCACCACCCGATTCCATCTCTATACGGTGCCGGGCCAGGTGTTCTACGACGCCAGCCGTAAGCTGATCCTGAAGGGCGTGGACGGCGTGGTTTTCGTGGCCGACAGCCAGGAGGAGCGGATGGAGGCGAACATCGAATCGATCCGCAACCTCGAAGCGAACTTGAAAGAGCACGGCTACGATCTGCCGACCATTCCCTACGCGCTGCAATTCAACAAGCGGGACCTTCCCGGCGCGTTGGCGGTCGACCAGATGTATCGGGTGCTAAATTACAAGCGCGAGCCGACGTTCGAGGCGGTGGCAACCACCGGCATCGGCGTCTTCGACACTTTGAAATCGGTCGCCAAGCAAATCTTGATCGAGCTACGCAAACGATAAGTCCGCGGAGAGCCCCAGAGAAGATGGCCAAACGTTGGCAGAAGGAAGACCTCTCGTACCTCAAACGGTACGGCAAGACGAAGAGCATCAACGAGCTCGCCGTCCGCTTCAAGACCGACGAAAAGACTGTGCGCGCCGCCTTGGTCGAAGTGGGCGTATTGCCGGCCCCGAAAGAGAAAGCGACCGTCGCATTCTCGCGCCCGGCCGGGCCGCGCCCGGAGGCCGATCCGCTGGTCGAGCAGCTGACGCAGGGTCTGGCGCTGCTGCAAAAGCAGGAGTGGGCCAAGGCCGCCGCCGAGCTGGAAAAAGTGATCGCGGGCGACGAGCCGTCGCTCACCGCGCGGGCAAAGCAGTTCCTCGCGATCTGCCGTCAGAAGCTCGCGGAGGCGGGTGCCGCCTCGGGCGACGCGGCCGAGCCCAACGATCCGTTCCTCGAGGCGGTGATGCTGCGCAACCGGGGCGATGTCAAGGCCGCTTTGGAGCTGGCGCGCCGCGGCGGGCGCGACAAGAAAGACGAGCGGTTCGCTCTCCTGGTAGCCTCGATCCACGCCGCGGAAGGTCGCCTCGACGAGGCGGCCAAGGCGCTCGGCCAGGCGATCGAGCTCAACCCCAGGAATCGAGTCCATGCGTTCCACGACGCCGACTTTGTCGAGCTTCGACGGCACCCCGAGCACCGCCACCTCTTCGAGCTCCCCTAGGCGCGCGCAGCACGCCGCGGGGCTTTCGCTGGTCGCGGTCGGCGGCGGCACCGGGCTGTCCGTCGTGCTTCGGGGGCTCAAGCACCACGTCGGGACCCGCCAGCTTCGCCAGTTGACGGGAGTGGTCACGGTCACCGACGACGGCGGTTCCTCCGGCCGCTTGCGCCGTGAGCTGGGCGTGCTCCCGCCGGGCGACATCCGCAACTGCCTGGTCGCCCTGGCCGATGATGAAGCGCTGCTCGCCCGGCTGTTCCAATATCGCTTTCCCGCGGGCGACGGCCTGCTCGGCCATTCGTTCGGCAATTTGTTTTTGACCGCGCTCACCGGCATCACCGGCGATTTCCACCAGGCGATCCTTACGGCGGAATCGATCCTCTCGGTGCGCGGCAAGGTCTTTCCCGCGACCCTGACCGACGTGGTGCTCCGCGGCCGCGGCGTTTCGGGCACGCTCTACCAGGGCGAATCGGCGGTCGGCGGCTCGAACGAACGGCTGGAAGGGATCGAGATCGACCCGCCCGCCCCTCCGGCTTTCCCGCCCGCGTTTTCGGCGCTCGAACGGGCGGATCTGATCCTGCTCGGCCCCGGCTCGCTCTACACCTCGATCCTGCCGAACCTGTTGATTCCCGGTATCCGCCAGGCGATCCAGCGGAGCAAAGCGCGGGTGTTCCTGCTGCTCAACCTGATGACCCAACCGGGCGAGACCGACCGCATGATGGGGGTCGACCACCTGCGCGAAACCCAGTGCTACCTGGGGGCCGGACTGGTCCACGGAGTGCTCGCCAGCGCCAGCCCGATTCCCCAACGCTGGGTCGACCACTACGCCGAGGTCGGTTCGGAACCGGTCCGCTACGTCCGCGAAGAGCTGGAAGAGATGGGCGTCGAGCTGGTCGAAGCCGATCTGCTCGCCGATTCGGCCGAGGAGGAGCTGGTGCGCCACGACTCGAAAAAACTCGCCCGCGCGGCTCTGGAGCTGGCCGCCCGGGGACCGCGGCCCGGGGGTGAGGGCTGATGCGGCAAGCTACTTCCAACGTAAATGGCGCCTCCGCACGCCGTCCGCGAATCGCCGTCGTCCTTGCCGCGGGTCAGGGGACGCGCATGCGCTCCAGCTTGCCGAAGGTGCTCCATCGGGCCGCGGGCCGGCCGCTCCTCGCCTGGGTGCTCGACGCGGCGCGAGCCGCCTCCTGCGAGCGGATTCTGGTGATCGTCGGCCACGGCGCCGATCAGGTCCGGGCGGAGCTGGCGGCTCCCGATGTCGAATTCGTGCTCCAAGCCGAGCAGCGCGGCACCGGCCACGCGCTCCAGCAGGTCGAGCCCTATCTGCGTACCGATCCCGGCCATGAGTCGACGTTGATCGTCCTGTCGGGCGACGCGCCACTGGTCACCCCGGCGACGATTGAGGCGCTGGCCGAACGTGCCGAAAGCGAAACGGCCTGGGGGGCGCTCGCGGTCGCGGAGCTTGCCGACCCTGGTTCGCTCGGCCGGGTGTTTTCGAACGCCGATGGCGCGCTCGGGGAAATCGTCGAGGCGCGCGACGCTACCCCGGAGCAGCGCGGCCAGAAGACGATCAACGCCGGTCTCTACGCCTTCCCTGCCCCGGAGGTGTTCGAGTACCTCCACCGCCTGCGGGCTACCAACGCCCAGGGGGAGCTGTACCTGACCGACGCGGTGACCGACGCCGCCCGGGCGGGGCACCGAGTCGAGCTGCATCCGCTCGCCGATCCGTCCGAAAGCTGGGGAATCAACGACCGGGTGGAGCTGGCCCAGGCACATCGCCGACTGATCGACCGCCATCTCGAAGCGCTGATGCGCTCGGGAGTAACGATCCTTGAACCCGCCCGCACCTCGATCGAGCCGGGTGTCACCGTCGGCCGCGATGCGCTGATCCACCCGGAGGTCTCGCTGTCCGGAGCGACCGAGATCGGCCCCGGCTGCGACCTGCGCCAGGGCGCCTGGTTGCGCGACACGGTCCTCGGCGAGGGGGTTGTGATCGAACCCTACAGCGTGCTGGATGGCGCGCGGATCGAAACCGGCTGCCGAGTCGGTCCGTTCGCCCGCCTGCGACCGGGGACGGTGCTTCGAGAGGGCGCCAAAGTCGGCAACTTCGTCGAGGTGAAGGCCTCGGAGCTGGGTCCCGGTGCCAAGGCCGGGCATCTCGCCTACCTGGGTGACGCCACGATCGGACCCCGCGTAAACATCGGGGCCGGGGTCATCACCTGCAATTACGACGGCGAATCGAAGCACCGAACCGAGATCGGCGAGGGCTCGTTCATCGGCAGCGACACGATGCTCGTGGCCCCGGTCAACATCGGCGCAGGTGCCCAGACCGGAGCCGGTTCGGTGATCACCCAGGACGTGCCCGAAGGGGCGCTCGCGATCACCCGGGTCCGGCAGAAGAATTTAGAAGGGGCCGTCGAGCGTTTAAAGGGTCAGCGGCGGGCGCGGGCGGAAAAACCTTAGGAGAACCAACCATGTGCGGCATTGTCGGATACGTCGGGCACCGGGACGTGGTGCCCCTCTTGATGGACGGCCTCGGCCGGATGGAATATCGCGGCTACGACTCGGCCGGAATCGTCGCGGTGGAAGACGGTCATTTCCAGACCGCCCGGGCCGAAGGCAAGCTCGAAAACCTGCGGGCGAAGCTCGCTGCGGCGCCGATCACCGGCGTCTACGGCCTGGGCCATACCCGTTGGGCGACCCACGGCCCGCCGAGCGAGCGGAACGCCCACCCGATGGTCGACTCCAAAGGCCGGGTGGCGCTGATCCACAACGGCATCATCGAGAACTTCCTGCCGCTCAAAAAACGGCTGCTCGCCGAAGGGTGGACGTTCGCCTCCGACACCGACACCGAGGTGGTCGCGAACCTGATCTCCTCCTACCTCGACGGATCGACGCTGCGCGAAGCGGTCACCCGCGCGATTGGCGAGGTAGTAGGAATGTACGCCTTCGCGGTGGTCACCACCGCAGGCAGCGGTCAGGATATCGTGGCAACCCGTCAAGGGCCGCCGCTCGTGCTGGGAGTCGGCGGACCGGGCGACAACGAGCAGTTCCTCGCCTCGGACCCGGCGGCGCTGCTCGCTTACACCCGCAATGTGATCTTCCTCGAAAACGGCGACCTCGCCCAGCTGACCCCGGAGAAGATCGAAATCTACGACCGCACCGGGCGTCTGCTCGCCCCCGCCGAACGGCCCGTCCAGCGTCTCAACTGGGACCCGGTCCAGGCCGAAAAAGGCGGCTACAAGCACTTCATGGCGAAAGAGATCCACGAGCAGCCCCAGGCGGTGCAGGACACCTTCGCCGGCCGCGTGGACTTCGAGACCGGCGAAATCCTGTTCGATACGGTGACCCTCCCCGCCGAAGAGATCCGCAAAATCGAGCGCCTGCATCTGCTCGCCTGCGGCACCTCCTGGCACTCGGCACTGATCGGCAAGTTTCTGATCGAAACGATCGCCCGCATCCCGGTCGAAGTCGATTACGGCTCGGAGTATCGCTACCGCGACCCGATCGTCGATGGCCGGGTGCTCGCCGTAGGCATCTCCCAATCCGGCGAAACGGCGGACACGCTCTCCGCCATGGAAGCCGCGAAAGAACGAGGCGCCAAGCTCTTCTCGGTCTGCAACGTCGAAGGTTCCCAGGCCACCCGCATCAGCCAAGGCGTCATCTACACCCACGCCGGGCCGGAAATCGGAGTCGCCTCGACCAAAGCCTTCACCACCCAGCTGGTCGCGCTCTACCTGCTCGCGCTCTATTTGAAGCAGCAAAGGGAAGGAAACGTCGACCGGTTCTACCTCGACGACCTGGCCCACCTGCCCGGAGCGGTCGATCAGGTCATCCGGAAGCAAGAGGCCCATCTCGAAGATCTCGCCCGCCGCTACCACAAGGCCGAAAACGTCCTCTACCTGGGCCGCGGCATCAACTACCCGATCGCTCTGGAAGGGGCGCTCAAGCTCAAAGAAATCTCCTACATCCACGCCGAGGGCTATCCCGCCGGAGAAATGAAGCACGGTCCGATCGCCCTGATCGACGAAAACCTACCCGTGATCGCCATAGCGACCGGAGATGGCGTCTACGAAAAAGTCCGCTCCAACCTCCAAGAAGTCCGAGCCCGAGACGGTCACCTCCTGGTCGTCACCGACGGCCCCGCCGAGGACTTCGAGGGACTAGCCCACGAAATCATCGAAGTCCCCAGGGTCTCGCCCCTGCTTCAGCCGATCGTGAACGTGATCCCGCTTCAGCTGCTGGCGTACTTCATCGGAGTAAGGCGAGGAGCGGACGTAGACCAGCCGCGGAATTTGGCTAAGAGTGTGACGGTGGAGTGAGGGGGGAGGGGCGGATTCACCGCGATCCACGTCTAGGCCCAACACGACCACTGGCCCCGAGTGGCTGCATGGCTAGAGGCTCCGAAGGAGTTTGTCGTACTCCGAATGAGCGCCGATCCAGAACCACACGATACCGCCGTGGTCGATCATGCCGACAGCGCGGTAGCCGAGACTGATCCGCGCCGAGTAGACCGGCTGGCTCGCGTGAACGCGCTTGAACTGGAGGCTGGGGTGACTGGGGTTGTCGATGAACAGGCGATAGGAAGCTCGCGCTTGTCGCCTGACGTCCTGTGGGAGTGCGGCGAGCAACTCGCGGAATCGCCGGGTGGTTCTCGAAATCACAAACGATCCGGATCCAGCTCCTCCGTGAGACCAGCCCGGTGCTCGGCGAGAGCTTCTTCGGCAAGGCGGGCGAGAACGTCCTGCGAGCTGGAAAATCTTTCCTGCCAGCCCTGCTCGTCAACGAGTTCGGCCAACCAGCGGCCTGCAAGAGACTCCTGTTCGGCCTCAGGGAGTGCAGATGCTTGGGAGACGACTTGCTCAAGCAGTTTGGTCATGGTTCCTACCTCCTGAGCTCCGGACCTCAAGCCCTTGGCATTATGGCTGCCCTCGGAGCGGGCGGCAAGATGGCGGCTTTTTCGCCGAAAGAGTGGGACCGAATCTTCAGGCGTACGGCGCCCACCGTCGCTTGGTCGAGCGCAGGTCCTTCTTCAACAGGAACGGCGATCCGCAGAAGCCCCTTTTGGACGATTTCAATGCGGCCATGGTGAAGTCTCCCTCCAGATCGGACGAGTAGCCTAGCAGCAGTGTGGGAACTTGGCGCCGTTCGCTGAAGGCAACGCCAGGGTCATTCGGACACAATTTTTTGTCATAAACTATCTTGCACACGTCGAAGAGGAAACTTTCGAACAGCCCGTAGAGTGCAACGATCATTGATGAAAGAAGGGTGTCAACAAAGCTGCCCGTCAGTTCTGCCACTAATTGGCTTCCTGTACCGACCTGTAATGTCTCTTCATACCTCCGCCGCTCAGCTTCCTGCAGAAGGAAGTTGTCCATTGTGGCTGCAAAGCGTGACATTGATGCAAGATCTAGGCGGAAGGAATAGAAAACGTGGGTCCTCGCCCGTTGAAAGGCGATATTGGTGTAGCCAGGATAGTCTCTTTCCTCCATCAGTCCGCCGCTGGGTTGGGCGACGCCATCGCGCCAGGTTCGGCCAGGTTCATGTTGGAGGTTTTAAGGGCGAATAGGGCATTTCTTCAAGGAGCCTTTTCCATAGGTCTTCCCAGCCCTCGAATTCCTGGTCACTCGATGCTTGCATATGCAGATTCGGTTCCTTCTTGCTCGACGGGTAACGACCACGCCACTCGATTGCTTCCTGAAGCCTGCCAAGGAGGCTTTGTTCGGCCGGAGTCAAAGTCTTACCGATCGGAGTTCTGCCGACGTACCAGGCAAGATCGTGGCCGCGCGTGAACTCATCCCAACGCTTTTTGTCGTCGACGATGGTGTTATCGGCACCAATGAATATCGCTTTGGCCGCACACTCAAACGCCATACCGATCAGCATTTCGGCCACTGCGATCACGCGCAGCTTGCTGTGGCTGTCGAGAGATCCTCCCCACGTTCCCCCTGGGCGATCGATTCCAACAGGAGCACCCTCTCGTCGGCGGAGAGATCGAAACCCTTCTCGTCGCCCTCGGGAACCAACAGGGTGATCGTTTCCCCTTCGGGGAGGCTACCTTCAGGAACGTCCAGCCTTCCATTGACCACCTGAGCCGTGAGCATTCTCATGGCTTGGATTGTACGCCTTTGAGGAACGATCGGGGTGGGGCGCCGGTTTTCACCTGATCGCGACTTCGCCGCGGAGTTTGTGGCGGAACGCCGGTCCGAAGGATAGCGGCCAGCGCTTCCTGGGATTGACCAGAGAAGCCGCCATCCCGCCCGCCGCGTGACTCCCTATTCGGTCGTCTTACCGTCGAAATGTTCGCTGTCGGCCTCGGCGTCCGCGCGGGTATGGTGGACCACGCCGTCCCGATGATTCGGTGGCGCATAGAGCGTGTAGAGCTTCAAGGGGGCACTGCCGGTATTGACGATGTTGTGCTTTGCCCCGGCCGGGACGACGATCGCATAGCCGGCGCGGATCTCCGTCCGGACGCCGTCCAGAACCGCTTCACCGGTCCCCTCTTCGACGCGGAAGAATTGGTCGAGCTTGTGGACTTCCGCGCCGATTTCCTCTTTGGGTTTCAACGCCATCAAAACGAGTTGGCAGTTTTTGGCCGTGTAGAGCACGCGGCGAAAGTCGTCGTTCTTGACGGCAAGATCTTCTATGTTTTGAACAAAGCCTTTCATGACAGACCCTCTTTCCTGTTTGCCTGGCGGAGCGCGATGCCTTTCGGGCAACCCGCTCCCTGCCGGTCGCCCAATTCGTCCTGGGCAGGTCTGAATCCATAGTACGCCCGCAACGGAGCGGAGTGAGGAGGCCTGCTGAACGCCGACGGGTAGGGAGCCGGGCTGCGCAGCGCCGACGGGGCGACGAGGCGTGAGGCGTCGCCTTGAAATCTTCCCCCACGACCCCAATTCCCAGAAGCCGAAACAAATCTCACCCAGGCACTTGACAAGCCCCGTCCTCGTCCCGCAGACTTCTTCCCGTCGAACCGGTTCTTTGAAGATCACAGGGGCGCCAGCAGGTAGGGTCGCACCTCGGAAGGGGCTGAAGTTGAGCCGCGATAGCCGCTATGGTCTTGCAATAGCTGCTATCGGGACCCAATCCTCCACAATCAGAACGAAGTTTTCGGCTATCGCCGCGTTGCTGTCGCTATCTCCACGCGATTGCGGCGGATGTGAGCCGGATAGGCGAAGTTTCAATTCTGATTGCGGTAATTGGCCCGCGATTACGGTGGCAAGTTGATGATTGCCGCTGTTTTTGCACCCCCGCCGAGTGAGATCTCGTGTTTGTCGCTGCGCCCTCGTGAATTCTCCAGCTGATTTGTCCTTCGGCGCTTTGCCGTTGGACTTTTTGGACGAGAGTCCATTGAAAGGAGCAGTCATGATCGTCAGCTCGTATTCGGACAAGGTGCAGGCGTGGGGTGTTTTGGCGATGAACATGGAGCCGATCCTCGGCGACTTGGGCCACACCCAGGAGACTCACACGAAGTTCAAGGAGTTGGTGGAAACGATGCGGCTCATGGGTGAGCGGATCGAGTTGCAGCGCGCCGGCCTTCGGGACGTCGCGTTGCAGCGCGCGGCGCTCATCAAGAGCGGTCGGAAGATGCGCAATGTTCTCGCCGCCGCGCTGCAGAGCCATTTCGGTTTCGAGAGCGCGGACCTTTTGAAGTTCGGCATCAATCCGCGCGTGGAGGGTGCGCGTCGGACGAGCAAGGCGAAGCGCGATCTCGAGCTGCTGAAGGCCGAGGTGGAGAAGGCGGCGCAGGACAAGGCCACCACCAAGGAGCTGCTGGCCAAGGTGGTCTGATCCGGGAGTGACGCCGCAACCCTAACGTAGGCTCGCGCCGGGGGTGGATGGCTCCACCTCCGGCGCTTTTTGAGGAAGGCTCCTTTCGAAGGAGGCCAGGGGCCGTGGGAACAAATCGGGAGCGTCGGTGGGTTCTCCACTCCCCATGATAGGATAAACCTCCAATGAACTCAGATCACGATACCCACGCGCACCACCCTCACGACCCCAAACCGGCATCCGATCCGGGCGCGACGCCCGCTTCTGAGGAACGTGCTCTCGACCCGGTCTGCGGTATGACCGTCAACCCCGCGACCGCAAAGCATCGGGCGGAGCAAGGCGGGAAGACCTATTTCTTCTGTAGCGCCGGGTGCCGGGAGAAGTTCGAGAAAGAACCCGCGAAGTATCTGGCGCCGAAGGGGGAAGAGGCGCCGCCGGAGCCCGCTCCTCCGGGCGCCCAATGGACCTGCCCGATGCATCCCGAGATCGTGCGCGACAAGCCGGGGTCTTGTCCTAAATGCGGCATGGCGCTCGAACCGATGATGCCGACGTTGGACGACGGACCCGATCCCGAGCTGATCGACATGCAGCGGCGTTTGATCGGGAGCGCCGCCCTCGCCGCGCCCCTGCTGGTGCTCGAAATGGCCGGAATGGCGGGAGTGACGGCGCTCCATGGCGCTTGGGTGCCCTGGCTGCAATTGGCGTTGGCGACCCCCGTCGTCCTCTGGGGGGGCTGGCCCTTCTTCGTCCGGGCGTTCGACTCGATCCGCTTCCGCAGTCCGAACATGTTCACCCTGATTGCCCTGGGTACCGGCGCGGCATACCTCTATAGCTTGGTAGGCGTGCTGTTTCCGGGTTGGCTGCCGGCGGGGGTCGCCTCTTCCGGCCATGCCGGGGGGCCGCCTCTCTATTTCGAGGCGGCGGCGGTGATTACGGCGCTGGTTCTGGTGGGCCAGGTCCTGGAGCTGCGCGCCCGGCGCTCGACCGGGGCGGCGATTCGGGCTTTGCTCGGCCTGGCGCCCAAGACCGCGCGGCGGGTTGGGGCGGACGGACGCGACGAAGAAGTGGAGATTTCGGCGATCCAGGTCGGCGACCGGCTGCGCGTTCGGCCGGGCGAGAAGGTGCCGGTGGATGGAGTGGTCGAAGAAGGGGGCAGCTCGGTCGATGAGTCGCTACTGTCAGGCGAGCCGATTCCGGTTGAGAAAGAACCGGGCGCCAAGGTGGTCGGCGGCACGGTGAACGGTTCGGGCAGCTTCGTCTTTCGCGCCGAGCGGATCGGCAACGATACCGTGCTCGCGCAGATCGTCCGTCTGGTGGGCGAGGCGCAGCGCAGCCGGGCTCCCATCCAGCGCCTGGCCGACAAGGTCGCCTCCTGGTTCGTTCCGGCGGTGGTCGCGGTCGCCATCCTGACCTTTGGTCTTTGGCTCGCGTTCGGCCCGGAGCCCCGGTTCGCCTACGCGCTGGTGAACGCGGTCGCCGTGTTGATCATCGCCTGCCCCTGCGCTTTGGGGCTCGCGACACCGATGTCCGTGATGGTCGGCACCGGGCGCGGCGCGCGGTCGGGGGTGTTGTTCCGCGACGCCGAGGCGCTTGAAACGTTGGAGAAGATCGACACCCTGGTGATCGACAAGACCGGCACCTTGACCGAGGGGAAACCGCGGCTCGTAACCGTACAGCCCGCGGCGGGGCTCGACGAGCGCGAGCTGCTGCGCGTCGCCGCGGGTCTCGAACGGGGGAGCGAACATCCGCTCGCCGCGGCGATTCTGGCCGGCGCCAAAGATCGCGGGATCGAACCCCCGGCGGTCGAGAAATTCCGCGCGGTGACCGGCAAAGGGGTCATAGCCACCCTGGACGGCTCCGAGGTCGGCCTGGGTAACCGGGCGCTCGCGGCGGAGTTGGGCGTGGCGGAAGCCGAGCTGGTGGCGGGGTTCGACACGCCCGCCGCTCCGCTGCGGGCCGAAGGCCAGACCGTGGTCGCCGTAATCCGCGCAGGCAAAGTGCTCGGACTCCTCGGCGTCGCCGATCCGATCCGAGAAACCACCCCCGCCGCGCTCGCGGCCTTGCGCGAAGAGGGTCTCCGGCTGGTTATGCTCACGGGAGATTCCCGCGCGACCGCCGAGGCCGTGGCGCGCCAGTTGGGGCTCGACGAGGTGATCGCGGAGGTTCTGCCCGAGGGCAAAGCGCAAGAGATCGAGAAGCTGCAAAAGGCGGGGCGCCGCGTCGCGATGGCCGGCGATGGCGTAAACGACGCACCGGCGCTCGCCCGAGCCGAGGTGGGATTGGCTCTCGCGACGGGGTCCGACGTGGCGGTCCAGAGCGCGAGTGTGACGCTGATGGGGGGCGATCTCAACGGCATCGTGCGCGCCCGGCGGTTGTCGCACGCGACGATGCGGAACATCCGCCAGAACCTGTTCTTCGCCTTCGCCTACAACCTGCTGGGGGTGCCGCTCGCCGCGGGCGTTCTGTACCCGGCGTTCGGTCTGCTGCTCTCGCCGATCGTCGCAAGCGCCGCCATGTCGTTCTCGTCAGTTTCCGTCATCGGTAACGCGCTGCGGTTGCGGCTGGCGAAGATTTGACCCAGGCCGTTGGACGCGGGCGGGGCTCCCATGCGGCCAGTTGCTCCATAAGAGCATCTGGCTGTGACCAGAATGCCACAACAGAAAACCTCTCTAGTTGCTTGTAGTCTTCCGGCTTCCAGACGTCGACCGTGTCATCGAATAGAGAAATAAAAGAATGATCGGTAATCACCGGTTGCAAGTCAACCCACGCGGAAACCGCGTGATCGGTTAGGCGGGAGACGGCTCCGCGATTAGCCGTACTCATCACCTGAATGAGTGCTTTTCGTTGAACCGCTCGCGTCTCAAAGTCCACCCGCCAAAGTTTTCCGGAGTCACCAACTCTGGTTGCATTCCTCGCGTTTTCAATTTGTCGGTCAACGAGGAAATCCTCAACGTCATCGGCAACAGCTCCAGTAACTCTAGTCCTGAAGGTAAACGATATGTCACCCACCCTGACGGCCGCTTGGGCTACACGGGTAAAAGCTTCAGCGAGCAATGCGGGGCTGGTGGTGACCTCGATCATTCCCTTGAAGATGTCAACGCCGAGCGATCGACTCACGCAATCAATGAGAAAGTGCTGCTTAGCGGTCCGCTTTTCACTCAGAGCGTTCAACTCAAGCCATCGGCTTGTTTCGCCGAGGTCGGTGACCGTTGTTACTCCATCCACGTCTCTAACAAACAGATCGATGACGCTGCCATCCGGATAAGAAAAAGGAGTTCGAACCCGGGTGTAGCCGTCGAGATCGTCGCACTCCAAAACTTGGCCTATGCCACTCGCAATCCGCTGGCAGACTTCACTTTTCATCCGAGTAGCTCCTGGATTGGTAGTGGTTCATGCAAACGCCCCAGGTGCGTAAAATTATAGGCGCCCACTATCTGTAGCGGGGCGCCAGAGTCGTTCGCAATCTCGGCACGAAATTTCATCCAAACTCCGTCAAGGGTCCAATTTAGATCACTGACAATCGTCTTGGACTGATCCTCTAGGATCATTTCCGCCTCAAGGTTGTTCATAAGGGCCTATTTGGGCTCGTGTTGTCTCATCGGTTGGATTGTACGCTTTTGAAGAACAGGAGCCTACGGCGCCGCCGCCTGCACCCCATAGCCCGACGTGCCGAGCAGCAGGCGCCCGTCGAAGATCTTCGCCGCGGTGAGGTCCCGAACCGGGAAGGGGAGCGCGAGCCGCCGGAGCGTGGGGCGGGCGGCGTCTTCGCCTCGGTCGAGGAGAAAGGCGGCGCCCGCCGTGGCGATGACCGCCGAGAGGTGCTCGTCGCCGGTCGGAAAGATGCGCGACGGTTCCTGGGAGAGTTCGATCCAGTCCTGGCTCGGGGCGGTGCGCAGCCAGGCGCCGCCGGTGCCGGCGTAGAGCAGGCCGGCGCTCGATCGCTCCAGGCGGCCGCCCGGGAACGGGGTGGCGATCGGCGTTTTGAGATCCCCATCGAGGCGGAAGATCGACCGGTCGTCGCTGCCCCAAAGGGCGCCCGACCAGAGCACGGCGGAGCGTGGAACGGCCTTGCCGAGCAGGGGCTCGAAGCGCTCGGCGCCTTTTTTCGGGTTCTTCGGTTGCCGCAGCTCGAACAGGCCGGTGCCGGTCCGGGCGAGGGTCCGGCCGGCGATCCGTGCCACCTGGTCCACCCGCTGGTCGTTGAATTCCGGCCGCCGCGTCCAGGCGGCTCCCTTCCGTTCGAACAGGCCGCGCTCGGTCGCGGCGAACGCGTGGTCGGCATCGAGTGCCAAGTCGAGCACCGTGGGGAGCGGTGAGAAATCCGGAAAACTCCGCCCGCCGTCCATCGAGCGGTAGACGCCCGAGGAGGGTCCGGCGTTGTTGACCGCGACCAGCAGCTCGTTCGGCAAGGTGGCGAGCGCGCCGATGCGGAGGTTGCCGAGGCCCCGGTTTGCCGGGTGGAACCCGCCTTGGGGCGACGAGATCCAGATTCCCGACCCTTCGGTGCCGAGGACGATCCGGTTCGGCCGGCCTGAGTCGACCGCGACGGCGAGGACCGAAAGCGCGGGGTCCGAGCCGAGATTCCAGGTCAGTCCGCCGTCGGCCGAAAGATAGGCGCCGGCCACTGTGCCCGCGAGTAGTCGCCCGTCGGGTAGGACCGCGAAACTGGGGGTCCTCCTTTCGCCCAGGCCCTGTTGGTAGCGCCGCCAGGTACCGCCGCTGTTGTCCGTCCGGTAGACCCAGCCGCAGGTCGAGGCCCAGATCTCGCCCGACTCCCGGCCGGGGGTCAACGTGAAAACCTCCGAGTCGAGCACCATGCCGTCGAACACTCCGGCCCAGGTGGCGCCCCCGTCGTCGCTCCGGTAGGCCTGGCGCCAGGTGCCCGCGAAAATCGTTCCCGGCCGTTGCGGATCGACCAGCAAGCTGGTCACCTTGCCGATCTCGGGGAGGGTCGCGGTCAGTTGGCGCCAGTTCTTGCCCCCGTTTGCCGTCCCCCAGACCCCTTGGGCGGTCGCGGCGTAGAGCCGACCTTCCTCGCCGGGGACCGTGGCGATCGCATAGACCTGGATGTCGGGCAGGTCGCCGCTCCGCGAAGCCCAGGTGGCGCCCAGGTCGTCTGAGGAGGCGACGTGGCCGCCGCTCCAGATGCCCCAGAGGCCGGCCCAAAGCCGCGGCGGTGCGCCGTCTTTGCCTCCCAACCTGCGGGAATCGGCAGGGGTCTCGAAGCGGAGCGAGCTGACCACCCAACCCGGGAACGGCAGAGCCGCGCCCGCGTTGGTCCAGGTTTCTCCGCCGTCGTGGGTTCGATAGACCTGTCCGGCGGAGGTTCCGGCGAGTAGCAGATCGGGATTTCCGGGTTCGATCGCGAGCGACCGGACATCGGCACCTTCGAGGGGCAGCGGTTGCCAGACGGCATATCCTGCCGGTTCGTTGGTCGCCAGAGGAAGGGGACCTCCCGAGGCCGCCGGAGCGACGAAGAAGGCAAGTGCGAGTCCGAGAATCGAGGCACCGAACGTAGCGGTCCGGCGATTCCACATCAGCCCATCAAGCATCTTGTTCGACGACCTCTCTTGGATCGGTTGGGACGGCCGGTTTCGGAACGGCATGGCGGTCGCGGATCATCTCAGCGAGGATCGAGATCGCGATTTCGCCCGGCGAATCGCCGCCGATCGGCAATCCGATCGGCGCCCGCAGATCGATGTGGGTTAGATCTTCACCCCGCGCCGCCACCTCGGCGCGGACCCTTTCGATCTTCCGTCGGCTGCCCATCAGGCCGAGATAGCGCAGATGGGGCGGCTTGCCGCGAAGCACGGCGGCGAGGGCCGCGGTGTCGGTCTCCCAACAGCGCGACACGATCGCGACAAACAGGTCTCTGCGGACGAACGGCGCGAGGAAATCCCCCGCGTACTCGCGATCGACCGAAGCAAATTCGCTGCCGGCCGGAAACAGCTCGGGGCGGCGAAATTCTTCGCGGTCGTCAGCGATCAGCAGGTCGAATCCGGCGAGCACCGCGGCTCGGGCGAGCGCCTGGCCGACCGGGCCTCCGCCGCAGATGACGAGCAGCGGCGCGGCGTTAAGCACCTCCAGAAAAACCTCGGCCAGGCCGCCGCAGACCATGCCGGTCGGCTCGCCTTTGACCGCCTCTTCGGTGAAGTAGTAGCGCTTGATTTCGGACTCCGCGCCGCTCGCGAGTTTTGCCGCGGCGTCGGTCCGCACCAGCCCCTCAAACGCGCCGCCGCCGAGATTGCCGGCCGCCGTGCCGTCCGGCCGGACGATCAGTTTCCAGCCGACCTTGCCGGGGGTTGAGCCCTCGGCGCGGACGATCTGGCAGAGCGCGAGCCGCCCCCAACGGGTGAGGGAGCGCTCGGCTTCGGCGAGGACTTCTTCAATCCGCGGCAGCGCCATCGGTCGATTGTACTTCTAGGTTTCTTGGGTGAGGCCCAAGCCCCGCTTGATCCCGAACCAGGCGTTCCTGAGCTTCCAGAACCGGCTCGCCTGCATGGCCTCGATCCGGGCGCGCAGCTCGCGCTCGGTGCGCTCGGCCAGCGACCGTTCCGCTTCGCGCTCGGCGGCGATTCGGGCCTGCTCGCTCTCCTGATGGCGCGCGCCCAGCCAGGCGTCGAAGCGCGCGGCGCGGAGCAGGGCGGTCTCGCACGGGGTGGAAAGCAGGGTGTTCGGCCGTCCGTCCGCGTCGACCACCCGGACCTCGAGCCGGGTCGTAGCGCGGGGAAGATCGGCCGGCCATTCGGCTTCGAGCTGAAAGCCGACCGCAGCGACGTTTTCGCTTGGGAACAGTTCCTTCACCTCAGGACGAGGGGTGAAATCGCGGGTCGAGGCGAGCTGCCGATCGGCCGCGAACAGCTGCGCTTCGATCGGCGCCCGGCCCGAGGTGCGATCGGCGGACCAGGCCGAGAGGCGTAGGCGCGGTGGCTCGAAGCGGCAGCTTTCGACGAATCCTTCGAGAGGAGCGCGGAGGTCGAGACCGGAGAAGTCCAGATTTGGGGTGTCGACGACGACCCACAGATCCTGAAAGTTCGCGAGGCCGCGCGGGAAGAGCGCTGCCGAAGCCCCTGGCGCCAACTCGGCGAGGGCACCGCTTACGAATGCTTCGTTCACCCAGGTGCTGCCGTAGAGATCGGTATCGAGCAGGCGGCTTTCGCTCTGATTGACGAAATGGATGCCGGATTCGGAAAGTGCCGCGCCTGCCGGCAGGAGGTGTTCGCCGTGGACGCTGAACGCGAGCACCCCGCCCGGCGCCACAAGCGCCCAGAGCTTCTTGAGCCAACGGCGGAACGTGGCCTCGGGCAGGTGGGTAAAGAGGGAGGAGACGAGAATCGCGTCGAACCGCCGGGGGCAGGCGAGATCCTCGGGGACAGGTGTTGAGAGCAGGCCGTGGGCGCCGAGGACCTCCTCTTGGAACCGGACCGCATCCGGATCGATCTCGGCCGCCCAGACCCGGTCCCCGCCGAGATCGTGAATCATGAAGCGGGTCGCCCGGCCGTAACCGCTGGCGAAATCGAGCACGCTTTCTACCTTCGCCAGATCGCCGAACCGCCAATCGAGAATCCGGCGCTGGTGCTCCCAGATCACCAGGCCGGAACGGTAGTAGGCGGAGAGCGCCTGCTCCATGCGCCACCCCCGGCCTTCCTTCCCATAGTTCCAGAGGAAGTGGTTCATCATGTCGTCCGCGGCATGGATCGCTAGACGAGCCCCGTCGACCACCGGGGTCTGGTCGAACAGGGCGAGCAGCAGAGGGGTACAACCCCCCTCGAAGGCGAGGGGGAATCCGGGGCTTTCGGCCATCAATGGGCCGGGAGGTTCGCGGTTCGCACCGTCTCGCTATAGGGCGAGAACGCGGTCCCCTTCTTTACCCGAAGCCGGAAGGCGTAGGGCTTGCCCGGAGTAAGGCCGGTCACGGTGGCGGTGACCGTATTGGCCGGCAAGGCGAGCACCTGGCGCCAGCTGCCTCCGATCTTCTTGCGCTCGACCAAGACCTGATCCTCGACGGTCGCATTGTCGGTCCAGGTCAGCTTCACTTTCGTCGAGCCGAGGATCATGGCGACGACGTGGGTCGGAGTTTTGAGTCCCGGTGGCGGCGGAGGAGGAGGGGGCGGCGGGGTCGAGCCGTCGCCGTAGAGCACCGCGATGCCCGCCCGATCGTCCGGATTGAGGCTCGCTCCCCGGCCGTCCGCGTGGGCGCTGGCGAACATCAGCGCCTGCCGCTCCCTGGAGTGGCCGAGGCCTAGGGTGTGGCCTAGCTCGTGGCCGAAGATCTCTTCGGCCGTCTTGGCGTCGCTGTTGAAGAAGCAGTCGGTCCCGTCGTTGGTCACGATGTCGGCCTCGACCGCCTCGTGATAGCGCACCCCTTTGTAATCCCGGGTGGAGCTGAAGAAGAACGGTCCGCCCGCGGCGATCACCCCGCCGGTATCGCAGTCGAAGCTCCCCTGGACCTGGTCGCTCGGATCATTGAACAGGATGGTATTGACGTCGTCCGACCGGCCGAGGCCGTTGGAAGCGGAGGTCGTTCCGTCGACTCCGTAGTTGATGTTCGAGGAGGGGTCGTCGTTCCAAATCCCGGTCGCTACCCCGAGGGAGGAGAGGGCGAGGCTGACCGGAAGGCCCGCCTGCCCGGACTGGTTCACCCGCCAACGCACCGAAAGGCCGGTGTCGAAGCGGAACCAACGGATGGCGAAACCGTCTTCCGGCAGCAGGAAGGTGAAGTTGCTCGCGAGGGCTCCGCCCGGTGCGGCGGCCAGGTAGTCCGCGGCGCGCGTCCGGCCGGCCGCGCGGTCTTCCAGCCAGCGCAGGAATCCGGAAAGCTCACGCACCCGATCGATGCCCGGGCTCAGCGCCGAGCCGCCGGCCTTGCCGACCTCCTGCGCCTCCGACAGGTCGCGGAGCGCAAAGCGGCGTCCACCCTTTTCCACCACGTGGAAAGCGCCGAGCATCATCTGGACCACCCGATAGGTGCCGTCTTCGTTGTGCGGCGCCAGGAAGAGGAGCGCCCGCTCGCCGGTCCGGAACGCCGGAGCGCCCCAGATCTTCAGGCCCAGGCCGTCGGCGCCGATCCCGCCGGGAACCCGGACGACCAGCGTGCTGCCCGGGACGAAGCCCTTGACCAGCTTCTCGATCTCGACCAGGTAGTCGGTGCTCGGCATGCCGACAGCCGGCGAGGGCTCGACCGCGGTCACCCGAACCTGGGCGATCGCCGAGGCGGCGTCCGCCAAGTGGTCGTCGGACATCATTTTGTACGTCGTGGCATGGACGGCCGCGCCCGACAGGAGGGAGCAGAGCAAAAGGGGGACGGCGATTCGCTTCATGAAGCCTCCTGAACGTCGGGTCCGAGGGGAGGAGGAGAAAAAGGATGAGTACCCTTCGGGGCCGCCGACCAATTTCGAAATATACCCGCTTTTCTATACTCGGGGAAGGGCTCGGTCGGTTTTAGGCGGTTTTAAGTTTTTTAGGGGTTTTTACCGCCCGGCGGGGGGTATGAATTGCCCCAGATTGGGGTCGAGCGTGACGGCGGTTCCGAAGCTCTTCCGCGCTGCGTCGGGGGTGCCGGCCAGAAGCTGGGCGCGCCCGAGGTTCAGATAAATCTCGGGGCGCGGTTCCAGGCGCAGGGCGTCGAGGTACGCCTCCTCGGCGGCCTCCGCGCTGCCCAGCAGGAGGTGCTGGGCGCCGCGGGCGATCGGCACGCCGGGTTCCAGCGGATCGAGCTCGGCGGCGCGCCGCAGGACCTGCAGGTTTTCGGCGAACAGGATGCGGGAGGCGCGGCCGGCGGCGAGCGCCGCCTTGGACCGCAGCTCGACCTGATCGAGCGCCCGGCTGGCGCCCAGGCGGGAGACGGTCAGGCGCAGTTGACCGACCAGCGCGGCGACCAGCAGAAGCAAGACGATCCAGAACGCCCGGCCCGCGGGCTTGCCGGTGCCTTTGGCGGTCGGTGGGATCGCCGATTTGACCGGGCCGCCGCGGGGTTTCGTCGTGCCGGGCCGAGCCATCAGGCGTTCTCCCGTAGATCGAATCCCCAAGAGAGAAAGAGGAGTGCGGGGAATGCGACCAGGGCGATGCGGAACGGGAAGTAGGCGACCGAGAGCACCCCGAGCGCGGCGAGGCCGGCGAGGAACAGGGCGCGATCCCTGGGTTCCCGGGATTTCCGCTCGTCGGTGCCGGCCCGGCGGAACGCGGCGAAGCCGATCACCCCCAGTCCCCAGGCGAGAGCGATCACCCCCGGCCAACCAAGGTCGGCGGCCACCTCCAGAAACTCGTTGTGGGCGTTGGCGAACACCGGCTGGGTGTGCCCCGCGTAAAAGCGCGTTCCGGCGTAGGCGAGCTCCAGCTTGGCCGGCACGAATTCCGGCCGATAGGCGCCGTGTCCGACCCCCGTCCAGGGGTTCTCGCGCCACATCAGAAGGGCGGCCCGCCAGCCGTCGAGCCGGCCGGTCAGCAGGTCGTTCCAGTCGCCGGTGGTGATCGACTGGACCTTCGCGGCGACCCGCTTTTGCAGCGGTGCTACGGCGAGCAGGGCGAGGGCGCCGAGAATCACAACCGCCGCAAGCCCCGCAAACAGTTGCCGCCGCGGCAAGGCGCCGAACGCGTAGACCAGGGCGCCGACCGCGAGAGCGGCGAGAGCGGCCAACGTCTGGGTGACGATCAGGGCGTACAGACAGAGGGCAAACGCCGCCCCCGCGAGGATTCGCTGCCGTCCGGCGAGGCGCGGCAGGCACCAGAGCCCGATCAGGCAGGGCAGGACCAGGTAGGCGCCGAGATCGCCCGGATTGCCGGCGAGCGCCGTGACGCCGAGCCGCGAGTCGTAGCCGATGCCGGCGAAGCGAAGCGGCTCCCAAAGCTGGTGGAACTGAAGGATCGCGAGCAGCGCGGAAAGCGCCGCCGGGACCAGCGAGCCGATCAAGAAACGCTCTTTCTGATCGCGATCGAAGCCGGGGGTCCAGCCGATCAGGCAAGCGGCGCCGATGCCTAAGCTCGCGACTGCTTCGCGCACATGGAGGACGTGAGCGGTCGAGCCGAGGCTCGCCGCGGCGAGCAGCAGCAGAGGAACCAGTGCCGCGACCTCGGGTCTTTTGGCGACCGCGCGAAAATCGATCTCGCGGCCGTAGAGGCGAAACGCGAGTCCGATCAGCGAGCCGAGCGCGAGCAGCTCGCCGATCAACAACTTGGGGGTGCGAAACGACTCGTGAAGACCGGGAATCACCAACAGCGGAACGGTGTAGATCAGCGCCCACATCGCGACGACCGCAAACGGCGGAGCGGTCGATGGCGTGGGGGAGGCGGGCTTCATGGCGCGGCGAATGGTACCTCAGCCCTCGCGCTCGTCGTCGCGCCGGTCGAGATCGCGGGCGCTCGCCGCGGCTCGGGCGGCGCGGCGCAGCAGGTCGACCGGCCGGAACAGGCGGCGGCCGAGCCGACCCCAGCGGCTGGAGGACCGGCCGTAGATCGCGTCGAGCTGGGCCGCCGAAGGCCACAGAGCGGCGGCCAGGGCGGCGAGCTTTCTCCCTAGGGGGTTTCGTTCGCTCGGCCGCGGCGCGAACAGCGAGAGCTTGAGAGCGTTGGCGTAGCCCGGGTCGAGCCGCCCGGCGAGCGCGTGGCGGAGCAGGAGGGACGAAGGGCCGTCGCCGTCGGGCCGGGCGGTTCCCGCTGCGAGCTCGGCGCAGAGATCGACCAGCGCTTCGATCTCCGCCTCCGAGAGATCCTCGGCAAGCCAGGGGCCGATACGTGAGGCGCATTCCCTCCCGCCGGGTCCTCCCCAGCCGAGATCGATCAGGTCGGCGAACGTTCGCAGCGCCGGATAGGCGTTCGGCTCGAACCCGTGCTGGCCGAGCCCGTGGACCGCGGCGTGCGCGGCGAGCACGTCGAGCGACGGCAGGACGACCGCGCCGGGCAGGCCTGAGCAAGACATGGTCAGGCCGGCGTCGAGCAGCGCGTCGAGCGTCGCAGAACGGCGGTGGCTGGAAACACTGAAGCCGCCGGAGCCACTGGATCCGCCGGTCAGCCGGACCCCGAGGATCATCCGATGCACCTCGACCGCGCCGAGTCGGGGGTGGATCTGAGGGGCCAGCTGGTGCTCGTAGCCCGGGCCGTCGCAGATCGCGAAACCCGCGGCGGCCAGGGCGTCCCGCAGCTCCTCCTCCCGGCCGGCCGGCGCGAGGACGTCGACATCCGAAGCGCCTCGGCCGCCGGGGGCGAGCACGCCGGCCAGCTCCAGCGCCGCGTACTTGAGGTACCCGATCGGAATTCCCCTGTCGGCCGCGACCCCGGCGATCGCCCGGACCGCCGCTTCGAGGCGAAGATTGCCCGCCGTAGTCGCCCGGCGTTCGGCCTGAAGCGCCTGGGCCGCGTCGCCCAGCTCCGCGGTGAGCGCGGCCCGTTCGGCGCGGGCGGCGATCCGCGCCGCGAGTCCGAACCGGCGGGCGAGATCGACCGCCCTTCGGGGCTCCGCGGGTCGAACCTTCGATCCCGGCTCGTCCGGGCCGAAGGCGCGGGCAAGCATCCAGCCGAGATCCGGGAGAATCTCGGGCGCGAGCCGCGGCGGCGCGAAACGGAGGCCGTTTCGTCTCACGGTTTCTCCGGAATGCGACCCGGAGGGCGCTCCGAAAGGCGATCTCTCCGGCCGGAGGCCGCAGCGGCCGCCCCGAGGAGCAGCGCCCCGATCAGGTTGGCGAGCGCGTCGGCGAACGACGGGGTCCGCTCGGGGGTGAGGGCCTGAAGGACTTCGAGCAGCGCGCCGTACCCCGCCGCGAAGAGCACGGCCGAACCGATCGGCCGAGGCCAGCCGGGAAGGCGTCGGAACGAGCGGAGCCAGATCCCGGCGAGGGTGAAGAACAGCCCGGCGTGGACGACCTTGTCCAGCCGGCTCGACAGCGCGGCGGGCAGCTCGTCCGCCAACCATCCGGGCGGACCGGGAGGGGCGGGCAGCAGCAACAGGATCGCGACCGCCAGGGCGGCGAGCACCGAGGCGCCGTGGGCGGAGCGAAAGGAGAGGGACATCTTCGTTACTATAGCGACCTCGGTCACCGCCTCAGCCCACTCAGCCCTCTCAGCCATGAGCCCATCGGCCGCCGCTTCGAGCTTTCGTCCGCCGACCGCCCCGCCCGGTCGCCTGGGGATGCTGCGCGCGCTGCTTGCCCTCGCGTCGCTCGGCCTGGCGGTGGCGGCGGGGGAGCAGGCCGTGGAAGGGCGCGCCGAGC
Organism: Thermoanaerobaculia bacterium; assembly: GCA_038250865.1. Taxonomy (GTDB): domain Bacteria; phylum Acidobacteriota; class Thermoanaerobaculia; order Multivoradales; family UBA5704; genus DASYKS01. The sequence continues at coordinate 76,289 of JBBSBW010000018.1, read as the reverse complement.
AAGAGCGGCTGAGCGCTTTTCTCGCGGCCTCGGCGCCGCTGGTTTTGCCCGATCGGCTGGCGGTCGAGGTGGCGCGCGAGAGCGACCCGGCACGGGCTCGTCTCCGCGCGGCTCGCGGGGTATTCGCCGCGGAGTTTTCGCGCCGGCCGCCCGACCTTCCCTCGGGTTCGCCGGCCGCGGCGGCCGATGCCTCGCAGAGCGCGGCCCGGTTGGCCTCTGCCGTGAGCCTTGCCGCGGAGTCGTTCGCCGAACGGCCGGCCGCCTGGGAGGGGCCGTTGGTGATCGGTGGTGCCATCTATCTCGGCCGTCTGCGCACCGAGGACGACCGCCTGATCCAGGCGTACCGCGAGTGGGAGGCTCCCTTGGAGGCCGCGCGCGCCCTGGCACCCGGCAGATTCGAGCCGGAGATCGTGCTCGCCCACGCCTATACCCGGCTCTGGCCGGTGCTCTCTCCGGCCAAGCGTCGGGTCGCGCTCGGGTTGATCCGCCGCGGGCTCGCCGATCTCTACGCCCGGCAGGACCTGCTCCCCGCCTGGCTCGCTGTGGCCACGGATCGCAGGCTGGCGTTCTCCGTCGTTCCGGATGATCCGAAAGCGTGGGCCGAGGTTCGCCAGATCTATAGCCAGAAGCCCGATTGGCCGGCGATGCGCGATGCGCGCCTGCGCCTTCGCGGGGCGCAGAGCGCGCGGCTCGGCGCGACTCTCGAAGAGGCGCGCCGGGAGGTCCGGCGCGGCGACGTGGACGGCGGGCGCGAGCTCTACCTGGAGTTGGCCGCCCGCGCTGGCGAAGCGGATGACGGGGAGGCGCTGCTGGCCTTGGCGGTCGACGAGTGCCCGGCCCGCCTGGCCGCGGCGCTCGGGTGGATCCTCGACCGCTGCCGGTATGCGTTGTGCCCGCTCGGTCCGGCGGCGCTTTCCCGCTTGGCCCGCCTTTCCGGCCAAGCCGATCCGGCGTCCGCGGCGCTCGCCGCCCACCTCGCGGGCGATCTCGATCTCGCCCGGAGCTTCGAAGCCCAATCCGGCCAGCCGTTCGGCGAGGCGAAGGCGCTCGCCGCCCGCCCGGCGCCCGAAATCCTCGCCGCCCTCGCCGCGGATTCCTGGCCGGAGGCGGGCTGGACGGCTCTAGGAGGAAAGGAGCGCCGGGAGCTGGTCGCCGCCCGCAACGCTCCGGGTGTTGAGATCGCGATTCTCGAGGTGCCCACCGAGCGCGCGGTGGTCGAGGTCCGCGTGGACGGCGGTTTCGTCGGCACGTTCCTCGTCGCCGCGGGGGCGCCGCTCAGCCTGCCGATCTCGATCTCTCCCGGACTCCACCTGCTGGAGATCTCGGCGCTCGACGGCGGCCCTGTCCGGCCCGGTGCCGTTCGCCTCTTGGCGACGACTTGAGATCGCGGCGCCCACCAGAACGGCCGCGGCGAAAGCGTTGGCCGGGAGAGTCAGGCTGAAATCCACCAGCTCGTGAAGCCCGGCGGCGGCCAGCGCACCGAGCGCACCGAGCGCGGCCGCCCGGTCTTCCGAGCGCCGCCCATGGCGTAAGACGCGCACCAGGTGGTAGAGAAGCCCGCAGAGACCCGCGATCGCGAGCGCCAGGCCGACGATCCCCGCCGTGGCGAGCAGCTCCAGGGGGTCGTTGTGCGCGTGTCTCCAGGTGCCGGGGAGATCCGCCGGCTGCACCAGAGGGAATGCCTCGCGGAACGAGCCGAGGCCGGTGCCGAGCAGCGGAAAGCGCCGGATCAGGCCGAGGGTGGCGCGCCACGCTTCGACCCGCACGGACCCGCCGACGTTACTCGACAGGCCGATCAGCCGGCCGAAGCCCTCCTGGCGGCCGATCAGGGCGACTACCGCGAGGCCGGCGATGGCGATGGCCAGCCCGGCCCCGAACCAGCGCCTCCTCTTTTCGCCCGCCGCGAGCAACGCGCCCTGGGCGACCACCGCCGCCAGTCCGGCGAGCATCCCGGCGCGCGAACCGGAAAAGGCCAATCCGGCAAACAGGAGAAGCCAGACGATGATCGGCGGCGCGACCCGCAGCAGCCGGCGCTCCAGTTGGGTTTCCTCGCGCGCACGGCGGAACGACCACCAGCCCCAGGCGAAGACCACCGGCAGGACGAGACCGAGAAAGAACGCCAGGTGGTTGGGGTTGACGAACGTTCCGCGCAGCCGTTCGTTGGTACCCGGAACTTCCCGCCCCCAGATTTCGTTCGACCGCGCGAACCACCGCCGGGCGCCGTAAAGCACCTGGAAAAGCGCCGAGGCGATCAGGGCGAAAGCGAACGACCGCCGGCAGCGGCGATCCCGCCCGGCGATCCCGGCGGCGACCAGCGCCGCGGCGATCGAGGCGAACGAAATCGCCGCCCGCAGCGATTCGGCCGCGGCGAGCGACAGGGGAAACGAGCCTTCCGACGGGCGGCCCAAAATCTCGCGGGCGGCATCGAACAGTCGCACGTGATCGGGGGAGACGACAGCGGCGAACGACCGGGGCCAAGGGAGCGTCTGGAGGAGGCCGAGCAGCGCGATGCCAAGGAGCGCTCCGGCCGGCCACTTCAAACGGCGTAAGGCGCCGGGTGCTTCGCCGCCCGCGAGCGCCAGGGCGAAGAGCGCGAAGACCGCGACTTCGAGCAGCGCTTCGCTCCAGGGGGTGACGCTGCCGAACGGCAGCGGCGCCCAAACCAGGAGAATCGAGACCGCACCGGCCACCAGCCATTCCGCTTGGCGTATCATCGCGCGACCGTTCCCAGAACGCCCGGGCGGCTGCACCGCCGGTTAAACATCCGGGGTCGGAGGTCTTCGTGCAAAATTCCCTAGCCTCGTTCTGCCGGAAGACCGGCCGCCCGCTCGCGTTGCTTTTTTTCATCGGAGCGGCGTCGATCGCGGCCCCTGTATTGGCGCAATTTGACGAGTATAGACCTCCCGGCGGTTTGATCGAACCGCCCGCCGATCGCCAGGGGGCCCTCAAGAACGCCTCGGAATCTGCGCGCTGGCATCTCGGCCCGGTCCGGTTGTCCCCTTGGTGGGAGCTGCGGGACATTCAATACGTCGACAACGCCTTCGGGACGAGCGACGGCAAGAAGGGGGACCTGACCGCCACTGTGGGCGCCGGCCTCCGGGCCTATTTCCGCACCGGACCCAAAGTCTATTGGCGGATCCAGGCTCTGCCCGAGTACGTCTGGTGGCGAGAAAATGCCGACCGGCGGCGGCTCAACGGACGCTATGGCCTGGGCGCCTTCGCGTTTTGGAACCATCTGACCCTGGAAGCGACCGCCGATCGGGCGCAAGAGCAAAAGTTCGTTTCGCCCGAGGTTGCAGAGCTCACGCAGGCGCGGAGCGATCGGGGTGTCCTGGCGCTCGACTTCAGGGTCACCGACCGGATCTCCCTCTTCGCCGGTGCGGAAAGAATCGGGCTGCGCAATTTGGTCTCGCGGGCGCCGGGCGAGTCTCCTTTCGACCAATTCGACCGCGACGAGAGCCTGCTCCGCGGCGGCGCCCGCTACCGGTTGCCCCACGGGTTTTCGATCGGTGCCGGAGTCGAGCACGCGGTGATCGACTTCGTCGACGCTCCCGGGCGGACGGATCGTTCCAACGTTGGAACCTCGCCGTTTCTGGTGCTCAGCCAGCAGAACGAGGACCGCTTCTTCAGCCTGGAAATCGCGGCGCGCTCCGCGGACCCGCGCCCGGGATCGAGCTTCGTGCCGTTCAGCTCGACCACGGCGAAGCTCGCCGCGGGTTTCGGCACCGGCAGCCGGCTGTCGACCTCCGTCTACGGCAGCCGGGGCATCGTCTACACGCTCGCCTCCGGATATTCCTATCTGGAGGACGACCGCGTCGGCGGTGCCCTGAACTGGAAGGCGAGCCGCCGGACCAGCGTCCGAATGTTTGCCGAGCTGGGCCGCGACACCTACCGGGTGGCCGTTTTGGGAACTCCGCAACGCCGGGACGACCTGCATGCCTATGGCGCGGAGCTCAACCTGGCCACCGGGCGCGCCTCTTCTTTCGGCATCCGCTTCCACCGGATCGATCTCACTTCAGATCGGCCCGGCTTCGATCGTTCGGTCACCACGATTGGTGCCGGCCTGACGTTGCGCAGCGGCGACGGAGGCTGAGCGCCGGAATTTCTGGCGCTTCCGGGGCTTCTGGCATAGAATTTGAATTCATTTTGAGGACTTGGTTGAAACGCTGAGGCATCGCATCAAAAACACAGGCTTTCGAGATATGAAGAAGTCAGCCCTATTGCTCGTTCTGGCTCTCGGTTTCTCCGGGGCTTCCGTGGGTGCGCAGTCCAAGAACCCCGGCTACCGCATAGGTCCGAAGGATCAGCTGAAGATTCAGGTCTTCGAGGTACCGGAGCTGAACGTCGACCGGCGGGTGAGCGAAAACGGCCAGATCAACTTGCCGCTGATCGGCGACGTGCCCGCGGCCGGACTGACCGAAGAGGAGCTGGCCCTCCGTTTGAAAGCTTTGCTCGAAGTTAAATTGCTCCAGCGTGCCTCGACCGCGGTCGAGGTGACGGAGTTCCGTTCGAAGCCGATCTCGGTGATCGGTGCGGTGAAGACCCCGGGCAACCTCGCGTTTTCCGGCCGCTGGACGCTAATCGAAGCGCTCACCGCCGCGGGCGGCCTGGCCGAAAACCACGGCAACCGGATCTACGTCCTGCGCAAAGCGGAAAACGGCTTGTCGGATCAGGTGGCGATCGACGTCTCCGACCTGCTCGTGCGCGCCGATCCGCGGGTCAACATCCCGATCCTGGCGAGCGATCTGATCAATGTTCCGACCGCCGTCGAAGTGAACATCTATTGTCTGGGCGAGGTCGCCCGTCCGGGCGCCCTGATCTTCAAGAGCACCGATCGAATCACCCTGCTGGCCGCGATCGCCCGGGCCGGCGGACTCTCCAATCGCGCGGGCAACCGGCTGACGATCAAACGCACTGCCGGCGGACCGCGCGAGATCATCGTGGACTACAAGCGAATCCTCTCCGGCAAGGATCAGGACGTCGCGTTGGCCGAAGGGGATGTCCTGGTGGTGAAGGAGTCCTTTTTTTGAAGAACCTGCCGTTTAGAGATCCGGCCCTCGAGCTGGTGGGCGAGCCGGCCGAATCGGAATTCGACATCGCCGAATACGTCGGCATGTTACGCCGCCATTGGCGGATGATCGCGGCCTGCTCGATCACCGCCCTGGTACTCGGGGTTGCGCACTACTCGATTACGCCGAAGGAGTACATGGCGACCGCCACCGTTCAGATCGAACGCAAGAGCGCGGCGCCGGTCCTGTCGGAGCAAAACACCTGGGACAATTACTGGAACATCGAGTTCTATCCCACCCAGTACGAGCTGCTGCGCAGCCGCGGCCTCGCCGAGCGGGTGGTACGCAACCTCGACCTGACCCACAGCCGCGGCGAGCGGGCTGCCTCCGATCCGACGAAGGCACCCGGAACGCCCGCCAGCGCTGCGGACGATGCGGCGGCTTTGGGCGCGGCCGCTCAAGGGTTGCTCGGCGGCCTGTCGGTCGAGCCGATCCGCAACACCTCGCTGGTCCGAATCGGCTATCAGTCGAAAGACCCGGCCTACGCCGCGCGGGTCGCCAACGCCTTCGCGGAGGCCTACATCGATCTCGGGATCGAGGATCGCTACACCTCGGCCGGCAAGGCGTCCTCCTTTCTGTCGTCGCAGATCGAGACCCTCAAATCGGAGATCCAGGAAAAAGAAAACGAGCTGCAAAAGTTCAGCCGCAACAGCGACATCGTGGGCGGCGTCGATCCGGCGTCGAACGACGTCTTGAAGCGGCTCGAAACGCTCAACAACGACTACCTGGGAGCCAAGAGAGTCCGGATCGAGAAGGAGGCGCGTTTCCACGAGCTGCAGATCGCGGCCAAGGAATCGGTGGCCGACAGCCTCTCCGGCGGAGTGGTCTCGGAGCTGCGCTCGAACCAGCTCAAGATGGAGCGCGACTACGAGACCAAGCTCAAGACCTACAAGCCCGATTGGCCGGCGATGGTCACGCTCAAGGCGGACATCGAGAAGGGCCAGCAGCATCTGAAGGGGCTGATCGAAGAGATGGGGGCACGGGCGCGCAGCGACGCCTACGCCGAATACCAGACCGCGCTGCGCCAGGAGCAGACCCTTTCCGCCGAGGTCGACCGCAGCAAGGGCGAGGCGATCAACCAGAGCTCCGCCGCGGTCGAGTACACCAACCTCAAGGTGGAGATCGAGACCCGCCGCCAGATGTTCGACGAGCTGCTCAAAAAGCAGTCGGAGACCGAGGTCTCGGCGCGGCTTCAGGGGACGCGCGACTCGAACATCCGGATCATCGATTCGGCGCTCATGCCCGGTGGCCCGTTCCGCCCCTCGCTGCGCCAGGACGTCACCTACGGGCTCATGCTCGGTCTGCTGCTCGGGGTCGGCATCGCGTTCCTGATCGAATTCCTCGACCGGACGATCAAGTCGCCGGAAGAGATCGAGCGGCGGCTGAAGCTGCCGACGCTCGCCGTGGTGCCCGACATCTCCGAGACCGGCCGGGTCTATGGTTACGGTGCCGAGCCGGCGAAAGGGGCGCGCGCCGGCAAGACCGGCAAGGGGGCGGCCGATCGGGCCAAAGCCCAGGTTCCCGACCGCGAGCAGATCGAGCTGGTGCCCCACGAGCGGCCGCGTTCGCCGATCTCCGAGGTCTATCGCTCGCTGCGCACCTCGTTGCTCCTTTCAACCGCCGAAGAGCTCAAGGTGATCGCCGTCACCTCGGCCACGGCCGGCGAAGGCAAGACCGCGACGGCCTCAAATCTCGGCGTGGTTTTAGCGCAGCTCGGCCGGCGCGTCCTGATCGTCGACGCCGACTTGCGCAAGCCGCGCATGCATCAGGTGTTCAAGGTGTCGAATCGGAGCGGCCTGGTCAACCAGCTCACGGGGGTGGTCGACCCCGACTCGGTGTTTGCCGAAACCGGCATACCCAACCTCTGGCTTATCCCTTCGGGTCCGATCCCGCCCAACCCTTCCGAGCTGCTCTCTTCGGATCGGATGCGCGAGTGGTTGAACGCCATGCGCGCCCGGTTCGATTACGTGATCATCGACACCCCTCCGTCGCTCGCGGTGACCGATGCGACGATCGTCGGCGCGCTGTCCGATGGTCTCGTGCTCACCTTCCGCGCCGGCAAGGTGACCCGCGAAGACGCCAAGGATTGCGCCGAGCGCCTGCGCATGGCGGAGCTGCGAATCCTCGGCGTGGTGCTCAACCGGCATCGTTCCGAAGCGGCCCGCTACGGCCGAAAGACCCGCTATTACGAATCGTACGGCGGCTATGAGAAGGAGGCCCAGGCGGTCTGACGCCCGGGGCCCGGATGATCGATCTACACAGCCATTTCCTGCCCGGCATCGACGACGGTGCCGAGAATTTCGCCGAAGCGGTTGCCATGTGCCGTCATGCGGCGCTCGACGGCTGCACGGGCTTGGTCGCCACACCGCACCAACGCCGCGGCAGTTGGTGGAACGACGACATCGAGCTGCTCGACGCCCTTAGAGAGCGGATCGAGCGCGAGGTGGGGCGTCAGATCGCGCTCTATCCCGGCGGCGAAATTCACGTCGACCGGCGGTTTCTCGACGACTTTCTCGCCGCGCCCGGAGAGGCGTGCGGCGTGTTGCCGCTCGCCCGGTCGCGCTGGCTGCTCTTGGAGCTGGACGTCGATGCCATGCCGCGCGACACCTACGAGCTGATCCACGAGCTCGCGGTTTCCGGCTGGCGGCCGATCCTTGCGCATCCCGAGCTGATCCCCTGGCTCGCCGACGAGCCCGATCTGGTGGCCCGGCTGGTAGGGCTCGGCGCCGCCGTTCAGGTCACCGCGATGAGCATCACCGGCGAGTTCGGGCGGCGGGCGCAAGGCGACGTCCATCAGCTGCTCGACAGCGGCCTGGTTCATTTCGTCGCCAGCGACTGCCATGGGATGACGCGGCGGATGCCCGGACTTTCCCGCGCCCGCCGGCTGATCGAGGCGCGCTACGGCGACGAGCTCGCCGAACGGATCTTCGACCTGAATCCGCGCGCCGTGGTCGCCGACCAGCCGCTCACCGGACTCTCCCCGGCCGGCCGGGTCGACACCGCCGCCCGTCGGGAGGTCCGATGAGCGTTCGGCGCCGAAATTTCGCGCTGCTGGGAGCGTTGTTCGGAGTTTTCGGCCCGGTCCTCGTCGAACGTCCCGCGGCGGCGGCGATCGATCCGTTCTATCTGAGCCTCTATTCGGACGGGGTCCAAGCCTACGATCGCGGCGACTACCCGACCGCCGAGCGCTGGCTGCAGCTCGCCTGCTTCGGTTTTCTCGACGAGCCGAAAGCCCTCGGCGGCTGCCTCCCCCGGCTCGCGGTGGCGCAGGCGCAGAGCGGCGATGGCGATGGCTTTCGCGAGAGCTTTAGGCGGTTGACCGAGGTCGAAACCGGCTATTCGGGCTACACCCAGGCGGATCTGTCGGCCGTGGTGCGCAAGGCCTTCGAAGCCCAGGCAGCGGCACGGATTCCCGAAGAGATGCTTCTCGCTTCGCCGGCCTTCGCCCGCCTGCGCAGCGAAAAAGATGCGGCCAAGGTCGAAGCGCTGGCGCCGAAAGCGCGCCGCGAGGAGCTGCAGAAGCGAATCGCCGCCGATCCGAAGAACCCGATCTGGCGCATCCTGCTCGGGCGGCTGGAGGTGACAGAGGGCAGACCGGCGCTCGCCTTGGCCGCCGCCCAGGCCGCCCTTGGATTGGCGCCCGAAGAGTCGCGGGCGATCTGTCTGCGTGGCCTGGCCCAAGCTCGGCTCGGCGCCTGCGCCGAAGCGCTGCCCGACCTGTCCGGCTGCGCCGAAACGACCCAGTTCGCGACCCCCGCCGCCGCTCGCCTCGGTTGCCTGGTCGAGCGCAAGAGCTGGGCCGAAGCGCGCACCTTCGTCGCCGGTCTGCCGCAGGCGCTGCTCGACGACCGCGAGGTCTCGCGCTGGGTGCGCCAGTTGCCGCTGGACGACGGAGCGGTTGACGTCCCCCTTCCGTCCCCCTCTCCATCCATCGCGGCAGCCCCGCCGGCCGCCAAGCCGACAATTCCCGCGGGCCGGCCCGCGACCTCTGAGCCGACCGCCAAAGAGCGCGAGAATCTCAGCAAGGTTCGCGGTTTTCTCGGTCCCGAGGCGCCGAACCGGGATTTGAAGCGTGCGCGCGAGCTGGCGAAGCCGCTCGCCGACGCCCATCCCGATTGGCGCGACGCCCAGCTGCTGATGGCCGAAGCGGCCTACCGGAATTCCCGCTGGGAAGAGGCGGCGAGCTATTTCCGCCGCGCGGGCGATCCGGGGGACGATCACCCGGAGCTGTTGTTTTACTTCGCCGTTTCGCTGTTCGAATCGGGAGATCGCCGGGGTGCCGCGACGCTTCTCAAGCGGTCGCTGCCCAATTTGCAGCCCTCCCCCTTCGTCGACGAATACACCCGAAAGATTTTGCGCGAGGAAGGTTCGTGATTCCTCCGCCGCCTCCCGTTTCGCCCGCGCTTGACGCCGCTTTCCTAACGGCGCTAAATTCTGGTACCTCTCGCATTTGGAGATCGGCCCCATGAAAACGACCCGCACTTCCACCTTTCTCTTCGGCGCCATCTTCCTCGCGCTCGCCGCGGCTGCGCGCGCCCAGGTTCCGATGATCACCGTCGATCCGACCGCCTGTCTGCCGGCTGAGGACAACGGCGTGATCACCGCGAAGGTGGCGCCCGAGGTCGGCGGTTCGCTGGTCCGGCTCTATTTCCGCTGGAAGGATCGCGGCGACAACTACTTCGTGCCGATGACCGGCAAGGGCAACGGCCGTTATTGGACCGTGCTGCCGAAGCCTGAGCGGCGCAACGAGATGGTGGAGTACTACGGCGCTGTCGTGACCGCGGACGGCAAGGAGATTTCGCGCTCGAAGGTCGCCATGGTCTCGGTCAAGGACCGGCAGGATTGCAAGCTGCCGCTCACCGAGAAGGAAATCGGCCAGGCCGAAAACCTGGTGATCGGGGAGACCGTGCAGCCGCAAAACCGCCGCTCCGTGCTCGGCTTCCTGTGCGACGGGATCGTGTCGCGGATCGATGCCGGCGGCGTGCTGCGCGCCGACAACCTCTGCCGCACCTGCGTCGTCGCCTTCTGGCAGAAGCGCGCGATCTTCGGGCCTTTGTTCACGACGACGGCGATCGTCACCGACGAAGACCCGAACCCCTCCCCGGCGAGTCCGTAGCCCGTAAACCCCGGAAGTCGCCGTTTGGTCCCGCCTCGGGGCCTTTCCTGCACTCTGTAGCTTGGTGGCCAGAAACGCGGGTTTGCCCGCGGTGCCGCCGCTCGTCTGCTCCTCACCCGGCCTGCCCCTTGACCCCCAGGCCTTCGCGACCCCCCTGAGAGAGGTTTCCTTCCGTTATGAGTCAAACTCCGCCCGCCCCCTCCGGAGCCGGTTCCACCGACCACTTGATCCCGCCGCACGGCGGCGTTCTGGTCGACCTTCTCGCCACCCCCGAACGCAGCGCCGAGCTGAAGGAAGCCTCCCGCGACTGGCCGTCGCTCGATCTCGACCTGCGCCAGATCTGCGACCTCGAGCTGCTCGCCAACGGCTCGTTCTCGCCCTTGACCGGCTTCATGAACCAGGCGGACACCGAGTCGGTGGGCGAAAAGATGCGCTTGGCCAACGGGGTAATCTTCCCGCTGCCGATCAACCTCGACGTCCCGGCGGCCTTGGCCGAGAAGCTGACCCTCGGCGGCATGCTCGCCCTGCGCGACCCCGAAGGGGTGATGCTCGCCGCCCTTCACGTCGAGGACATCTGGACCCCCGACCGGGAGAAGCTCGCGGCGCAGGCGTTCGGCACCACCGATGCCAAACACCCCGGGGCGGCCCACCTGATCCAGAAGTCGAACCCGGTGTTCGTCGGCGGCAGGATCGAGGCGCTCCAGCTGCCCACCCATTACGACTACCGCACCATGCGCCTCTCTCCGGCTGAAGTGCGCGCCTCGTTCGCGCGCCGCGGCTGGCGCCGGGTGGTGGCGTTCCAGACCCGGAATCCCATGCACCGCGCCCATTTCGAGCTGACCCTCAGAGCGGCCCGCGAGGCGCAGGCGAATCTGTTCGTCCAGCCGGTCGTCGGTATGACCAAGCCAGGCGACCTCGACCACTACACCCGCGTCCGCTGCTACCAGGCTATTTTCAATCGCTATCCCCAGCAGACCGCGATGCTCGCCCTGTTGAACCTGGCGATGCGGATGGGCGGCCCGCGCGAAGCGGTGCTCCACGCGATCGTGCGCAAGAACCATGGCTGCACCCATTTCATCGTCGGCCGCGATCACGCCGGGCCGGGTAAGGATTCGACGGGCAAGCCGTTCTACGGCCCCTACGACGCCCAGGATCTGCTCAAAGAGCACGCCGCGGAGATCGGCGTCGAGATGGTGCCGTTCCAGGCGCTGGTCTACGTTGAGGATCGCGACAGCTATTTTCCCGACGACCAGATCCCCGAGGGCTCGCGCGCGCTCGACCTGTCGGGCACGGAGCTGCGCCGCCGTCTGACCGAGGGGCTGGAAATCCCCTCCTGGTTTACCTTCCCCGAAGTCGCGACCGAGCTGCGCCGCACCCATCCGCCGCGGAAGGCTCAGGGCTTCACGATCTTCATGACCGGGCTTTCAGGTTCGGGCAAGTCGACGATCGCCAACGCCCTCTTGGTCAAGCTGCTCGAAATGGGCGGCCGGCCGGTCACCCTGCTCGACGGCGACATGGTGAGGAAGCACCTCTCTTCCGAGCTGAACTTCTCCAAGGAGCACCGCGACATCAACATCCGGCGCATCGGCTACGTCGCCTCCGAGATCACCAAGAACGGTGGCATCGCGATCTGCGCTCCGATCGCGCCCTACGACGCGGTGCGCAAGGAAGTGAGGGGCATGATCGCGCCGGTCGGCGGTTTCGCACTGCTTCACGTCGCGACCTCGCTCGAAGTATGCGAGGGCCGCGATCGCAAGGGGCTCTACGCCAAGGCGCGGGCGGGAATCGTCAAGGAGTTCACCGGCATCTCCGATCCGTACGAAGTTCCGACCGATGCGGAGCTGGTGATCGACACGGACGGCCTCTCGCCGGACGAAGCGGCGCAGGAGATCCTTCTCTACTTGGAGAAGGAAGGCTACATCGGCGCCCGCGGAGAGCGCTGATGGGCGGATACGGAGAGGAGCTTGCGCGAATCGAAGCCGCCTTGGCCAAGGCGCGCGAGCTTCTCACCCGTTTCACCCCGGGAGCCGTCGACGCCCAAAAGAAGTCAGGCGGCGATCCGGTCACCGAAGCCGACACGGCGGTCGATACCCTGCTCAAAGAGATGCTGCCCCAAAACGGCGAGGGATGGCTCTCCGAAGAAACGCTCGACGATCCGTCGCGGCTTTCCGCCCGGCGGGTCTGGGTGGTCGACCCGCTCGACGGCACCAAGGAGTTTGTGCAGGGTTTGCCCGAGTGGTCGGTTTCGGTCGGCCTGGTCGAAGACGGCCGGCCGGTGGCCGGCGGCATCCTGAACCCCGCGACGGATCAGTTGATCCTCGGCGCCTTGGGCCACGGCGTGACGTTGAACGGCCAACCGGCGGGACTTTCAACTCGCACCGAGCTGGCCGGCGCGGTCGTGCTCGCCAGCCGCAGCGAGGTGAAGCGCGGCCAGTGGGACGCGTTCCGCGACTCAGGGCTGGAGATCCGCCCGATCGGTTCCGTCGCCTACAAACTCGGCCTGGTCGCCGCCGGTCTCGCCGACGCGACCTGGACCCTGGTGCCAAAGCACGAATGGGACGTCGCGGCGGGAGTAGCGCTGGTTCTCGCGGCAGGCGGGGTGATCGTCGGTGGCTCTCCGGAAGAGGAACGCTTCAACCGGCCTCACCCGCTTCTAACCAGCCTGCTTGCGTCTAGCCCGGTTCTGATGCCTCAAATTCAGGCCGAGATCGCCCGGCGGACGGCGTAGCACGAGGGGCGGCGTTGTCATGGGAGAATCCGGCGTGCTCCGCCGCTCTCTCCTCCTCGCCGCCCTTTTTCTCGTCGCCCTGGAAGTCGGTGCCTGCCGGCCGGAGGCCGAACCTTCCGGAGGAACGACGTCCTCGGTTTCCACGGACGCGACCTCGGACCTTCCGCCGCTCCTCGATCCGGCCCCACCGCGCGAGGTCGCAATCGGCAATCTCTTTTCTCCGGACGGCTCGATCCAGGCGCCCGATCGAAAGAGTCTGTTCGCTCGCGGCGCGTTGATCTTCCTTTCGGTTGATTCCGGCGATCTGCCCCGGTGCACGTCGGTGATCGTGGACTGGACCGCACCGGACGGGGCCGTCACGAATCAGCGGACGACCACGATCGGCGGCGAGAGCTATCTCTCCTACACCGCGCCGAGCGCAGGTTGGACTCTGGGCGCGGGCCGCGTGGGGGTACAGATCGGGGAGCCTTCTCGGGAGGCGCGGCGGGAGATTCCGTTCGAGATTGCGCCTAGTCTTCGTACCGAACCCACTCCAAAACCAACCCCTGCGCCGCTGCCGTAGGTCCGGCCTCCCCTCGCTCGGCACCCCGCAAAAGATTCGCGAAATCTTCAACCGATCGATCGCCGAGTCCGACTTCGATCATCGTGCCGACCAGGCTGCGGACCATGCCGCGGAGGAAGCCTTCGCCTTCGATGCGGAAGTGCAGCTCTTCACCCACTTCCGCCCAGCCCGTCTCGAACATCGCGCGGTGCCGGTCGCCGGGGGCGGCTCCGGCGAGGGTGAAGGCGGTGAAATCGTGGCGGCCGGGCAGGAGCGCCGCGGCCCGGTTCAAGCGGCCGATGTCGATCGTCGGCGAGACCTTCACCGCAAACGGCGAATCGAGCGGCGAGAGAACTTCCGCGCGGCTCAGGCGGTAGAGATACTGCTTGGAGACGGCGGACTTCCGGGCGTGGAAGGCTTCCGGGACTTCCTTAGCCGCGAGCACCCGGACGTCCTCCGGAAGATGGTGGTTCGTGCCATGGACCAAACCGCGGAGCGGAAAGTCGGGCCGGCCGATCGCGGCGAGGTCGAGATGCGCCCTCTGCCCCCGGGCGTGGACTCCGGCGTCGGTCCGGCTGGCGCCCGCGATGCGCAGAATCTCCCCCTCCGGCAGGCCGAGCAGACGGGCGAGCGCCTCTTCGACCACCTGTTGGACGGCGAGGGCGTTGTCCTGCCGCTGCCACCCGGCATAGGCCGTGCCGCGATAGGAGAGGGTCAGGAGGGCGACCATCGTTTTCCCAGTAGAGAGAAGAGCGCGAAGGGTACCCAGATCGCAAAGTACACCCAGGGCCAGAGCGGTACGCCGAACAGGGCGGGCAGGTAGGAAAGCGGCATAAGCGCCGCGAGCAGCAGCCAGCGCTTCTCTTCGCGCAGCGCCGCCCAGGGGAGCACCCAGAGGAGGTACCACGGATAGAGAGTGGCGGAAGTGAGCATAAGCCGGCCGAATAGGCGGCCGGTGCCGAGGATCGGATCGCGCTCGCGGAACGAGGCGACGACCGCGGCGAGCGCCACCGCGGCGAGCAGGAGTTTGGCGAAGAAACGCGGGTAGGCGTAGGGGTAGAAGCGGTTCCAGAATGTCCACCATTCGGTGCGTGCCTTCGCCGCGTCGAGCGCAGCGTGGGCGGCCGGTCCGGCTCCCAACGCTTCGAGCCCGCGCCAGAGCGGCTCGTAGAGCGGGCCGTTGAACTCCCAGGCGATGCCGTAGGTGGCGAGCCCGGGCGGCAGGCCGCCGACCGAGAAGACCACGGGCGCGAGCGCCAATCCGGAGAGGCCGAGTGCCGTGAGCAGAAACGCCCACGGCCTGCGGCTCTGGCGCGCCCACATCGGCAGGGCGGCGAGCGGCGCGAACTTGGAGAGAATTCCCGCCGCGGCGGCCATTCCCGCGGTCACGGGCCTCTTCGGCAAGATCGTGATCGCCCAGACCGCACCAATGCAGGCAACCGCTCCAAGCGCATCGACGTGCCCCATCCCCGCGACCTCCAGCACGACGAGCGGGTTCCAGGCATACCAGGCGACCCGCGCCTCGGGCAGGCCGGAGAGCCGGGCGAGCGCGAGAAGGAGGGCGCAGGCGCCGAAATCCGCGGCGCAGGCGAGCAGCTTCCAGATCGGCATCCCAGGCGTGGGAACCGGGAAGCGGGCGGCTATACTGAACGCGGAGAGAGCGAGCGGCGGATAGACCGTCGCGACTTCGCGATGCGGCAGGCGGTTCCAGAGTTCATCGCGCAGGGGCGCGAGGCTTGGGGAATCGGGAGGCTCCCGGTACGGGTTGAAACCGGCTGCCGCCACCCGCCCGTCCCAAAGGTAGCGCAGCGCATCGTCGGACAGCGTGGGCGGCAGCGCGATCAGCGGCAAGCGAATCACGAGAGCGACGAGCAGAATCGCCGGGCCGAGCGAAATCGGCGTCTCCGCCAGGCGCTCCAGGCGACGCACCGAGAACCAAAGACCGGCCGCGCCGAGGCCGAGCGCGAGCAGGGTGAAAGCCGGATGGCGGGCAAGATCGTAAAGCAGAAGCAGAGCGAGGCTCGTCGCGACCGGCGGCAGGGCCGCGAGGATAAGCGCGCCGCGGCGCCTACCCGCCGCTGGGGCCGGAAAGCGTTCCAGATCGGCGAGATCGGCGAGATCGGAATCCCCTGACGATGCAGCAGCCTTGGGCAACGGCCCTCCTCGGGTCCTACTATCTGATCCTCGGGATCCTGTCGTTCTACGGCATCCACCGGCTGCTGTTGGTGTTCGATTTCCTGCGGACCCGCAATCGCACGGCCGTCCGGCCTCCGGAGCCCTCCGATTGGCCATGGGTGACGGTGCAATTGCCACTGTACAACGAGATGTACGTGGCTTCCCGGCTGATCGACGCGGTGGCCGCGCTCGACTACCCGCGCGACCGGCTGGAAATCCAGGTCCTGGACGACTCGACCGACGAGACCTGCCAGATCGTCGCCGGAAAGGTCGATAGGCTCCGAAGGACGGGGCTCGACATCGTGCACCTCCATCGCACGGATCGCACCGGATTCAAGGCCGGCGCGCTCGCCGCGGGACTTAAAGTCGCCCGCGGTGGGTTTCTCGCGATCTTCGACGCCGACTTCGTGCCGCGTCCGGATTTCCTGCGCGCCACGGTGCCGTATTTCGCCGATCCGGCGATCGGCATGGTCCAGGGGAGCTGGAGCCACATCAACCGAGGTTTCTCGCTGCTCACCCGGGTAGAGGCGATCCTCCTCGACGGTCATTTTCAGATCGAGCATACGGCGCGCAATCGGACCGGCTGCTGCTTCAACTTCAACGGCACCGCGGGCATCTGGCGCCGCCAGGCGATTCTCGACGGGGGCGGCTGGCAGCACGACACTCTCACCGAGGATCTCGATCTCTCGTACCGGGCGCAACTCGCCGGCTGGCGCTTTCTCTACCTGCCGCAGGTCGACGTGCCGGCCGAGCTGCCGGTCGACGTCCAAGGCTTCAAAAGCCAGCAATTCCGGTGGGCGAAGGGGTCGATCCAAACCGGCCGCAAGCTCCTCTGGCGCATCCTCCGCAGCCGCCTGCCATGGCGCGCCAAGATCGAAGCGTTCGTCCACCTGACCAACAACGCGAGCTATGTCTTGATGGTGGGGATCGCGCTGTTGATCTTTCCGGCCATGGTGTTGCGCCGCGGCTCTCCGGCTTCGATTCTGCTGCTGGTCGATCTGCCATTGTTTCTGTTCGCGACCCTCTCGGTGGTCGTCTTCTACCTGGTGAGCCAGGCGGTGTTGCCGGCCGATCCGGAGGGGGTCTGTCCCGGGGGTTGGCGACGCCAAGCGCGCTACCTGCCCGCCCTCCTGGGGATCGGCATCGGCCTCTCGCTCAACAACGCGCGCGCCGTGATCTCGGGGCTGTTCCAAAACGGCGGCACGTTCCACCGCACCCCGAAATATCAGATCGAACGCGCCGGCCAAGATTGGCGCCACAAGGCCTATCGCGCGGGCGCTTCGCGCCTCTGGTGGCTCGAAGGGGCATTCGCGCTCTACTTTCTCGGCTGCACGCTTTGGGCGATTGCCGCCGGCATGTGGATGTCGATCCCGTTTCTCTATCTGTTCCTCCAGGGCTTCTCGTATATGTTCCTCCTCTCGGTTTTGCCACGGTTCGCCCGCCGCCGCGAGAAGCCTCTCGTCGCGGTCGCGGAGCCGCAGGTCTGACCGAAGAGACCCCCTCCATGTACCCCTTGGAAAAGAGTGAACCCGCCCCCCTCCCGGACGAGGTGACGCTCCGGCCCGCGACGCCGCGCGACGCCGACCTGCTTCGCTTCTGGCGCTCTGAGCCCGCGGTCCGGCGCTTCCAGCCGCTCAACGACCTGCCCAGCTCGCAGCTCCGCTCGGATCTCGCGCACCAGTGGATCTCGGACCTCTACAAAGGCCGGGGCGACAAGTACCAATGGGTGATCCAGGTGGGCGAACAGCCGGCCGGCTGGATCACCCTGGTGATCGGCAATTGGGAGCACGGCCTGGCCGAAGTGGGCTACGCGCTGTCGACCCCCTATCAGCGCCGCGGCTTCATGAAGCGCGCGATCAACCTGCTGGTCGACGACCTGTTCCTAAGCACCCAAATCGAGCGGCTCGAAGCGCGCTGCGCCCTCGACAACGTCGGCTCGCAAAAGGTGCTCGAAGCGACCGGCTTCGTCCGCGAGGGGATTCTCCGCTCCTACTTCCGCCTGCACGGTGCCCGGGTCGATAACTACCTCTACGCGCGGCTCAAACCGTCGGCCTGACCCGCTTTTAGAGCATCTCCAGGTTCGCAAACTTCGCCACCAGCTTCCGCTTGCCCGCCTTGTCGAAGAAGACGGTGATTTTTGCATCGTCGCCCTGGCCGTCCATTTCGAGTACGACCCCTTGGCCGAGGGTCGGGTGTCGGACGCGGCTGCCGCGTTTGACCGGGCGGCGGGGCAGGGTATCGGGATCGGGCTCGAGCGTGCGCTCCCGGTAGCCGGAAGGGGAGGAGGGCGCGGCGGGCGACGCCGGGCGGTGTGCCGCTCGTTCCGATAAAGGCGGCGGGCTCGCCGGCCGGCCGTAGCCCTCGGTCGAGCGTTGCTGCGTCGGCCTCTGGGGCGAGGCGTAGCGCGGCTCCGGGGCGGCCGGGGCCGTTGTTCCCCCCGAGACGGGCGTCTGGCCGAAGAAGGAGTAGATCCCCGCGTTCTGTTGCGAAAACTGCGGCGAGAAGCGCTCGTAGCCGGCCAACTCGGGGCTGCGCGTGACGATCAGCAGTTCCTCCGGCAGCTCGGAGAGGAACGCCGATTCGAGCTGATCCTGGTAGCGCCCCGCGATCCGCCGCCTGCGGCAGCTCGTGAGGTAGAGCCGTTCCCGCGCGCGGGTCATCCCGACGTAGAGCAGGCGGCGCTCCTCTTCCAGATTCTCGCGCGCTCCCTGCGAGTTGAAATGAGGGAGCAGCCCGTCTTCGAGGCCGGAGACCACGACCGCGCGGAATTCGAGCCCCTTGGCGCTGTGGAGGGTCATCAGCGAAACGCCTTTTTCCCCTTCCCAGCCGTCGAGGTCGGCGACCAGCGATACATGGTCGAGGAACGCGGTCATCAGATCCTCGTCGGTGGTCGCGTTGTAGCTGTTCGCCTCGGTGAACTGCTGCGCCGCGGAGAGGAACTCCTGAATGTTCTCCAATCGCGCCTTGTCCTCGTCGTCGCCTCGGCCGTAAAGGTCGAGATAACCGGTCGCCGCGAGCAGCCGGTCGAGCAGCGCGGGAAGCGGCAGCTCGGCCGCCGCCTTCTGGAGGCCGCGGATCAGGTCGCGAAACTTGCCGACCGCGGTGGCGCTTCTTGCCGGCAGGCTCCCCAGATCGTCGAGCGCGATGACGTTCCAGAACGGCTGGCCCAGCTCGGCCGACCGCTGTTCGAGCATCGCCTGCGTGGTCTTCCCCAAACCGCGCGGCGGCTGGTTGAAGATCCGGGCGAGCGACAGGCTGTCGTGCGGGTTGCGCAGCACCTTCAAGTACGCGACCAGGTCTTTGATCTCGGTCCGCTCATAAAAGCGCGTGCCGCCGACCAGCGTGTAGGGAATCTCCCGCTTGAGCAATTCTTCTTCGATCGCGCGGGTCTGGGCGTTGGTCCGTACCAAGACTGCCAGGTCCTGCCAGCGCATCTGCTCCCGCAGCTTTTGCAGCTTGCCCACCGTCCAGCGCGCCTCGTCGATCTCGTCCGATGCTTTGTACAGCTCCACCTTCGCGCCCGGCCCGCTCTCGGTCCAGAGCTTCTTGCCGCGCCGGTGGACGTTGTGCGCGACCAGCGCGCCCGAGACGTCGAGGATCGTCTGGGTCGAGCGATAGTTGCGCTCCAGCTTGCGGATCGCCGCCCCTGGGAAGGTCTTCTCGAACTCCAGGATGTTGTCGATGTCCGCGCCGCGCCAGCGGTAGATTCCCTGGTCCTCGTCGCCCACGGCGGTCAGGTTGCCGTTCTCGCCGATCAGCTCCTGCACCAGGCGTAGCTGGGCGTGGTTCGTGTCCTGGTACTCGTCGACCAGCAGGTAGCGGGTGCGCGCTCTGACCTTCTGGCGAACCTCCTCCTCGCGGGTCAGCAGCCGGACCGAGAGCGAAATCATGTCGTCGAAATCGACTCCGCCCGCCTGCTGGAGCAGCCCCTGGTAGCGGCGATAGAGCTGGGCTACTTTCCGCTGGAAGAAGTTCTCGGCGGTCTTCTCGTAGCCGGCCGGATCGAGCAGCTTGTTTTTGGCCGAGCTGATCTCGGCGAGGACGGCGCGCGGCGCGAAGGCCTTTTCGGACAGACCCTCGGTGGCGAGCGCCTGCTTGATCAGGCTCTGCTGATCCTGGGTGTCGAGGATCGAAAAATCGCGCCGCAGGTTCACCCGCTCGCCGTATTTGCGGAGGAGAACCAGGGCGTAGCGATGGAACGTGCCGACAAACGTGGGGAGCGGATGCAGGCCGAGCAGGTCTCCCACTCGCTCTTTCATCTCGCCCGCCGCCTTGTTGGTGAAGGTCATGGCGACGATCTGCGACGGATCGACCCCCCGCTCGTCGGCGAGCCAGGCGATCCGGTGGGTGATCACCCGGGTTTTCCCCGATCCGGCCCCCGCGAGAACGAGCTGCGGCCCCTCGCCGTGGGTGACCGCGGCGATCTGATCCGGGTTCAATTGCTTGTCGAGGTCTAGGGGGCGTCCGCGCATGAGGCGGCCAAGTTTCGCGGAACGGCGGGAGGATGGCAAGCTACAATGACCCCTCTATGCTCAACGGCAAGCTAGTCTCGGGCGATCCGAGCACCGAGGATCTGGGGGTCGAAGCGACCCTCCGGCCGCAAAGCCTGGAGGAATACGTCGGCCAGGTGAAGATTCTCGAAAACCTGCGCGTGTTCATCCGCGCGGCGCGGGGCCGGGGCGAATCGCTCGACCACGTGCTGCTTTTCGGCCCGCCGGGGCTCGGCAAGACCACGCTCGCGCACATCATCGCGACCGAAATGGGGGCGCCGCTGCGCACCACCTCCGGCCCGGTGCTCGAACGGGCGGGCGACTTGGCGGCGATCCTCACCAACCTGGAGCCGGGCGAGGTGCTGTTCGTGGACGAGATCCACCGCCTCGGGCCGACGGTCGAGGAGATCCTCTACCCGGCGCTGGAGGACTACAACCTCGATCTCGTAATCGGCCAGGGGCCGGCCGCGCGGACGGTGAAGATCGAACTACCGCGCTTCACACTGGTGGGGGCCACCACCCGCGCGGGAATGATCAGCTCGCCCCTGCGCGCCCGGTTCGGCATCGTCCACCGGCTCGATTTCTACCGGCCGGAAGAGCTGGCGCGGATCATCCACCGCTCCGCCCGGCTGATGAACATTCCGATCGACGACGCGGGAGCCAACGAAATCGCGAGGAGAAGCCGCGGCACCCCGCGCGTCGCGAACCGCCTGCTCCGCCGCGTCCGCGATTTCGCCGAGGTCCTGGGCACCGGAGGGATCGACAACGAGGTCGCGCAGAACGCGCTCACCCTGCTCGAAGTGGATCAGTACGGCTTCGACGATCTCGACCGGAAGATCCTGAACACCCTGATCGAGCACTACGACGGCGGCCCCGCGGGCCTCAAAGCGCTGGCCGCCGCGGTGGGCGAAGATTCCGGGACGATCGAGGACTTTTACGAGCCCTACCTGATCCAGGAGGGATTCCTCCAGCGCACCCCGCGCGGCCGGGTCGCCACGAAGCGCGCCTACGACCACCTGGGCTACACGGCCCCCCCGGGCGAGCGGATGCTGTTCTAGCGTGCGCCCAGCCAGCCTGATCTACAACCCCGCCGCCGGCCGGCACCAACTGGGGCGGCAAGTCCCCGCGCTGCTCGAAGCGCTCGCCGCCTCGGGCTTCGCCGCCGCTGCGTTCCCCACGTCGGGACCGGGAGACGCGACCCACCTCGCACAAACCCGCGCCGCAGCGGGGGACGAGGCGGTCTTCGCCTTCGGGGGAGACGGAACGGTCCGAGAAGCGGCGGCCGGACTGCTCGGCACCCTGACCGCGCTCGGCATCCTCCCCGGCGGAACGACCAACGTCCTCGCCCGTGCCTTGCGGATTCCGCTCGCCCCCCTGGCCGCCGCCCGCGCCGCGATGAGCTTTCGCACCCTGCCGCTCGATGTCGGCCTTTGCTCGACGACCGCAGGAGCCCACCACCCCTTCCTCATGATGGTCTCCTGCGGCCTCGACGCCTGGCTGCTCGAAACCCTCGACCCGCGCTGGAAACGCCGCCTCGGTCAGCTCGGAATCGGCCTCCAAGGTCTCTCCGCCTGGTGGCGTTACGGTTACCCGGAGATCGAGATCGAAGCCGGCGGGCAGAGCTATACCGCCTCGCTGGTCGCGGCCTGCAACATCGACCTCTACGGAGGAAGCTACCGAATCGCCCCCGCCGCCCGCCCCGACGACGGCCGCCTGGAGCTGGTCCTCTTCCAAGGCAAAACCCGAGCCGCCACGCTGGCCTTCGCCTTAGCCCTGACCCTAGGCCGGCACGTGAAGCGCGGAGACGTCAAGATCCTGCCGGTCGAAGGGGAGATTCGGATCAAGCTACCCGAAGGGACCTGCGCCCAGATCGACGGAGACTCGGTCGGCGGATGTGGCGAGCTGGTGCTTTCCGTGATGGGCGAGAAGCTGCGGGTGCTGGCGCCGTGAATCGGCCCGACGGATCTAGCCTGTCGGCACTAGTGTCGGATCGAACTTCTAGCGCCAAACACCTCCCGCGCCGCGGTGAGAGCACACCACGAGCCGAGGCCACCGAAGAGAGCGAAAAGCAGAATCACGGAATCCGCGAGGATCGCCCATCCGGCGTCAACAAAGGCACTGACGAAATCTGCACAGACGTAGAGGGCCATCAATCCACCCACGAGGCCCGCGACGGCGACAACAAATCTGGGGGCTCGACGAATTCGGCCGGAGAGGGGGAGTTTCGGCAGCGCGATCAGCCAAGAAGCGAGGCCGAGCACCACGAGGGCCGCAGGGAGGATGAGCCCGCGCGGTCCGTCGGTGGATGGCCGCAGGACTGCAGCACCCAGCTCCAGCAAGCCAAGGACGAGCGAGCCGGTTGCCGCCAGGAGAACAATGCGCAATCGGGTAGGAATGCCGGACCAGGGTTTCATGACAAGGCTGCCTCAGCGCCGATGGCCTGCAGATGCCGCTTGGCGGGCACCGACGTTGGCAGGTGAAAGTTTTGCGTCCAGCTCAGCTCTCACAACGCGCCGAAGCGTCTCCTCCAACGGTTCCCGCTTCTGATGGACGTGCTCCCGGAGTGCGGAGTTGATGAGGGTCTGATAATTCCCTCCCCCTGCCGCGTGAACCTGCTCCTTGAACCACTCGAGCAGGTCGTCGTCCAGCCGGATCGTGATCCGGCTCTTTCCCGCGGGGACCGCGACCACCGCACCGCGTTGACCCGCACTGAAGTCGTATTCTTTTTTCATCTTCGTCTCCCCACTGAGCCAGGCTTGACCGCCTTGGAGTGCGCCGACGCGTCGGCGCTTTGGGACGGGCGTGATGAAGTAGCAACTCCGGTCAAAGCGGCGACGCGTCGCCGCACTCCAAAACGGGTCGCGGGATTCGCGCTCCTCCTTCTGGAAGCCGCCGGTGCTGGCGCCGTGAATCGGCCCGTTTGGGCCAATCGGGCTCGATAGCGCTTATCGGGCCGCTATAGCCGCTTTTTCGGCGCTGTAAGCGCTAACTCCGGAAGATAAGCACTATTTTGGGAGAATAGCCACTATTTCGTAGCACTAGCCCTTATCGCGACCCGATTGCGGCTATAACGAGCCAATCGCCACAATCGCGGACCTGAGAAGTTCTCAGCGTGTCGATTGCCCTTATAGAAAGGCGATAGCCGGTATAGCGGGCCGATCGCGCTTATTCGGTCCCGTTTACGAGCAATCGAAGGCAAATAGACACTGTTGCGGGCCGATAAGGGCCAGAGTCAAATGGTAGCGTCTAGCGCGAGAGATTAACTGCCACAACGGCCCGAAGGGCACCGGTAAGGCATCCTGCCGCGTTTGCGCTCAAAGCTCGGCTGCTGCTGAGTCAGAGCTTTGACCGAGTTCGACTCTTTGTCAAGTGATGATCACATCACAATCACTAGGCAACTCATCGGGACTCTCGAATTACGATGCCCTTCGAGAATACTTCAAGCGCTCGCGGATTTCGCAAGACGAAGGCCCGGGGGAAGGATGTGGACGCACAGTAAACAAGCCGGTCGCACCAGATAGCCACCGTAAGTAGGCTAAAGTAGCCAGATATCCAGGATGTCGGCAAAATTTTATAAAACCGGAATCCAACCGCGGAGATCATAAGGAGATTTGGAATCCACATTGAGGAGCTACCTCGCACCGACTCGGACTTGTTCAGCGGCCACCAGCCTATCGACACGGGAATTACGACCACACCCCACCAGCCGAATGCGAAGACCGCTGCGATTGCACTGACTAGCAGTGCGATGGGCGAAGCGAGGAAGGCGAACCACACAACCAATTTTTCCAAATAGGGGGCTTCGCCGGTCGCGTTTTCGATCTCAGATGTCGAAATGTCCGTGTACAACTTTCGGGCGAACGCCCGATCAACGCCAATAAGGACTCGGCCTTCATATACCGCGTGAACCAACGCTTTGTATTCTGCGTCGTTCATCTCACTCATCCCACCAGTCGAAAAATGCGTGAGTGACCAGCGCTCCCGTTGCCCGAACTAGCTCGCACTCCTCCTCGCCCCGGGGAGAATGACCAAAAACGTTCCACACGATCCATATGCCTACGGCATCCGTAGCCACGAATCGTGGTTCGTGTCCTGCCGCGGTCAACCGATCGAACTCCAGCTGGTACAAAACTTTGCAATCCTCGAAGCCGCGTATGCCATCTGGCTTCCATCGATTCAGGTGATCAGCAACAATCTCCATCAACCTATCTTCTCTCTTGTCTCCCACGCTGAGGTTGTTAAGCCTAGACGCGGCCATAAACACACCAGCCACGGTGAGGCAGAAATCCCATTGCTCAGTGTCCACGCTGTTTAAGCTAGGGAAACGATCCCACAAGGGCGTGAAAATGCCGGCCGCATTGACCTGGTCGGCTTGCACCAATTTCTCTGCTTGCCCGAGTAGAGGTTCGCCCCTTTTGCTGAATAGCCTGCCTAGGAAGCTCATCGTGACTATCGTATCCTCAGCCTCGATTCGTGTCTGCCGATCAGTGGCGAACTTCCGGGTGTTGTACGCTGCGACGATGGGTCAGGCGGTTAGGCGCCTTGTCGCTGATGTTTCGGCGGCAACGATCGTCGTCGAAGCGGATCGTGATCCGGTTCTTCCCCTGCGGGGTTGCGACCGCGGGTCCGCGGCGACCAGCAGAGAAGTCATATTCTTTCTTCTTCGTCGTTCCAAACGATCAGGAAAAAGTCCCCGCGTGTTCGAGATTTTGGTAGCACTCGCCGGTGATCGACCGGCCGAGCTGCTCGTAGGCGCGGAAATCGGAGTAGAAGAGGATCTTGTTGAGCTTCGTGGCACCGCAACTGCGATCGTCTTTCGTCTCGCGCGCTATGAACAGGATCAGCTCGCGGAATTTATGGTGGTCGGTGGTCACGGGCGCCTCTTGAAGTGAAAGCTGGGCGTGACGATACGCCCGTGCCGCGCTCGGCGCAAGGCGCGTTGACGAGGAAGACAATCGTCTATACGTTGGTGATCATCTCCGCTTGGAAGGCGAACCAGAGACAGAGGCTGCACGATGAAAAAGGTCGAAGCTGAACCCTATCGCGACATCGACTTCTCGGTCGGCAAGCGCGGCCCGGTGATCGACCCGGAGCCGGGGAAGACGAAGATTTCCATCCGCCTCGACCACCGGGTGATCGAGCATTTCCGGACGCTCGTCGAACGGGCGGGGGGCGGGAACTACCAGACGCTGATCAACGACGCGCTCGTCGGCCAGATCCAGCAAGGCTCGATGCTCGACGCGGTTCGTCAGGTCCCGCGAGAGGAGATCTCGGCCGGCAAGGTAAGGCGGAGCGCACCGCGCCGCTCGGCCAGTGGCACTGTACGAAAAGTGGCGGCGGATCGCTGAACGATAGGACCCTAATCTGGCCGGGCAGAGCATGACGTCAAATCGGTGATTTGACATCAGGCCCAGCCAGGTCTACCGTACGGACATGATCCGGAAAGCGACCACCTTCAGGATTGATCCTACGGTTCAGGCGCGTCTGTCGATTCTGAGCAGGGTCTTGGGCCAGCCCTTGAACCAGCTGGTCAACGAAGCGGTCCGCGACTTTGTCTTTCGACGCAGCCTTGAGGTTGAGGCGGACCTGGAAGCGACCCTCGAAAAGCTTCGGGCATACCGCCAGCGCGATCCCCATTTCGCCGGGGCGATCGAGGACTACGTCGATGCGGAGGCTACCCTGAGCGAGGACCCTGCCGAGGGGGTTCGCGCGGAGTTGGGACCCGCGCAGACGAGGATGCTCGAACTGCTCGATGCCTGACTGGGACGACGACTCGCCCCAGCTGCGTGCTAACCTTGCCGCAGTCTTCGGCCAGGTTCGAGACGAGGCGATCCGCAGAGCGCCGTTGACGACCGCGGTCGCCCGGGGTTGGCAGCGCCAGATGCTGAAGGGGCTGGATCTACCGGAACCGGGCCTCTCCGGCAGATTTCGAGGCGAGCCGGGGCTCGAAGATTACGAAGTTGGGGTCGGAGGACTTCCCGGGGTTCGGGCGTCCGAAGTAGCGGTCGAGCTGGCAGCGTTCGACCAGAAGCTCCAGCAAGCTCTCTCGGCTCTGGATCAGGTCGTGGCTCCCGGCGGAGAACTGACCTCTGATGCGCTTGAGTCGATCTTGATCTTGTGTGCCTGGACTCATGCGGAGTGGGTTCGGATTCATCCTTTCGCCAACGGGAATGGCCGCACCGCTCGCCTTTGGGTGAACTGCATCGCTATGCGATATGGCCTACCGCCCTTCATTCGCATTCGACCCCGGCCCAACGGCGAGTATGCGCGAGCGGCTCAAGCGGCGATGCAGGGAGCCTGGCGAGGCTCGGTCGGTCTGTTCCGGCGAATGCTGGAGGAATCTCTGGCCTGATGGGGACCTTCTTGTCATCGTCTGCACCGATCGCGAGCCCGCTCGGCCGGTAAGGTGAGGCGGATCGCCCCGCGGCGCTCGACCGGGGCGCTGTGCGAACGGTGGCTGTGGGCCGGAGTCGTTGTCTCCCTAATTCGACTTTGGGAGTCCCGAAATGGAATTCGGGGGTTGGGAAATCGAATTCGCGAGCCCCGAAATGGAATTCGAGACCTGGAAAATGGAATTCGGCAGTCCCGAAATGGAATTCGGGAGCCGTTGAGCCACCCTGTTCGTCGGAATGGACGGAGAGAGAGTCACCGAATTCCGCGGCCTGCGGCGCGCGAGGGTGTTCCTCATTCCTCGCACCCCCGACCCTAGACCCTAGAAGACCAGAAGACCGGCGCCCGGAAATTCCAGCGCCACCCCTATGACAAACTCCCCTTCGCCATGCCCGAAACCCGCCCCGACCGCCCTCTCGACTCTCTGTTCTCCCCCCGCTCGATCGCGGTGATCGGCGCTTCGCGCCGGCGCGATTCGATTGGGTATTCGTTGCTCCACAACCTAGTCGCGAACGAGTTCGCGGGGGCGATCTATCCGGTCAACCCTTTAGCCAAGGCGATCCATTCACTGCGGTGCTATCCGACGATCGGGGCGATTCCCGATCCGATCGATCTGGCGGTGATCGTGGTACCCAAAGAAGCGGCCTTGGGCGCGGTGGACGAGTGCTTGAAGCATGGAGTGAAGGGCCTCGTCGTGATCACCGCCGGCTTTGGCGAGACGGGGGCCGAAGGGGCGGAGCGGGAGCGGTTGCTGCGCGAAAAGGTGCGCGCGGCGGGCGTGCGGATGATCGGCCCGAATTGCATGGGGATCATCAACACCGAGGCGAAAGTGAGCTTGAACGCGACTTTCGCTCCCACTCCCGCGCGGGCGGGTTCGATCGGCTTCGTGTCGCAATCGGGCGCGCTCGGGGTGGCGATTTTGAACGTCGCGGGTGAACTCGGCATCGGCCTCACGCAGTTCGCCTCGATGGGCAACAAGGCCGACGTTTCGGGCAACGATCTGATCGAACATTGGGAGGGCGACCCCGCGACGCGGGTGATCGCGATGTACCTCGAATCGTTCGGCAACCCGCGCCGGTTCGCCGAAATCGCCAAGCGCGTGTCGCGGAAAAAGCCGATCCTGGTGGTCAAATCGGGGCGAACCGCGGCGGGTGCGCGCGCGGCGACGTCTCATACCGGGGCGATCGCGGGGGCCGACGTTACGGTTTCCGCGATCCTCGACCAGTGCGGCGTGCTGCGGGCCGACACGATCGAACAGCTGTTCGACGTCGCCCGCGCGCTCGACGCCTGCCCGCTGCCGGAAGGAAACCGGGTCGCCATTCTCACCAACGCGGGCGGGCCGGCGATCATGGCGACCGATGCCTGCGTGAATCTTGGGTTAGAGATCGCCGAATTGGCCGAGGGAACGAAAGAGCACCTGCGCTCCTTCCTGCCGGCCGAGGCGAGCGTCAACAATCCCGTCGACATGATCGCTTCGGCGAACGCCGAAAAGTACGGCCGGGCGCTCGCCGAGATGCTCGACGATCCCAATGTCGACATGGCAATAGCGATCAACGTGACCCCTTTGTTGACCAGTCCGATCGACGTTCTGGAAGCGATCGACGAGGCCGCTCGGGCGCGGAAAAAGCCGGTTCTCGCGGTGATGATGGCGACCGAGGAGTTCTACGAATCGATCAAGCTGCGCCCGGGCCTGCCGCCCGTCTATCGCTTTCCGGAATCGGCCACCGGGGCGCTCCAGCAGCTTTCCCGCTACGCCGCCTGGCGGCGCCGGCCGGACGAGCCGCTCCCCGCGCCGTTTGCGGCCGATGACGTGGCCGTGGCATCCCTGCTCGCGCGCACCGGCTCGGGGTATCTGCCGCCCGGCCACGCGTTCCTCCTATTGGAGCTGTACGGCATTCCGGTCGCCCGCTACGAGGTGGCCGCGACGCGCGAAGATGCGCTCCACGCCGCGCGCCGGCTCGGCTATCCGGTGGTGGCTAAAGCGATCGTTGCCGATCTGATCCACAAAAGCGAAGCGGGTGCGATCCGCCTCGATCTGCGCGATCCCCTTCAGCTGTCCGACGCGCTCTCCGCGATGGAAACGCGCATCACGAGCGATGGCGGGAAGGTCGAAGGCTTCCTGATTCAGGAGATGGCGGGCGGCGGCCGGGAGATCATCTTCGGTCTCTCCTCCGAACCGAAGGTCGGTCCGGTGTTGATGTTCGGTCTGGGCGGCAAATACGTCGAGGTGTTCCGCGACGTCCGGTTCGGCGTGCCGCCGCTTACCGCCTACGAGGCGCGCGAGGTGATCCGCGGCATTCGGGGATTCCCGCTGCTCGAAGGGGTGCGTGGCGACGCCCCGGCGGACCTTGCGACGCTCGAAGAGATCTTCCTGCGCCTGGCCCAGCTCGCCGAACGACATCCGTCGATCCGCGAGCTGGATATCAATCCGTTCCTCGCGGGAACCGACCGCGCGGGCTCGAAGGCGTTGGACGTTAGGGTGCGGGTGGAATGACCCCTGGGTGCGCGGGCGTCTCGCCCGCATTGACGGGCCGGAGGCCCGCGTACCCAGGAAAAGCCCCCCCTACCCGGTTCTGAGGAAGTGCCACCGCAGATCCCCCGCCATCGGCTGGAAAACCTCCGGGTGGATCTTTTCCTCGAAGCGGCGGAGGAGAGCAGAAAGGTGCTCGCCGCGCGCCGCGTGTTCCAGCACGTCGGCCGCGTCGCTGCCCGCCTTGCTGATGTAGGTCTGCCAGATCGCCTCGCGGACCGACAGCGAACCCATCGAGACGTTGGGCATTTTGGCCGCGCCGCGCTTGAGCAGGGAGACCTTCTCGTTCAGGCTTTTCACCGTATCCATCGGCTCGCGCTGCCACGGGGTGTAAGGCTTCGGCACGAGGACGTTCACCCCCAGATGGATGTGGCCAATCACCCCCGTTTTGGCACTCTCTTCGAGCATCACGCGGTGGGCGCGGGCGGTCAGCTCCAGGATGCCCTGGACGTCGTCCATCGTCTCGCCGGGCAGCCCGACGAGGAAATAGAGCTTCAGCTGGGTGAAGCGGTGGCGAAAGATCAGCCGGATTTTTTCGAGCAGAAAATCGTTCGGAATCGGCTTGCCCATCTTGACCCGCAGCGCGTCGGTGCCGGTCTCCGGCGCGAGCGTGATCGACCGGTCGCCCGAGGTGTGAAGCGCGTCGAGCACGCCTTCGTTCACTGCCGGAATCCGGATCGACGAGACGGAGGTGCGGAAGCCGAGCGTGTTCGCCTCGCGCAGGATGCGCTCGATCTCCGGATGGTCTCCCACCGCGGTGGCGACAAAACCGAGCTGGTCGGTGACCGAGCGGGCGCGATCGATCGCGCCGAGAATCTGTTCGGTCGGGTGCCAGCGGAACTTGCCCATGCCGAACGTCGCCCAGCAGTACTTGCACTTTTCAGGGCAGCCGCGCGACATCTCGATCAGAAACTTGTCGGCGAACTCCGTGCGCGGCGTGACGATCACGGTCGAGGGCAGATGGCCGGGCAGCTTGATCTGCTCCTCGGTCAGCTCCAGCTTGCGCAGCTTGGCGAGCGCGTCGCCGTCCTCTTCCGGACGGTGGTGGGCCGGCACGTAAAACCCGGGGGCGGCGGCCAGGCGCGCGAGCACCGCCTCGCGGTCGGGCTCCTCTTCGAGCGCCAAAAGCAGCTCGGGCAGTACGTTTTCCGCCGCGCCGAGCGGGAAGAAATCGACGAACTCCGCCATCGGAAGCGGATTGATCATCGCGCACGATCCGCCCATCGCGATCAGCGGATCGAACGGCCGGCGGTCCTTCCTGCGGAGCGGAATCCCCGCCCGGTCGAGCATCTGGAGCAGGTTCACGTAGTCGTTCTCGAACGAGACCGAAAAACAGATGCAGCCGTACTCGTCGATCGGCCGGCCGGTTTCCACCGCGCGCGGCATGCCTAAACCGTCGGTGAAGAACCGGTCGCAGGTCCACTCCGGCGCCTCGTGGACCAGCTCGTAGACCCGCTGAAAGCCGAGGCTCGACATGCCGATGTGGTAGGTGTTCGCATAGGCGAGCGCCAGGCGGTGCTCGGCATGGGGCGAAAACTTCACCACCGGCCGTTCGTCCGCCCGGAACGGCGCCCAGTCGTGGCCGGCGGTCGCCCGGCGGGGGTATTTTTCTGGGGGTCTTCTCTTCATGGACTGGACAGTGTACAGGTTCAGGCCGTAACGAACCGCCAGGCCAGGCGGGCGGCGTTTTCGAGCCCGAGGCTCCGCACCGGCAGGGCGCGCGCGTGGATGCCCAGCAGGCGCGAGAAAATAGCGGGATCTTTGGCCAGGGCGACCAGCGCTCTGCGGCGCAGGCCCGGCCGACGCTCGAACGCCATCGTGATCGCGGTCATCGCATCCGGCAGGCGACTCGCGCGGCGGTGGGCGGCCGGATAGCGGGAGAGGCTGCCGCGGCGGAGAGATTCGACCAGCGCCATCGCCTGGTGCAGCCCCTTGGCGATCCCCTCTCCGGTGATCGCGTCGCGATAGCCGGAGGCGTCGCCCACCAGGGCGACATTGCCGCGGCAGACCGCGGTCACCCTACGGTCGAGCGGCCCGGCACCCAGATCGCGCGAGGTGGCCGGAGCATTGCGCAGGCGCGCGGCGACCGTTGGAAAGCGCTCCAGCAGCTGATCGAAATTCGCCTTCTCGCCCGACCAGAGGAGGGCGACTCCCATCTCGCGCGGCCCCAGGCCGTAGACGTACGCCTCGCAGCCGGGACCCCAATAGACCTCGACGAAATCGCACCAGGGCTCGGCCTCGAAATGGCGGCGCATGCCGAACCGAAGGGGCGCAGGCGAAGCCTCTTCGAGACCCGCCCAATGCCGCACCTTCGAGCGCAAACCGTCCGCGCCGACCACGAACCGTCCGCGGACGAGACCGGCATCCGTCTCCACGCCGAGAGCCGTGGTCCCTTCGGTCCCTTCAAACACCAGTCCGCGCGCCGGGTTGCCCCAGCGGAGATCGACGCCGACCTCCTCCGCGCGGGTGGCCAGTGCGGCGTGAAAGTCGGCCCGGTGGACGGCCATGCCCGGCCGGTCGGGAAAGGTTCCTTCGACGACGAGATCGTCTTCGAGATACCGGATACCGCGAAACTTGAAGCCGCCCATCAGCCGCAGATCGACTCCGAGGTCAGCCAACAGATCGACCGCGTCGGGCATCAACCCCTCGCCGCAGGCGCCGTCGATCGGCGGCCGGCCGCGATCGAGGACCACCACGGAAAGCCCTGCGCGCCGGGCGGCGATAGCAGTCGCCAGACCGATCGGTCCGCCGCCGACGATCACGGTGTCCGCGATGTTCGAATCGGCCGCGCCGGGCAACACCTCAGCGCTTTCAACCATGGGCCTGCACCTTCTTCTTGAGCCGCAGCTTCGCGTAGGCGAGGCCGGAGCGCGCGAGCGCCCCGGCGAGGCGGAGCGGGGTGACTTTTTCCGGCGGGGCGAGCTCCCCCGCCAGATGTAACCGCAGCGCCTCGCCGCGGCGCAGCTTGCCGGAGGAGGTGCGCGGGAGCGTTCCGGGGGCCAGGAGCACCAGCTCTTCGACCGGGACGCCGACCGCTCCGAGGACCGCGTCGCGGCAGGCGCGCGGCAAGGCTGTGCGCTGTTCGGCCGAGATGCCGCGCGCGGTTTCGATCAGCAGCACCAGCCGCTCGCCGTCGGCCCCTTCGGGCAAGAAGCTTGCGGCCACCGCGCAACCGGTGCGCACCCCAGGAACGGAATCGACCGCGCGCTCGATCTCCTCCGGCGCGTAGTTGCGGCCGCGGAGGATCACCACGTCTTTCGCCCGGCCGGTGAGGTAGAGGTCGCCGAGATGCAGAAACCCGAGGTCCCCGGTATCGAGCCAGCCGTCGCGCAGCGCGCGCTCGGTCGCCTCCGGTTGGTCGAGATAGCCGGTCATGAGCGAAGGGCCGGAGGCCCACACCCGGCCGATTTTTCCCTCGGGAAGCTCCATGCCGTTTTCGTCGGCTATGCGCACCGAGTAGCCCGGCAGCGGCCGGCCGACCGAGGCGATCTCGCGCCCCTCCGCGTCCACTCGGGCGACTCCTTCGCGCGCGAGTGCCTCCCGGTCGAAGCGCGCGGCGACGAACGGTCCGGCGAGATTGGAAAAGGTGACGGCGAGCGCCGCTTCGGACAGGCCGTAGACGGGGGTGAACGCCTCGGCGCGGAAGCCGTAGGGAGCGAACCGTTCGGCGAAGGCCCGCATCGTCGCGGGGACCGCGGCTTCGGCGCCGTTCAACGCCGCCTCCCAGGCGGAGAGGTCGAGGCGGTCGATCTCCCCGTCGGCGACGCGCGAGAGGCAAAGCGCATAGCCGAAATTCGGCGCGGGCGAGATCGTGGCCCGATATTTCGACAGCGCGCGGAGCCAGAGCGCGGGGCGCGCGATGAACAGCTCGGGACCGATCAAAGTGAGCGAAGCGTCGCGCGCCAGGGCGGGAAAGACGCAGCCGATGAGCCCCATGTCGTGGTAGAGCGGCAGCCAGGAAACGCAGCTGTGCTTGTGTTCCGGCGTGTCGCTCCAGAAGCGATTCAGGGCCTCCATCTGGCCGATGATCGCGCGATGAGACAAGGCGACCGGCTTCGGATCGACCGTCGTACCCGAGGAGTATTGGACCAGCGCGAGATCGTCCGGCTTGACCGAAACCACCGGGAGAGAGGAGCCCTTCGGCACTTGGTCGAGCGTCTTGCAACCGAGCGGCGGCTGGGCGAGGGCGATCGCCTGCCCGAGAATCCGCTGCACGCGCGAATCGGCGAGCACCAGGCGGGCGCGCACCAGCTCCAACATGCGGGCGGTGCGGCGAAAGTATTCGTCGAGCCGACCGAGCCGCACGGGAGGATAGAGCGGCACGGGCACCGCCCCCGCGAGCAGGGTGCCGAACAGGGCGGAGAAGAACTCGATGCCGGTCGGATAGACCAGCGCGATGCGATCTCCCGGCACGACGCCCGCGGCGGCAAGGCTTGCCGCCACGACCTGGGCGCGTTTTCGCATGTCGCCCCAACTGTGCTCCGTCGCGCTCTCGTCGCGGGCGATGAAACGGAGCCCCCCTTCTGAAGGATCCTTCGCTTGCGCGAGCAGATCGAGCAGGGTCGCGGTGCTGAGGACGGCTTCGGTCATCTCGCCCTTTTAAACTTCCAGCTTCCGCCGCACGATGTCGACCAGGTTGCCGACGGTTTCGAGCGCGGCCTCGTCCCGTTCGTCGAGCATCACGCGAAAGCGGTTTTCGACCTCGGCGGCCAGGGTCAGCAGGCGCACCGAATCGAGCGCCAGATCTTCGACCAGGCGCATGTCGAGCGCGAGCGGGCCTTGCCACCCCAGGTGGCGCTGCGCGATGTCGGTCACGCCGAAGAGGATCGCATCCGCGGAAAGCGTGCTCATCTAGAGGAGGTCTCCGAGGCGCCGGTAGGAATCAGCCGCGGCCGGCCGGCGAAAGCTCGCTCATAGCCCGAGGCCTCCGCGAGAGCGTGTTCCTCCGCCGCGATCCGCACGCGCAACAGGGCGGCGTTCGCGATTGTGAAGAGGAGCGCGGTCGCCCAAGCGCTGTGCAGCAGCGGCAGGAACGCGATCTCCAGGATCACCGCCAGGTAGTTCGGATGGCGCAGGAAGCGAAACGGTCCGCCCACCACCGGCGGTGCGCCCGGCAGGACCACGATCCGTGTGTTCCACCGGTCCCCGAGCGTGCCAATCGCCCAATAGCGAAGGGCGGTCGCCAGCACCAGGACGACTCCGCAGACGATGCCCAAAGCCGGAACGAACGGCCGGTCGAGCATGTAGACCTCGACCGGGCAGGCGATCAGGAACGCGGTATGAAGCGCCACCATCACCGGATAGTGGCCGGACGCCACTTCGTGGCCCCCTGCCGCGAGCGCCCGCGCCAGATTCCGCTTCGAGATCGCCAGCTCGGCGAGCCGCTGGATCGCGACGAGCACGATCAGCAACAAGTAGAGCGAGCGGGAGTCGAGAGGGTGGGCGCCCATGGGAGTCATCCTAGCAGGGGAGGTCGACGAGGCAGGCGCAAGTGGGACGCATACCTCGCCAATACCTGGCCGTACCTGCAAGGGCAAAGCCAGCCGACTCTACGGCTTGATGCCGATCAGCTCGACGTCGAAGATCAGCGTGGCGTTCGGCGGGATCACACCGGCCGCTCCTGCCGCGCCGTAGCCGAGGTTCGAGGGAATGACGAGCTTGCGCTTACCGCCGACCTTCATGCCGGCGATCCCTTCGTCCCACCCTTTGATCACCTGGCCGACGCCGACCTGGAACACGAACGGAATGCCCCTGTCTCGGCTCGAATCGAACTTCTTGCCGTTTTCGAGCGTTCCCGTGTAATGGACCTGGACCTTGTCGCCGGCCTTGGCTTCCGCGCCATCGCCCACTGTGAGGTCGGTGTACTTGAGGCCCGACGCGGTGGTCACTTCCTTCGCTTCTGGGGTCATCGGTTTCTCCTTGCCGTCGGCGAGCGCGGGGCCGACGCAGGCGAGGGCGAGCAGAGCCGCTGCGGCGAAGGCTTGGGCGATCGGAGTTTTCTGTCGGAACATGGATGTCTCTCCTGGAATCGAGCTTCTCGGGCGGGGTCGACGAAGGCTTCGCGGCTCAGACGATACGACCACCGGCCCGATACACCAAGCGCCCCTCCCGGACGACCGCTGCGATCGGGTTCACGCCGTAGTGATAGGCGAGATGGAGCAGGTTGGGCGCATCGAGCAGGGCCAAGTCCGCGCGCTTGCCTACCTCAATCGAGCCCACCTCGTCGCCCACCCCCAGGCAGCAGGCGGCGTTGAGCGTCGCGGCGGTCAGGCTCTCTTCAACCGACAGGCCGAGCTGGAAGACCGCAAGGGTGACGATCATCGGCATCGACTCGGTATAGGACGATCCGGGATTGCAGTCGGTCGCGAGGGCCACCGGAATGCCCGCTTCGATCATTCGCCGGGCCGGCGCGTAGCGTTCCTTCCGCAAGAAGAAGCTGGTGCCGGGCAGTAGGACCGCGGTGACGCCGCTCCCCGCAAGCGCCTCGATCCCGCGGTCGGAGACCGCCATCAGGTGGTCGGCCGACAGCGCGCCCAGCTCGGCCGCCAGCTCCGCGCCGCCCGAATCGGCAAACTCGTCGGCGTGCAGGCGCGGTGCGAGCCCATGGCGAATGCCCGCTTCGAGCACCCGGCGCGATTCCGCGGCGGAAAACACCCCCGCCTCGCAAAAGACATCGCAAAACCGGGCGAGCCCGCGGGCCGCGACCGCCGGAACGATCTCGTCGCAGATCAGATCGACGTAGCGCGCGCGGCCCGCCGGGTCGGCTCGATGCTCGGGCGGCACCTCGTGGGCGGCGAGCAGGGTCGGCAGAATCCGCACCGGGTGCTCGGCCACCGCGCGGTTCAACGCCACCAGCTGCTTCAGCTCGTCGGCAAGGTTGAGGCCATAGCCGCTCTTCGCCTCGATCGTCGTCGTGCCGCCCGCGAGCATCCAATCGAGGTGGCGAAGGACATTGCCGGTAATCTCGTCTTCGGAGGCTCTGCGGGTCGAGGCGACGGTACTTAAGATTCCGCCCCCTTCGGCCGCGATCGCCTGGTAGGTCTTGCCCGCCAAGCGCTCGAACAGCTCGGTCTCGCGAGTGCCGGCCCAGGGAATGTGGGTATGCGGATCGACGAAGCCGGGGATCAGCGTGCCGCGTTTGCCGTCGAGACGAGGAACGTCGGGCACCTCGCCGAACCGCTCGCGGCGCAGCTCGGGGACGCCGACGAACTCGATCCGGCCGGCCCGGCAGAGCACCTCAAGGCCTTCCCCGCTGCCGGCCCCCTCCGAACACCGGGTTCGACGCACGCGCCCTTGCTCGGCGCCTCGGAGCGGAGCGGAGCCTTCGGGAGTCGCCACCTCGGCGAGGTTTTCGATCAGCAGATCGCCGGTCATTTCGCCTCTCCTTTTGACACTGCCAGGCCGGCATGCTCGCGGCCGAGGGTGCGCACCTGCTCGGCGAACCAGCTTTCGACCTCGCTCCAATCCAAAGGCTCCGACAGCTTGGGGCTCGGTTCGTCTACCGCCGCGGAGAAGTCGGCGAGACCTTTGAGCGCCTGGAGCGGAAAGTCGCGCACGTGGCCGAACTTGTCCTCGGCGCGGGCGAGGAGGGTGGTGAGCGGCAGGCGGCGGCAGAGCAGATAGAGATCGACGAAATCGCGCCGCGTACCCCGGCTGATGATCGCGCCGAGCTTCATGAGACCCAGATCGACCGCGGAGGCGACCGACAAACCGTCGATTTCCTCGAACGCATCGGCGAGCGGATAGGGGTAGTAGAAAAACCGGACGCCCACTCCCGCAGCTCCGGATGAAGTCCCGGGCATGCGGACGAACAGATACCCGTCGCGAGCCGTCTCGACCTCGGTGCCGGGCTCGATTTCGAGCAGAGCGCCCAGCAGGTCGCGGCGATCCGGAGGTGTCAGCCGGTTCGCGTTGCTCATCAGATCGAGATCGCGTACCGGCCGATGGCCGAGATAGAGCGCAAGCGCCGCCGATCCGGCAAGGTAGAAGTCCGGCCCCCACTCCGCCGCGCCGAACCGGACGGCCAGGGCTCGGCTCGACGGCGCCAAAGACTCCCGGAAATCCAGGGTGAGTAGGCCGGCTTCGGCCGGGGTGGCAGAGATCGAGGTCATTTCGGAGTGAAGGATTTCACAGCGGCCAAAGATCCGCGCGCGCCGCGACCGGCTCGCCCGCGGAGACTCCCAAAACGGTCTGCCAATAAGCGGCGCTCCGGCGCGAAAGCTTGCGCTCGCCGAGGGCGCCGAGCCAGGCGGCGATTTCGCTCTCCGGCAGAGCGCCGAACAGCCAGGCGAGATCGTCATGGTCGCCGTCTTCGAGCAGCCGGGCGAGAACGAGCGAGCGGGAGCCGGTAGGGAACGGGTCGAGCTTCAAATCCTCGCGCGCCACATGGGGAAACAGCCGTTCGCCAAGCGTGGCCGGAATTTCGGGGAGTTCGCCTGCCGGGCTCGGCCCGGACATCGCGCCTACGCCTCGCGCTTCTTGCGCGGCAATTGGATGACCGTGCCGCCCGCCGGGACGCGTTCCTCTTCCATCTCGGCTTCAAGGATGCGCTGGAACAGATCGATCGTGTTGCGGAACTTGTGCTGCAGCTCCTTCCTCATCGTGCGCAGCTCCTGAATCCGCGCCTCGATCCGGGTCGTCTGCTCGACCGCCTGATGGACCACACGATCGGCAACACCTTCCGCCTCGCGCACCATCAGCTCCGCCTCGCGGCGGGCATTCGCGGTGATCTCGTCCGCCACCTTCTGCGCCCGCAGCAGCGTCTGCTGCAACTGATGCTCGCGCTCCCCGGCCTCCTCGATCCGCTGGCGGTAGTACTTGTTCTCCCGCTCCAGCTTCTCGACCTGGCCTACCCGCTGCGCCAGCTCCTCGGCCACCAAAGCCAGAAAGTCCTCGACCTCCCGAGGGTCGTACCCCCGCATCTTGGTCGCAAACTTCATCCGCTGAACATCCAGCGGGGTGAGAGGGGAAATGGCCATGGCGTCCTCCGCAAAAGCCCTGAAGGGGGGCGGATGTTAGCATGGGGATTGACTTTTTTGGAGTTGCGCTTTTCTTCGGCTCCCCTCGGCAGAAGACTCTAGGAATTTCCTTTTGGGGCCAGTCTGGGCGGTCGACAGGTGCATAACCACCGGCACGGGCGGCATAATCCTCTTCTCGGCGTCGATCGCCAAAAAGAGTCCGGACGTTGCCGACCAAACGGGGAGTTGACAGGCGCCTATTACCCTATAAGATAACCGCCGAGGAGGAAAAGACGGCGATGGTGACGTCTACTGACTTGCCTGGAGATTTGAACTGCCGCCGCTAGTACTTCTCGTCAGCGGCGTGAAGGGGGCGGTGTATAAGTACCTTCGCCCCAGCGGTCGCTGTCCCTGCGACGATCTCTTCGACGAGTGCGAAGCGAGTATGTTGAAGAAGTTCCGAGGTTCTTTCCAGGCCCTCACTCAGATGGGCATTGAATATCAGAACCGACAACGCTTCACTCCTTTGCACGATGCAGGAAAGCCTCTCTGGGAGTTTAAAGAACATGATCACCGTCTCTACTGTCTCCGTATTGTCCTGCCGTCCCGAAATATAGAGGTTGTCCTCTTGAGCGGATGGGTTAAGGATAAGGCAGGGAAGGCAAAGGAAGAGACGCGAGAGATCGAAAGAGCCAAGGCGTTGCTTGCAGAGATGCAGCAGCCCCCGACGAAGAGAGGGAGGAACTCATGAGCCATTGGATGGGGCGAAACGAGCAGAAAATGCCTGTCGATTTTGAGGTACTACAGGAATCGGCTCTCGCTATGGCGCAGGCCACGCTTCAGAATGCGATGGACGCATCTGGACTTAAGCGATCCGAGCTTGCCGAAAAGATGAGCAGGCCCCGTTCGTACCTGAGTCGAATGTTGAGCGGAAGCCACAATCTCACCATCAAAACATTCGCCCTTGCGCTTGCCGCATGCGGCTTCGAGGCGAAGTTCGAATTCACCCCGATTCGATGGGGTTGGGCGCAAAGTTCGAACGTGACTGAGAGTGTATGCGAAGAGGCGGTGCCCACCGATGGTGGGCAGTTCTATAGCAATGGCCATCCAGCACTCATTGCCATGGAACTGCCCATCGGCGCCATGGCGCCTTAGGGCCTGGGGAGGAAGCTTCTGTGGAGACCGATCGAAAAGTCGACCTCAAGGCTGTTGCGAAAATCGCGCAGCGGGTGGACCTCAGAGACATCCGCCTTACTGAGATTGCGGCCACTAGCAAGTCTCACGGCAGAGGACTCCTTGAGCCCAAGGTAAGCCACGACTGTGAAGTAAGGTTATTGGACAGCAACGATCAGTTCGAGGTTAATTGCCGCTATCACTTCACCGTCAGGACGGATGAAGAGGAAGAGATCGCTTCGGCAACTTTTGTCTTTACCATTTTGTACGAGTTGGCCGGTGATGAGGAAATCCGGGATGGCGACTTGGACGAGTTTGCCTTTGCCAATGGCACCTATCACTCTTGGCCGTTCGTACGCCAGCTTCTCTTCGACCTGACTTCCAAGATGGGATACCCGCCCTATGTGCTGCCCGTCCTGAAGTTTAACCCCAAAAACTCTATCAAGGCTCCCCAGCCAACGGAGGAGATTAAGACCGAGGAACCTTCTTAGCCCGCCGTGCTTCTGCGGCCTGCTAGACGCTTGTAGACTCTCTTCGGGGTCCTTGCTGCGGCGCAAGTCAACTGTCGCCCTCAGTGCCACCAATTTGCGTGACAACTGCGTGGGCCTATAGGTTTCGGATCTGGGGGCTTGCGTGGGCGCACAGGCGCAAATGCGGCGTTATCAATAGGTTGTATCTCTGATATAATTTGCCACTATGGACAGGGTAGAAGGGTATCGGAGGAATGCATCGAACAAAGGTGAAGCCCCGCGCTAACGGGGCTTCGTGAAGCTTTCGACAGCTGTTGAGGCGCACCGCTCTGATAGGAGCGGGGTACATGGAGTATCGCTATCCTGTCAGACGGTTCGTCTCCTTACAAGCCCCCATATAAGGGGAAATAGGAGAGGTATCTCTATGAGCAAGAAAAACCCCGTAACATCCCCGCCGGTCGCTACGAAGGCTTCCAAAATTCTGAGCGACCCGAAAGCTTCGAAGGCGGTCAAGTCCGTGGCTGGCGCGGCCCTTGGTGGCGCCCGCCCCAAGAAGAAGTGAAGAAGTAACGGCAGGCCCCACCGGGGCCGGTCCTTCCGAGAGGGCGGACTGGCCTCGGTGTTGTTAGTGCCTACGTTCTCATGCTACTCGCCTACCGCCGGCCAAAAATCGCCGTACCGATCCGCACGTGCGTTGCCCCCTCCTCGATTGCGACCTCGAAGTCGTCGGACATGCCCATGGAGAGCCAGCCCGAAAAGTTCGTGGCGTCGGAGTGTTGGGCGAGCTGATCGCGGAGTTCGCGGAGGCGGCGGAAGTGGGGGCGGGATTCCTCCGCGGCTCGGCCGAAGGGGGGGATGGCCATCAGGCCGCGGATGCGGAGGTTTTGGAGGCGGAGGAACTGCGGGGCTTCGGCGAGGAAGGTTTCGGGGGGAAAGCCGTGCTTGGTGACTTCGTTGCCGGAGTTCACTTCGAGGAAGGCGTCGAGTACGATGCCGCGACGGGCGGCTTCGGCGTCTAGGGCTAGGGCGATCTTTTCGCGGTCGATCGAGTGAATGGTGCGGAAGAGGTCGAGCGCCTGCCGGACTTTGTTCGACTGAAGCGGGCCGATCAGGTGCCATTCGATCTCTGCTGGCAGGATGGGGATTTTGGTCGCCGCCTCTTGGACCCGGTTTTCGCCGAAAAGGCGGAGCCCCAGATCCCATGCCGCCCGCAGGGTTTCGGGCGGATGGGTCTTGGTCACCGTGACGAGCGTGACCGAGGAGCGCTCGCGGCCGGCGCGTTGACAGGCCGCCGCGATGCGGTCTTCGACCGCGGTAATCGCGGCGGACAGCTCGGCGGGGCCGGTCAACGCACCCTCAGGCGGCAGTTTCCTGAACCACCAGGATCCGCTTGCAGGAGTCGCATTGGACGAGGGTCCCTTGGGTGCGGATCTCGACCACGACCTGCGGGCGGACGCGGAAGTTGCAGGCGCTGCAATGCCATTCGAATTGGCTGCTGCCGATTCGCTCGAACTTGAGGACCTCGGTGATGCCGGAGCCCGCGTAGCGCTCGCGGATGCGCTCGAACAGGGCGAGCACACCCTTGGGCAGTTGACCGCGCAGCTCGACGATCCGCTTGCGGATCTCCGTGGCTTCGCGGGCGACGCCCGGCTTTTCGCGTTCCCACTTTGCGGCTTCGGCGGCGTACTGAGCGTCGATCTCGCGGAAGCTTTCGCGCAGCTCGGCGAGCGCCTTGTTCGCGGCGTCGATCCGCTCGATCGCGGCCAGACCCTGCTCTTCGAGGCTGGTGATCTCGCGTTTTACGGTATCGATCTCTTGCAGGAGGGCGCCGTATTCGCGCTGATTGGTGACCCGGTTGATCTGCTGCTGGTACCGTTTCAACTTCTCTTGCGCTTCTTGAATCGCCTCGTCCGCGGCGGTTCGGTCGCGGCTTGCTTCTTCGGCGGCGGTTTCGGAAGCGAGAATTTCGGCGGAGCGCACGCCGTGCTGCTCGTGCAACTCGCGCATCCATTCTGGAACTTCGTTGATTCGGCGTTCGGCGTCCTGGAGCTGATCCAAGGCGCGCTGGAGCTCGACGATGGTCGTCAGTTGGGGCGTCATGAGTGGCGGGTGCGCTCTCCTCGATAGCCCCGCAGCTCGCGGTGTGGGTCCACCTGGATTTGAACCAGGGACCTGCCGGTTATGAGCCGGTTGCTCTAACCGCTGAGCTATGGACCCGGGAGACCCCGGCGGGGCGGAGATTGAGTATAGCACCTGGCTCCGGGTCGCGGCTCGATTTACCGATTCCCGGGTTCGGGTGCCGTTGGCGCTCCGCCTCGCGCCCGGGCCTCCGCCGAGGGCGAGAGCTCCTCGGGCATGGAGCGCATCCAAGCTCGTTCAAGCGCCTCGGAGAGCGCCTTTTCTCGTGCCGGATCGGCGATCGGTCGGCTTCCGCCCGGCCCCCAGCGCAGCAGGTGGAGGATCGGGCCGCCGCCCGGACCGCCGTCACCGTGGAGCGGCGGGGTGACCAAAAACGCCGCCTCCCGTGCGGTGTCTGGAGGGGCGGGAGCGTCGGGAGGGGTGGGAGGAGCGAACGCGACTTGCCAGAGCAGCTGATCCGACCCGGCGAGCAGCGAGAAGCGGTTGCTTCCGTCCGGCCCGCCATAGAGGTCGGAGAGGATCGGCGCGGACGTTTGACGAAACAGGCTCGGTGCCACGGCGGGCGGCACCGGGAGCCCGGCCGCTTCGGCAACCGTCGCCCAAAGGCGGGTGAGCGCCACCGGCCGTTTGGGGGCCGTCGCGATCCGCTTTGGGCTCTGGCTCGGCAACTCCACGACGAGCGGTACTTCGAGGACCTGGCGTCCGAGACCGCGGTCTCGACCTTCGAGGCGCCCTGGACCGAAATCTTCGCCGATCACCGAGGTGACCACCAGCAGCGTCCGGTCGCGCATGCCGCTCGCATCGAGCGCGTCGAGCAGCCGGCCGAGCCGCTCGTCGGCCCAGGCGACGTTCGACCGGTACATCGCGCCGAGCTTCCGCAGCACCTCAGGATCGCCCGATCCTCGCGCGAGCAGCTCGTCCACCTGCGCAGCGCTCAAGCGGCGGGGCAGGTGGGTCGGCACGCCGGCCAGCCGGGCGAGCAGCCAATCGCGGCGCACGAACGGCGGCCGCGGTTCGGAGAGGTGGATCCAGACCAGTTCGCGCCCGCCGGAAAGTCGGGAGAGCCGGGCCATCGCCGCGTGCCCTTTGCCCAGATCGCCGAACTCGTCGAATCCGCGCGAGAGGCCGAGCCGCACTTCGCGGGCGGAACCGAAACCGTAGGTCCGATACCCCGCGCCGTGGAGCGCCTCGGCGAGAGGAAGGACCCCGGCCGCCAGCTCGCCCGGCCCGGGCGTGAGGATTTGGTGCTGCCAGGGCGAAAGGCCGGTGACGACGCTCGCGATCGAAGCTTCCGCCCAGCCGGAGGCGGCGATCCCCCGGCCGCTCCAGGAGCGGGCGAGCAGGGCGGAAAATCGCGGCGTGAGCCCCGGCTCGCCGCCCAGCCCGGTCACCGCGTCGTCGCGCAGCCCTTCGAAGGTGATCAGGACGATCGGGCCGGAATGCTTTTTCGGCCGGGCGGTGCCGGGGTCCCGGCAGCCCGAAGTCAGAATGCAAAAGAGTCCCAGAACGCCGAGCAGCCATCCGGCCGTGGCAAGCGGGCACCGGCTTCGGAACATCGAGACGTCGGGATCAGCCTGCGTTCGCGCTCGAATAGAGCCGCCGGTAGCTGTCCGAGAGGATCAAGATCCGCTTGACATAGATCCTCGGCTCGGAGAGAGCGAGCCCTTCGACGAATGCGTCCGTCTCCTGGCCGGGCGAGTTCTGCCAGAGCCGGCGGATGCGGTTCGGCCCGGCGTTATAGCCGGCGAGCGCAAGCTCCAAGT
This sequence comes from Thermoanaerobaculia bacterium, assembly GCA_038250865.1. Taxonomy (GTDB): domain Bacteria; phylum Acidobacteriota; class Thermoanaerobaculia; order Multivoradales; family UBA5704; genus DASYKS01. Next base: position 32,748 of record JBBSBW010000018.1, on the reverse strand, counting down.
TGCCGCCGAAGGTGTCGAGCATCTGGCGGAAATAGGCGGTGCCCAGGCGGACGTTCAGGTCCGGCTCGTCGAGCCCCGCGGCCGAGAAGGGAATGCCGAACCGGCGCGAGATCTCGCGCGCCGTCGCCGGCATCAGCTGCATCAGGCCCCGAGCGCCGACGTGGCTCTGCGCCGAGAGGTCGAAGGCGCTCTCCTGCCGGATCATGCCGTAGACCACGTTGACCGGCAGGCCGTGGGTGCGAGCCCAGGTTTCGATCTGAGGCTGGAACGCGACCGGGTAATAGAGCTGCTGCGCCTCCAGCGGGACCGAGGCCTGGAACGGTCCGCCGAGCGCCGGAAAAGCGTCGCGGATCGCGAGCACGCTCTTTCGCCGGTCGCCCTGGCGGGCGAGGATGACCGCCCGAAGTGCTGCGACCGGGCGCTTCGGGGCACGAGCGCCCACCAGGTCGAGCTCGATCGAAGCCAGGTCGTCAAGGCCATAGTCCGAGAGCAGGCGGGCGCGAGAGAGGGCGGGATCGGTGGGCCAGAAGCTCGCGGCATCGCTCGCTCCGGGCGCGGCGGCCAGGTCTTTCGGCGGGCTCTTTTCTCCCAGGCGGGAGAGCGCATTCCGGCGGTAGAAATCGGCGGTATCCGCGGCGGCCACCTCGCGGTAGATCTGACGGCTGCGTTCGGTTTCTCCGAGCCGTTCGAACGAGCGGGCGGTCCAATAACGGGCCGAACGGGCCGAAGTTTCGGTCGGATAGATCGAAACCAGCTCGGTCCACCAGCCGATCGCTCCGGTGTAGTTGGCGCGGGCGTACTCCAACCAGCCGCGCCCCCAAAGAAGCGTCGCGCCGGTCGTGTCGCTCGGATCGAGCAGGCGCAACTCGCGCAGGCAGGCGAGCGCCTTATCCGAAGCCTCTTCGCCAACGAACTGCTCGAACAAAATCTTGAGCGCCCGTTGCGACAGGACCTTGTCGGCCTTCAGTTGAACCACGCGCAGCAGATCACGGCGCTGGTTCTGGCGCAGCTCGGCCCGTTCGACGGCGTTCGGTCCGGATCGTCCGCGCCGCGCCGTAGCCGCCTCGTCCGCCGCCTGGGCGCGCGCCCAGGCGAGGGCGGCTTCTTCGGCCGGGGTATGGAACGTGAGCGGCGCGAGTTCGGCGTAGGCTTCCGCTCCGTGCAGGGCGCGGGTCTGGGTCTCGGCATCGAGCAGGCTCCAAGCGAAATCGCGCTCCCCGGCGGGCACCGCGGCGAGCGCGGTCGCCGCACCTTCGAGCAGGCCGAGGCCGAGGAGGGTACGTGCCCGGCGGGTCAGCTCGGCGCCGGTCAAAATGCCCGCCCAATCGACCTGCCCGTCGGTTGCGCGGAAGCTCTCGATGACCGAAAGATCGGCCGCCTTGAGCGGAAACTCGACCAACAGCCGGCGCGCCGAGCGCGCCCGTTCCGCGGTATCTCCCGCGGTTGTCGCAGCCTGCCAGGCGAGCGCTTCGAGATCGGCGGTCGCTACGGCATCGGCCTTGACGGCGCCGTTTAAGGGGGGCGTGCCGACGGGTGATCCGCTGGATCCGCTGGCCCCAATCACCGGGCGCCGACCGAGGTCGGCGAGCGCGAGAGCGGTTCGAACGTCGCCCCGATCGCGGGCGAGCTGTGCCGCCGCGAGCAGCGCGCGCGGGCGCAGGGGAGAGGCCGGATAATCGCCGATCAGATGGGCTAGCGAAACCTCGGCGGCGGCCGGGTGGCCGACTTGGGTGGCCGCTTGCGCTAGCTCCCAGAGACGCCAGTCCTCCAGCAGACCCCCCGGCGTCGAGATCGCCTGCAAGCGCGTTTCCGCGAGATCGGCCCGGCCGCAGGCCCGGGCGTAAAACCCACCGGCCAGGCGCGCGAGCACCGCATCCTGCCCGGCGGCGTCCGCGGCGAGCGCGTCGACGGCCGAGAGAGCCCCGGGGCAATCGCGGTTCCTGAGCAGGTCGGCGGCCTTTTCCCAGGCGCGGGGCCGGGAGACGATCGTTCCGGAATCCGACAGGCGCCAAGCGGCACCGAGCAAAAGAGGCAGGATGACGATCAGGAGGCTCCCGAGGGCCGATCTCGAGCGGCGGGCTCTGGCAGGCGGTCTCATGGGGTCATTCGCTCCTTCGGGATTGCCCATACCCTCCGCCGGTACCGGGGAGGCCGGTACCGGGAAGGGCGTCTCGGGCGGTGGTCAAATCCCCAGCGCGCGCGAGTCGCCGGCCGCGAGGATTCGCACCAGCTCCTGGTAGAAGTAATCGGTCGTCGCGACCACCTTGGGGTCGACGCGGTCCTCGTACATCTGCCGGGATCGGTCGATGTCTTCCTTCAGGCGCTCGTAGATGTCGCGGTTCCGGCGCCCTTCTTCGACCTGCTCTTCGTTGTAGAGCTTGATCTCGCTGACCAGAAGCCGGGCCAGGCGGCGCGCTTCTTCATGCACAGGTTCGTCGTCCAAAGAGATCGCCGGCATGCGCCCGGTCGAGAACGCCCAGCCGGGTCCCTGGACGCCGCTCGGCGGCCGAACTTCCGCCGTGCGCGGTGCGTCGGGTCCGGCGGGAGCGGCGCGCAGCGGTTCGGCGTGGGGCGAATCGTCCTGCGGTTCGGGAAGCGCCGGCTCGTCGGGCAGATCGGCCGGAAGATCGGCGAACGCGGAGGTGCCTGCGCCGCTCGGAGCCACGGACGACGGCAGGGTTCGCAGCAGGACCGTCTCGTGGGGGTCGCTCGCGGCGGGCCGGTCGAGGTACGGATCGGCGGGCAGATCCGGCACGTCCTCAAGGGCGACCGGAGCCGGCGGGGCGGCGTGCCAGGCGACCGGTTCGGGTTCCACCAGCTCGGGAATTGAAGTCGCGTCGAGGTCGAGCGGCGGCAGAACCGGTTCGAGGTCGATTTCCAGGGCTCCGGTGCTGAGCGCTTCGACTCCTACCGCTTCGACCTCGTGGACCTCTTCGACCTCAGCGGGGCTCTCCGGTTCGATCGCATCCGGTTCGATCGCATCCGGTTCGACCGTCCAGGAGGCCTCGACGGCCGACGGCTCGGGTTCGGGCACCGACAGGACCTGGGTCGCGGCCGGCTCCGGTTCCACCGCTTCCGCCGGTGCGGCTGGAGGAAGAGGCGTAAGGGCCGTCGGCGGGGTCTCTCGCGGCAGGGAATCGGCGGAGCGAAGCGTAGCCGTCGCCTCGCGCTCCCGGAACGGCAGCGTTTCGATCGAGAGTGCCACGAGATGCGCGAGCGTCTGGAGCGCCGCCGTTTCGAGCGCCTGGCCGTCGAGCGCGTCGGCGTAGAGAGCCGCCGTCACCCGGTCGCGCAGGACGATCGGAATCAAAACCCCCTCGCGTGCCGCAAGGCCATCAAGCTGCGAGGCGAGTTCGGCGCAATCCGCCGAGGTGAGGGAGACGGTCCCCGAGCCATCGATCATTTTCGCCGTCAAGGCATGGTGGCGGGGCAGGTGAAGGGCGGTGACCCGTTCCCGGGGGAATCCCTGGGCGCCCCAGCCGGAGAGGCCGTCGGGCCGAACCAGCAGGAGCACCGCCCGCGAAGCGAACCGCGGGGTCTCGGAGAGCAGGGCGGAGAGAACGTCGCCCTGGCTCCGCGCCCGATCGATCGCGACCGCCGCCGCATGAAAATCGGAATGTCCCGCCCCTCTCGCCTCGGCGGCGAGCGCGCTCTGGTCGATCGGCTCGACCGCGGGTGGCGCCGGCCGTTCCCGTTCGGCGATCTCGGCGATCTCGGCGATCTCCGCCCCCGAAACGTAGGCGCCGGGCAATTCGGCATGCAGCTCGCGCACCTGGCGCAGCGTCTCGTCGTGGCCTGCCTGAAGCCGCCCTTCGATCTCGGTGCGCAGCTTGGCAAGGCCGGCTTCGACAGCGACGGCGATTTCCCGGTCCAGCTTCTCGAGTCGTTCAACGAAAGACATGGTACTTGGCGCCCCCGAATTCGGTCGAAGAAAGATTATGGAAATCGGCCTCGGTGGTGTCAAGCCGAGGGAAACCCCGAAACTCTAGCATTCATGAGGCTTTGGCGGGTGAACCGGTTCGCCCGGTGCCTTGCCGGCCGCTTCCGGCCCGTGCTACCTTGGTCGAAGGCGAGGTTCGACCTTGCCGTACTTTCCGTTACATGCCGACTTTTTCCACCTTTTTTCCCGCCCGCCCCCTCGCGCGAACTCTGGCGGCTCTGATCGTTCTGACCTGCTTTCAGTCTTGCTCTCCTTCCGCGGAAGGGCCGGAGCCGTCCCGTCTGGTCGCCGAATCAGATTGGCGGCGCATCGAGAAGGAACGCGGCGACCTGCTGGACCGAAGGAAGAGACTCGCTGCAGGCGTCATCCAGGCGCCCGAGGCGCCGGCAACCGCCGCTCTCAAACGCGAGGTCGAGCGAGGCGCCGACGATCTTTCGCGCCGCCTGGTGGCGTTCCTGAACGACGATCCGCCCCGCGAGAAAGAAGCGCTCTCCGCCCGCCAGGCTCAAGCGATCCGCTGGAAAAGCGAAGAGGACGTCTACCTCGCCCGCGGCTACGTCGAGCGGGCGGGCGATTTTCGCCGGGCGATCGACATCCTGGAAGCCGCCCTCGCGCTCGATCCCGGTTATGCCGAGCTGCGCGCAGAGTTGGTGCGGACCCGCGCGGCCCGTTTCGTGGCGCCCGAGCGCTTCGCGAAAGTGAAGAACGGCATGAGTTCTGACGAGGTCCGCGCGGTCCTCGGAGCGCCGAATCCACACAACGTCCGCGAATACCTGGAGCGCGGCCCCGGCCGCGGGGTGATCGGCTGGTTCTACCCGAAAGACGAACGGGGCGCCGCCGCGGGCGTCTGGTTCACTAAGGAACGCGGCGCCCCGAGCGTCTATCGCACCGATTTCTCGGCCATTCAGCCCGAAGGCGAGCCCCGCCCTGCCGAACCGGTGGGCGCCCCAACCGTGCCGCCTTCGGCGGCGCCGGCTCCCGAGTCCCCCTCGAACTGAGCGGAGCGGGGACATTTCGGCCTCCTTCTTGCGGGGCCCGGAAAGCGCGCCCGGTGCTACCTCCCGCCGCTTCCGCCTCCACCGACGAACGCCGGGGCGAGGTGCCTCGCGACCAGGCCTTCGAGAATCCGGTCGGCGGGAATTCCCCGGAGGCGCCAAGCCGGCGCTTCGAGCAGCGCCTCGGCGAGGGCGAGGAGGGGACGGCAGGGGAGGTTTTCGACCTCGAGGCTCGCGAGGATTGCGCCGGCCGCGGCGGCCCAAGGCGCGTTCGACCGAGGGTCGTCGAAATCGCCGGCCCCCCCCAAAATGCTCGCCGCGGCGAGCAGGTGGATCGGTGCACGGCTGCTCTCCCAGGCGGCCACCGCGGACGCGAAAGACGTCGCAGTGCGGGCCAACGCTTCGCGATCGGGCGCCGCGGCGGGGCCGAGGTAGACCGAGAGCGAACGGCTGCGCAGGGTGGCGAGCAGGTCGAGGCGCGACGGCGCAAGCAGGAAGAAATGGCGGGGCGAAGTCGCGTGCGGCTCTTCGAGCGCTTTGAGCAGGGCGTTGGCCGCCTCGCCGGTGAGGCTCTCTGCGCTCGCGATGACGAACACTTGGCCGCGCGCCTCGAACGGCGAGAATTGGGCGGCCTTCAAAAGCTCGCGGGTGGCGTCGACCGAGGTCGAGGTCTTGGTGTCGCGTTCAAGGAGCTGAAAATCGGGATGGAACGCCGCGTTGTCCCCGGGCAGGCCGGCATCGGCCGGCACGATCCGCCGACAATGCCGGCACACTCCGCACGGGCGGGCGGTAGGGTCGGCGTCGCACAGGAGGGTGCGGGCGAGCTGGTAGGCGAGTTCGCTGCGCCCTTCCGCGGTCGAGCCGTGAAGGATGACCGCCGGATAGAGCTGGCCGGAACGAGCGGCGGCGAGCAACGCCTCGCGGGTCATGGCGCAAGCCCCAGGGTGGCGGCGAGCGCCGCGCGCACCGCAGCTTCGGTCTCCGGCAGAGGCCCGGAGGCGTCGATCACGCGGAATCGTTCGGGCTCCGCGGCGGCGAGAGTTCGGTATCCGTCCCGGACGCGGGTCGCAAATGCGCGGCTTTCGCCGTCCAGCCGATCGTGGCCGCCCCGTTCGACGGCGCCCATCCGCCGGGCCGCCTCTTCGAGCGGCAGGTCGAAATAGAGCGTCAGATCAGGACGCCGGCCCGCGGTCGCGATCTGGTCGATCTCGTCGATGCGCCTTCGCGGCACGCCGCGCCCGGCCCCTTGATAGGCGAGGGTCGAATCGGTAAAGCGGTCACAGAGCACGACTTCGCCCGCGGCGAGGGCAGGCTCGATCACTTCCTGGAGGTGTTGGCGGCGGCTGGCAAAGACCAGCAGAAGCTCGACCGTGCCGTCCACCTCGCCCCACCGGGGGTCGAGGAAAATTCCTCGAATCGCGTCGCCCAGCGGCGTGCCGCCCGGCTCGTGGGTGGTCCGCACGGGAAGACCCCGGGCCGCGAGCCATTCGCCCGCCCGACGCAACGCGGTCGATTTGCCGCTGCCGTCGATGCCCTCAAAGGTGACGAACAGACCGCGGGAAGACTTGCCGGAGGGGAGGTCGGACATACGGCGCGGCACGTTACCATGTGCCGCGCGCGTCGTCCTGGTTCCTACTTTTTCAGCTGGAGACGATCCCCGAGGAAGATCGAGCCGCGCGACTCGATGATCTTGCAGAGCGAGGTCCGCCGCTGGACCGAAAGCACCGCGAGTTCGCCGATCACGAGCGGTGGAATGCCCGGCCGGTTCAGGCGGTAGATGGTGTAGACATCGCCCGGCGTGACGTTTTCTTCCGCGCCGCGATCGATGAACACCACGTGGTCCTGCCCCAAAGTGACGATGCCGTCTTTGGCGAACACGATCGACGGCGCGCCTTCCAACTCCTTCGTCGAAGCGGGGAAGTTTACCGGACGCAATCCGGAGCGCCGGCCGAGCGGAACGGGCTCCTCCTCGAACGGCTTCAAGGTCGTACCGACCTCGATCGGATCGCACGATTGGACCACCTCGCCGATCGCCGAGTCGTCCTGCACCGAGAGGACCCGAATCCGGCCGAGATAGCGATAGTAGCGGCCGAGCACGTCGCCAAACAGCGGATGCCGCACGCGATCACCCGGCTGGACCGCCATGAACAGCGCGCCTGGGGCGAGCCCTTTCGCCCGGCCGCCATCCAGGTAGACGATGTCGCCGGCCGCGAGGCCGTATTTTGCCGTGTCGCCCGGGACGACGCCGAACGAGGTGACGACCGGGGCGCGGACTTCTTCGGGCTCTCTGGCCCGACCGGAGCTATGCGGCGTGAGATTTTCGAATTCCGAGCCGACGACCTGGAACGGGAACGTCTCTTCCATCTCGCCGATGTAACCTGTGCAGTAGATGTCGCTTTCGGAGCCGAGCGCCTGCGGCGGGCTCGACGCGGCGGCGGAGGTTTGCACCCCTTCGACCGGCGTCGTGTCCTGGGGCTCGCCATCTTCTCCCGGCGCTCCGGAGTCCGCGGTGATATCGCCCTCGGGCTCCACGTAAGAACTCGTCCCGGCGGTCGCCGAAGGACCGATCAGCAGCGGGTCGCCCGGGTAGATCCAATGGGCATCCAGGATGTACTGGTTGAGCTCCCAAATCTGCGGCCAAAGGTAAGGATTGCCCAGGAAGCGGTTCGCAAGATCCCAAAGGGTGTCACCGCGGACGATCGTATAGACCTGCACTCCTTCGGCCGGCACCGGCGGATTCCACGCCGTCCAGTGATCGCCGACCAAATGCAGATCGCGCGGCGGCCGATCGGCCGCGAAAGCACCGGAAAGCGCACAAAGCCCGAGCGCGAATCCGATTCGATAGACAGAAAACCGCTTCATCTGGGGGCCTCCTGCGACCAGGAAGAGCCGGCGTATAGTGAAATCTCTATGGCTTAGGCTACACCGATCCGCTTTCCAAGGTCAAGATTTAGCCGCCTTCCCCTCAAGCGATGGTTGAGACCCATTCCAGATCCGATGCGCCCGCCCGCCGAGGGAAACGCCGCCCGCCGGAAGCCCTCTACTTGAGCTTGGCCAAGCGCTCCTCGGCGACCGCGCCTGCCGCACTCCCGGGGAAGCGTCGAAGGACCTCCCGGTAGGTCGACCGAGCGTCATCCTTTTGACCGAGCCCTTCGAGGCATTGGCCGGCTTTGAGCAACGCATCGGCGACCTTGTTGCCTTGGGGAAAGCTCTCGACCGTCCGCCGGAACGCTTCGAGCGCGCCGCGCAGGTCGTCCCGCGCATAGCGGCACTCGCCGATCCAGTATTGGGCGTTGTCGGCCAGCTCGCTCGTAGGATTCGCTTCCAAAAACCGCTGGAAGCTCGCTTCCGCGTCGGCGTAATGACCCTGGTGATAAAGGGTATAGCCGCGGTCGTAGAGCGCCTGGCTCGCCGGCTGGGGCACGGAGGTGCCGGGCAGGGGAGCGGGTTTGGCGGGCGGCGGAGTCGGTTGCGGAGTCGGCGCGGCGGGAGCCGGTTTGGGAGCTGCCGGGGCGGTAGGTGCGATCGAAGTCGGTACGGGGGGCGTGGCGTTCGCAGGTCTGGCCGGGGGCGGAGAAGTTTGCGCCGGAGTTGGTCTGACGGCGATCGGTGGCGCATCGATATCGACCTCTTCGATCTCCTGGCTACGGGGAGGCGCTGGTTTGGGCGCCGCCGGCCGAGGGGCCGTGGCAAGCGGCGCGGCGGAAGGCGCCGAAGTGCTCGGCGCGATCGCCGGACGGGTAGGCGAGGCGGCGGGCGGGGCGGCTTGGCCGCTCCCCGAACGGACCCCGAGCCTGGCTTCGAGATCGGTCACCTGCTGCCGGAGCCTGCCGACCTCCACCTCGGAAACCGCCGCCTTCCGCTGCAACTCGACCATCCGGGCCTTCAGTTCAGCGAGATCGTCGGGCTGGGCATCCGGGGTGCGGGAGGGCGCCGAGGCGCAGCCGGCGAGACCGAGCAGGGAGGCGGCGAGCAGGGCGAGGAGGAGAGGCTGATTCCGGGTCATGAGGCCGCCTTCGGTTTGGGGGTCTCGCGGATCCACCGGCTGTCGGGATACTCGGTGCGCAGCTGGGCGAAGGCTTTCTGCGACTCTTCCGCCTTGGCGTTTTCCGAGTACGCGATTCCTAGGTAGTAAAGCACTTTGTCCTTGGTCGGATATTCCGGGTATTCCTTGAGCAGGTACTCGAAGCGACCGGCCGCGGCCGACGGAATACCGTAGCGCTGGTAAAATCGGCCGACCACGAACTCGTGCTCCGCCAGATTGGCGCGTACCAAGACGATTTTCTCGGCACACTGACCGGCGTAATCGCTGCTCGGGTACAGGCGCAGCAGATCCTTGTAGGACTCCAGAGACTTGCGGGTCACGGACTGATCGCGGTCCGGCCGCTCCATCCGCGCCGAAAGTGAATTGGCGACCTGGAATTGTGCGTAGGCGGCCTGATCGCTGGTCGGGAAGCGGTTCAGGAAATCGCGGTATTTGGCCTCCGACTGGATGTGGTTGGTGTTGCCCCCTTCGAGAAAGTAGGTGTCGGCGGCGAGCAGCAGAGCCTCCCGGCCTTGCACCGAATTGGGCTCGACCTCGTAGGCGTGGGTGAAATAAGGCCGCGCCTTGGCGTATTTCTTCGCCGCGAGAAGCTCTTTGCCCGAGGCGAGCGATTCGGTCGCCGCAAGCTTGAGGATGGGATCCTGCGACGGGCCGGTATGACACCCGGCAAGCCCGAGCGGAGCCAGGGCGGCGAAAAGAACGAGGGCGAGCGCAAACGGTCGATTCATAGAGTCTTCCCGAAGGTCGTACGTTGATTTCGCAGCGGGCATCATCATGGCTGTTTTCAGATCGCGGTAGGGACCGCGGCGAGGCGCCGCAGGTCGCCGATCGTTCCGGCGGGGTCCGCGGCTCCGAACACCGCGGAACCGACCACCGCAAAGTCGATGCCCGCTTCGGCGGCGGCTCGAATGTTATCGCGGCCGATGCCGCCGTCGATCCCGATCTCGATCTGTGCGCCGCCCAATGAGCCGGCCGACCCGGCGGCCGCGCCGGAAACCAGCAGACGCCGCAGCCGGCGCGCCTTGTCCAGCACATGGGGCAGGAACGCCTGGCCGGAGAAACCCGGATTGACCGACATCAAGAGGACGTAGTCGAGGCGCGGCAGGCTGTCGATCAGCAGCTCGACTGGAGTCGCCGGGTTGATCGCGACGCCCGCCCGGGCTCCCCCGCGGCGGATGCGGTCGAGCAGGCGATCGAGATGCGGCACGACCTCCCAATGCACTGCGACGCTCGTGGCTCCCGCAGCGAGGTAGTCGTCCAACAGCTCGCCCGGATTGGTCACCATCAAGTGGAGATCGAGGGGCAGGGCGGTCCGCCGCCTTAGGGCCGCGAGCACCGGGATGCCGAACGACAGGTTGGGCACGAAGTGGCCGTCCATCACGTCGACGTGGACAAAGTCGGCGCCGCCGCTTTCGCAGACCTTGAGCGCACCGGAAAGATCGGCGAGATCGGCGGCGAGGATCGAAGGAGCTATGCGCATCGTGGGGTCTCGGCTCGAAAAGGTCTTTTAAGTCAGTGGGGCGGCTCGGGTAGACGATCGGCGGTCGCGACGACCAGGGAGATCGCGTCCAGATGGCTCACCGGGTGCCCGGCGAGCGGAAATTGGCGCAGGATGACCCCTGACGCCACACCCTCGTAGGGCTCGAATTTTACGCTGCCCAGGCGGAAGCCCTGGCGCTCAAACGCGGGGCGGACGTCTTCGTAGTGGCGGTAAATCAGATCCGGCATTACATAGCGCTCGCCCGCGCTCGGCAAGGCGACCAGCAGATCGACCGGTGTGGCGGGCGGTACGGCGGCTCCTGCGGGCGGATCCTGCTCGATCACCACGCCCGGATTTCCCGCCCCGAAGACGGCGAGCGCCCTGCCTACGCCCAACCCCACGGCAGCGAGCGTGAACTGCGCGGCGGACAGGGCGCGGCCGGTGAGGCCGGGAACGTCGATCTGCTGCGGCCCGCGCGACGCCGCGAGTTCGACCGCACTGCCGCGTTTGACCCAAGATCCGGCGTCCGGAGACTGGCCGGCGATCCGGCCGGCGGGAACTTGGGGGTCGTAGCGGTCGGAGGCGCCGCGCACCGGGCGAAGCCCTTTTTCGCGCAGGAGATTTTCCGCCTCAAGGACCGTCAGGCCCGCCACCTTGGGCACCGTGGTGGTACCGCTGCGCACGAAGCCGCTAAACGCGAGGTAGCCGCAGACGACGAACACCAGCCCCACCAGGAGGGCATAGGCGACCAGGCCCGCCGAGCGGAGGATTCTGCGCCACATGATGCGTCACTCTACCAGCCCGCGTACAATTCCCCTCTATGGCCAACCTACCTCCTCTGGGCGCCCACGTCTCGACCGCGGGAGGCATGCCGCGATCGATCGAAAACGGCTCCGCCCTCGCCTGCACCGCGATCCAGGTCTTCGTCAAGAACGCCAACCAGTGGCGCGGCCGATCGATTCTGGCCGAGGAGATCGCGGCGTTCCGCACCGCCCGCACCGGGAGCGCGATCGGCTCGGTGATCGCCCATGCGAGCTATTTGATCAACCTCGCCGCGACCGACGCCGAGATCCTGGAGAAATCGAAGGCCGCCCTCGCCGACGAAATCACCCGCTGCGCCGACCTGGGGATCGAGGGTCTCGTGCTCCACCCCGGCGCTCACCTCGGCACGAGCGACGACGAGGGTGTCGCCCGCGCCGCGGCGTCGCTCAACGAGATCTTCGCCGGCTTGGCCGACCGCGGCACCCGCGTCCTGCTCGAAAACACCGCGGGGCAGGGCTCGACGATCGGCTGGCGCCTGGAACAGCTGGAGGCGATCCGCGTTCGCCTCACCTTTCCCGAACGCACGGGGGTCTGCCTGGATACCTGTCACGCGTTCGCGGCCGGATACGCAATTCACGAACCGGCCGGCTACGAGGAGTTCGCGGCGGAGGCGGCGGAGCGTTTCGGCCCCGCCCTTGGCGCCTTTCACCTGAACGACTCGGCCAAGCCGTTCGCCTCCCGCCGCGATCGCCACGAGCACATCGGCGAGGGCGAGATCGGCTGCTCCGCGTTTGCCCGCCTGCTCTCCGACCCCCGGTTCGCCCTGGTACCGATGGTGCTCGAGACCGATCCCGGCGACGGCCAGGCGGGGCTCGCCAAGGATCTTGCCGTCCTGCGCGGTCTGCTCACGTAAGGTAGCTCAGCGCCCGGCCGTCGCCTCGCGGTAGAAGCGGACCAGATCTTCGTGGAGCTTGCGGTGCTCCGTGCGCTTGACGTACATCATGTGGCCGGCTTCGAACGTTTCGATCTTCACCCGATCGCGCAGCTCCGGCGGCAGGCCCAAGTGGGCCACGGTAAAGTAGGCATCGAAATAAGGCGTCGCGAAGTCGTAGATGCCGCTCGCGATCAACACGCGAAGAGCCGGGTTCTTGGTGATCGCCAGGCGCAGATCCTCCGCCACGTTCAGGTACCTGTTGCGGTCGCGCCAGTCCCAGGGAGCGACCTTGCCCGTCAGGTGCTCGTAGACTGCATCCTCCTGGTACCCCAGGTCCCGGCGCAGGTAGTCGTTGATCGCCGTCGCGTACGGTCCGCCGAAACCGACGATCGAAGGATCGAACTCCGGCTCCTCCCCGGCCGAGTCGAGGTCGCGGCCGGTGAGCCGTGAGTCGATCCGCCCGACGGTCTTTGCCTCGCTCCGCAGCAGCTCTTTCAAAAAGCGATGCAGCTCGATCCGCAGGTTCGTCCGCTCGACGAATTCGGCCGACAGACCGGTGAAGCGGGCGAGTTGCAGCGCGATCTCGTGCCGCCGTGCCTCGCTCAGGAGATCTCCTTGGAGCAGGGCGCTCGCATAGTCGCCGAGCGCGAAGGTCTCGGCTTCCTTGAGCGCCACGCGCAGGTCTTTCTGTAGATCGGGCGCGAGCCGGCCGTGATACCAGGCCGCCGCCGTGTAGCTCGGCAAATGGATCAGATAGGGGATGTCGTTGCCGACCGCGAACTCCTGGTTCTCCCAATTGAGAATCGTGGAGAGCAGCACAACGCCGTTCAGCTGAATCCCATAGCGATCCAGAAGGTAGAGGGCGAGGCCGGCCGCCCGGGTCGTGCCGTAGCTCTCGCCGGCAACCACCTTGGGCGAGGCCCAGCGCTGATTGCGGGCCAACCAAAGCCGGATGAATTCGCCCACCGATTCGACATCCCCCTCGTAGCCGTGGAACTGCTTGGCATCGACGCCCGGAGCCGGACGGCTCCAGCCGGTGGTCACCGGATCGATGAATACCATGTCGGTCGCGTCGAGGATGGAAAACTCGTTGTCGACCAAGTGGGCCGGGGTGGCATAGGTCAACCCCTCCTCGTCGTTATCGACCCGCCGCGGCCCGAACGCCCCGAGATGAACCCAGAGCGACGCGGCGCCCGGCCCGCCGTTGAAGCAGAACGTGACCGGGCGGGCGGCAGGGTCCGAAACGCCCTCCTTTACGTACGAGACCGAGAAAATCGATGCCTTCGCCTTGCCCTCGTCGTCGCGAATCACGATCGTGCCGGCGGTCGCGGTATAGGCCAGGCGCTGGCCGCCGAGCATGACCGAATGGGTGGTCACCGACTTCTTCTCGACCGGCGCGGGCGGCTCGGGCGCCGCTGGCTTGGGCTTGTCCTCCATAGGACCCGGTTGGGCCACGGCGCCGACGGACGAGAGCGAGAGCAAAAGAGCGAAGGCAGGCAGGCGAGAGCGCATCATGAAGGGGTTCTCCTCGGGCGGCCGGAGACGGGCGGCGCGCCGATCGGTGGCGATTCGGAGACCGGCGAATCGCGTCGGTTTCCGGCGTAAGCAGAGAACTCTACGCGCGATCCGGATCCGGGTTGCGCCGACTTGACTTTCGGTCGAAGCAAGTTCAAGGTCTGCATCTGGGACCTGCGTCCGTCCATGTATGAGTCGCACAAGCTAAGATCTGAATCGGACCGGAATAACGCGATGTCCCTGGTGGTTCCAAGCTGCACGCGGCGCTCAGTGGGTTGCGCGCCACCTTGGCAGACCTCGAACAGGGGTCAGGGAGTACCCTAAGATGTCCGAACGACTGAATCTCCCCGTCTTGCCGATGCGGGACTTCGTACTTTTCCCCGGGGTCAGCGCACCGATCAACGCCGGCAAGCCCGCCACCCTGCGGGCGATCGAAGCCGCGATGAATACGAAGGAGCGGCTGGTTTTCGCGGTCGCCCAGCGCGAAGACTCGGCCGAGGTCTCGGCCGAGAACCTCTACACGATCGGCACCGTCGCCCGGATCGGTCAGATCCAACGGGGCCTCGCCGGGATGCAGTTGCTGGTCCATGGCGAGCACCGCGGGATCGCTATGCGCATCTACGAGCGCGATGGCCACCTCCAGGCGGTCGTCCGGGAAGCGGATGAGATGGCGCCGATCGATTCGAACGATCCGGCGTTTGTCGCCCTGTTCCGCGAAGCGCGGGAGCGCGCCGCCGAGCTGGGAATGAAGTCCGGCCTGCCCGAAGAGGTCGTCCAACAGGTCCTCGCCGGGGCGAGCGATCCAAGCCGGCTGTCCGACCTGGTCGCCGCCTATACCGAGCTGACCCCGCAGCTGCGCCAGAGCCTGCTCGAAACCCTGTCGGTCGAAGAGCGCCTGCGCCGCGTGCTGGTCCACGTCCAGCGCCAGCTTTCGGTGCTGGAAATGCAAGAAGACATCAAGTCGAAAGTCCAGGAAGAGCTGGGTGACCGGCAGCGCGAGATTATCTTGCGCGAGCAGTTGAAGGCGATCCAGAAAGAGCTGGGCGAAGGCGAGAACGGTGGCGACGCCGATGAGCTGCGCGACAAGCTCAAGGCGCTCGAACTGCCCGAGACCGTGAGGAAGGAAGTCGACCGCGAGCTCGGCCGGCTCGGCCGGATGGGCCGTGAGGGGATGGAATCGCAGGTGATCCGCACCTACCTCGAAACCATCGCCGAACTGCCCTGGAACGTCCGCAGCGACGAGCATCTGGACATTCAGCACGCGGCCGACCTGCTCGACGAGGACCATTACGCGCTCGGCGACGTCAAGGACCGGGTACTCGAATTCCTCGCCGTCCGCCAGCTGCGCGAGACCGCGCGCCTGGAAGCTCTCGAAGCGGATGAGGCGGCCCAGGCAGCCGCGGCATCCGAGGATAAAGAGGGCGCCCCTCAAGGGACGGACGCCGCGCAGTCCGCCCCGGAAGCCGTTCCGAGCCTCGACGAGAAAGAGGCCAAGCGCCGGGCGAAAGGGCCGATCCTCCTGTTCGTCGGCCCGCCGGGCGTCGGCAAGACTTCGGTCGCCAAGTCGATCGCCCGGGCAATGGGTAGGAAATACGTGCGCATCGCCTTGGGCGGCGTGCGCGACGAGGCCGACATTCGGGGTCACCGCCGGACCTACGTCGGCGCGATGCCCGGCCGGATCATCCAGGGGATGAAACAGGTTGGAGTCACGAATCCGGTGTTCCTGCTCGACGAAGTCGACAAACTCGGCGCCTCGTTCCAAGGCGATCCCTCCTCCGCCCTGCTCGAAGTGCTCGATCCGGCGCAGAACGACTCGTTCACCGATCACTACCTCGGCGTGCCGTTCGATCTCTCCGAAGTCCTGTTCATCGCCACCGCGAACTTCATCCAGAACATCCCCGGCCCGCTGCTCGACCGAATGGAAGTGGTCGACTTCTCCGGTTACACCGAAGCGGAGAAGAAGGCGATCGCGGAGCGGTTCTTGATGCCCCGGCAGCTCGAAGCCAACGGCCTCCGGGCCGATCAGTTTGAGCTTTCTCCTGAGGCGCTCGCGATGTTGGTCAGCGGCTACACCCGCGAGGCCGGCGTGCGCCAGCTGGAGCGGGAGATCGGCCGCCTGGCGCGCAAAGTGGCGCGAAAGATCGCGAGCGGCGAGGTTCTGCGAACGACGGTCGGCGCCCAGGAGGTGCGCGACCTGCTCGGCCGGCCTAAGGTCCACCCGGAGCGCGCGTTCCGCGCCGACCAGGTGGGGGTGGCGACCGGCATGTACTACACCCCGGTGGGGGGAGACATCATGTTCGTCGAAGCCTCGACCATGAAGGGGAAGGGCGAGCTGGTGCTTACCGGCCAGCTCGGCGACGTGATGAAGGAATCGGCGCGCGCCGCCTGGACCTACGCTCGCTCGCACGCCGCGAGCTTGGGGATCGACGAGGAAGCGTTCGCCACGCGGGACGTTCACGTCCACGTTCCGGCGGGCGCGATCCCGAAAGACGGCCCGTCGGCCGGCGTGACCATGGCGACCGCCCTGGTTTCGGCCCTATCCAACCGGCCGGCGCGTTTCGACCTGGCGATGACCGGCGAGATTACGCTCGCCGGACGGGTCCTGCCGATCGGCGGCGTCAAAGAGAAAGTGCTCGGCGCGGTCCGCTCCGGCATTCGCACCATCCTGCTGCCCAAGGACAACGAGGCCGATCTGGACGATCTGCCGAAAGAGGTCCGCGACACGCTCACGATCCACCCCGTGGCCGAGCTGGGCGACGTCCTCGCCCTCACTCTGCGCGGCGCCTCGTACCGCGAAGGGCGGCTGTCGTTCGCCCCTCCGGTCGGAATCGGCGAGCCCGAGGTCGTCGCGGCCGCCGACAGTCTGCACTGATCGACCGGTGGTTTCGCTCCCTCCGGCCGGTTCGGGTTCCTACCCGGGCCGGCCGTTTTCAACCCCTATATCGCCTGACCGTCCTGTTGGTGGGTGGGGTGGACGCGAACGTTTGACGGGCCTTACATCTTGATTTAAACTACAGATTGCCCATGCAGGGCGTTGGCCCGAGGGTTTGGGGGTTGCCCCGATCGCCGTTGACAGCCGACCCACCTGCTGGGTTTTCTTTTTGCGCTACTCCGTTGGTCTCCAAAACCACTGACTGAACTTCGGGAAGTGCTTTCGTATGTGGCTTCCAAAGCCACGCCAATAGCTGGGCCGCCGGTCTTTCACTCCATGAGCCTGAAGCTTCTCGTACAGGTGGTTGGTCACACGAAGTTTGGTGGGATTTGTGCTTGGGACAAGCGATTGATAGACGCACCCCGTCAAGAGATCGCTTAGCTGCAAGCACTGGTTCGCGTCCTTCCAGGACTCCGTGGCCTGAAACTCTGTGATCCGCGGGCGAGACCGAGCCTCTCCGTGCTCGTCGTTCTGAAATCTCTCCTTGAGACTTTGGACCACGTCGTAGCCATACATAATCCTCAGCTTGTCCAGATAAAATCGAGCGTTGCTCAGCCCTCCTATCTCCGGCTGCAAGAGCAGCTCAGCCCACTTCTTGTAGGCGCGACGCTTCTTTAGGGCATCAGGATCGAAGGGGCCGCCAAAGTGCCTGCCCTCGTAAATTGACCAGTCGACCACAACGGAACGATACACGCCGCCGCTCGCCAAGAAACAATGGATCCATGCTTCGCTCACTTCCGCATCTCGCCGTGACTTCAGGCCGGCAAAGTGAAGCTCTTTGTACCGCGCTTTACGAGGGCCAGAGTTGAAGTACTCCGCCTTCTCTTTGGCCGCGCATAAGTCGGAATGGAGCTGTCCGTGGTCGGGAACGAATAACATGCCGATAATGAGCCAGCCTCCGCCGTGGGTGCCGGACTCGTCGGCGTAGATCCTTGTTTCACCCAAGGCATACCCCCAGAAATTTCAGCCCGAAATGGATTCCTCGCTATTGTAGGCCATGAGCTGGAATCTCGCGTTGACAGTGCCTGTAAGCTGCGGCTAGGGTCTCGGCCGTTCGGCGTCTGGAGGACCAACCGTGAAACATCGCACTTTGCTCGCACTGCTGCTGCTCGCCGCTCTCGTCTCGCCGCCTGTGTCCGCGGCGAAAACTTCGGCCGGCCTGACCCTCGACCTCGCAACCGAAGTGGCGAAGATCCTCGCGGCCGACAGGGCCTCGTGCGCCGCCGTCCAGGCGAACGGCGCGGCCGGATGGAGCGCGTTCTTCGACGCCGATGGAATCATGTTTTCAGGTTCCCCGGGAACCGTACGCGGGCGCGAAGCGATCCAAAAGGCCCTCGCTCTGTCGTTTGCCGCCCCCGGGTTCAAGCTCAGCTGGACCCCCATTCGCGCCGAGGTCTCGACCGACGGCCGGCTCGGTTATTCCTACGGCCAATACGAGCGCAGGATCAACAGTCCGGACGGTCAGCCGGTCAACCGGGGCGGAACCTACGTGACGGTCTGGAAGAAGCAGGAGGACGGCAGCTGGAAGGTGCTTTCAAATTTCGGCACCGGCGCCGAAATGGCCACCGAACGCAAGCCGTCTTCGTAGCGCGGGCGCTCCCGACGCCCTGCTAAACTATCGGGCTTGGCGCCCGTCCGGATCGATCCGGTCCCGGGCTTCGACCTTGTCGTCAGGGAGTCTCCCCGCAATGAATCGATCCTTCTTCGCCTCGCGGCTCGGCCGGCTCGCGCCCGCCGCCCTCGTAGCGCTCGCCGTGCTTCTTCCCGGCTTGGCCGCCGCCCAGCCCCCTTCGTCCATTTCGCCGCTCGAATCCGCTTCGACCGGCGGCTACGCCGCGCTCGACCGGGCGCTCGCGAGGCTTTCCGTCCATGAGCGGGTGCTGGTGATCGCCGCCCATCCGGACGACGAGGACACCTCGCTTCTAACGCTGATCGCCCGCGGCTTCGGCGGCGAGTCGGCCTATCTCGCGCTGTCGCGCGGAGAGGGGGGGCAGAACCTGATCGGGCCGGAGCTGGGGATCGGGCTGGGGTTGATCCGCTCGCGGGAGCTGCTCGCCGCCCGCCGGGTGGACGGAGCACGGCAATTCTTCACCCGGGCGTTCGACTTCGGCTACACGCGCTCGATCGACGAGACGTTCCGCTTCTGGCCGAAAGACGCGATGCTCGAAGACGCGGTGCGCGTCATCCGCCGCTTCCGGCCGCAGGTGATCGTCTCGATCTTTCCCGGCGTACCGCACCCGAACCACGGCCAGCATCAGGTCGCCGGCTGGACCGCCTACCAGGCGTACCAAGCCGCGGGCGATCCCTCGTTCGCCGGCCTTGCGGGTGAGGACCTGGCGCCTTGGAAGCCCACGACGCTCTACCGCTCCACTTGGTTCGAGGACAAGGATGCGACGGTCAAGCTGTCGATCGCGCCGATCGATCCGGTGACCGGCAAGTCGATCCTCCAGCTCGCCGCGGCGAGCCGCAGCCAGCACCGTTCGCAGGACATGGGGCGCACGCAGGATCTGGGACCCCGCGAGACTTCGGTATCCTGGGTGGACGGGGGCGCCGGAAAAGAGGGCCCGGGTTTGTTTGCCGGGGTCGACACCCGTCTCACCGCCATCGCCTCCGGGTTGCCGCAAGCCGAGGCCCGGAGGATCGAAGAAAAACTGACCGCCGTCCAGGCGACCGCCGAGCTGCTGCGACGGACGCTCAGCCCGTCGCGGATGGGCGACGCGGTCGCTCCGCTCGCCCGCTCGCTCGCCGATCTCTCCGCGGCGCGCGGCCTGCTTGGGAGTAGCCCGGGCTCGGGGCCTGAGCGAGCCGCGGCGGATTTTCTCGATGAAAAGATCGGGATCGCGAACGAGGCGCTCGCCGCCGCCGCAGGGGTCGCATTCGACGCCTGGACCGAGCGCGAGACCTATTCCCCCGGCGCCCCGGTCGCGGTCACTGCGAACCTCTGGCCGGCCGGGAGCACGAGCTTGGATGGTGCCCGCGTGACGCTCGTTTCTTCCACCGCCTGGGGAGCGCCGGTGGTCGCGGGCGAATTCAAGAATCTGGCGGCCGGAGTGCTCGGCGAATGGAAGCTCGCAACCGCTGTGTCGCCGACCGCCGCCCCCACGATCCCCTACTTCCTTAGGAAGCCGATGCGCGGTGCGCTCTACGACTGGAGCGAAGCGCCCGCCGCGGTGCGCGGCGAGCCGTTCGATCCCGCGCCGCTTGTCGCCCAGGCAATGTTTCGGATCGCCGGGGTCGACGTGTCGTTGACCCGCGAGGTCGTCTTGCGCGTCCGCGACCAGGCGCTCGGCGAGATCCGCCGTCCCCTCCGGGTGGTGCCGCCGGTCGAAGTCGCGATCGATCAGGACCGCCTGGTCTGGCCGCTGCCGAAAGCTGAAACCGGCAAATCCAAGGCTCCGGCCGCCGGTCGGACCGTCCAGGTGGAGCTGATCTCCCGGTCCGAGAAGCCGATCGCGGGCGCATTGGAAGCCACCCTCCCTTCGCCCTGGAAACCTCTGGCGCCGATTCCGTTCTCGCTCGCCCAGGAGGGGGAAAAGAAGGTGATCGAACTCCAGCTCGAATTGCCGAACGGCCTGCCGGCCGGCGTCTACCCTCTGGCGCTCGCGGCGCAGATCGAAGGGGGCGCGCGGGTCGATCTCGCGGTACCGACGATCGAATATCCGCACATCCGGCCGACGCCGATGCCGCGCCGCGCCCAGATTGAGATCCGCGCGCTCGACCTCGCGCTGCCGCACCTCGACCGCATCGGCTATATCCGCGGCGCCTCCGACCGGGTCCCCGAGGCCCTGCGCCAGGTGGGTTTGCCGATCGAGCTGCTCGGCCCCGCTGAGCTGTCCGAGGGGGATCTGTCCCGCTACGACGCGATCGTGGTCGGCAGTCGTGCCTATGAGTCCGAGCCGGCTCTGGGTCCGGCCAACCCGCGCCTGCTCGACTACGCTCGGGCGGGAGGGCTGTTGATCGTCCAGTATCAGCAGTACCCGTTCGTCGACGGTAAGTTCGCGCCGTTCCCGTTCGACATCGCGCGGCCGCACGACCGGATCACCGACGAGACCGCGCCGGTTCGAATCCTCGATCCGGCGAGCCCCGTCTTTACCACCCCGAACGCGATCGGCCCCGCCGATTGGGAAGGGTGGATTCAAGAGCGCGGCCTCTATTTCGCCCACACCTGGGACCCGGCCTACACGCCGCTGCTCGCGATGACCGATCCAGACCAGCCCGAACAGCAGGGCGGCTTGTTGATCGCGAAGCTCGGCAAGGGCACCTACGTCTACTCCGGCATCGCATTCTTCCGCGAGTTGCCGGCCGGCGTCCCCGGAGGCTACCGGCTGTTCGCGAACCTGCTCGGCCTCGCGCGGCCGAACTCCGCAAAGTGAACCCTGGGCTGTTCTCCCCTCTCCCCTTAGGAGAGGGGGAGGGGGCGGGGGCTGCCCGCGCTCTTGCCGCCGCGGTATTGATCGCGATCTGTTTCACCGGCTGCGCGCCCAACGAGACCGTTCGCGAGGGGGCTCTCTCCCCACATTTTGCCCCGGGCGCCCCGCGAGAAATTGAGATCTGGGCCGCCGCGGCGCCGCGAAAAGTCCAGCTCGCGGAGCACCACCGCATTCGCCTCGCGACCAGCGACCGGGCGGCCGTCTTGACCCGTTCGGGCGTCACCTGGGAGCTGCCGCTCGGTGCCGCGGCTCGCCACCTGTCGATCTCGCTCGGCGCGGTCGCCGACCCGCACGACCCTCAGCCGAGCGCGGCGCGCCTCGATCTGGTGGACGGAGGCACGTCCATTCCGCTCTTTGCCGCCTCTCTCCATCCCGGCGACGGCTGGACGGGCCGCAGGATTGCGATTCCGGCCGGAGGCGGCTCGCGGCGGCTGATCCTGGCGAGCGACGGCCCGGCTCCCATCGCCTGGGCGGAGCTCTTCGATGACCTGCCGCCCGGGGCCTCGACGATGAAGCGGCCGAATCTGGTGTTCATGATCATCGACACCGTGCGCGCCGATCACCTTTCGGCCTACGGCTATCGGCGTCCGACCAGTCCGAACCTGGCTCAGCTCGCGTCGCGCGGCCTGCTGTTCCGCAACTCGTATTCGGCCTCGACCTGGACGCTTCCTTCCACCGCGAGCCTGATGACCGGGCTCTATCCCGACCAGCACGGCGTGCGGCGCCTTCCGGACGTGCTGCCGCCCGAGGCGAATACCCTCGCCGAACGGCTCCACGCGCTCGGGTACCGGACCGCGGCATTCACCGACGGAGGCTTCGTCGATCCGCAGTGGGGGTTCGCCCAAGGATTTGATCGCTACGATTCGACCCGCGGCCAGGCCTGGAGCCCGAAAGACGTGCGCCGGGTGGTCGAGCCGGCCGCTCGATGGCTGGAGGAAAGAGCCAAAGAATCGAAAGCGGGAGACACCGCGCCGTTCTTTCTGTTCGTCCATACCTATGAGGCGCACCAGCCCTACCTGAACCGGGAGGGGCTCGCCGATGCATTCTTGCCTTCTGGCCCCAAGCCCAGGAACGAGGCCTACTGGATCCACTTCCCGGCGCGCCTCGAAGGTCCTCAGCTCGCCCGGGTGATCGCGCTGTACGACGGAGAGATCCGCCGCGCCGACCGCTACCTCGCGACCCTCTGGCGCGCGCTCGGGCGCAAGGAATTCGCCAACCGGACGGCGATCCTGGTGACCTCGGACCATGGCGAGGAGCTGATGGACCACGGCAACATGGAGCACGGGATGGGCAAGCTCTACGACGAGAACATCAAGGTGCCGCTGATCTTGAAGCTGCCGGACGGCACCCGCGGCAACGTGGCGAGCCCGGTCTCCGGGGTCGATGTCGTCCCCACGTTCCTCGATCTCGCGGGAGCGCCGAAAGCCGATCTCGAAGCCCTTCCCGGCCGCTCGCTCCTCCCCCTCGCCGCCGATCCCCAAGCCCGATCCGCCCCGCGCGAAATCGTGGCCGAAGGGCTCAACTCGTTCCACCAGATCCACGAGCAGCGCTATCGCCTCGACCAGGGAGAGACCACCCTCCTGTTCGACGCCGTCCGCCACCGCGCGCAGGTTTTCGATCGGGCACGCGACGCCGCTATGCGCGCCCCGAGTCCCGCCACGGGAGCCGACGCCCGAGAGGTCCAGCGCCTGCAAACCGCGCTCGCCTGGTTCGGCGGCCCCCGTTCGATCCGGCTGCCGGATGACATTTCAGGCCTGGCGATCCCCCGCGCCTCGCGCGTGGCGCCGCTCGCAATCTGGGACGGCTTGGACGAGCGCAAGCCGCCGCACCTCGGCCAGCCGGCGGCCCTCACCCCCGGACGCCCGCACGCCCTGTCCTTCGCGCTGCTGCCGGGAACCGGCGAGATTTCGCTCCGCCTCTTCCATCCCAGCGACCCGCGCCCCGAGCGGGTCGGCTTGGAAGATTCGGGGGCGACACCCGGCGCCGCGCCGTTCATCGGCCCGCTTCCCGCGCTCGCCAAGATCCTGATCGGTTTCCGCTTGGGGCCAGCCGGAGAATCCCGGCTCGAAGACCTCGACGAAGAAGGGCGCGCCGAACTACGGGCGTTGGGGTATTTGCGGTAGGCGATGCTCAGCTGCCGAGAAGAAGGGTCTCGCCGAGCGCGATCAGCTCGGAGACAAATTGATCCGGGTCCGGGGGATCGATCCATCGGACGAGTTCGCAGTCCTTGCGGGTCACCGAGCAGAGACGGCTCGCGACCTCGGGAGGAAAAACTCCCGCCGCTTTGCCTGCGGCTCCTTCGATCGCGTTTCCAATCGGCAGCCCAAAGCGACAACAAAGGCTCCAGATATCCGCGAAATCCTTCGGCTCGTTGCGATCGAGAAGGGCCGTGATCTTGTTGGCGACCCGGCCCAAGCCGAAGCGGCACGATCCACCCACAGGGAAAACAGTGGAGAGTCGTTCGCAAATAGGTCGAGGTCGTCCGAAAACCGGTGATGCAGATAGCCGCGGGAAACCGCGGTACCGCCGGACAGGTAGAGCCCCGTGTCGACGCCGACGAGCGTTCGCAGCACTTCGTCCTGGAGCGGATAGAGACGCTCGAAATAGAAGCTGTTATCCATGCGCCCCTCGGTCACCCGCGGGCGCCTCCAGTAGCTCAGGATGATGCTGCGGCAGCCAACTCACCAGAAAATCAAAACCCCGACGGCGACTCTCTGATCGGATCTTCCCGCGCCATCCAGGCCATCCCTTGACGATTTCGGCGAACGACAGATACTGCAGGATTTCGCGGTACGTGGCGTACTCAAGCAGGCGCACGGCGGCCCAGGTCTGGTCGAGACGGCCGAGGCTTTGCCTTCCGGCGAGAAGATCGCGGAAAGTCGGTTCGTCGAGGTCGTAGTCCCACACGAAGGAAGGTCGATTCATCGCTTTATCCGACGGGCCTCCAGGCCCATCCAGAGCCTAGCATCGTACCTCCCACCCACCCGGGGGAATCCGGATAAACTCCAGCGCGTTTCGTTGGTTGGTCCAGCCCTGAGGAGCCTCCCTTGATCCGCAAGCTAACTTTCGCCCTGTTCGGCGCCGCGTGCGCGTTTCTGGTCGCCTGTTCGGGCGACGGTCGGACTCCGCTGGTGCTGTATTCGCCCCATGGCCGCGATTTGCTCTCTTTGATCGAGAAGCGTTACGAGCAGCTGCATCCAAAGATCGACGTCCGCTGGCTGGACATGGGGGCGCAGGAGGTCTACGACCGGATCCGCTCGGAGAAGGCGAATCCGCAGGCGGATGTCTGGTATGGCGGGCCGCAATCGACGTTCGCCCAGGGGGCGACGGACGGGTTGCTGGCACCGTTCCATCCGACCTGGGTGAGCGCGATCACTCCGGAAAGCCGCCGGGCGGACGACCTGTATTTTGGCCTCTACCGGACTGCGCCGGTGCTGGTCTACAACGATCAGGCGGTTTCGGCGGCGGATGCGCCTAAGGATTGGGACGATCTGCTCGCGCCGCGCTTCGCGGGCAAGGTCCTGATCCGCGATCCCCTCGCGAGTGGCACGATGCGCACCCTGTTCGGCTCGATCCTCGCCCGCTCGATCGCCGAGACCGGTTCGGAGGAGCGCGGCTGGCAGTGGTTGCGCCGCCTGGACGTTCAGACCAAGGAGTACACCTCGACCCCCGCGCTCCTGATGGAGAAGCTCAACCGGCGCGAGGGGCTGGTGACCGTTTGGGAGCTGACCGACATGCTCTGGCAGAAAAAGCGGGGCGCTCCGCTCGGCTATGCGTTTCCGACCAGCGGTACTCCCGTGATCGACGACTCGATCGGCCTGGTGGTGGGTGCCCGGCACCCGGAAGAGGCGAAGGCGTTCATCGAGTGGGTGGGCAGCCCTGAGGCACAGAAGCTGGCGGCCGATCAGGCGTTCCGGCTTCCGGCGCGCACCGATCTGCCGCCTGAGGAGCTGCCCGAATGGGCGCGCGACGTGCTCGCTCGGCTGGTGCCGGAGAAGGTCGATTGGAACTTGATGTCCGCCAAGAGCAAAGAATGGATGGCGACCTGGGACCGCACGGTGCGGAGCCGCGGCGGCGAAGGAGCGCACCCCGGATGACCTACCTCGAAATCGAGAACCTGGCCAAGGCGTTCGGCGGAAAACCGGTCCTCGAAGGGTTGACGCTCGGAATCGAGAAAGGCGAGATCCTCGCTCTTCTCGGCCCCAGCGGCAGCGGCAAAACCACCGCGCTCCGCCTGCTGGCAGGATTCGAAACTCCCGATCGCGGGCGGATCTCGGTCGATGGCGAGGACGTCACGGCACTACCCCCTGCGCGGCGCAACTTCGGCATGGTGTTTCAGCACTACGCTCTGTTTCCCCACCTGACCGCCGGGGAGAACGTTGCGTTCGGCCTCGAGTCCCGGAAGGTCACGAAGCCCGAGGTCGCCCGCCGCGTAGCCGAGGCGCTCGCCCTGGTCGAGCTGCCGCAACTGGTGGGCCGCAAGCCGGGCGAGATGTCGGGCGGCCAGCAGCAGCGGGTGGCGGTCGCCCGCGCGCTTGCACCGGAGCCCCGGGTGTTGCTGCTCGACGAGCCGCTGTCGAACCTCGATCCCTCCCTCCGTGAACGGACCCGGCGCGAGTTGCGGAGCGCGATCCGCCGGGTCGGCATCACGACCGTCCTAGTCACCCACGAGCAGGAGGAGGCGTTCCATCTTGGCGACCGGATCGCCGTGATCGCGGGCGGTCTCCTCCAGCAGATCGGGCGAGCCGAGGATCTCTACGAGCGCCCGGCGACCCGCTTCGTGGCCGGGTTCATCGGCAGGTCGAGCGCTCTTGCCGGCACGGTCGAGACGATTGAAGGCGAGAAGGTCCACGTCCGCCTGGACGCCGGACCGCTCTGGCCGGGGCTTGCGCTCGAAACTCTTTCCGCGGGCACCCGCGTCGAGCTGATCGCGCGACCCGAGGGGCTGATCTTCGCCGCTCCGGAAACCCCCGGCGCGGTCGTCGGCCGGGTCGCCGAGCGGCGCTACGGCGCGCCCTCCGCCACGTTCACGATCGAGTTGGAAGGCACCGGACCTGGTGCTGAGATCGAGGTTCTGGCCGCCGCGGATGCCGCCCAGGAGGGTGACCGCGTGGGTGTCCTGCCGCTGGCCCACGCTCCGCTCCCGCGGGTGTTTCCGGCGTCTAGGGTCGAATCTTGACCACGGCCTCGATCGCGGCGCCGTTGAATCGGGGCAACCGTTGGAGCCCGCTTTGGAGCACTCTCGCGCTCGCCGCGCTGCTCGGCTGGCTGGTCGGCTATCCGCTGCTCGCGACTCTGATCAAGGCGCTCTGCGAGCCGCAGGCGTTTCTCGACGTGCTCGCCCGGCCGGACGAATGGCTCGCGCTCTGGCGTAGCGTCTGGACTTCGCTCGCCTCGGTCGGGCTCGCCGCCCTCGTGGGGGTGCCGCTCGCGTTCGCATTCGAGCGCTCGGAGTTTCCCGGCCGGCGCCTCCTTTCGGCCGCCGCGGCTCTCCCCGTGGCGCTACCGCCGTTGGTCGGGGTGATCGCGTTCCTGTTTCTCTACGGCGAGAGCGGTTTCGCCACCCGGGCGGTGCAGGAGCTGCTCGGCCTCGAACAACCGCCCTGGCGCCTGCTCGGGCCGGGCGCGATCCTGCTGGTCCATACCTACTCGATGTACGTCTACTTCTACCTGTTCACCCGCGCGGGGCTCGCCCGGCTGGACGGCGCGGTGCTCGAAGCGGCGGCGAGTCTCGGCGCATCGGGCGCGCGGACGCTCTGGCGGGTCACCCTGCCGCTTCTGCGCCCATCCCTGCTTGGGGCCTCGCTCCTCACCTTCATGACCGCGCTCGCCTCGTTTTCCGCCCCCTACCTGTTCGGCGGCAACTTTCGAGTCATGACGACCCAGATCGTCGCCTCGAAGCTCAACGGCGAGCTGGCCGCGGCCCAGGTCGAGACGCTGCTGCTCGCGGCGGTCGCGCTCGTCGCCCTTTGGGTCCTCCGGCGGCTCGAACGGACGGCGGCGATCCCCGGCTCGTCGGGCGTGCGGGGCACCGCTCCCGCCCGCAAACGGCCGGCGCGGCGCGGCGTCCGGATCGCGCTCGCGCTTTCCGCCGCGGGCCTGGCGATCTTCTTCCTGCTGCCTCACGCGGTCCTGTTTCTGATCTCGTTCGTGCCGCCGTTTACCTGGACGAACGAGCCCTTCCCGCCGGCCTTGTCGATCGGCAACTACCGCGGCCTGCTCGACCCGGAGCGCGTCCGGCCGATCGTCAATTCGCTCTGGATGGCGGTGGTTTCGACCGCCGCGGCTCTCGCGCTGGGTTTCGCCGCGGCGCGGATCGCCACCCGCCGCAAAGGACCCGCCGCCCGCGCGGTCGAGGCGCTGGTCGCCCTCCCCTGGGCGATTCCCGGAACCGTATTCGCGGTCGCGATGGCGACCGCTTGGAGCGTCCATTCCCCCTGGACGCTCCGGTTCGTACTGATCGGCACGCCGTGGATACTGCCGCTCGCCTACCTGGTGCGCAGCCTGCCGGTGACCGGCCGGGCGGCGCTCGCCGGGATGCGCCAGCTCGACCCTGCCCTCGAAGACGCCTCGGCGTCGCTCGGCGCGGGGCCTTCCCGGACCCTCCGGCGGGTGGTCCTGCCACTGCTGCGCCCGGCGCTTGCCGCGGGCGCGGGCCTGGCGTTTCTGGCCGCGTTCGGTGACTTCGTCGTCTCGATCGTCCTCTACACCTACGACACGCGGCCGATCTCGATCGAGATCCTTTCCGCCCTGCGCCTTCAGGACCTCGGCCTCGCCGCGGCCTACGGCGTGCTGCTGGCAATCGGCAGCGCCGCGGTTTTCTTCCTTTGGGGCCGGAGCGACACGCTGTGACCAGCAACGCAACCCGCAAGCCCCGTTTTGCGTTCTCTATTGCGGGCCGGAACCGCCGGTTCTCCCTCGCCTGAGGTTCCTTGATGGAAAAAAGCACGCTGCGCCAACTCTCGGTCCTCATGGCCACGGTGTTCGTGGACATGGTGGGCTTTTTGATCGTCCACCCGCTGCTGCCGTTCTACGCCGAGAGCCTGGGGGCTACGGCGACCATGGTCGGCCTGCTGGTGGCGATCTTCGCCGCGGCGCAACTGCTCTCTTCGCCGTTCTGGGGGCGTCTCTCCGACCGCTACGGCCGGCGCCCCCTGTTGATCGCCGGGCTCCTCATTTCGGCGGTGTCCTTCGCGCTGTTTGGGTTCGCCACCTCGATCTGGATGCTGTTCGCGTTTCGCTTCGTCCAAGGGGTCAGCGGCGGGACGGTCGGCGTCGTCCAGGCCTACGTGAGCGACTCCGTCCCTCCCGAGGAACGGGCGAAGGCGCTCGGTTGGATCACCGCGGCGACCAGCGCCGGGGTCATGATCGGGCCGCTGATCGGATCGTACGCCACCCGCCTGGGGACTTCGGGTCCCGGTTTCGTCGCCGCCGCGCTCTGCATCGCCAACGCGATCTCGGCTTATCTCTGGCTCCCCGAGCCGCGGCGGCGGGAGAGTTCCGCGCCCAAGAGCACGGCGCCGCGCCGCTCGCTGCGCAAATCGATCGGGGAAGTTCTCGCCAATCCGACCTCGCCGGTCGCTTCGCTGATCTGGGTCTACGCCGTGGGCATGATGGCGTTCATGGCGATGAACGGCATCCTCGCGCTCTACCTGGCGAAGAAGTTCGGGGTCACCAAGGAGTCGATCGGCTGGTTCTACACCTACGTCGGCAGCATTTCCCTGGTCATGCGCGCCCTGCTGCTCGGGCCGATGGTGCGCCGCTTCGGCGAAGTGGGCGTGATGAAACTGGGGGCGGTTGCGCTCGCGGTCGGCCTCGCCGCGATCCCGTTCGCGCCGAGCATTCCGGTGCTCGCTGTGGCGGTTCTGTTCGTGCCGGTCGGCACCGCTTTGCTTTTCCCCGCGACCACCGCGCTCGTTTCGCGCACCGCGCCGGAGGGGGAGACGGGGCAGGTGATGGGGGTGCAGCAGGCGTTCGGCGGCGTTGCCCGTATGCTCGGACCGATCTGGGCGGGAAAGGCGTTCGACGTCCTCGGTCCCCAAGCGCCGTTCTGGATGGCCGCGGCGCTGATGCTCGGCGTCAGCGGCCTCACCCGCCGGGTCGAAGAGCCGCAGAAATCGCCCCCCAAGCCGCTCCCGGACGAACTCGCGGTCCTACAGGCCGCCCAGGCCGTCGACCCGCGCAATCCGACCGCGATCCCGCCGCTCCCGAGCATCACTCCGCGGTAGACGGACCCGCCCAACGGCACCGCCCAAAAAGAAACAAGGCAGGCCGTGAGGCCTGCCTTGAGAATTTCTTGGTTGCGGGGGCAGGATTTGAACCTGCGACCTTTGGGTTATGAGCCCAACGAGCTACCTGGCTGCTCCACCCCGCGTCAGTGCCCCTGTCTCCAGGGGAGCGGCAGTGTCTCACAACCGGCGGTCGGTGTCAAAGATTCCCTCCGCGCGCCAGGATCTCGCCGCGCTTGGTTGCTCCTCGTAAAGCGCAGGAGAGAGGCAGAACGCTCCGAAGCCGGTGAAAAGGGGCTATCGGCCCTGGATAGCGGCTATCTGGCTCGTATAGCGGCTATCGGCGGTGGATAGCGGCTATCTGGCTCGCATAGCGGCTATCGGCGGTGCATAGCGGCTATCGGCGGTGGATAGCGGCTATCTGGCTCGCATAGCGGCTATCGGCGGTGCATAGCGGCTATCGGCGGTGAATAGCGGCTATCTGGCTCGCATAGCGGCTATCGGCGGTGCATAGCGGCTATCCAGCTCGGATAGCGTCTATCGGCGCCGAAATAGACAGCCATGGCGATCCCCAAGGCCTCGATTTCGACCATCTCCGGGTGAGGTCTGGGTGCTTCGGCTCCGGATCGTGCGCACCGTGACCCGCCTTAGGGCTCGGCGAGCACCTTAAAAGCTAGGACTGGCAGGCGCGGCTTGTGCCAGAACGGGTTGGCCCAAGTCTTGCCTGTTGGCGTGTGCTACATTCGTGGGCCCTGTTCGCGCGGAATTCTCCGGAAGCGTCCTCGGGCTCTTCCGAAACTTTGACCAAGGAGTCAAGAACGATGAACGGAACGGATCGCAAGCTCGTGCGCCGTGCCTGGGTCGCAGCCCTCGTCCTCGCGGGCGTGTGGATGCCGGCGTGCTCGGCCCAGAAAACGGATGCCAAAATGGCGTCCAAGGAAATTCCGGACAGTGAGGTCGTGGCCAAATACGGCGACAAGTCGGTGACCGCCGGCGATGTCCGCAAGAACTCGGCGACCGATTTCGAGCAGCTTGAGAACCGCCTCAAGCAGTGCCAGTCCGAGTATGAGAAGGGCAAGCACGACGTGATGGACGCGCAGATTCACAAGCTCGTCCAGGATTCTCTGGTCGAGAAGGAAGCCGCCGCGAAGAACATGACCAAAGAGGCGTTCCTCGCGAGCGCGGTTACGGTCGCCGATCCCTCGGACGCCGAAGTCGAATCGTTCTACGAAGAGAACAAGGCGCGCATCCCCCCGGGTACCACCAAAGAGCAGATCGCCCCGCAGATCAAGAACTACCTCAGCCAGCAGCGCCAGACCGAGGCGAAAGAGAAGTTCACGACCGAGCTGGAGACCAAGTACGCCGTCCAATACACACTGGAGCCGATGCGGGTCGAGGTCGCTGCGACCGGTCCGGAGCGCGGTCCCAAGAACGCGCCGGTCACGATCGTCGAGTTCTCCGATTTCCAGTGCCCGTTCTGCTCGCGCCTGTACCCGACCGTCGAGCAGGTCAAGTCGACCTACGGCGATAAGGTGCACCTCGTCTTCCGCCAGTTCCCCTTGAACTTCCACCAGTTCGCCCAGAAGGCCGCCGAGGCCTCGCTCTGCGCCGACGAACAGGGCAAGTTCTGGGAGATGCACAACGCGATGTTCAGCAAGCAGGACGAACTCGCCGTCGACAAACTGAAGGAAAAGGCCGCGGGCATGGGGCTCAAGGCCGACCAATTCAACTCCTGCCTCGACGGCGGCAAGTACGCGCCGAAGGTGGCTGAGGACATCAAGGCGGGTTCCGAGGCGGGTGTCTCGGGCACGCCCGCGTTGTTCATCAACGGCCGCTTTATCTCGGGCGCGGTTCCCTATGCGGACATCGCCAAGGTGATCGACGACGAGCTGCAGCGCAAGGGTGCCAAGTAAAATTTGGGCCTGAGCGCGGCGGCTGCGCGTTCACTTAACGTGGCAGGTCCGAACGCCCGGCGAGAGATCGCCGGGCGTTCTTGGTTTTCGGCCGGCATCCATCCGGGAGACATAGAGTGACGACCGACTATCGCCATGTTCCTTACCTCTTCGAAGCCCTTCCGGAGGAAGAATCGCTCGCCCGCGGGCGCGACTTCTTCGCCGAGATGGATCGGCGGCGGAGCGTCCGATTCTTTTCCGACCGGCCCGTGCCGCGCGAAGTAATCGAGCTGGCGATCCGCACCGCCTCGACCGCCCCGTCTGGAGCGCACCGCCAGCCGTGGACATTCGTCGGGATCTCAGACCCCGAAATCAAGCGCGAGATCCGCGCCGCCGCCGAAGCCGAGGAGTACGAAAGCTACGTCGGAGGCCGAATGCCCCCGGAATGGCTCGAAGCGCTGGCGCCGATCGGCACATCCTGGGAAAAGCCGTTCCTCGAAACCGCGCCCTGGCTCGTCGTGGTCTTCGAAGAGCTTTTCGGCCGGCTTCCCGACGGCACCAAGCGGAAAAACTACTACCCGAAAGAGAGCGTCGGCATCGCCTGCGGCCTGTTCATCGCCGCCCTCCAACGCATGGGGCTTTCGACCCTCACCCACACCCCGAGCCCCATGGCGTTCCTCTCCCGCATTCTCGGCCGGGGGAGCCACGAAAAGCCGTTCATCCTCTTCCCCGTAGGCTACCCTGCCGCCGACGCGATGGTTCCGGATCTCCGGAGAAAAGAGCTGGACGAGGTGGCGATCTGGCGGGAGTAACGGGGGTTTCTGCATGCCGGATGCGCTGGGTAAGACAAATGTCTCGGGGGTACCTACTTCGAAAGTAGCTCGGTTGTGCGAAGAAATTCGACCGGACACCAGGGTCTGATCAGATTGAAATCGCCCTCGTTGTCCGAGACGACACATGCTCCGACCCGTCGCGCACTTCGAGCGATGAGCAAGTCGTTCAAGAGGCGCTTGGTTCGTAGCGCGGGTCGCGTATCCCAAATCTTCGACTGAATCGCCCCTGCTTCGACCCAATCTTCGTGGCTCGGAGCAACGACACGCCCGGTTCGTTCGAGGGTTCCGGCCAGCGTGGTGATGAGTAGCCGCCCCGCCACGCCTCGCGCGCCCTGGGTCAATTCGGCGCGAACGACGGACGACAAGACCAGCCGAGGCGCAATTCTCCGAAGTGTCGCTTCCGCCGCAGCGGCGAATGCGCGATCGTGGAGGAAGGTCAGGTAGACCGAGGTGTCTAGAAGAAACTTCACTTCAGCTTCTGGGCAGACGGCGATTCGACATCTCGAAACTTGCCGGCGCCCTTGCCCGCGACCGCCATCAGGTCATCCACTGTAGCCGCTCACCAAAATCCGTAGAAATCTGGACACATAGCTCGGCAGCAGCAGAATCATCCCGCGCGCAGCGCGGGGGTGGAGGGGGTCCGGGGGAGGCGGGTTATGCTGCGGGGAGCCGGCGCAAAAGAAAAAGACCCCGGTAGGCGCCGGGGTCCGGTAGGTATTCCGCCACCCGTTGAGGGTGAGGCAACACCAAGCAGGCAGTGAG
>JBBSBW010000017.1:0-108199 GCA_038250865.1 Thermoanaerobaculia bacterium | reverse complement strand
CGTCACCCCGGGTCGTTGAGGCCCCCGAGCATCGCAAACGAGCCCGTAAAAATTCAAATCGTGGACACCCGTGAATCGACTGAAGCCATTGCGACTGTTAGGCTTGCGGCTCGGTGGACGCGGATGAACCGGACACTAGTGATCTCACCTTGAAGCCAAACCGGCTGGTTGAGTAGACGCACGGCTCTCCCTTCGCCTACCCGACCTCGTCGCCCGGTGAGTACGCCGAGGCGGTCGGCCCCACAACTCCTGGCGAGAAACCCAGCAACTGAAGGATCGTGAATGCAATACAAATTTTGCAGAGCCATATTCGGAGGTGTTGCCGTGTCGCCAATGCCCGGTATCGCGAACCCTGTCGACGCACTTTGCCTCTCCAGTTTCCGGTCCGATACGGACCGCTGCGAGAGACCTCAGGGCTGAACCTGCGAGAGGGTGGGAGGAGCGTCGCTGGCCGTCATGCTCCGACAGGCGTACGCCGACGCTTCCTGATGGCTGATGCCCTGGCAGTTCGATTGAGGGATCCGAGGCTAGCTACTTCTCCTTATCCGTTTTGAGGACATCTCGCTCAAAGAGTATTCCCTTGCGCTCCACGCGAGTGACTACTCTGCCTGCCGGGTCAGAAGTCCTGGTCGTTTCCGCAACACGCCGTGGAAAGATAATTCCCCGGTCTTCCATCCTCGTTTGGTGGGTTCGCTCACCGGTGGCCCGGTCGTGGGAGCGTAACGCTGGAAGCACTCCTTGTGAGATCGAGGCGGTTTTTCCCAGGCGCGATGAATCCGCAAGTCACGTCCGCAGATCGCGCAGCTCACCTCGTACCAGGCACATTCCTTGTGGTACTCAGGTTGCGTGTCCCAGGCTTTGTGGATACGCATTGAATCGCCGCAGTGCTTACACGCCCGCTCAATCCATTGAGCCTTTTTTTCGGCGATGCACTCTTTGTGCGCACTGGGCGGGTTATCCCATCCGCGATGAATCCGCATCGAGTGGCCACAGATCTCGCACGAGCGCTCAAACCAAGCGCAGTCCTTATGGTACTCGGGCGGGTCGCCCCAACTTCGGTGGATTTTGATGGGCAGTCTACAGTGGCTGCATTGCCGCTCGTACCATTCTGCAGCCTTGGCTTCGCGACACGCTTTGTGAACTCTTGGGGGGTTGTCCCAGGCTCGGTGAATCCGCATTGGCTGGCCGCAGATTTCACAATCCTCCTCGTACCAGGCGCATTCCTTATGGTACTGAGGCGGATCGCTCCAGTCCTCGTTCACGTGAAGTTCGCCGCGACAGTGCCTGCATTCGACCGTGTACCAATTCGCCATGGCAGCAGCCTCTGCAAAGAGATTGGGAAGACTTGGTAAAGTACGCGGGATCGACCGCCAGTAATCCCGTTGACTCGCGCTCTCGGTTGGATTCTAATTCGCAGCCTGAGTGAGTCAAGAGGGCCAGGGCGCACAATCTGAGCCAGCCACCGGTTCGCGCGCCTTGACGGCTATTACGGGCGGGATGATCGGTCTGCCGGTTCCACCCGTCGGTCTCGTCGGCGCACTCACGGGTGGTGAGGCCGGGCGAACCGGTTCTACCGTCCCGCGAGCGGGACTTACGCTCCCAGCCACCGGTTTTACGGTCACGGCCACCCCTGTTACGATCCCGCTCAGAGGTTTTGCGGTCGCAGTCACCTCTTTTACGATCGCGCCCACAGGTTTTACGCTCGCGCCGACCCCTTTGACGGTGGTGCTCACCGGTGCTTTGGACCGGAGCACCGGTTCTGCGGTCACGCCGACGAGTGCCCTGGCCCAGCGCGCTGCTGTCACGCTCCAGCTCACCAGTGCTCCGGCCCAGCGCGCTGCTGTCACGCTCCAGCTCACCGGTGCCCCGACCCGGCGCACTGCTGTCACGGTCTAGCTCACCGGTGCTCTGGCCCAGCGCACTGCTGTCACCGTCCAGCTCACTGGTGCGCTGGCCCAGCGCACTGCTGTCACGGTCCGGCTCACCGGTGCGCTGGCTCAGGGCACTGCTGTCGCGGTCCAGATCACCAGTGCTCTGGCCCAGCGCACTAGTGTCGCGGTCCAGCTCACCGGTGCTCTGGCCCAGGGCACTTGTGGGCGGGAGCGTGAACGAGGTGGCGCGGGTCGTGAGATTGGTGTCGCGCGGGGGAACACCGGTGGCGGCGCCGGTTGGAGTGGTTGCGGCGCTCGGGTCAGGGGTTCGCGCGTTCGTGGCGGTGCTTTGGCGGGGCGGCGGCGTCCTGGGCGGGCGCTGTGAGGGCTATTTCGGGGACTTTCTTCGGGTTTTCTGGGCCTGTGGCTGCCATTCCTTGAGCTGCTCTCTGGTGAGCGCGAGGGCGCGGGCTTCTTCGTCGACGAAGTGGCGGTAGAAGTCGCCGAGGTGTTGACCGTGTTGGGCGTCGAGCTGGTTGTGCCACTGGAGGAGCCAGGGGACGATCTCCAGGAGGCCGGCGAGCAGGGGGGCGAGGCGGTCGGCGGGCCAGGCTTCGTTTTCTTTCCGGTGGTGGTAGGCGTGGCCCAGGGCTTCGGCCTGTTCGAGGTGGGTCCAGCCCGCCCAGCCGAGGACGGCGGTGGGGTCGACGGCGTCTTCCAGGCCGGGATAGAGAAGGAAGCGCTCTTTCGGCACGTCGAGTTTGCCGCGCAGGCGCCAGTAGGCGGTTTTGCGGTAGTCTGCCGAGCCGTAGCGTGGGGGCACGAGGATGTCGCCCTCCTCGCGCGCCTTTTCGGCTTTGGCCTGCTCGGGGGACAGCCGCTCGGGGTCGCCTTCGGGCAGGAGGGTGCGGGCGTCGATTTCGTCTTCGAGCCGCTGGCGGCGCCAGGTCTCTTCCCACTCGGCACGTTTGCGCAGGCCGGCTTCGGAGTAGCGCCAGGCGGCCAGGTAGGGCACGGCCTCGTCGAGCGCCAGCTCGGTGATCAGCTCGGTTAGATCGAAGTCGTCGCGCCCGCGGTAGAGGGCGGCGATCTGGCGGAACGCCCCGTCGCGGCGCACGCGGTCGGCGATCTGAGCGGCGCTGGCGAGGCGCGGCTGGGGCCAGTAGAGGGGGCTTTCAAGCCGGTCGAGCAGCCAGGCGCGCAGGGCGTCTCGCTCTTGGGCCTCCCACGGTTCGCGGTTCCAGCGCCGTTTGAATTCGGGCTGTTCGATCAGGGCGATGGCGGAGTTTTCCGCGATCGCGCGCAGGCGGCGCTCGACGAGGTCGCGGTAGGGCGCGGGCCACCGGTCGGGGATGTGGGTGATGGGGGTGGAGTCGTGGCGCGCGAACCACTGGGTTTGGATCTCCCCGGCGGCGACGCGGCGCGCTAGGGCGATTTCGAACGGGCGCTCGCCGAGAGCGACTTCCGGGAGGGCGGCGAAGGTGGTGGTCGTGGCCGGGTCGGCTTCGAGGGTGTGGTTGCGCAACTCGGTCTCAGTGAGCAGGCCGTAGAGGCGATAGGTCTGCCAGTCGAACTCCTCCTGGAGCGCGATCATGCGGCCGAGGATGCCTTCCGACCGGGCGCGCGCGGCGTCGAGGGTGGTACGGGTGGGGAGTTGGTCGAGAGAGAAGGGAGAAGAAGAAGCAAAAGCGTCTGGGTGGGGAAGAGGTTGCAGGAGCGCATGGGGCGAGCTCGCGGCGAGTTCGCCGGCCAGGCGGTCCAGATCGCGGGCGTGGTCGAGGGGACGTTCGGTGGGGAGGGGGAATTGGAGGAGCTTGGTGCTGTCGTGCTCCCAGAAGTCCTCGAAAGGAAGGGTCCGCTGCCGGGCTCCCTTCTGATCGACCGTGCTCCCGCGGTTGTAGAACACCTGCTTCATCCAGAAGCACGCCGTCGAACTGTTGAGCAGGCCAAGGAGGGCGAGGTGGTCGTCTTCGGTAGCGCCCTCAGGGAGCTTGATCACGGGGGCGGTTCGATTGAAGATCTTCCCGCCGCGGTCGAGGACGAAGTGGTTGTGGGTGGCGACGAAGGCGAGAGCCACGCCCAGTGGTGCCAAGTACCTGGCGGGAAAAAACATCGAATGCTCATACCAGAACAGGCCCCGCTGCTCTGGCGTCTGTCCGAAGTCTTGCCGCTTTCTCAGGACGGATCGAAGTGGCCAGAAGTGGCGATGTAGTTCTTCGGGCAATGTGTTGAGTGGAGCGGCTGATTTCTTCGAGTACGGGAAGATGGAAACTCGATCGGGATGGAGGTGCCAGTCTCGGATGACTCCGCCCAGGACCACAGGTACACAGTACGGTGTCAGCCCTTTGGATCGCGCCGCGGACGCGTCGATAAAGAAGCATTCATCTTCGCCTGTGTGGGTGGTGCGGCCAATCACGTCCACCTCCTCGGCCAGACGCTTTTCCGTAACCTCCTCCAACGTCTCCTTCAAATCCGCCGCCCCGCCGCCTCCGATGCTCCAGGGGTGCTTCGCGAGCCTTTCTCTCGGCAGATCCGCGACGCTAACGAACTCACTTTCGGAGCCGGGGACGTCGACTTGGCGGACGATCGCGGTCCAAACCTGGCCGTGGGCAGGATCGTCCGGGGTGCTCGGCTCGCCGCGGATGCCCATGACGGCTCGGACGGTGGCGGCGAGGGGTGGACGGTTTCGGGCGATCAGGAGGACCGTCGGCGTGCCGTGGCCGGGGATGTAGGCTCCTGAAGTGTCGATCAGGTGCGTCAGGTCCCACTTCGGCAGGTACGACTCGATCAGCTTCTTGCCGAACTCCCGCTTCATGAAACTGTTCGCCGTGATCACCCCGACCCAGCCGGCGCGCCGGTCCGTGTTCTCGGCGCCGCGCTCGGCGAGATCGAAAAAGCGCTCCGTGAACGGCACCGCGAGCGAATACTTGCCGCTGCACGAGCCGAAGCGGTCGCGGTACTCCTCGTTGATCCGCGCGTCCTTCGGCGTGATGTACGGCGGATTGGCCACCACCACGCTGTAGCGCCGTTCGAGAATCTCGCGCAGGGCATCCGCGTCCTCCGTGTCGTAGACGTGCGCGAGCGGGTCCTCGCCGAACAGGTTCTTCGTCGTGGCGCGGAAATAGCCCGGGCGGCGGCCGTGGAGCAGGCTGTCTCCGGCCGCGAGGTGGAGCGGAAAGGCCGGGGCGTCGGCGAGGCGATGGAGGTCCGAGGCGCGGAGCGCGGCCACCAGCAGGCGGAACCGGGCGATCGCGACCGCGAACGGGTTCAGATCGACGCCGGCGATCTGGTCCAGCGCGCGGCGGGCCAGCTCGCGCTCGTTCGTCCCTGCCTCTGCCCTCTGCCAGCGATCGAACAGACGGTGGAACGCGCCGAGCAGGAAATGGCCGGAGCCGCAG
Source organism: Thermoanaerobaculia bacterium (assembly GCA_038250865.1). GTDB lineage: Bacteria > Acidobacteriota > Thermoanaerobaculia > Multivoradales > UBA5704 > DASYKS01. Next base: position 102,930 of record JBBSBW010000017.1, on the reverse strand, counting down.
GCGGGATCGATCAGGCGCACCGCCGCGAGCCCGAGCTGCTCGATCGCCGGTTCGAGCGTGCGGTCGAGCAGAAACTCCTCCACGAACTCCGGCGTCTGGAGCAGCGCGAAACGCTTGCGCGCCGCTTCCGAAAGATCCTGGTACAGGTCGCCCAGGAAGCGCGTGTTCCACTCCGGATCGGCGAAATCGTGAACCCGCGCCCCCGCCCCGTCGTGGCGGCGGAACAGCTCCAAAATCGCCTTCGCCCCGTCCGCCGAAGGGCCGAGGCGGAACAGCGGGTTGTGCCGCTCGTCGAACAGCGGCGCCATCGCCGGCAACCGTTCGACGTCGCGGAAGGCCGCGAGCAGATAGTCGCGATCGGACGCCGAAGGCGTCGCGGCGAAAAAGCGCTCCTGGCGGTCCAGCGCCTCAGCGTGGCGGGCGCCGGGGCCGGCGATCCACGGGGCGGGCAGCAGGGCGTTGTCCTCCAAGAAACGGACGAACACCGCCGCCAGCACCCAGTGGACCGCCACCTGGGTCAACTGCTCGTCGCGCCAGACCGCGAAACTCTGGCCGGTGCGCTGGCTCTCCCGGGCGCGGGCGTGCTCCGCTTCGAGCTGGGCGGCGAGCGCAGGGTGCTCGGCCAGCCGCTCGCGCAGATCGTCTTCCAAGGCGCGCACCAGGCGCTGACCGTGGCCAAGCAGGCGAGAGGTGTCGATCACGCGCTTGCCCTTTCAGTGGCACGGTGGACGTTCTGCAGCCAGGCGGTGGGAATCCGCGCCCAGAGCCCCGGCGCGGGGACCGGGATCGCCTCGCCGTCGAGCAGCGGCGCGGCGCTCGGGCTCTCGGTCGCGACCAGCACCCAGGCGCCCGGGGGTTGCCGCTCACCCGGCGCCGGACGGCGCGCCGCGCGCTCGCGCAGACGTTCGATCAAACCGATCTCACCGTAGCGGGCGAGCAGGCCGACGCGGGTGAGCAGAACCGTCCGCACCCCCTCGCGCAGCGGCCGTTCGGCCAGCTCCCGCTCGACCGTGGCGAGCGCTTCGCGGGCGAAGCGGCGGAGGTTCTGGGAGTCCGGCTGCGTTGCGGGCGCGGCGTCCGAACGGAGGACCCGGCTCCAATCGGCGCCGTACGCGCGAGAAAGTGCGCGCATCGCGGCGAGCCAGCGCACCTCCAGGCTCACCGGCTCGACGGGGAAGCGGGCGGCGAGGTTCTTCTCGGCTTCGAGCATCCAACGCTCCTCGACCAGGAGCACCAGCGAGCCGCCGTCGCGCGCGGCGCGGGCAAGCCGCTCCTCGAACAGCCGGGCGTCCACCACCTCGGGCTCCGGCTCGGCGCCGGAAAACGCCGGGTGCAACGACGCCGTGCGGTGCCGGTCGAACGTGGTGGCGGACGAAGGGCCGGAGGTGGAGGAGAGCGGGAAGCGGAAGGCGCCGCTCTCCTTCGCGGCGTCGGCGTCCCAGCGCAGGTCGAGCCCGGCCGCCAGGAGGAGAGCGTCGAGCTCCGGACGCTGCGGCAGCGTCGCGGCCTCGGGAAAGCGGCTCCGGACCCGCGCGCGCAGCTCTTCGAGCGTCAGCACCTGGCTGCCGAGCAGAGCGCCCGAGGCGAGGCGCAGCGTGCGGTCGGGGGGAAGGCCCCGCGGGTAGATCTCCAGCCGGGAGGAGAGGGCGGCGCGCTGCGAGGCTCCCGTCGCCAGCCGCAGCAGGCGCTCGGCCGAAGGGGGCGCCTCCCCCGGCCAGAGCGCTTGGAGCGCCTCGAACGCGCGCTGCGGCGAGGGGAGCGGATCGTGGGCCGCCAGCTCGTCGGCCTTCCGGCCGAGCGCCTCGACCGCGTCGAGCAGCTCCCCGCGCACCGCGAACAGGTGCCGCTCGCCGCTCCGGCGATGAAACCAGCGCGGTTCGCTCAGATCCCGCGCTTCGCGCCCCCCCTCTTCCACCTCGGTCGCGGCGCGCAGGCAGGCGGCCGCGCGCAGACTGCGCAGCGGCTCGTCCGCGGTCGAGCCGCGGTGGGCGAGCAGGGCGGCGACCAGCTCGGGGGCGGTCATCGCGCCCCCCGGGTCACCCGGTTCGCCGCGGCGGTCGAGCAGGCGGGCGACGTCGTCGCAGAGAGCGCGTAGAGAGGGGTTCCGCCGCCAGCGGTCGCGCGCCTTGACCAGCACCTGGCTCACCCGCGCGCGGGTGACGCCGAGCGCCTCGGCGACCTCCGACTGGCTCGGCCATGGGAGCGACCGAAGCCCCGAGGACGGGGCGTTCCCCGGTTCGAGGCCGAACAGCGCTTCGAGCGTACGCCGCTCGGCGGTGGCGTCGCGCCGCCCTCCGGCAGCGGGCAACAGCTCGGCGAGCAGTCGGTCGAGGCTGCGCACGGTGGGGCTCAAGTCGGCCGGCTCCTCCTCCGGGGGGGCCGCAGGCCGACCGAGGCGGTTGCCGAGGAGGTGGATCGCGCCCAGGATCTCTTTCCTCGTCTTGTTGCCGACGCCGCGCAGGCGGTTGGCGCGGAACAGCGGCAGGCGCAAAAGATCGTGCACCGAACCGACCTGCGCGCGCTCGAGCGCGTTTACCGCCTGGGAGGAGAGATGAAGCAGGGCGATCGGCGTCTCCCAGGCGGCGGCTGCGCAGGCGCGCGCCAACTCGTCGGGCTGTTCCTCGGCGGTCGCCGTGGTCGCCGCCGGCCGGTCGGCGGCCGAGAGCGCGTGGCTCCAGGCGGCGAGCATCTCCTCGGCGTTGTCGAAGCGTCGGCCCGGATCGCGGGCGAGCGCGCGGCGGAAGAAAGCGACCAGCGGCGCGCGCACCGCGGCGTCCAGCAGCTCGGCCTCGATGCCCGCCTCGGTCTCCGGCGGCAGCATCGCGGGGTCGCTCTGGCCATCGCCCCACGGGGGCGTCGTCCCGGTCGCCATCTCATACAGCGTCACCCCGGCGGCGTAGCGCTCCGCCTGGAGATCCCAGCGGCGCGTCCGGCGCTCAACGAGGAACGGATCGAGGTAGGGGCGGGTGCCGGCGTGCAGACTCTCCGGCGCGGTTTTGGCGAGCGAGAAGTCGAACAGCACCAGGTGCAGCTCGTTGCCGACCTTGCCCACGCCCAGGTTGTCCGGCTTGACGTCGCGGTGGGGCACCCCCTGGCGTTCGAGAAAGATCAGCGCGCGCAACAGGTCGCCGCCGAAGCGCTCGAGCAGCTCCAGCTGCAGACGGCCGTCGTTGCGCAGGCGCTGGGCGAGCGTCTCGCTGCCGGCGCGGGCGAGCAGCAGGCCGAAGCGCTCGCCCACCGGCTCAGCGCCCAGGCGTTTGACGATCCAAGGATTCTCCAGGCTTCCCAGCCGTTCGAGCACCTCGGACTCGGCCGCCAGACGCGCATCCGCCGCGGCGTCGAGCGCCACCTTGAGCACCTGCTCCTTGCCGTCGCGCTCGACGAAGTAGACCACCGCGGTCGAGCCCTTGCCGAGTCGGCTCTTGATCCGGAACCGGCCGGGCAGCAGATCGCCCGCTTTCCCCTCAGTCGGGTCGTCGATCGGCCGCTCCTCCGGCCGGGTCAGCGCCTCTTCGACCTCTTCGAGCTTGGCGAGAAAATCGGCGACCGTGGCGAGGCGCTCCTCGACCACCGGGTGGGTCGCCTGGCGGATCAGCTCGACCAGCGCCGGATGCGCGCCGTCGAGCGCCGAGGCGAGCTCCAGGCCGCGCTCCTCGCGCAGCAGGTCGCGCAGCGCCGCGGCCGAAGGGGCGGGCGGGCGCCCCGAAAAGATCAGGAACGCGAGCGCGCCGAGCGAGAAGACGTCGAGCGCCTCGGGCGAAGCGTCGGCCACCGCGAGCGCCTCGGGGGCCAGGTAGACCTCGGCCGCGCTCTCGATCAGTGGGTCGAGGTGAGAAGTGCCCGACAGCGCGCCGGTCGAAGTGAGCGTCCCGGCGCGCGCGGAGGTCTGCCAGTTGATGATCTTGAGCCGCAGCGGTTCGCTGCGTTGTGGCGCTCCCGGGGGCGCCCCGCGCGTTGCTTCGGGCGGGCCGCCGTTCCAGACCAGGATGCTGCGCGGCGAGAGCGCCCGGTGGTAGACCCGCTTGGCATGGACGAAAGCGAGGGTCTCGCCGATCTGGCGCACCAGGTCGAGCCGGGTGTGGAGCGCGAGCCGCCCGCTCTCACCGGTGAGGAACAGGTCGAGCCGCACCGCCCGCGGGTCGTGGTCGAACACCAGCGCCGGCCCCAGCTCCGAGAGCGTGTACTGGAGCGGCTTGAGCAGCCCCGGATGGTCGAGCGCGTCGAGCGCCGTAAACTCCCGCCGCGCCGCCCGCTCCCGCTCGGCGCGCGCCGCGGCCGAAGAGGTGGCGAAGGAATAGAGCCGAACCCGCTTCGTCAGTTTTTCGAGCGAGACGTGCCGGCCGCGCCAGTCCTGGTAGTTCGGGCCGGCAAAGATCAGCTCTTCGAGCGTAAAGTCGCCCACTCTCTTCGACCGCTCAGTCGGCCGCACGCCGGCTTCGTCCATCGCGCGCACGATCGCCTTGGCCAGCGGGCGGTCGATCCGCACCTCCCCGGCGCCGGCCGAATCGGACCGGGTCAACGCCGCCACGATTCCCGGACGCGCCGGAGAGCCCGGACCGTTGGCTCCGTTGGCTCCGGCGGCTCCGGCGTCCCGATCGCGGAGAAACACCCCCTGCCGCGCGGTCCCGGCCAGCTGGCAGCGGACGTTTGGGTGCGACAAGAAAACGACCGCCCGCAAAAACGGCAACCGCATCCGCTGCACCGCCTTCTGTCGCTGCAAGAGAGAGATCAGCTTCCGCGCCTTCCGGTTCGCCAACAGCAGCGGGCTGTCCACCGTCCGCACCCGGCCCGAAGGCCCCGCGACCGACCAGGTCGAGGCATCCCCAGAGACCGCCCCCTCCCAGCTCTTGATCTCGACCAAAAAGAACCCCGCAGGCGAAAGCACCAACAGACCCACCTCCTGCGGACTCCCGTCCTCCGCCACAAGCTCAAAACACGCCCAAGCCCGAAACGGCTCATGCTCCGGCAACCCCTCCCGCACGAAAGCCAAAGCCTCGCGCTCCCAAGGAAACTCAGACGGCGCAATCTGCTGCCAAAGCGGGGACGGATCGTTCACAGGCCTCCAATGGGGGCGGGAAGGGTGCGGGGAAGCGGTTCAGAGGATAGTTTAGCGGAGAGGGGTGGGAGTGGGGGCTGGCTACGAGGAGTCACGAGTGACCCCAGTTGAGTGAGGGTATTTTTGCCGGAGGACGAAGATCGCTCCTCCGAGAGCTTGCCCGGATGGCACAGCGCGTTCCCGCCGCGCGAGCCTGGCTTGTGCAGGCGATCGCGCCACGCCTTGGCGAGCTGGTGGAACCAGTGCTCGATGTCACGTTCGAGACCGGAGATCCACTCGGATCGGTCTTTGCTGACTTGCTTGAGGGCGCTGACGCCGCGCTGCTCGACAAGGTCTGTGAGCGAACCGATACGGCCCTGGATCAGTACTCGACGTCTCTGCTCGAAATTGGTGTCGTGGCTGCGCGTCGTCTCATACATCTCCGTGCGCGGGAGTGGCCGCAACCGGAAACGGAAGAGTGTGCGGAGCTGGGGCGCTTGGCCTTGAACCTTGCGGTCCGCCTGACAAATCGTCAAGCGCTGGCTGGGGCGGAAGGCTGGGCGCGCGAGAGTGTTACATTGCTGAGTGGAGTAGCGCAGAACGACACCAGCCGATTTCTAGGGCTCCTGGTCCACAGCCTTTCGACCCTTGGGTCGATCCTCGTTCAAACGGGGAAGCACTCAGAAGCGCTTCATGCGCTCGACCCTGTCGTGAGCCTCCTGCAACGCTCTGCTCGAAATTCGCCAGAGCTGCGACTCCTTCTCGCATCGAGCCTGAATTCCATTGGGCTGGCGCAACAAGGGGCAGGCCAAAGCAATGAGGAAAGTTTTCGGTCATTCGAGGAGTCGGTGGCAATATATAGAGAGCTGGCCCCGGGAAAGCCAGAAACGTGGATCGGCCTTGCCTCCTCGCTCTACAACCTGATCGGTTCCTTGAATAAGATCGGGAGCCTGGAACGCGCCCTCTTCCTTGCGCGTGAAGTCACCGAGCTGACACGGGAATATACGAGTTTTCGCGCCGACATTTTTCTCCCTATCCTGGCTCTGAGCCTTGATGTTCGGGCTCAGGCCCTTCGTGAGGCATCTAGCTGGCGCGAAGCTCTGACCTGTCAGGTTGAATCGACCGCTGTGTACAGGCGCCTGGCGGCCACCCATCCACGTTCCTTCCTCTCCAGTCTGGCAATGGGCCTGACACGACAAGGAATGTTGATGGGCGAGCTTGGTGCCCATACCGAAGGGACTGCCGACCTTCGCGAGGCCATTGAGATCTTCAAGGATCTACGTAGCGAGGTCCTCATCGTGGATCGCATGCAGCTCGCAGATGCGTGTGATCAGCTGGCTCTACTCCTGTACTTCCAGGGTGGAAAGGGCGCGCTGGGCCATCCGATGAGCCCTACATTCCCTGGGAGATCGCCAAGCTCCAAAGCCGAGGGCGCGACGGCCGGATCATCCCGGGTCCTTTTCTCTGCGAAGCCTACGCCGTCACCCGCTGGCTCTTCTCGCCTTCGAACCTATTTCTCCGCCCCCTCCAACCCCCTCCGCACCCTCCAGGCTTGCCAGAGGTGGCGCCGGGCGTGAGCGGGGAGGATGTGGAGTCCCGTGGCGAGGCTGAAATTTACGCCGGGGATGAAGGGGTTGGGAAACCGAATTCTTGCGAGATCCAGGTCGGCGTTGGCTTGGAGGAATGCCCGCGCGTCGGTGAGTGAAGCGATAAATCCCTCAAAGGCTCCGGCGAGCGGCGGTGCCTGGCGGGGGCGAATTTGCCGCGGAGCTTTCAATTTGGACCACCATTTCGGCGGCGGTTCGAGGCTGGCGATGAACAGCCGGCCGGCCCAGCCGGGTCTCGCCGGGCGCTTGCGCAGCCTGCCGGCTTCCTTCGCGCGATTCGCCGGCGGTTGCAGAGCGGCCAAGTAGACGCGGTTGGCGGTCGCCAGGTGGTCCAGGCATTCGGCAACGCTCCAGGAGCCGGGGGCCGGCTGGGCGGACCCCATCGTCTCGGACAGCCCGGCGACAAGTGCCTTCGCGTCGCGCTCCACGGCATCGAATTGGTCCAGCAGATCGCCCAGATCCCCAGGTTGTTTCTCATTCATCGTCGCATCCTACGACGTGCCTATGGGAACGGACGCAGCTTTTGCGCGACAAGATCTAATACCCTGGTTTCGCAGGGTCGTCTGTGGAGTCCTAACCCTTTCCTGGGGAGACCCACTTGATGCGACGCATACAGCTATCTCTTCTTCTGATCGCCGTTGGCCTCGGTGCGGTGCCGGCTGCCGCTCTGGCCGCGCCGCGCGATCGTTCGACGATTCACTTGAAATCCGGCGACGTGACGGTTTCGCCGGCAGCCTTTGCCCGTTTGTTTGGCGAGCTGGACGGGCGGGTTCGGGCGGCTGCGGGCTCGAATCTTCATTTCCTCGTGCAGCTGAATCATGACCCGTCGGCCGGGGAGCGCGACGATCTGCGCGCCGCCGGGTTCGATCTCGGCGACTATGCGGGCGACGGCTCCTGGATTGCCGCCGTGCCCGCGGATCGGGCGGCCGAGGTGCTGCGCCTGCCCGGGATCCTCTTCGCTTCGGCCTGGGGCGCCGAGCAGAAGATCGACCCGAACGTCCGCGCGGGGCGGTTGGGGCCTCAGTCGCGCCATCCGAAGATGCCCGGACGGATCAAGCTGTTCGTGTCTCTCCAGCGCGACGTGCCGCTCGAGCAGGGAGCTTCTCTGGCCGAAGATCTGGGCGCGATTCCGCTCGATCCCGTCTCCGCCGTTCATGGCCTGGCGATTTGGCTGCCCGAAGGGCGTCTCGCGGCCCTCGCCGCGCGCGAAGAGGTGCTCTGGATCGGCGAGGAGCCGGCGGCCTTGGGGCCGCTCAACGATGGCATCCTCGCCCAGACGCGGGTGAGTGCGGTCCAAGGGCCTTATGGCCTCGACGGGGCGGGCACCCGGGTGTTCGTCTACGATGCCGGAACGGTTGACGACACTCATCCGACGTTCGACGAGGGGAACGGCAGCCGAGTGAAGGTGATCGATCAGGAGCCGGTCGCCGAGCATTCGACCCACGTCGGAGGGACGCTCGCGGGCGATGGCAGCGACGACCCGAACGGCGGTACCCGCGGCCGGGGCGTGGCCCCCGCGGCGCAGCTGTTTTCGGCCGGGGTTTCCTTCAAGACGAGCCCGTTCACCGACGAGTTCGTTTCCAACCTGGGCGATTTCGAGAAGGATTACACCTCCGCGGTCAACGACTTCGGCATCGACGTGGCGAACAATTCGATCGGCCTCGCGGTGTCCGGCTCGGAGGATCTCTGCATCGCCCAAGGCGACTACGGGATCTATGGCCGGGCGGTCGACAATCTCATCGCCGGCAAGGATCCGTCGATCCACCGGCCGGTGATCTTGTCTTGGGCAATCGGCAACGAGCGCGGCCATCCGGAATGCGGCACCGATTACGGGACGATCGGTCCCCCGGGCTGCGCGAAAAATATCGTCGGGGTCGGGGCGATCAACTCCGACGGAGGCGCGATGACCGTCTTTTCCGGTTGGGGTCCATGCGACGACGGCAGCTTGAAGCCGACGCTCGTCTCGCCCGGCTGCGAGACCGGCCAGGTGACCCAGGAGTTCGGCATCTATTCCTCGGTGCCTGGCGGCGTTTACGAGTCGATCGTCGGCGGCACCAACGTCCCCTGGTGTGGCACCTCGATGGCAGCCCCCTCGGTGACCGGCACGATCGCCCTGTTGATCCAAGATTGGCGTAAGCGTGGGCACGGTGGAAGCGATGAACAACCGATGCCGGCGCTCGTTCGCGCCATGCTGGCCCACACCGCGCACGACCGCGGGCCGGTCGGGCCGGATTATGAATACGGCTACGGCCTGATGGATGCCAAAGACTTGATCGACCTGGAGCGCGCCGACGACGGCAAGCTGGGCAACGGCGACCGGCCGCAGTGGGGCACCGACGAGATCACCAAGCCCTCGACCGTTCGGGACTACAAGATTCTGGTGCCGGCCGACCTCCCTTCGCTCAAGGCGACGCTCGCCTGGGACGATCCGGCGCCGGCCGAATTCGCTCAGAAGCCCTTGGTCAACGACCTGACGCTCGAATTGATCTCGCCGCTCGGCGTCCACGTCCAGGCCTGGGTGCTCGATCCGCAAAAGCCGGAACTGCCGGCGACCCGCGGGGCCAACAACGTCGATACCTTGGAACAGGTGGTGGTCGACCATCCGGAGCAGGGGATCTGGACCGTCCGGGTGAACGCCGCGAGCCTGCCGTCCGGACCGCAGAGCTTTGGCCTGGTGTACGCCTGGCAGGAGCAGATCGCCGACGAATGCACGACGGACCTCACGAACTTCGAGTCGGGCAAGGGAAAATGGAGTCTAACCGGCGCCTCGGTCGACGTCGATCCCAACGGTGGCGGCAATCATGCGCTCGCGCTCGACAAGACGGACGAAGCGTCGCTCCTGGTCGTCCTGCCGTCGGTGATGACTAAAGCCGAGCTGCGCTTCCGGGCGCTGGTCGACACCGTCGAAGTGAATGGCTCCAACGAGTTCCGGGACTTCCTGAACACCGAGATCCGCGATCCGGCGACCGGCAAGGTCCTGGCGGTCGTCGATCAGCGCGATTCGGGCTGGCCGAAGGACACTTGGATCGATTCAAAAGGGATCGACCTCACACCCTGGCTTGGGCAAAAGGTGCTGGTGGTCTTCCGTGCCAAGGATGATGGCGATCCGAACACCTCGACCTTCTTCGTCGACGATGTGGAGATCGAAACCTGCCTGCCGCCGGACTTCGGCCCGCACTTCACCTTCAATTCGACCGCCGGCCAGGACGGCTCGGTGATCGAAGAGGGAGAAAACGGCAACGTCGGCGGCATGGTGCAGCCGGTCGTCGGACCGAACGACACGATCGACATCGGCGATACGGCGAAGAACGAACAGGTGAAGGGATTCGTCTCCTTCGATACCTCCTGGTTGCCCGACACCCTGCCGCTCACCGGTGCCGTCGTGCGGTTGAAGCTCAAAACCAACCTCGGCGCCGCCGCGCAGCTCGTTCTCGGGCAGTGCCAGGTGGACGTTCACCACAAAGGCGGGTTCAGTCTCTCGCCCGTCTTGGAGAAAGGGGACTTCGAAGCTCAGGCCACTGTGACCAACGCGAGCCCGCTCGGCTATGCCGACCCGGGGGAGTGGTCGTACGCCAACCTGTTCAACCCCCAGCCCTGGAACCCGAACGCGACCCCGCCGATCGATCCCAAAGGGGTCACCCAGGTTCGTCTCTACTGCTCGAAGGATGACAACAACGACCAGAAGTCCAACCTCGCCCGCTACTGGTCGGGAGCCGCGGCGGCCGGCGACCGGCCGCAGCTGATCCTGGAGTACGACCCGCAATAGAGCGTGAGATGCGCGATCAGCGGCTCTGCTGCCAAAACAGCAGGGCCGCCATCGCGATGCCGATCCCGACCACCGCGGCGCGCGCCTTTTCCCTGCCGATGTAGCGGGCCAGGCGGGCGCCGCCGTAGCCGCCGAGTACGGCGCACGGGATCATCACCAGGGCGACCGGCCAAACCACCGCGCCGCGGGCGATGAACAGTCCGGCGGCGATCAGGTTAATGCACAGGTTGAAGAAGTTTTTGAGACCGTTCATCGCGTGGATGTCCGACAGCCCGAGAAACCCGAGCAGCGCGAGCATGAGGATGCCGATCCCCGCCCCGAAGTACCCGCCATACACCGCGATTCCCAACTGAGCCGCCACCGCTCCCCAGAACCACCCCTCCGGCAGCCCCTCCCTCTTTTCGCTGTTGTCCTCTACCCTCTTGCTGGCCCTGAGGTCCTTTTTTGCCTTTCTCCGAGCCCAGGCTCCCTGAACCAAAAACAATCCGGTCGCAAACAAGATCAACCAGGGCGCCAACCGCGCGAACACCTTCTCGGGAGTACTGAGCAGCAGCACCGACCCGGCCGCGCCGCCGATCAGGCTGGGGAGAAACAGCGCACGCAGCCAGCCGGTATGGGATTGGACCTCTCTGCGATAGCCCGCCATGCTGCTCGCGGCGCCGGGCAGCAGCGCGACGGTCGAGGTGGCGTTGGCGGAGATCGCCGGCAGGCCGAGGGCGATCAGGGCCGGGAAAGTGAGGATCGTGCCGCCCCCGGCGATCGAGTTCATCACCCCCGCGCCGAACGCGGAGCCGCCGAGCAGCAGCGCTTCGGCGGGGGTCATGTCGGATCAGCCTCTCGTCGGGGCGGCGACCGGGGTGGCCGGAGTCGAATCGCCCGCGCCGGGCCGGCCGGAATGGAGCTGGCCGTAGACCCTCTCGACCTCGGCGGCGAAGCGTGCGGCGGCGGCTTCGATGCCGTAGAGAGCCTCCACCCGCGCCTTGCCCGCCGCGCCGCGCGCGGCGGCCTCGTCGGGATCTTCGAGCACCCGCAGCATCTGGCCCGCTGCGTCGTCGAGATCGGGCTCGGCCCAGACCGCCCCCGCGGGATAGGGCGAATAGTCGCGTTCCAGCCGAACGAGGGAATATCCGACGGGGAAGCCGGTCGAAGAGTCGAGAAAGTCGGTGACGCCGCCGTAGCCGGTCGCAATCACCGGCTTGCCCAGGTAGAGCGTTTCGATTGGCAACAGGCCGAGCCCTTCGGAGCGGTGAAGCGACAGGTTCGCGTCGCACAGGCAAACCCAGGCGTCCATCTGCTCGCGGGTGGCGGGCGCTGCCTGGATTTCGATCGGTAAGCCGCGGGCGGCTTCGCGCAGCCGGGAGACCAGCGCCGGGTCCTGCCTCGCGCGGGACACTTTGAGCAGGAGCGAGAACGGCCGCGTCGTCCGCTTCGTGAGCCGGCGCACCGCTTCGATCGCGGCGAACGGATTCTTCCGCTCGGGCACCGAGAGGACGTCGAAGGCGAAGAAGAAGGTGAAGCGCCCGGGCTCGATCCCATGCCGGAGGCGCTCCGCCGCCGTCGGTTCAACACTCGCCCGGGGCGCCGGCACGCAAGGAGGAACGTAGCGAACCGGCACAGTCGCCACCGTCTCGTAGCTCCGCTGGCAAAAACGGCTCGGCGCCCAGACCTCGTCCAGATGGCCGAAGCGGTCGGTGAGCGAGAGCGGAAAGTGCGACAGCTCCCAGAACCAGTAACCGATCTTCACCCCGCCCGCAGTGCCGGCGATCGGTAGCATCGACAGGGCGCGCGGTGTTTCGTCGGCGTTGGCGTGAAGGATCGTCACCGGGTGCGGTACGCCGTCGTCGAAACAGACCCGCCCGTCGAGGGTCCGGCTCTGCAAATCCTGGTCGAGCGGCACCGGCAGTGCGACGATCCCCGCTTCGCGGAACGCGAGCAGGCTGCCGCGCGCCACCTGGCCGACGCCGGTGTCCATGCCGAAATAGCCGGCGAGGTTGACCGCCAGATGGGCCGAAAGATCGCGGCGTTCCCCAGGCTCTGCTGCCGCTTCGTCGACTCCTCCCGCCGTGCGGACCTCGCCGCCATCGGCGGCCTCGGCAAATCCCGCCGACGGGTGGGGCTGTTCGAGAAGGGGATTGGCGACCGGCACCTCCGGCCTGGCCGTCGCTTCGCGCCGCAGCTTGAGTGCCATGCGGGTTTTGCGCGGCAGCGTGCGCAGGACGGGAGTGACCAGGTCGGCGTGGAGGTGGAACTCCGCCGCGGCGTGGCGGCAAAACCAGTCGGCGAACGCCGCCTGGTGCGCTTCGAGCGGATCGGGAAAGCCGCGCTGAACGTCAGGGCGGATCTTCCACAGCAACAGGGCCAGGCGGGTGATGACCGGAGAGTGGTCGGCTGTGCCCGGGATCGGCTCGTTCAGCCAGCCGGTCATCGCCCCCGGCCGGGTGAGGTCGAGGCGGGAGAGAAGCTCGGCCGAGCGTTCGACCGCGATGGTTTCATAGGGGTGAAGCTCTGCACCGAACGTCGAGCGGCGGCCGCGGACAGCCGTTTCGCGCGAGCGGACCGGATCGAAGAAAATCGGATGGAGCCCTGCCCGCGCGCCTTCGCCATGGAGCTTCAGCCAGTCGGCAAAACGCGCGAGGTCGCGGCCGCAGATGTCGGGGAAGGCGCGCACCAGGTCGTCGCGCAGCTCCCAGAGCGCGAGCGCCGCGCGGGTGAGGACGCCGCCGGGAAACGAGATCGGCTCGACCAGCCAGGCGAAATAGCTGTCCTGGTTGTAGATGTCGAAGGGGGTCGGCCAGCGCCGCCCCTTGGGGTCCATGCGCTGGAGCAGCCGGCGCGCGACCCAGGGCACGGCGACGTCGGTGCCGGGAAACGAGCGAAACCCGTACGGCACCCCCACCAGCTGGGCATGGCCGGCTTCCCGCACCAGGGCGCGGTAGCGCTCGAACAGCGGTCGCAGCTCCGGCCGGGAAGAGAGCGAGATCCGGTTCTGATGCTTGCTGATCGGTTCCAGGTTGTCGAAGTCGATGCCGCTGAAATGGAAGAACCCGACCGGGCGCCCTTCGGCCGTCAGGCGCTCGCCGTCCCAGGCGGTGCGGCGCTGCGGCAGGTTCCAATAGGCGAGGTTGTAGATGGGATCGCGGGCGATCGCGACGTCGTCCAAGAAGGCGGGGGCGAGATCCATCCACGACTGGTCGACGAACACGCCGTTGTGGATGTCGTTCAGGCAAAACTTATAGAGCCGGTCCTGCCACCAGGAGAGGAACTCGGCGGTCGTCTCGTCGAGGCGCAGGCCGAGGAACCCCAGGTTATAGACGCCGGCCATCAGGATCATCCGCTCGGGCGGGATCAAGCCGTCGTCGAGCCCGCGGGTGATGTGCGGGATCAGCACCGCCGGATGCTTGTCGAGCAGCCGTTCGAGCGGCGCCACGGAATCGAGCATCAGGATGTCGGGATCGAAGTAGAAGATCCGGTCGAGCCCGTATTTCGCCCGCAGGTGTTCGAGCAGGTAAGGCTTGACCGCCGTGTTCAGCTCCAGGATGTCGTAGCGGAACGCGAAATTTTCAAACGCCGGAACGCCTAACTCGGCGGCGAACACCGGCACGAACGGCAGGCGGCCGTAATGCACGGAAGGATCCGGCCGATCGGCGATGCAGACGTAGACCTCGGTTCCCGGATGAAGCCGTTTGTACGACGTGGCGAACACCTGGGCGAGCGCCAGGTAGTTGTTCGACACGATCGTGCAAGCGTTGACATGAGTCATCGGAAGTCCTTGGCGGCTCAGCGTGAAATCGGCCTAACGTACCAAAATTACGCGCGTCGTTGCCACCACCAGGACACATAGAATGGAGAAATGCCTCGCGCCGACTCCTCGCTCGCCGAGCGCCGCCGGATTTTGCAGCTGGAGACGCTCTACGATCTCGCGCTCGCGCTCCAGGCGCAGCGGGGGGAGCAGGAGCTGGTCGACGAGCTGCTCGAACGGGTGTGCGCGGTGCTCGACCCCGGGGCGGCGGTGGCGGTCACGCGGGATGCCTACGGCGGCCCCCGCGGGGTGGCGACCGTCGGCTGGACCGAACCGGCGGTTTCCGGCGCCGCCCTGCTCGCCTCGCCGCTGTGGCGCGATCTGCTCGCCGCCGGGCGCCTGCTGGTCCAGACCGAGGGGGAGCTTGCCGGCAGGAAGTTTCACGACCTGGTGGCGACGCCGCTCGCCTACCGCGGCACGTTCTTGGGGTATCTCGCGATCCTGGACAAAGAGGCGCGCGGCGATTCCGAGGCGTCGTTTTCCGACGACGACCGGCGGTTCCTCGATTCGGTCGGCACCCTCGCCGGAATCGCGCTCGATTCGGCGCGCCAAGTGGAGCGGCTGGAAACTCAAGCCGAGAAGCTCGAAGAGGAGAACAAGGCACTGAAAGGGCGCCTGATCGACGAGGTGGACGGCCAGCGGGTGATCGCCTCGACGCCGCCGATGCGCAGGGTGCTGGAAATCGTCGAAAGGGTGGCCCCGCGCGGCGTCTCGGTCCTGGTGCGGGGCGAGAGCGGAACCGGCAAAGAGCTGATCGCGAAGCTCCTTCACCTACGCTCGCGGCGCACCGGTGCCCTGATCGCGCTCAATTGCGCGGCGATCCCTGAGTCGCTGCTCGAAAGCGAGCTGTTCGGCATTGAGGGAGGGGTGGCGACGGGCGTCCAGGCACGCCCGGGAAAGTTCGAGCTGGCCGACGCCGGAACTCTGTTCTTGGACGAGATCGGCGACATGGACCCTACCCTCCAGGCGAAACTCCTGCGCGTCCTGCAAGAGCGCGAGGTGGTCCGCCTGGGCGGGCGCCAGCCGATCCCGGTCGACGTGCGGCTGATCGCGGCGACCCATCGCGACCTCGAAAAGATGGTCCGCGAGGGGACGTTCCGGGAAGACCTCTACTACCGGCTGAAAGGGGTGGAGGTGGATCTTCCCCCCTTGCGCGAGCGGCGGGCGGACATTCCGCACCTCGTGCGTCATTTCCTCGAAGAGTTCTGCCGCCGGGAGAGCATTCCTTCTCCCGTGCTCCGCGCCGATGCGCTGGCTCTGCTCCTGTCCTATGACTACCCGGGCAATGTCCGCGAGCTGCAGAACCTGGTCGAAGGTGCTGCCTCGCTCGCCGAGAACGACATCGAGGCCGAGCTGGTCCGCTCGCTGCTCGGTGCCGCGGGATCGTCCGGGGCGGCGGTGGATCGTCAGGCGGCGGACGAGCCGCTCGATCTGCTGAGCCTGGAGCACCGCCATATCGCCCGGGTGCTGGAAATGGCCCGCGGCAACAAGAGCGAGGCGGCGAAAATCCTCGGAATCGACCGCAAGACCTTGCAGCGAAAAGGGTTCTGAGGACTTGTGGCAAAATGACGCAGCGAGACATAATGCCCCGCTGACCGATTTCGGCAGGGTGGAAGCACGTTTCCGCGGCACCCGGCCGGGAAGCTCGTTTTGCCGCGCGGCAATTTGTCGCACAAGCGGCGCGGAGCAGGTCCGGCGGGCAACCGGTCTGGATTGCCGTAAACAATGGGGAGAGAACACTTTGCGGTTGCCGGACGAGGCCGGGCGCCAGGGGTGGCAACGCTCTTGCGATAAGCCGTCGGCGAGAATGAGGAGAAGCCAGACATGTTAGACTCCATTCGCAAGTCCGTTGCTCTTCCCCGTGTTTCGAGCTCGGTGATCCTGTCGGTGGTGACCTGTGCGAGCTTCCTGGTGCTCTTGGCCCAGGATGCGGTGCATCCCATCGTCATCTATGCTCTTGAGCTGTATTTGACCTTCTAGGACCGCGGAACAGGAAATTCGACCATGACCGGCAACGCGGTGCTCAGGGAGGTCACGCTGACGCTCCCGATGCTCCCCGACATGGAAGTCGCGGCGAGCAAGACGGCGACAGCCATGGCCGAGTACATGCAGATGACTCCGGATAGAATCGACGAAGTTCGGCTGGCGGTGATCGAGGCCTGCATCAACGCCTTCGAGTACAGCCACGCGCCCGACCGGAAGGTGCACATGACCTTCGAGGTGCTCGGGCAGGGCGAACCGGAGCTGCTGCGGATCTCGATTCACGACAACGGCGTCGGTTTCTCGCCGGAGTCGAAAAGCAAGCCGGTCTTCGAAGACGTCCTCAAGGCCAAGAACAAGCGCGGCTGGGGGCTGTCGATCATCCGCGGCCTGATGGACGACGTGGCGATCGAGTCCGAAGCGGGCGTCGGCACCACGGTGGTGATGAGCAAACGGCGCTTTGCAAGTGCCGATAGTCGAGAAGTCGGAGAGCTACGTCGATGACCGAAAGTTTGCGTGTCACCGTCGATCGCCAAGACGGGTTCGCGATCGTCTACACGGAAGGCTACATCAACAACCAGGGCGGCGAGGAGATTGCCCGGGTGGCCTATCAGCTGATCGACGAAGGGCGGAAGATCCTGTTGCTCAACCTCGCCGGCACCAAGATCGTCAACTCGATCGGCATCTCGATCCTGATCGAGATCATCGAAAAGATGATCGAGATCGACGGCAGGCTCGGGTTCTGCAACCTGACGCCCACGATCGCCAAGACCTTCGAGATCATGGGTCTCTCGCAGTACGCCCAGATCTTCCCGGACGAAACGCAGGCGATCGCCGCCTTACGCCCCTCCGCCTGACGCCTCTCTAGCGGTTCCACTCATCCCGTGACTCCATTCTCCCGCGAGGATTGGGAAGACCTGCTGGTCCTGTCCCAAACCGAAACGGCGGCCAAGCCGCTGATCGCCCGGCTGCTCGCCCACTGGTGCCAGGCGCACCAGGCCGAGGCGGCCGCCCTCTATCTCGATCGCGGCAACTTGCTCGAACGCGAGTGCACCCACGGCGCGCGCGAATTTCCCGACATCTACGACCTGGCCGCGCCGAATCCGGAGTTTGCCCGGGGCTTGGCGCTCGTGCGCCTGCCCGCCGGAGCGTTGCTCTACGCCCCCGGCGACGTGCCGCTCGCCGACGCCTCGACCCTCTTGATCTCCGAGGCGGCCAAGGCCCTCCGCCTGCAACGCCAACTCAAAGAACAACGGTTCCAGGCGAACTATCGCGGCGTCGAACTCGAAGCGCTCTACGACGTGGGGCTCAAAGTTGCCGGGACCCTCGATCTCGAACAGCTGTCGGAAGAGATCCTGCTCCACGCCGTGATGCTGCTGGACGCCCGGCGCGGCGCGCTCTACCTGCTCGGCCCCGAAGGCTATCGCCTGCAACGGACGTTCGGCGGCGAGGCGGAAGCCGCTTTCGAAGCCCACGATGTCGGCCTGGCGCGTTTCGTGGCCGGCGGCGAGGCGCCGGAAACCCTGCTGCCCGGCGCGCGCCACTTACTCGGCGTCGGCATCGAGATCGAAGGAAGCCCGCGCGGCCTGATCGCCGTCGGCGACAAGGAGAGCCGGCGTGGCGTAGGCCCATTCCGCGCCGCCGACCGCCGCTCGCTCGGCCTGTTCGCCAACCAAGCCGCGATCGCGCTCGAGAACGCCAGGCTCCACCTTCAGGCGCTCGAAAAAGAACGCCTGGAACGCGAGATGAGCCTCGCGGCCGAGATCCAGCGCCAGATCCTGCCCAAGGGCTCGCCGGACGTGCCCGGCTACGAGGTCGCCGGCTGGAACCGCCCGGCGGCACAGGTGGGAGGCGATTACTACGGCTTCTTGGACGCCGGAGCCGGCCGCTTCGGCGTGGCGCTCGGAGACGTCTCCGGCAAAGGCATGCCGGCGGCCCTGTTGGTTTCCACCCTCCACTCCGCCCTCCGCCTGCTCGCCGAGCGCGACGGGGGAGTGGGCACGGGGTTCCTCGAACGGCTCAACACCCACCTCGCCGATTCCTCGACCGCGAACAAGTTCGTCACCCTCTTCTTCGCCCAGCTCCACCCCGAGACCGGCGAGCTCGACTACCTGAACGCCGGCCACAACCCCGCGCTCCTTCTGCGTCGCGACGGCCACCTCGACGAACTCGGCTCCGGAGGAGTCCCCCTCGGCCTGATCCGCGCCGCCCGCTTCGAATCCCAGCGCACCGAGTTGAGCCCCGGCGACCTGCTCTGCCTCTATAGCGATGGCATCACCGAGGCGACCGCCCCCGACGACGAAGAATTCGGCATGGACCGCCTGGGCACGATCCTGAGTTCCTACCGAGACATGCCGCTGGCCGAGCTGATCGAAGCCATCGACGGCGCGGTCACCGCCTTCGCCCAAGGGCACCCGCAGGCCGACGACCAGACAGTCGTGTTGGTGCGGCGAGTGGGGTAGACCACATTCGACCACTGAACGTGACTACGGGATCATCTCCATCCCGTGAACGGAAGTCCAGATCGCGCCGTTTTGGCCGATCCCTTCGTTCTTCCAGCCGACGGTTTTGATCGGTAGGTCTGCGGTGGCAGGCATGCGATCGCGGAATAGGCCGCGATCGCTGGCGCAGCGGAAGAGCTTCTGGAGGTCCGCCGTGTAAGTGATCTCCTCTCCCGGCGTTCCGGAGAGGACCGGCAGGGTGTAGTTGCAGAGGCTGGGCAGAGCCTCCGCCTCGAAGAGGGCAAGGTCGGCTCCCGGGTTGAGCGTGTCCTCGGCGATCGGCCAGTTCCATTCGAAGTCTCGCCCGGTGGCCCCAGGCAGCGGGGGCTGTTTCGAGTTCGGATCCTCGGCCGGTGTGAAATATTCAATATTCCGATGGATCAGGTTGACGAACAACATTCGCGGTTTGCCGCCCCATTCGGCGACCGCCCAGAGCGCGAAATCGAGGTATCCCTTGCCCGGCTGGATGAAGTCGCCGCCCGTGCAGGCCGGGCAGTCTGGCAACCCCATGTCCCACAGCCGAGCGGTAAAACGGACTTTGCTCGGGATCGAAGAAGCTGAGGGGTTGAGAGCCCCGGGCGTCCTTCCTCCGTTTCCCCGGTCGCGATCCGCCATGAGCGAGAGGAAAGGGATTCCGTAGCCGCTGTCGCAAGGGTTCGGGTGATAGAGGTTCAGCACCAGGTGCGCGCGAGGGAAGGTCTCGCCCCCAAGCGATCCCGTGATCGCGGTAAAACCCATAATGCCGGCGCCTGGCTCCGCGCGCGGCAAGGAGGCCTCCGGCGGTCCGGAGTTGCAGTTGTTGAACGCAGGTTCGTTATTCATCAACAGGACCCAATACGTGCAAGGGTAGTAGGCGCCGCAGTTGTTGTCCCAGTTCTGACGCCACCAGTTCGACTGCGAGTAGACCGTGGGTCCGGTTGGACAGCCGACGATCGATTGGGAGGACGACCAGAGACAGGGGGATGTGAGGGTCAGCGGATCAAGGGCTGTCCCTTCATACGCCGAGTCGTAGACGGTCCGGATCGAAGCTTGGTGGAAGCCCTGGTCGGCGAAGCCGTAGGTCACGGCGGCGAGAGGTGTCTGCCCGGCGATGAGGAGCACGAGCAGAAAGAGGAGCAAAGTCAGGTTCCGGCGCATAGAACTTCCTTTCGAACCCCCAGGGAGGGTTCTTCACTCCCGCCACCATGGCGGGGGAAATTGGAGAACGAAAACGCGATGTCTGTCGGCTCGCCGCCCTTTATTCGACGGTTGGAGCTGCCACAAGTCGGGAGCCCTGGTGCCTCGGTGCCCACGATTCAGGGAAGGGGACACCTCTGAGGCGAATTGCGTTGAGGTGAGAGGAGCGGCAACGACAATTAGATCTGTGCCTGGGCGGGGGGGGGGGGACAGCCCCCTCCCCCCGCCCAACCATCAGCGGAGAGAAGGGGCTCGGGGCTTCACGGATGGAGGTCCAGTGTTCTTAAGCCGCTTCGGGGGAGACGTTCGTCACGGCCGGCGTTTCCCGCTTTTTCGTGCGCAGGGGCTGGCGCCGAGGGCGGAAGCCGAACTTGAGGAGGGTCTCGCTGCCGAATCCGTGCTTCCACTGGAGGCTCGCGCCGATCCGGCGGCGCAGGCGATCGCCTTGCGCCGCGAGATCCTTGCGGGTCGCCGTGGTGCCCTGCGCTTGGGAGCGCAGGTTGTCTTGCTGGGCCTCGAACTCGCGGCTTTGGAGAAGGATCTCCTTGAGCTGTGCGACATCGCCGACGAGGTGCTGCATGTCGGGCAAGTCGGGTTCGAGGTTGGTGACCAGGGTGTTCCAACGACTGATGCGGGCTCCTAGGGTGTGACCGTTTCCAGCCATGATGCGGACTCCTTTCCGTCTTTCGACGTAGGTGTGGGACTAGCCCCACACCGCAAAGGTACGAGACGAGGTTCCGAGAAAACGATAGGTCCGGCAAGATTCTTTTTTCGCGGAGTTGGAACGGGGGCTGCTCGGGCTGGAACGCGTCACGGATTCCGGTGCATTCGGCGACAGATTCCGGTGGAAGCGGTCGCAGACTCCAGTGGAAGCGACGATCGAATGCGGTGGAAACGGCGCGGGTTCCGGTGGAAGCGATCGCAGTTTCCACTGGAAGCGACGATCGAACGCGGTGGAAGCGGTCGCAGATTCCAGTGGAAGCGACGATCGAATGCAGTAGAAACGACGCAGCTTCCAGTGGAAGCGACGATCGAATTCAGGGATTGCGCCGTCGAACGCAGAAGACGCGGCCCAGTGCCGGTCGCCCGGCCGATAGCTTCGAATAAGCCGGACTGGCATCCCGAAGCGATCACGGATGCCGACGAGGGCGAAGGGGCTCAGGGTGACAGATGCTATTCTTTTCCCATGGCAAAGAACTCTCATCAGCTCGAAACCCGAGGGCCATTCAGCGCGGATCAGCTTCGGCCCGGCGATCCATACGAGCTTTCGAACGGTCACCCGATTCACTGCCTTCCCACAGGTAGCCGGGGAGGAAGGGCGACGAGCGTTGGGGACGGAGTTCTCGCGAGCGATCCGGCGGTCAAGGACGTGGGCGTCGATGTCGGCTTTTCCCCTTCGCCGGCCATTCTCCGCGCCCCGGATCTCTCCGTCGGCGAGCTGCCGGACCAGCCGGGTTGGGTGCAGGGCGCGCCTCCCTTGGCGGTCGAGTATGCCGACACGGGCCAAGACGAGGCCGAACTGCAGATCAAGATCCAGGAGCTATTCGCCGCGGGGACCCGTTTCGTCTGGGTGGTGCGGATGATCGGCCCCCGGCGGGTGGAGGTGTATCAGCCGGGCGAGAGAATGCGGATCGCGAATCCCGGCGAGCAGCTCGTAGCGCCCGGAATCCTCGCCAATCCGGTGCCGGTGGAAGCTCTCTATGACCGCGACGCGGCGCGCCGGGTGATCTTCCGCAATCTTCTAGAGCGTCAGGGTTACGCCAGTCTGGACGACGTGCGGGCCGAGGGAGAAGCGATTGGACGTACCGAGGGAGAAGCGATTGGACGTACCGAGGGAGAGGCGCTCGGACGTACCGAGGGAGAGGCGCTCGGACGCATCGAAGGAGAGGCTCAGGGGTTGCGCCGGGCGATCGTCGCGGTTCTAGCGGGCCGCGGCCTGCCTTTCGCCGATGAGTTGGAGACCACCCTCGCGAGCTCCAACGACTCCGTCGTCCTCGAAGCTGCCCTCCGGCGGGCGGCCACGGGCACTGTCGCCGGCGTCCTCGCCGCCCTCCTGGCTTGAGCCACCGCCCAAGCCGCTTCCGGCCCACCGAGGCCGAACTTCGAACGTGCCGCTTGGACTACACTTCTTCGTCGCTTGGGTACCCGACGAGACGTTTCCCTGGAGATTCCCGCATGAAGCGCACCCTTGCCGCCCTTTGTCTCCTGATCCCTTCCACCCACCTCCTCGCTCAGGCCCCCGAAAAGCCCGGCGCCGAGGTGGTGCTGACTAAAGCCGATGCCCCCACCTGGTCGCTGGCGATCCATGGCGGGGCAGGGGTGATCGACAAGTCGATGCCGGAGGAGAAGAAGAAGGAGTATTTCGCGGCGCTCGAACGGGCTTTGAATTTGGGCAAGGGGATGCTCGCTAAGGGCGCTTCGGCGGTCGATACGGTCGAGGCGGTGGTCAAGAACCTCGAAGACGATCCGAAGTTCAACGCCGGCAAGGGGGCGGTCTTTACCCACGACGGCGAGCACGAGATGGATGCGGCGATCATGGACGGTTCGACCCTCGCCTGCGGCTCGGTCGCCGGATTAAAGACGGTGAAGAACCCGATCTCGCTCGCGCGCCTCGTGATGGAGAAATCGAAGCACGTCTTCTTTGCCGGGCCGGGGGCGGAGAAGTTCGCCGACGAGATGAAGGTCGAGCGCGCGGGGCCGGATTATTTCTTCGTCCAGGAGCGCTACGACCAATTGCAGGCGGAGCTCAAGGACGAGGCGGCGGGAAACGTGCCGAAGAAGTTCGGGACCGTCGGGGCGGTGGCGCTGGATACCCACGGGCACCTGGCCGCGGCGACCTCGACCGGCGGTCTTACCAACAAGCGGTTCGGGCGGATCGGCGACGTGCCGGTGATCGGCGCCGGAACCTACGCCGACGATCGGTCGTGCGCGATCTCCTCGACCGGGGTCGGGGAGCAGTTCATCCGCCATACGGTGGCCCGCACGATTTCGGCCCGCGTGCAGTTTGCCGGCTTGTCGCTCGAAGAGGCGGCGAAGCAGACGATCGCCGAGTTGGCCCCCGGCGACGGCGGCATCATCGCCGTCGGCAAGGACGGCCGGATCGCCCTGGTGTTCAACTCCGCCGGTATGTTCCGCGGCGCCGCCAATTCCGCCGGTCGTTTCGACGTCGCCATCTGGGAGTAGAGGCGCCCGCCCCTACGATGGGGGGCGAAGGTTGAGCCACGCCAAATCCCGGCTGAAGGTGACGGCCTTCCCCGCCAGATCGCTCGCCCGTTCCTCCCGGCCCGCGCGCCCGCCCCGGTAGGTCGCAGCGAGCAGCGCCGCGATCCCCGCTTCTTCGAGCGTTGCGCTCCAATCGATCCTTGCCGTTTCTTCCACTTCAAAGAACGAGGACAGCTCGGCGAGCGCTCCGTCCAAACGCTCCCGGCGGTCGCCGCGGCCGAGGGCGGCTTGCCGGATCTCGATCAGGTCCTCGGGACCCGGGAGCGCGATCACCAGCCGGCCGCCGGGGGCGAGCAGCCGGGCAAACTCCTCCGGGTTCCTCCGGGCGGTGAGCGAGGTGATGAGATCGAACCCGCCGTCGGCAAAGGGCAGGCGGCGGTCCGCGTTCGCGATCACCCAGGTGGACTGGGGCTGGCGCCGGGCGGCCAGCTCGATCGCCGGGGTGGACAGGTCGGTTCCCCAAGGATCGACCTCGCGCTGAGATCGAAGGAAGGCGAGCCACGCCCCCTCGCCGCAGCCGACGTCTAACACCTTGGGGGGACTCTTAGGGTCCAAGGTGCCGAGAATTGGCACCAGCGCGGCAAAGAGTGGCGCGTCGAGCCCTCGATCGGCGAGCAGACGGCGCGCCTGGGCCGCCTCTTTCGAATCGCCCGGGGTGCTCGAACGCCGGTCCTGCGGCTGGAGCAGATTCCAGTAGCCGCTTTTGGCCCGGTCGTACGAATGCCCCTGCGGGCAGACCGCGCGGCGGCCTTCTCGGTCGATGCTGAGCGGCGCGCGACAGGCGGGAACGGAGCAGGCGAGCATCGGATTTTGGCTTTCTTGTTCGGTATTTGCGAGGTGTTCTGAGGCGTGGAGCTTGAAGGGCGGTCCGCGGCCGGGTATCCTGACACCGTTCCCACCAGACACGGCGCCGCAGACGCGGTTGCCTTTTCGGAGGAGGTCGGTAAGCACAATGGAAAAGCATCTCGACGGTTGGCGCAGCCCGAGTCTCGGCCAAGACATGCCGATCGTCTCCTACGGGTCCTGGGGGCATCCTCTCCTCTTGTTTCCTACCGCCGCCGCCGATTACCTCGAAAACGAGCGTTTCTGGCTGATCAAGGCGGTCGAATCGCAGATCGAAGCGGGGAAGGTGCGCGTCTTCTCGATCAACAGCATCAACAGCCAGGCCTGGATGGACGACAAGCTCCCGGTGCCCGAGCAGGCCCGACGCCAGGCGCTCTACGTCCGCTACGTCGAGGACGAAGTGGTGCCCTACATTCAAAACGCCTGCAAGTCGCCGGGGATTCGGATCGCCACCTCGGGCGCGAGCTTCGGCGCGTTTCATGCCGCGAACTGCTTCTTCCGCCGGCCCGACCTGTTCGACTCGGTGATCGCGATGAGCGGTTTTTACGATCTCGCACCCGATTATTTCAAGGGCTACTCCGACGAGAGCTGCTATTTCAACAATCCGGCCTGGTACCTGCCGAAGCTCGAAGGGCAGGCGCTCGAAACTTTGCGGAACGACTCGAAGATTCACATCCTCACCGGCCAGGGCGCCTACGAGGCGCCGCAGGCGTCGCGAACGCTTGCAGAGATCCTGCGCGCCAAGTGTATTCCGCACGAGCTGGACGTCTGGGGGCACGACGTGAACCACGATTGGCCCTGGTGGCGCAAGATGCTGCCCTACGCGATCGAGCGGATGGGTTGGTGAGATTGCGTTTGCAGGGATCTTGCAGGGAGTTTCCGGCATGACCGAACCGAGATGGAACGGCGGGGCACCGACGGACGAAGAGCTGGCGCAGTTTTCGCGTCGGATCGCGCGGAGTCTCGCCGACCATCCGTTCGAAGGCGACACCGGGGAGCATCGCGGCGAGATCGCGCGTTTGATCGGTACGGTCGGCTCGGCCACCTGGTACGAGCTGCTCGACCTGCCGCCCACCGCGAGCGAGGACGAGATCCACGACAGCTACGAGCGACTGGCTCGGGCGGTCCACCCGACCCACGCAACGGCGCTCGGACTTGCCGGCCGCGAAGGGGTGCTGGAGCTGCTGTTCGAGCGCGCGACCGCCGCGTATCTGACCTTGAACCACCCCGACCGCCGCCGCCGCTACGACCGGGAGGCCGACATCGGCGGCTCGGCTCAGCCCTCCGGAGCCGTACGCCAAGAGGAGACCCGGCGCTTCGCGCGCGAGAGCTACGATCGCGCCAATGGTCTCGCGGGGTCCGGGGATTTCCACTTCGCGGTCGAGCTGCTCCGTCAGGCGGTGCGTACCGACCCGCAGCCGGAGTATTTCGCCGCCCTCGGCCGGGCTCTCGCCCAGAACCCGAACTGGCTGCGGGCCGCCGAGGAGAACCTCCAGCGGGCCGTGGAGCTGGGGCATCGGGATGTCGAGACGGTCGGCGCTTTGAAACAGGTCCGCGAGCGCCGCGATCTCGACCGCACCGGCGTCCGGCTCCACCGCTCCGTCCGGAGCGACGACGAAGGGCTCAGTTCCTAGCCTCAAAGCCAGTCAATCTTTTTTCTGTTCCGCAGCCTCCCCCCGGCTGTCTTAACCAACGACAGGGCCAAGCGCCGAAGCGGATCGCCCCGATCCGCTCTTTGTAATCCCCGCGTCATCTTCTCGCGGGTAGGTTGACCCTGCCGCCTTCGGCTGCGGCGTTGGTTCGGGACCGAGTCTGAGGGCTTTCCCTTTCCCGACTTTGGAGGTGTCCGATGAGTAGATCCAAGATTTTACTTCTTGCGTCGTTCCTGGCAGCCGGGCCGGCTCTGGCCAGCGGCCCGGGGGTTTTGAAATTCGGCGAAGTCAGTTTTGAAGTGGCCGAAACCGCGGGCGTTGCAGTGATCCGAGTCGAACGCTCGCAAGGGGAGTCGGGCGCAGCGTCGGTCTCGTATGCCACGAGCGACGGCTCGGCGACCTCCGGCTCCGACTACACGTCGGCTTCCGGGACCCTCTCCTGGGGTTCGGGTGACGGCCTGACCAAGACCTTTACCGTGCCGATCTCGAACGACTCCGTGCCGGAAGGCGCCGAGACAATCTCCCTCACCCTCTCCAACGCCAGCGGCGCATCGATCGATGGGACGCGAGGCACTTCGACCCTGGTGATTCTTGCCAACGGTGGCGGTGGTGGTGGCGGCGGTGGAGGCGGCGGCGGCGGGGGTGGCGGCGGCGGTGGGGGCGGCGGCTCGGCAGGCACGATCAAGTTCGACGAAGTGACGCTCGAAGTCGCCGAGTCGGCGGGTGTCGCGGTCGTTCGAGTCGAGCGTTCGCAGGGCGAGAGCGGCGCCGTCACGGTCGACTACGCGACGAGCAACGGCACGGCGACCGCGGGTCTCGACTACACCGCGACGTCGGGGACGCTCTCGTGGGCATCGGGCGACGAACTGACCAAGACCTTCACGATTCCGATTCTCAATGATTCGCTGAATGAGAATTCAGAGACGATCGGCGTCACCCTGTCGAATCCGACCGGCGGAGCGGCCATTGATTCCCTGCGCGGCACCTCGACCGTAGTAATCCTCAACGGCGGTGGCGGTGGCGGTGGCGGCGGCGGCGGCGGTGGTGGTGGTGGCGGCGGCGGTGGTGGCGGTGGTGGTGGCGGCGGCGGTGGTGGCGGTGGTGGTGGCGGCGGTGGTGGAGGTGGTGGCGCCACCGGAGTCATCAAGTTCGATCAGAGCGATTTCGCTGGCTTTGAAGGATCGAATGCCTTGGTCACGGTCGAGCGTTCGATGGGCGAGCAGGGAACCGTCTCGGTCGCCTTCCGCACCGAGAGCGGAACGGGCACCGCCGGAGTCGATTTCGCGGTGGTGACCGGGACCCTCACCTGGGGTCCAGGCGACGGATCGAACAAGGTGATCGAGGTTCCGCTGATCGCGGACGGAGTGGCCGACGGGGGCGAGACCTTCCGGGTGATCTTGTCGAATCCGACCGGCGGCGCCACGATCGACGGCCAGCGCGGCGTCGCCGTGGGGCGCATTCTGGAGAGCGGCGACGGCGACAACCTCGGCGACGACGACAGGACTCGGCCTGGCGTGCTCAAGTTCGACGACGCTAGCTACCAGGTCATCGAAGGTGCGGTATTCGCCCGGATCTCGGTCGAGCGTTCGAGCGGAGTCAAGGGACGGGTAACCGTCCGCTGGACCGCGGCGAACGGCAGCGCGATCTCGCCGGCCGACTTCGCGGCGGCGAGCGGCATTCTCACCTGGAACGCCGGAGACGGCACCAAGAAGATCTTCCAGGTGCGCATCCGTCCCGACGCCGTCCGGGAAGGCACCGAAACGATCCGGCTGGCTCTCTCCGCCCCGACCGGCGGCGCGACGCTCGATCCGGACCGCAGCAACACCCTGCTCGACATTCTCGACAACGACGGCTCGACGGCCGCTTGTGTGCCGAGCACCAAAACCCTGTGCCTGGCGGGCAATCGGTTCCAGGTGACGGTGACCTGGCGCACGCCGCAGGGTGCGAGCGACCAGGGAGTGGTCGAGCCTCTGACCAGCGAGGCCGGCCTGTTCTCGTTCTTCGGCGATCAGCAGTACGACCTGCTGGTGACCATCCACGACGCCTGTTCGACGGCGAATGCCTTCCAGGTTCTCGCCGGTGCGACCACCAAACTCGACTACACGCTGACGGTGCTCGATACTCGGACAGGCCTCACCAAGCAGTTCTCCAACCCGGCGGGCCGACTCGCGCTGCCGGTGGACGACATGGCGACGTTCAAGACCTGCGGTTCGTAGGGGTCTTTAAACCAGGCTTCACCCGCGGCTCTGCTCGCCGCGATCTCCTCCTCGGCCCGGGCGGCAACGCCCGGGCCGTTTTTTCTCCAGCCCCGCGGAACCCGCCGGAATGTAACGATCCCCTTTGACCTGACGCCTGCGAAGCATCTAAAGTTGCCGCCACGCCGATTCAAAAAAGAAGGTGAGGTCACGCCGGATGGGGCTCAAGAGCCGGAACTGGCCGGAGACACAGACATGGTCTGCGCCCCTGGGAGAATCCTTGTCTCCGCTCTCGGTTCCCGGCCTGACGATCCTTGGCCACCCTCAAGTCCAACGGGTCGGTGAACGGGCGGCTCTCCTCGACCTGTCGTCGGGAAGGGAAGCGGCCCTGTCGCGGGGCGCTCCGGCGTTCGCTCCGCCGGGTGAGTCGGCTTTCGCGCCGCTCGCCGTGCCCTATCTGAGCCGCCGTCCCTGGATTCTTCAATCGACGGCCGACGGCGGGATCCGGCTGTTGCGTGCCGGCTCGCCGACGTCGCTCGCGGCCAACGGCGAGCCGGTCGACGGCGAGGCCTCGTTCTCCCCGGTCGAAGTCGATCGCGGCGTAGTGCTGCTGCTCGCCGGTCGCGTAGTCCTTCTGTTGCACCGCTTCCGGCCGGCCCTTCCCAACGGCCTGTCTCTCTTTGGACTGGTGGGTTTGAGCGACGCCCTGCTCGATCTCTGCCGCCAGATCGCGCGGGTGGCGCCCCTCGATGTCCCCGTGCTGCTGCGCGGCGAAACGGGAACCGGCAAGGAGCTGGTGGCCGCGGCGATCCATCGCGCGAGCGGCCGGCGCGACCGTCCTTTCGTCGCGCTCAACATGGGCGCCCTACCCGCGTCGCTCGCCGCCGCCGAGCTGTTCGGCGCGAAGCGGGGGGCCTATACCGGCGCCGAGCAGGCCCGCCAGGGCTATTTCCGGCGCGCCCACGGCGGCACGCTCTTTCTCGACGAGATCGGCGAGACGCCGCAGGAGGTTCAACCTCTCCTCCTTCGCGCCCTGGAGAGCGGCGAGATTCAGACGGTCGGCGGCGAAGAGCCGGCGCGGGTCGACGTTCGGATCGTCGCCGCCACCGACGCGGATCTAGAGCAGGCCGCCGCCGCGGGACGGTTCCGCGCTCCGCTGCTGCACCGTCTGGGGGGATACGCGATCCGCCTGCCTCCGCTGCGCGAGCGGCGCGACGACATCGGCCGGTTGTTCTTCCATTTTCTGCGCGAGGAGCTGGCGGGCGTCGGCGAAGGGCACCGTCTGGCCGATCCGGGACCGGGCGCGCCGCTCTGGCCTCCCGCAGCCTGGATCGCTCAATTCGCAGCGGCGCCTTGGCCCGGCAACGTCCGCCAACTTCGCAACGTCGCCCGCGCTCTGGCGATCGACAGCTTCGACACCGGGGAGCACGCCGCGGAGGCTCGGCTGCCGACGGCGATCGAAGAGCTGCTGCGCGAGGGGGCAAATTCGGAGTCCAGGGTGGTTTCGGGTCGAACGTCGGCATCGCCCGCTCCGCCGGTCGCGTCCGGCCCGCCCTCCTCGCCGCCGCGAACGGCCTTCCGCAGTCCGCAGGACGTCTCAGAAAGTGAGCTGCTCGCGGCACTCGCGGCCAACCGTTGGCAGCCGCGGGCGACGGCGCAGCAGCTCGGCATCTCGCGGCCGTCGCTTTATTTCCTGCTCGATGCTTTCCCCAGCGCCCGGAAGGCGATGGATCTTTCCCGCGATGAGATCCTCGAAGCCGAAGAGCGCTGCGGCGGCAGCTTGCGAGAGATGGCGGCTTTGCTCAAGGTGTCGGAGTCGGGGATTCGGCGCCGGATGAAACAGGTCGGTCTGCACTCGCTCGGCGAGGCCGGCGCGAGGCCGTCATGAGCCGGGAATGGACGCCGTCCGAGCCGTTGGGCCCTTACCGTCTCGTCGAGCGGATCGCGGCCGGCGGCATGGGGGAGGTTTGGCGCGCCTGGGACGGCCGGCTGAAGCGGCCGGTGGCGGTCAAACATGTCCTGCCGGAGATTCTGGACCAGCCCGGGGCGCGCGAGCGCTTTCGCCGCGAAGCGGAGGCCGGGGCGCGGCTCACCCATCCCGCGGTGGTCCAGATCTACGATCTGGTGGAATCGCCGGAGGGCGACTGGATCGTCATGGAGCTGGTGGAGGGCAAGACGCTGCGCCAGGTCCTCGCGGCCGGTCCGCTCGCCATTACCCGCGCCGCGCGCTGGGGTGGCGAGATCGCCGGAGGGCTCGCCGCCGCCCATGCCCAGGGTATCCTGCATCGCGATCTGAAAGCCGGCAACGTGATGATCACCGAGGCGGGTCGCGCGAAGGTGCTCGACTTCGGCGTCGCGCGGTCGCTCGCTCCCCCGGGGACGGGACAAGGGCTGGGATCGGAAGCGACTCTCTCGCAATCGGGGTTGGTGGTGGGCACGTTCTACGCCATGTCGCCAGAGCAGGCGATGGGCCTGCCGCTCGGTCCCCGCTCGGACCTCTTTTCGCTCGGCTCGCTGCTCTACGAAATGCTCACCGGCGAGGCGCCCTTTCGAGCCGATTCCCCGGCAGCGACTCTCGCCCGCGTGTGCAGTTTCCGTCCGCTGCCGGCGCGCCAACTGCGCGCGGAGATCCCCGTCGAGATCTCCCTGCTGGTGGACCGGTTGCTCGAAAAGGAGCCTCACGCGCGCCCCCAGGATGCTGGCGAGGTGGCTGCCCGTCTGGAAGAGGCCACCGGGATGCTGGCGATGAGATCGCTCTCGGGATCTGTTGCCGCGGGTCGCGCCGATGCCGCGCTGTCGGCGTCGGACGGGACCACGCTTTTCGACGGTCCGCCGCGGCCCACCGAGGCCGAGCCGGCCGACGCCGCGCAACCCACGCGCGGCCACCGGGTTTTCCTGCGCAATGCCGGCCTCCTCGTCGGCGGACTGCTCCTGGTGGCGCTGGCTCTCGCCTGGGGGAGCGGACGCCTTGGCGTCCCCCACCGAACCGCCAGCACCTACGAGCTCTACGAACGCGGCCTGGCCGAGCTGCATCGCTACGACAAGCCGGGAAACCTCGATGCGGCAATTGCGGATTTCCGCCAAATCCTCAGCCGGTCTCCCGACCACGCGGCGGCGAACGCCGCCCTGGCGCGAGCCTGTTACTTCAAGTTCCTGTACCTGAGTAAGGATCGAATGTTTTTGGACCAGGCCCTGCCGCTCGCCGAGCGAGCCGTGGCGCTCGACGGCTACCTTGCGTCGGCCCGGGTGACCTTGGGCCTCGTCTATACTTCGCTCGGGCGACTCGACGAGGCTCAGAGGGAAATCGAAAAGGCGATCCAGCTCGAACCGGGGAATGCCGATGCCCAGTTTGCCCTCGCCGGCCTGTGCGTCGCCAGGACTCAGCTCGAATCTGCCGAAGGCGCTTATCGAAAGGCGATCGCCCAGCGCCCCGAGCGCCAGTTCTACGATGACTTGGGCGCGCTCTACCTTCGAACCGGCCGTCTTGCTCTCGCGATCGAAGCTTTCCGCAGCAGCATTCGCTTGGCGCCCGACGGATATATCGGCTATCGCAATCTGGGTTCGGCCTACTACTCTCAAGGCGACCTGGCCAAGGCCGCCGAGCAGTTTCAGAAGGCGCTGGCGATCCATCCCGAACCGTCGCTCTACTCGAACTTGGGAACCCTTCAATTCGCCCAGGGACTCTACCCGCAGGCGGCCCAAGCTTTCGAGCTGGCACTCGAGCTGCCGGGCGGCGCCAACAGCTATCTCCTGTGGGCCAATCTCGGGGACGCCTGTCGCTTCGAGCCCGAGGGAGCCGCCCGAGCCCGCGAGGCCTACTCGCGGGCTCTCCAACTGTTGGAAGTCCCGCTGCGGGCGACGCCGCGGGATGCCACCCTCCTAAGCCGCCGGGCTCTCTTCCTCGCCAAGGGCGGCGACTGCGCCACCGCCCTCTCGATGGGTGGGGGGATCGAGCGCCTGGTGCAGAAAGATGCCGCCGCCCAATTCCGCCTCATGGTCGCCGACGAGGTCTGCGGTCGCCGCGAATCCGCACTCGCGGTGCTCGAAAAAGCTCTTCGTAACGGCCTTCCCCTCACCGAAGTCGATGGAGACCCGGAGCTTCTCGCCCTGCGCGCCGACGTGCGGTACCACCGGCTGCTGGTTCGGCTGGACCCCGCTTCGACCGGCCCGTGAGGGAACTGGGACTACCGCCTGCCCCCACGACCATTTCGGGGTCGTGGCCGAATGCCTGGGAATTTACTCCATTGGACATCTGCACTCTAAAATTCAGCAGAAGGCGCATGGGCGCCAAGGACGCCGGGCCGTTAACTGTCACCGTGGCCCCGGTCCAGGATTTGGTAGCGTATGGGCCGAAAACCTTACTGATAACGGGGGTTCCGTCCGGTGTCGAGCTAAAGATAGGTTCGAGCGAGGTGAATGGGCAGATTGTCCTCCCCTGAAGGGAAATGACGAAGGTCTCGAACTCGGTCGACGACGGTATCCCCCCCGGGCTGGTCACGTCGAAGATCACAAAGGTAATGGTATCGGTCAGATTGATGAGCCACGGACTAGCCAGCTGGCGAGGGGTGGTGTTGAGTGAATTGGAGAGGCCATGAGATAGAGAGTTCGAAAAGCTGTCGATCTGTGAAGAATTCCAGTCGACTCCCAACTCCCACGTGTAGTTGACCGAAGTATAGGTGGTGGCCATGATCGCTCTCCTTGTGGTTGTAAAACGTTGTTGAGAAACGTCTTCCGCAAGGCGTATGCCAAGGTGATTCGTCCTGGCTCTATGGGGGTGGAGGTTGTCGGACCCTGTCGGAGAGCCCGCCCCCGCAGTCGGGGCTGTCGCCGACAATCTACCGACAGATATTCTCGACCCGATTTATTAAGAGAGGATCTGTCCGCCCCAAAGCCGCTCCAGGAATTCCCGCCAGGGCAGGATCTCGATGCCCTCGACAAGCCGGGGGGAGCGCTCGTTGCACACCAGGATGGCGTAGCGCGGGTGGTGGTCTTCGATGAAGGTCCGGAGGGAACGGAGGTCCGAGGGGTCGACCCGCGAAGTGCCCTTCACCTCCACCGCCACCTCGCCGTCGCCGAGCACGAAGTCGACTTCGAGGCCGCTCTTGGTCCGCCAGAAGTGGATCCCGTAACCGAGGTCCCGATACGACCGATGAGCCTGGATCTCCATCAGGATGAAATGTTCGAGCGCCCGGCCGAACAGATCGCCTTTTTCCTCCACGATGCGCCGCCGGGTCAAGGCGCCGGCCACCCCCACGTCGAATAGATAGAACTTCGGGGCTTTTCCGATCACCTGCCGCTCTTGGTGCTTCTTGTACGGCTCGATGAAGCTGCCGAGCAGCGTATCGACCAGGATCTGGTAATACTCCTTGACGGTCTTTGCGTCGACGCCGCAATCCCGCGCGATATTGGCGTAGCTCGTGAGGTCGCCGTGGGAGTACCCCATCGCCTCGAAGAACCGCGAGAACGCGGCGACGTTGCGGGTGAGACCTTCGTCGAAGACCTCCTCCTTGAGGTAGTCCACGACGTAGGCGTCGAGCGAGCGCCGGTATTCCGAAGAGAGGTAGTGCGACGGGACGAGGCCTCGATTGAGCGCCTGGAGGAGATCGAGGGCCCCGATCTCGATCGAAGTTAGAGGGTGCATCTCGAAGCGCCAGGCCCGGCCTCCCAGGAGATTCGCGCCGCCTCGCTTGAGCTTCCTGGCGCTGGACCCGCACAGGATGAAGCTCAACCCCTGGTTCTCGATCAGTCCATGAACCTCATCCAGAAGCTGGGGGACTTTTTGGACCTCGTCCAGGATCACCGGAGAGCGGAGTTTCTCGGGCTGCATCGCCAACAGCCGCTCGCGAAGGAGAGCCGGGCGTTTGGTGAGATCGAGCAGCAGGTCGGTTTGGAGCAGGTCGAACGTCACGCTGTCGGGGAACGCCCACCGCAGGTACGTGCTCTTGCCCGTCTTCCGGGGACCCCATAAAAACGCCGACTGATGGGGCGGCAGGTCGATTCGTAAGGCTCGTTCGATTCTGACCATTCGGGAGTTCACTCCGTTTTGGTCGAACCAAACGGGAGAACGCTCCGCTTTGGTCGAACCAAACCGGAGGATACTCCGCGAAAAGCCGGATCACAAACAGGCACGAATCTACGGTGCCTTGTAGCCCGTTAGGTCCTTCGCTTCCAACGCCGCCCAGGCGGCGAGCGCGCCTTCGAGGACCGGCTGGGTTTGATCGAAGCCCGCGACGACATCCGGCGAAGGGGCGGCGTCGGCGCTCTCGACGGTGTCGGCGAGCTGGTCCAGCCGGGAGCTCACGAAGCTCAAGGAGGCAAGCGGCGCGGGGCCGCCGTCGGGTCCGGAGCCGAGGATCGCGATGGCTTTCGCTCTGAGGCGTTCTGCCTCCTGGACGACCTTCGGGTCAGGGCTCTTGGCTCTCTCGGCGAGGTCCGCGAGCAACGCGTCGCTTTGTTCCAGGACCGGCACGAGCTTCGCGCGGGCCTCTTCGATCCGCCTCGCCAGCGCGAATTGCCGCGCGTAGGCTTCGGGCTCCGCCGAGACGCGGGGATCGGGCGCCACGAACAGATTTTGAGTCCGGGTGACGCCGTCCACCTCCAACGTCACGCTGTAGCGGCCGGGGGGAGCCCAAACCCCGTCGGTCGCGTGACGGCGTCCCGTGGCCTTTTGGAATGCCTCGGGCGCCGCGTAGTGGAGCGGCCAGGCAAAGCGGTGCATGCCCGGCGCGGTGGAGAGAATGGAAGGGGAGACGACCCACTGCGGCGCGGTGCCGAGCTTCGCTAGATCCGGCTCGGGGTTGGGATCGTCGGAGCTATAGCGCCGCACGAGCCCGCCCTGCTCGTCGCGGATCGTGAGCGTCAGCGGCCCTGTTGCAGCGGTTTTCAAGACGTAGTCGATGACGGCGCCCGGTGGGGGATTTTCCGCCCGCGGTTCGTCTTTGGGCATCGGCGTGCCGGCAAACTCACCGCTTCGCATGCGGATCGCCGGAGAGGGTGCGAATAGCCAAGCGGAGGCGTTGGCCACATCGGGCGAGAGTTGGCGCAGGGCGGAGAGGTCGTCCAGCACCCAGAACGCTCGGCCGTGGGTGGCGATTACCAGATCCTCGCCGTGGACTTCCAGGTCGCGCACCGAAGTGACCGGCAGGCCGTTCTGAAGCGGCTGCCAATGAGCGCCATCGTCGAACGAGACGTAGACCCCTTTTTCGGTACCGGCGTAGAGCAGCCCTTTGCGCACCGGATCCTCGCGCACGGCGTTGGCGAAGCTGCCGTCCGGAATGCCGGCGACGATCAGGCTCCAGCTCTTGCCGCCGTCTTTCGTGCGGTAGATGTAAGGCTTGAAATCGTCCACCCGGTGGCGATCGATCGCGGCGTAGGCGGTCTCGGCGTCGAAGTGCGAGGTTTCGAGGATGCCCACCTTGGACCAGGGGGAGAGCTGGGCCGGCGTGACGTTGTCCCAGTGCCCGCCTTCGTCCCTGGTGTGCCAGATCAGGCCGTCGTCGGTGCCGACCCAGAGATCGTGATCGGCCAGGCGCGACGGCGCGATCGCGTAGATCACGGCGCGGCGCGGGCTCGGGTCGTCGATGTCGGCGGCGGTCGTCGGATCCAGATTGGCCGGCTCACCCGGGTTTTCCCGCGTCAGATCGGGGCTGATCACCGTCCAGTGCTCGCCGCCGTCCTCGGTGCGGAACAGCCGTTGGTGCGAGAAATAGAGAACGCGCGGATCGCGGTGCGAAAACACCAGCGGCAGCGTCCACTCGCCGCGGTAGCGGTCGGGGTAGGCGAGCGTCGGCGAGATCGACCGGGTCTGCTCGGTGCGCAGGTCGAGTCGGTCCACCCGGCCGCCGTAAAGGATGTTCGGGTCCCGCGGATCGGGCGCGACGTTGTCGCTCTCGCCCCCCGCGGTCATCTCGCGGAAATGGGTGAGGTTGATGCCGTCGATCGCACCGGTCCGACTCGGCACCCCGGCGGCGCCCGAGTCCTGCTGCGAGCCATAGACCCAGTAGGGGAATCGGCTGTCGGTGATCACGTGGTAGAACTGCCCTGTCGGCTGGTTGTACCAGGAACTCCAGGTGGCGCCGCCGTTTTGCGTCACGACCGCGCCCTGGTCGGTGCCGAGGATGCGCCGCGCCGGATTCTCCCGATCGATCCAAAGCTCGTGGTAGTCGTCGCCGCCGGGAGCGCCTTGGATCGGTACGAAGGTCTTGCCCGCATCGTCCGAGCGGTAAAGGTTGGTGTTGCAGGCGTAGAGCACGTCGGGATTCTTCGGATCGGCGGTGATGCCCGCGAAATACCAGCCGCGCCCCCAGATCCGCTTGTCGTCGCTTGCGAGCGACCAGGTCGCCCCGCCGTCGTCCGAGCGATAGAGGCCGCCGGCTTCCGGGTCGTCGACCATCGCGTAGATCCGTTGCGGCTGGGACGGTGCGACCGAAAGGCCGATGCGGCCGGGCTTGGCCGGAAAACCGTGGCCGGAAACTTGAGTCCAGTGGTCGCCGCCGTCGGTCGATTTGAACAGGCCGCTGCCCGGGCCGTTCGACGGCGGGTAGACGCTCCAGGGCGGCCGGCGGGTCTGCCAGAGAGCGGCGTAGATCACCCGCGGGTTGCCGGGCTCGAACGCGAGGTCGGTGGCGCCTACGTCTTTCGCCGCTTCGCCCGGGCCGCCGAGCACCTTTTGCCAGCTCGCACCGCCGTCTTTCGAGCGGTAGACCCCGCGCTCCGCATTCGGACCGTACGGATGGCCGAGGGCGGCGACGTAGACGAGATTCGGATTCGTCGGATGGATCAGGATGCGGCCGATCTGCTGCGAATCGGTGAGGCCCACAGGGCCCCAGGTCCGGCCGCCGTCGGTCGATTTGTACATCCCGTCGCCCTGGGAGATGTCCGAGCGCATGTCCGCCTCGCCCGAGCCGACGTAGAGGACTTTGGGGTCCGACGGTGCCACGGCCAGTGCGCCGATCGAACCGACCGGCTGCCCATCGAAGATTGGCTTCCAGGTGCGGCCGGAGTCGCGGGTTTCCCAGACGCCGCCGTTGACGCTGCCGAAGTAGAAATGCTCTTTCTCCCCTTCGCCCGGTACTCCCGCCACCGCGAGGACGCGCCCGCCTCGGAACGGGCCGATCAGGCGCCAACGAAGATCCTGGAACAGGTGGGGATCGACCGGTTCGGCCGCCGCGAGCGCGGCCGAAACAGCGAGCAGAAGGGCGGCAAAGATCTCGACGAACGGTCGGCCGGACCGCATCTCAGTCTCCCAGCTCCAGCGCGCGCACAAACGCCGGTTCCCCTTCGGCGAGGTCGAGCCGCGCCTCGTCCGGGGTGCCGAACACGCTCGCGCGGTGGTCGTCGAATTCCCCTTCCCAGCGCGCGACGACGCAGGTGGCCATGCAGTTGCCGATCACGTTGACGCAGGTGCGCCCCATGTCCATCAGCTCGTCGACGCCGAAAATCACCGCGACGCCGATCGGGCCAAGCCCCTCGGGCAAGAAGCTGCTCGCGGTTGCAAGCAGGATCACCAGCGAGGCGCGCGGTACCCCGGCGATGCCCTTGGAGGTAATCATCAGCGTCAGCATCATTACCAGCTGGGTGCTGAAGTTCATGTGGTGACCCGTGGTCGCCTCCGCCGCCTGGGCGATGAACACCGAGGCCATCGCGAGATAGAGGGTCGTGCCGTCGAGGTTGAAGCTGTAGCCGGTCGGCATGACGAAGCCGACGATCCGCGGCGGCACGCCCAGGCGCTCCATCACCTCCATCGCCTTCGGCAGTGCCGACTCGCTGCTGGTGGTGGCGAAAGCGATCGTCGCCGGCTCGCGAACCGCCTTCAAGAATTTCTTGATCGGGATGCGGAACAAGAGGGCGACAGACCCCAAGACGATCACGACGAACAGGATCAGCGCGAGATAGAGCGAGCCGATCAGCTTGCCCAGGTTCACCAGCACCCCCAAGCCTTGGGTGGCGATCGTGTGCGCCATCGCCGCGCCCACGCCGATCGGCGCGAACATCATCACGTAGCTGGTGAAACGGAACATGATCTGCGACAGGCTGTCCATCGCGCGCAGGATCGGCTTGCCCTTCTCGCCGATGGCGGAGAGCGCCATTGCGAACAGCACCGAGAAGGCGACGATCTGGAGGATGTCGTTCTTCACCATCGCGTCGACGATGCTCGACGGGAAGATGTGGACGATCGTCTCGACCAACGTCTTCGGATGGTTCTCGCCGATCTTCTGGACCGTCTCGTTGCCGGTCGCGACCAACGCCACTCCGACCCCCGGCTTGGTCAGGTTGACGACCGCCAAACCGAGGAACAGCGCGATGGTGGTCACGACCTCGAAATAGAGCAGCGCCTTGGCGCCCATCCGGCCGATTTTCTTCAAATCGCCGCCCCCGGCGATGCCCACCACCAGGGTCGAGAACACCAACGGCGCGATGATCGACTTGATCAGGTTCAGGAAGATATCGCGCAGGAAGTAGACGTTGTTGCCCCAATCCGGCCGGATCCAACCGAGGAATCCGCCCGCCACCAGACCGACCATGATCCATGTGGTGAGCGACAGTCGATACCAGGGCTTCGGCTGCGGCAGGGGGACGGCGTTCTCGTCGGCCATTCGGGTCTCTCCGGTTTTTGGGCTGGCGCGACATGGTATCAGCGCCGGAGAGGGGGAGAGAGACGCCCCAGGGACGGGATTCCCCGTCGGGGCGTGTTGGGCAGGGGAGAGCGCCGATCGGAAAGTCCCGGCGTTCTCCCCCAGATGTCGGGTCTGGCGGAAAATCTCAGCAGAGGCAGGTGTTACCCGTACACATACCGCAGCTATCGGTACAGGTGTCCGTTCCGGTACAAATTCGGGTCACGCCGCCGACGACGCCCAGGACCTCGCGATCGGTCAGCCGGCGGACGGTCTCGTGGTTCAGGTTCAGCTTCTTCTTGGATTTCGCGTTCATCGGTGCCCCTTCTCTCTGGGAACGGCCGTATTGCCGCTCATCAATCAAGGGTGCGTTCCCTTAGGTTCTGCGAGCCGGTGAAGGAGTCCGCGTTGGGCGTTCCCTACGGCAGCGGCATCCGCTGGTAATGAAATCCGTCCAGGTACGCGCAGTCGAACGTCGTCACCGGGACCGACGCCGGATTGAACGGGTTTGTGCCCGTCGGGAAGATCTTGCCCTGGCAGCTCGCGGTGAAGGTCTTCAAGTTCGGGGCGAACTGGTACACGTAGTCGACCACCGCGACACCGGAGTAGGTGGCGGCCGGGGTAGAGACGTCGAAGTTCAGGTTCAGGAACCGGGCGACGAGGTGCCGCGGTCCGGTCCTTTTCCACGATCCGAAGCTGTCGCTGAAGGTGAATCCCCCGGCGCCTGAGGTGACCTGGTCCGAGAGAGTGATCTCTGCCGTGCCGTCGGCATGCAGATTGAGGATCTCCGCCCGCTCGGGAAGCGTCGCGGTGTAGGTTCCCGCGTAGTCGTTGGCGGACTCGGCCTTGGCGATTGAGGGAGCGGCGAGCGCGACGGCGGCAAGAACAACGGCAAAAAGCGAGCTGCGGGTGTTTGCCATGAGGACATCCTTTCTGGTTGGGAATCGTTTCAAGGGAAATACAGCCGAAACGATAGACCGCGATTGATGCCAAGGGAATCCTCTCTAGGGAGGATATTGGGCGCGACCTCAATAGAGATCGAAGATCAAAATCCGCCTTCTCTCGCAATCAGTGAGCGTTGGCCTTGGCTTTTTTCGCGGCTTCCTCGAACGCATTTCGCCAGACGGGTTCGCCCGGGAACACGAAGCGGTAGTCGGCGGCCAGTTTTTTCCCGGAGACCTCGACCGCGCCACGTTGGTTTTGGGTCGCGAGGAACTCGCGCAACTTGGGCAGCGAAGCGCCGTCGAGAAAGATCGAGTAAGCCTGGCCCCGCCGGGTGGTGCGGTCCGATTCGAGCGAAGGCCAATCCTTCGGCCAAACGATCGACGATTCAGGGGCATACGAGTAGTCCCAGAGCATGACCTCGACGTACTCGGGAACCCACTCCGTGTTTTCGGAAAATCGAGGGTGGTGAGGAATTTATGTACCTTGAGCAGCGCGTCGGGAGGGAGAGTGGCCTCTGGACTGCCGGCGAATTGCGTGTAAGCGGGAAGCCGCGTTCCCTCGGCCATCAAGCCGTACACGGAGGTAGCGACCTCGCGATCGCCGTCGCGCAGGTAGAACATCGCCTCCGGTTGATCCGTGACGTTGGGTGCCAGGTCGTGCCACGGGTCGCACCCCCGAACGCCACTTCGAGCCATGTGGTCGTCCCCGCCCATCGATCAATCTGCTCCATAGGGGTGGCCCATGCGCATCGGTCGGCTCCCGAGCTTTGCTCCTGTCACCGCATCGACGCCGATTGGCTGAATCTCCAGGCCAGTCTCATCGTCGATGTAGCGCGCAAGGTTCTCGCCACAGTTCCGATGCGCCCAGGCGCCAATCATCAGGAGGACCGGCAGGAAGTCTTGCCCGGCTTGCGTCAAAACGTATTCCTCGCGCGGGGGCCGCTCGGAGTAGCCGCGCCTTTCCAGCAGTCCTGCGTCCGTCAATGCGCCGAGCCGCTTGGCGAGCATCGTCGGCGCAATCCCAAGGTTCTTCCTGAACTGGTCGAAGCGGGTGAGGCCCGCGTGCGCGTCCCGCAGAATCAGAATGCTCCAGGCGTCGCCAACGGAGTCGAGGCCGCGAGAGACCGGGCACACCAAAGTGCGAGAATTTTTTTCGGTCATATCGTTTTGATAGTGACTTGATACCGATTTGATAGTAACATCCCTTGCATCGGCAATCCAGCCCATGACGGAGGAATTCGAATGAACAAGACGAACAAGCGTATCGCCCTGGTGACGGGCGCGTCGTCGGGCATTGGGCTCGTGACCGCCAAGTCATTGGCGAAAGCCGGCTATCAGGTTTTCGGCACGAGCCGCAAGCCGATCTCGAACCCTGCTCCTGATATCACGATGTTGGTCTGCGACGTGACAGACGAGGCGTCTGTGAAGATCCTCGTTGACGAGGTCGTCCGGCAGGCGGGGCGCATCGACCTCGTCGTCAACAACGCGGGAGTCGGCCTGCTCGGCGGCGCCGAGGAGTCGTCCATCGCCCAGGCGCAGCGTCTGTTCGACGTGAACGTGTTTGGCGTCGCGCGCGTGGTCAACGCGGTGCTGCCCCTAATGCGAGCTCAGAAGGGTGGCCGGATCGTCAACATGAGCTCGATCCTGGGCCTGATCCCGTCGCCCTTCAACGCTTTCTACGCGTCGACCAAGCATGCGATCGAGGGCTATTCGGAATCCATTGACCATGAAGTGCGCCGGTTCGGAATCCGAGTGGTACTCGTGGAGCCCGGTGTGACTCGAACCTCCTTCGAGGAGAACTTGACGCGGGCCGACCGGCCCATGGCGACCTATGCAGAGGACCGCGCGCGCAGCGAGGAACTCATGCGCAAGTGGGTAGCGGCCGGCGATGACCCGCAGGTCGTCGCCGACAACGTCGTCAAGGCTGCGACGGCCACTAAGCCCAAGCTGCGCTATTCGGCGGGCAAGCAGTCGCGCCAGGTGCGCACCCTGCGTCGCTATCTGCCCGAAGCCCTGGTAGACAAAATTATGCGCAAGTTCAACGACTTCCCGGACTAAGGCCGGAACCGGCGTCACCCACCCCCGTCATACTTCGGAGGCGTTCGAAGGGTACCGAGACAGACTATCGCGGCATCCGGCGGTCGAGAAATCCATCCAAGTACGCGCAATCGAACGTCGTCACCGGCGTGGACGACGGATCGAAAGACTGGCCCCGCCGGGTGGTGCGGTCCGATTCGAGCGAAGGCCAATCCTTCGGCCAAACGATCGATGATTCAGGGGCATACGAGTAATCCCAGAGCATGACCTCGACGTACTCGGGAACCCACTCCGTGCTTTTCGGAAAATCGAGGGTGGTGAGGAATTTATGTACCTTGAGCAGCGCGTCGGGAGGGAGAGTGGCCTCCGGACTGCCGGCGAATTGCGTGTAAGCGGGAAGCCGCGTTCCCTCGGCCAGGTCGTACCGCGGCTGCAGATTTTTAAGTCCGAGCAGCGGCTTGATCTCGGCGCGAAGCTTTTGCAGCTCCTCTTTGGCGAGCCTCACGTGGCGGTACACGAGGTTTCGGCGTCGGCGGCGTCTCGCAGTTGGACTTGGGCGCTCATTTCGCCTCCACCTTCCATCGGCCGCCCTTGTCGGACCCGATGCGTCGGAGGAGCCCTTGCTCTTGCAGCTTGCGCAGATGGTACTTCACGCCGTCGGACGTGATTCCCAGCGCCTCCGCAAGCTGTCGGCGGGTGATGCCGGGGTCTGCTGCGATGAGAGCGAGGATTTCCTGGGTAGTGTTTCGGGTAGTTTTCTGGGTAGTTTTCTGGGTAGTGTTTGGTGCGCCTTCGTCGACGGCCAAGTCACCGGGCTCCAGCTTCTTCCGCCGGACCGTTGCCACGAAGAGAGCGCCGTCTCGGTCGTCCCGAAAATCGATGTCGGCCCAGGCCTCGAGCGCGCGAGGCACGCCCGAGCCGAGACCCCGGTACGGCAATACGCCTTTGGCGACGTAGCTCGCCAAGATGGGGTTGCGAAGGTTTGAGTTACCGACGCGGATGTTCTCGACCGTAAGGTTGTTCGGCAGCGTTCCGGGGCTGATGATCTCGATGCGGTCGTCGAAGATGAACAGGCGGATCGGCGCGCTGATCAGGTAGTCCCGGTGGACCAGCGCGTTGACCAGCAGCTCCTCGAAGACGACCGGCGAGATCTCGGGTACACCCGGGCTGTTGACGCCGCGCCCCGCCTGCACCTTACGCAGGTTGCGGAACACGAAGGCGAGCGCATCGTCGAAGACGCGGCGCAGCGAGCCACCGAAGTCCTCGGTGTCGTCGTAACGCGTCGTGTGAATGTCATTGCCCGGATACTTCACCGCCTTGACGACGAACTGCGGCTTGAAGCGGTTGGGTTGCTCTCCGAAGAGCAACAGGCCCGCAAGGTTGAGCACACCCTCGCCGGTGGCCAGGTTCATGTTCTGCAAAAGCCGCAAGCGGTCGGCTTGGCGAGACGGAAGGCGCTGGCCGTAGGTGTCGCGCAAGAAGTCGCGGAAGCGTAGCTCGTCGAGAGCATCGAGACCCGCTCGGGTAGGCAGCTCGTCAGCGTGAAACTGATCCGTCATCTGGAAGAGCCGGCGCAGCTCTTCCTTGGAATTGACGCGCCGTTTGTCCGCACCGGACTTCAGCCAGATGACGCCGTTCTTGTCGAAGTAGGGCTTGTCGAGCCCCTTGGGGACCGTGAGCACGATGACGACGCGGCCCTTCGCGAGGGCAACGTTCTTCGTCTGTACGGTGAGCGGGCTGCGCACGGCGTGGCTCGCGGTGTTGGCGATGAGCTGGTTGAGCCGGGCGACGTCGTCGACGGACAACCCTGGCATCGTCCCGTCGTCGGCGACGCCGAGGTAGAGGGTTCCGCCTTCCGCATTGGCGAAGGCGACCATCTCGGCAGCGAGCGCATCGGGGTTGGTCACGTCGCGCTTGAACTGGCGCGTGCTGTCCTCTCCGAGGGCGATCTCGGTGCGCAGCGCCCGAGCTTCGGCCCCTCTCGGCACGACTTTCGCGGCCTTCGTGCTGGCGCGCTTAGTCATCGATCGAATTGTACGCTGCAAACGCGGCCTAGCCCTCAATACAAATCAAAAATCAAAATCCGCCCTTCCAAGGGGCCGTTCCAGATCGGGATGCGCCGCTTGGGCTTCAATCCGATGCCCTTGCCGTGGGTTTCGCCCGCGAGGACGACGGCGCGGTAGCCGCGGAAGCGTTGTTTGAGCAGGTCTCCGAGCTGGCGCCAGAGGTCTCCGGGGGCTCCCGGTTCTTCGAGGCGATGGCCGTGAGGAGGATTGACGAGCAGAAGGCCGGGCGCGGGCGCCGGGGTTTCGAGGGCGAAGGCGTCGCCTCGTGTGAGGTGGGTGATCGGCAGCAGGTCGGCCCGTTCTAGGTTCGCTTTGGCGGCGGTGAGGGCTGAGGCTGAGAGGTCGTTGCCGTAGAGCGTCAGATTTTCGAGCGAAGTGAGCGCCGGGATCGCCTCGGAGCGGACTCGGGCGTAGCGTCGCGAGTCGAAGCCGGGAAGGCGCTCGAAGGCGAAGCTCTTGCGCAGCCGGCCGGGGGCGCGGCCGAGGGCGACGTCGGCGGCTTCGATCAGCAGGGTGCCGGCACCGCACATTGGATCGACGATCGGCCCTTTTCCGTCCCATCCCGCCGCGAGCACGCAGGCGGCGGCGAGGTGCTCGCGCACGG
The DNA here is from genome assembly GCA_038250865.1 of Thermoanaerobaculia bacterium. GTDB lineage: Bacteria > Acidobacteriota > Thermoanaerobaculia > Multivoradales > UBA5704 > DASYKS01. Next base: position 58,890 of record JBBSBW010000017.1, on the reverse strand, counting down.
GGGCGGCTCCCGCGTCGAGCCGATAGCCGCGCCGGTCGAGCGGCTCGCCGGAGGTATCGAGCAACAGAGTCGCCCGGTCGCGGTGCAGGCGCAGGCGGAGCGCCAGGTCGGGGTCTTCGCGTTCGACGTTCGCGCGCCGGCCCCAGCGCTCGCGCTGGGCGTCGACGATGCCGTCCTTCACCCGCAGCGCGGCCCAGCGCGAGTCGCGGATCTCCGAGCCCGCGGTGGTCGCCTGGATCGAGAACGTCCGGTCGGGATGGAGCAGGTCGGCGAACCAGCCCAACGCCCCCGACGGGCCGAAGCGGTCGCCGCCGAGAACCAACGCCTTTGCCCCTTGGTAGAGAGCCTCGCCATCCACGCCGTCGAAGCTTGCGATCTCGACCAATACGCGGTTGGCGGTGCGCAGGCGCCAATTCGCGCGATAGACGTCGGTCCAGTCGCCGGAAATCGTCACCGCGCCGCGGCTCTTTTCGATTTCCCCGATACGTCCAGGAACCAGCGCTGCCAGCTCGGCGGCGACGAAATCCTCAAGGCCGAGAGCGCAGGTTGCGACCAGGCCGAGCGAATGGGTGGAGGAAGTCGGCGCGTTCATCGCCCGCCCGGGCGCGAAAGATGTTGTTCAAGAAACGGCAGGATCGCTCGTATCACCTCGTCCGGTTTCTCTTCCATCGGCGAATGGCCGCTCTGTTCGATCTCTACGAACTTCGAGCCCGCCATCCGGGCCGCCGCCGCGCGCCCGCCTTCGATCTTCACCGTGTGATCCTCGATGCCCCAAATCCAGAGCGAGGGTTTGTCGATCGTCGCGAGATCGATCGGCGGTCCGGCCGGCGGCGAGGGCAAGGAGAGGCCGGCGTAGGCGTCGAGGACCCCTTCGATCGCCAGACGCGAAGCGTACTCGCGGGCAACCTCGGGGGTCGCGAGCGCATCGTCGTAATAAGCCTTCTTGAGGTTCCTCCGGATCGCGATCGGCCGGAGCGCGACCCCGAGCGCCAGACGCGAGATCGTGCGCGACTTGGCACCAAAGCCTTTCTTCTCGTCCGGATAGGTCACCGCCGCGCTGTCGATCAGGATCAACGATCTCACCCTCTCCGGATGGCGCGCCGCGAGCGCGAGCGACAGCGCGCCGCCGTAGGAGTGCCCCGCCACGTGAGCCGATTCGATCCCCAGCGCGTCGAGCACGCCGAGGATCAGCCGCAGCTGGCCGTCGCGCGAGTAGGGGGCCCGGTCTTTCGGGCGCTCGGTGTAGCCAAAGCCGTTGAGGTCGATCGCGATCGTCCGGAAATGCTTGGAAAGCTCCGGCACAACATTCCGCCAGGAATAGGTCGATTCGCCGAAACCATGGAGAAGCAGGAGAGGCTCTCCCGAGCCGCGCTGTTCGACGTGGATGGTGCGGCCGTCGATCGTCAGGCGGTCGGCTTCCGGGAGAGACCGCCAGATTTCGGCGTAGGGGGTGAGCGAGACGCAGCCGAAGGAAAGGAGCAAAACGAGGAGAGCCAGCGGTCGGGAGATGGAAGTGGGCGTGAGTGTAGACACGTTTCAGGCTAACACGACTGGAGATGCGCAAGGGAGACCGTGCAAGAGCCGAGGAGCAATTTCCCCGTTCGCGCGCCGCAGGTTGCGGCGGGCGGATCGTAGGATCGAAGGCTCACCCGGTCGACTCCATAGATGATCTCAAACCCCCGGCCACTCGGCCTCGAAAAGATGTCGAGCCGTCGCGGCGTCTTCACTCGTAATGTTTCCCATTCGGGACGCTTTGGCGAAAGCTGCGATGACCTCAACTTGGCTGATCCCAGCTGTGGCGACAAACCCCGACGCAGCGCGCTCGAATCGAGGCAGAGGATCAATCGCGATCCTCGAGCAAGAGATCGGCAACCGAGCGTCCACCTTGGGTCGCTGCCACGGGGCGGATCGGCCGAAGCTTTCGACCACTCCAGCCGAGCCGGCCGGACTCAACCAAAACCTTTAGCCGATCCGTGGTCGATTCCTCGACGGGGAGGAAACGCCCAACCGGGGTGCCCTGCTCGGTGATCACGAAGGTCGCCCCACCTTTGACCTGCTGGACGTAGCTACCAAGTTGGTCTTCGAGGTCGTGAACTTCGATATAAGTTGCCTTCATGGCGCTTCTCCAGTTGGGACATCCTAACCCCGACGAGCATTGCTTAGGACCATGTCGTGGCAAATGGAGCCGAGGAGCTGTTCTCGCGCTCGTTCGCCCAAGAACCGAGAGCGGTGTGGAATCTCCTCCGTGCGGCGTCCGCCTACGCGGGAATTCAGCCTCCGGCGTGAGCGAAAGCGCGCTCGCACCGCGGAAAGCGGCTTGCGCTCGCAAAATGCGGCCGTAGGACGCCGCGATCCGGTATAGCCGGCTGCGATCCGATCTCGCCCGCGGATAGCCGCTATCGCTCGTGGATAGCGGCTATCCGGCTCGGATTCGTGCGATCCAGCGGCCGATAGCGGCTATCCAGCTCGGATTCGTACGATCCAGCGGCCGATAGCGGCTATCCGCCGTCGATAGCCGCTATCGGACTCTGAATGTTGGAGATTTCCCGCGGAGGAGAGCGATCCAGCCGCGGATAGCCGCTCTACGCCACCGATAGCCGCTATACGGAGCCACCGACGGCTTCCGGCTCTAGGGAGAAGCCCAATTCCCGCGCGTTGTCGCGGACGCGGCGGTCGAGGGACAGCAGGCGAATCTCGGGGATTTCGCGCCGGGCGGCGAGCGCTCCGGCGAGGTGGAGCGCGTCGAGCGTGCGGATTGGCTCTACGGGGAACGGCCGGCGCAGGCGCAGGTAGCTCTCGGCGTCGAGCCGTTGGAGCGACCAGCCGAGGCCGGCGTGTTCCAGCTCGCCGCGCGCCTGGTCCAGCTCTTCGTCGGTGAGCTTGCCCGCCGCCCGCGCGCGGAGGAGCGTTCGGTGGGTCTCGGCGAGCGTCAGCTCGGAGATCACGACCCGGCCGGCGTTCCCGAGCGCTTCGGCGATCTCGTCGCTTCCCGGCTCGCCGAGCAGCAGGTTCAAGATCGCGCTCGACTCGGCGTAGAGGGTGGGCGCATCGGGAGAATGGGGAGCGTTCATCGATCCTCCCTTCCAGCGTCCAGCAGTTCCGCTACGGAGGGATAGGGCCTGCCGAGCGGACGGCGCGGCCGCGCGTAGAGGCCCGGATGGTTGCGCACCTGAGGGAGTATCAGCCGTCCCTCGCGCGCCATTTTGAGCAGCCCGGGGTGCTCTTCCGCCGGGGGGGCTAGGGCGACAGGGCGGATTTCGGCGATGGGCCGGCCTCGATCGGTGACGATCACGGTTTCTCCTTCCTCGACTTCGCGGACCACTCGGCTCAGTTGCGCCTTCAGCTCGCGGATTCCTACGTCTCGCATGTCGAGCAATGTAGCTACATGTGGACTCATTGTCAACCTCTCCTTTCCCGTTTTGCGGGGTTCCCTCTTAAAGACGCGAAAGGGGGCTTGAGTCCCGATGATTCCGAAGAAGTTCGTCGCGTTGGCGGGAGGGCGCGATCCGTGAGAACCTATGGGTTCTCGAATCGGGCGTAGGTTTCGCCCGCCCCCAGGAGGTCAGAATCCGCATGATTGCCGAGATCCAAGAGGCCGCCGAGGCCAACGATCCCGCGCTCGACGAAACCGAAGAGTGGCTGCAGGCGTTTGAGGACGTCGTTCGCATCGAGGGCAAAGAGCGCGCCCGGTTCCTGCTCCAACGCCTCGTCGACAAGGGCCACGAGCACCACGTGGTCTTGCCGTTTTCCGCCAATACGCCGTACGTCAATACGATCGCGGTCGCCGAGCAGCCGATCTACCCGGGCGACCGCGACGTCGAGCGCCGGATCAAAGGGCTCATCCGCTGGAATGCGATGGCGATGGTGGTGCGGGCGAACAAGCACTACCCGGGGCTCGGCGGGCATATCTCGACGTTCGCCTCGTCGGCCACGCTCTACCAGGTCGGCTTGAACCACTTCTTCCGCGGCCGGGGCGAGAGCGGCTTCGACGGCGACCTGATCTACATCCAGGGGCACGGCTCGCCGGGCATCTATGCCCAGGCGTTCCTCGAAGGTCGAATCTCGATCGAGCAGATGGAGGCCTTCCGTCGCGAGGTCTCGGTGCCGGAAGGGCTGTCGTCGTATCCGCACCCCTGGCTGATGCCCGACTTCTGGGAGTTCCCGACCGTCTCGATGGGGCTCGGACCGCTGTCGGCGATTTACCAGGCGAAATTCAACCGGTACTTGACCGACCGCGGCATCCTCGACACCAGCGCGCGGAAGGTCTGGGCGTTCCTGGGCGACGGCGAGACCGACGAGCCGGAATCGTTGGGCGCAATTACGCTCGCTTCGCGCGAGAAGCTCGACAACCTGATTTTCGTCGTCAACTGCAACCTTCAGCGCCTGGACGGCCCGGTGCGCGGCAACGGCAAGATCATTCAGGAGCTGGAGACCGCGTTCCGCGGCGCAGGCTGGAACGTGATCAAGGTGATCTGGGGCAACGACTGGGATCCGTTGATCGAGCGCGACAACACCGGCCTGCTGATGCAGCGGATGGCCGAGGTGGTCGACGGCGAGTACCAGAAGTACACGGTCGAATCGGGCGACTACATCCGCCAGCATTTCTTCGGCAAGTATCCGGCGCTGCTCGATCTGGTACGCGGCTATTCGGACGACCAGCTCCGAAAGCTCAACCGCGGCGGGCACGATCCGGCGAAGGTCTACGCCGCCTTCAAGGCGGCGGTCGAGCACAAGGGCTCGCCCACCGTGATCCTCGCCCAGACGATCAAAGGCTACGGCCTCGGCGAGGCGGGCGAGGGAAGGAACGTCACCCACCAGCAGAAGAAGCTCAACGAAGACGAGCTGCGCCATTTCCGCGACCGGTTCAACATTCCGATTCCTGACGACCGCCTGGCGGAGGCGCCGTTTTATCGCCCGGCCGACAACAGCCCGGAGATGGAATACCTACGCGAGCGACGCCGAGTGCTCGGCGGGCCGATTCCCTCGCGGAAGACCCGGCGCGAACCGATCGAGAGCCTGGGGGAGAGCTTCTGGCAGGAGTTCTCCGACGGCGTCGATCGCGAGGTCTCGACCACCATGGCGTTCGTCCGCATGCTCACCCAGCTGATGAAGCATCCGGAGTTCGGGCGCCGGATCGTGCCGATCGTCCCAGACGAGGCGCGCACGTTCGGTATGGAGTCGATGTTCCGCCAGTTCGGCATCTACTCGCACGTCGGCCAGCTCTACGAGCCGGTCGACAAGTCGATGCTCCTCTATTACCGCGAGGCGATCGACGGGCAGATCCTGGAAGAGGGAATCACCGAGGCCGGCTCGATGGCGTCGTTCACCGCGGCCGGCACCTCGTACGCCACCCACGGCGTCGACATGATCCCGTTTTTCATCTTCTATTCGATGTTCGGGTTCCAGCGCATCGGCGATTCGATCTGGGCCGCGGGCGACCAGCGCACGCGCGGCTTCCTGCTCGGTGCCACCGCCGGCCGGACGACGTTGAACGGCGAAGGCTTGCAGCACGAGGATGGCCACAGCCACGTCCACGCGAGCACGGTGCCGAACCTCGTCGCCTACGATCCGGCGTACGCCTATGAGATCGCGGTGATCGTGCGCGACGGCCTGCACCGGATGTATAGGAACCGCGAGGACGTCTTCTACTACATCACCCTGTGCAACGAAAATTATCCGATGCCGAAGAAGCCCGAAGGGGCCGACGCTGGGATTTTGAAGGGGTTGTACAGAGTTTCGAGCACGCCGCCCGACGGCCGGCCCAGAGTGCAGCTGTTCGGCTCGGGGCCGATCCTTCGCGAGGCGTTGCGCGCAAGGGACCTGCTCGCCGAGCGCTTCGGCGTGGCGGCCGACGTCTGGAGCGCCACCAGCTACAAGGAGCTGCGCCGCGAGGCGCTCGAAGCGGAGCGCTGGAACATGCTCCATCCCGACCAGCCCGCGCGGAAGCCCTACGTCGTCTCGCTGCTCGAAAACGAGCCCGGGCCGATCGTCGCGGTCTCGGACTACATGCGGATCGTGCCCGATCAGATTGCCCGCTGGCTGCCGGGGCGCTTTTTCGCGCTCGGCACCGACGGCTTCGGCCGGAGCGACACGCGCGAGGCGCTGCGCCGCTTCTTCGAGGTCGACGCCGAATCGGTGGTCGTGGCCGCCCTGTCTCAGCTCGCGTTGCGCGGCGACGTCGCGGCCGACCTGCCGGGGCGGGCGATCGCCGAGCTTGGGATCGACGCGGAAAAACCGTTCGCGCTTTCGGTCTAGGGAGCGGGATGGCGGCGCTCCGGCCCTCTGTCGCGGTCATCGGCCTGCTTCTCCTCGGCGGGGTCGGCGTGGGGGCCCAGGCGCCGCCCGCTCCGGCTCCGCCGATCTACCACGCCGATCTCGACCACAGCTCGGTCGGCTTTTCGGTGCGGCATTTCGTCACGCCGGTGCCGGGCCGGTTTCGCGATTTCTCCGCCACCCTGCGCTACGACCGCGACGACCCTTCGCGGTCGAGCGTCGAGTTTCGCGTGAAGGCGGCTTCGATCGACACCGACAACGACGACCGGGATGCCCACCTGCGCTCGGCCGATTTCTTCGACGCCGCGCGCTACCCTGAGCTGACGTTTGCCAGCACGGGCGTCAGGGCGCTCGAAGCGACCCGGTTCGAGGTGACCGGCGACCTTTCGATCCACGGCGTGGTCCGGCGCGTCACTCTGCCGGTCACCCTGCTCGGCCTGGTCCGGACGCCACAGGGAGAGCGGATCGGTTTCGAGACGGCGTTCACGCTCGACCGCAAAGACTATGGAATCACCTGGAACCGGGTGCTCGAAGGGGCCGGCGCGCTGCTCGGCGACGAGGTGAAGGTGACCCTCACGATCGAGGCCCTACGGGCACCGGCCGAGCGCTAGAATCGATCGCAGCTATGGCGATCCCACCTTCTCGACGCGATCGGGACGATTCCCGGATGGTCGAGGAACTTTTTCTCAACCATTGGCACTCCATCCGTGTCTTCTTCATTGTCCGACGATTTTCCACCGAGGAGGCGGAAGATCTCGCGCAAGAGACCTTCTCCCGGGTCTGGCGGGGTATCCACCAGCTTGAGGACGAGGAGGCGAAGGAGGGTTGGTTGTACCAGATCGCGAAGAACATCTATAAGAATCGTCTGCGGCACGGCGACGCGGGCAAGCGCAAGGGGCGCGAGATCCCGCTCGACGACGGCGAAGGGAATTTCTTCGACCTGCCCGATCCGACGGTCGATCCGCTCTCCGACGCTCTGGAAGGGGAGCGGGCGCTCTGGCTCCGCGCGGCGATCGAATCGCTGCCGAAGAAGATGAGCCGCGTCGTCCTGCTGTACCTGGACGGGCAGAGCTACGGCGAGATCGCCACCCTGCTGCTGGTCTCGGAGGAGACCGTCCGCGCCCATCTGTTCCAAGCCCGCCGCCGCTTGCGCGAAATCTTGACCGATCCGAACGAACCGGTTCATTGAGGCGAGAGGAGACGAAATGATCGACATGGAATCTCGACTCGCCGATGCGGCCAAGGCCTGGATCGACGAGGGGACCCGCGCGCTGACGGGACATCCCGAGGCCGCGACCTGGCTGCACTACGGTGCCGGGGAGCTGCCGCCCGAACAGGTAGAGACGCTGCGCGACCACCTGGTCACCTGCCGAGCCTGCCGCCAGCTGGTGCTTGCCGGACCGAAGGCGGGAGAGACCCTCGTGGCGGAATCCCAGGCCGCGAGGGTGGCCGATGCCGAGGAGCGCCGGGCCTGGCACGAGCTGCGGCGCCGGTTCGACGAAGTCCCACCGAAGGATCTGACGCCGCAGGTCCTGATGCCGCCGCACCGAAGCGGCAAGACTTGGCTCAGCTGGGCCTCGCCGCTGGTCGCCGTGCTGTCGCTCTCGATTGCCGGTTGGACCTGGTACCAGGCGAACCAGCCCCGACTCGGCGTGGTGATCGCCGAGGCGGTGGCCACGGGCGGCTCGCGCGGTGCGGAGCGGGGGATCGACGGGGTAGAGGGGCATTCTCTGGCGCTGCTCGTGCCCCTGCCCGGGCTGACGGCGGGAACGCCGGTACGGGTGGAGTTTCTCGATGGGACCGGCGCAGTGGTCTGGCGAGGCGAAGCCCCGGCGACCGAGGACGGCGAATATGGGATCGAAATCCCGGTTCGCTTCCGTCGCCTGCCCGGAGGCCGGCTCCGTTGCTCGGTACCGGCCGGCGCGGGGAACGCCGGAGGCTGGAAGGAGGTCGGTACCTTCGGGGTCGGGTCTCCGGCCGAGGGCTCGGGGGAATCTTCGGCACCCTGATATTCTCTGATTCACTTTGAGGCCATCTCGCGTTCCGCATCTGCTGGCTTTGGCCGCCGGGCTCGCCTTGGGCGCGGGGTATGCCGGGCTTGTACCTGAAGGTGAATTCCGAGGATTGGATGCCGTGCGTACCTGGCGCGGGGGCGAGACCTCTCACCTCTATCGCTTCCCGCTCCTCGCGGGGCAATTCGTGCGGATCGCCGCCGAGCAGCGGTCGAGCGACGTCATCCTGGAGATCCTGGCGCCGGGCGAAGCCGAACCCACGGAGATCGACGGGAACACCTATGCGACGGGGACGGACGCCTTCGAGCTGGTCGCCAAGGCGTCCGGCGAAGCGCGCGTGCGGGTGGTGGCCGCGGAGGCGATCGGGGAGGCGCCGGCCTACCGCCTGACGGTCTCGGTGCCGCATCCTGCGTCGGCGCGCGAGCGTTTACGTGCCGCCGCTTTCGCCACTTTCGAGGGGGCGAACGCCCTCCCTTCGGAACAAGCGGTACCCCTGCTCGAACGGGCGCTCCTCCAAGCCGAAGAAGGGAGGGCGGGCGACCTTGCCGCGCAGATTCACAATCGGATCGGCCGCCGCCTGCCGGAGGACGATCCCGCGGCGCTCCGCCACTTTCGCGCTGCAGCCGAATTGGCGGAGGAACCGCAGCTCCGATGTATGGCGCTGCACAAGCTGGGAACCACCCTGGCAGACCTCCAGCGGTTCGATGAGGCGGCGGCGGCTTACGCGGCGGAGTACCGGCTGGGCCGCCATTCGGCCGACCCATTTCGCGAGGCGCTCGCCCTGGAAGGCTTCGGTTCCCTCGAAAGGCTTCGCGGCAGATACGAGGAGGCGCTCGCTCGCGCTCACCAGGCGCTTTTCCTCTGGCGGAAACTCGGCGATCGACATCGGCAGGCCCTGATCCAGGAAACCCTGGGGATGCTGTCCATAGAGCTTGGCGATCCCGAAGAGACAGAGGTATGGGCCAAAGCAGGGCTCGCACTAGACCCCTCTCCGCGGCTGCGGGCCGACCTCCTCGACGATCTTGCTTCGGCCTATCGCTACCAAGAGAAATGGGACCTGTCCCTGGCGACTTCGGACCAGGCGATCGCGCTCGCCCGACAGTTGGGCGACCGGAGGCGGGAAGCCTCTTACATGCTCACGAGCGGGGCGATGGAGATGGATCGGAGACGCATGAAAGAGGCTCTCCCTTTCCTCCGGCCGGCGGAAGCAATCCTCCGGAACGAAGTCGACGATCCCGCTCTGCTCGCCAATGTCGAAGTCATCCTCGGCGTTGCCGCGACGGAGAGCGGCGAGGTCGCCGAAGCTCTCGAACGGATCAATCGGTCGCTCGAAGGGTATCGCCGGCTCGGCCGGGAAGGCGAAAGCGCCTGGGTGCTCTCACGCCGGGCGGACGCGCTGCGGCTGGCGGGCCGCCTTGATGAGGCGCGCGACGATCTCCTCCAGGCGATCTCGATCCTGGAGCGGTTGCGCCCGACGCTGGAGCCGCAACGCCGCGCCCGGCTTCTCGCGGATCGGCATCGCTTCTTCGAGCGCCTGGTCGACCTGCTGGTCGAGCAAAAGAAGTTCAGGGCAGCCTTCGAGGCGAGCGAGAGGTCGCGGGCGCGCACCTTATTGGATGAAGTGAGCGGTCGGCCGGTGGCCCAGGCGCGGAGTCTGGCCGAGATTCAATCGGCGCTGCCCCCCGGCTACCGGCTGCTCGACTACTGGCTCGGCGAGACGCGGAGCTTCGTCTGGGTGGTGCGCCGGGAGGGGGTGTCACTCGCCATCCTTCCGCCCCAGGAGACGATCGAGTCGCAAGGCCGGCTGGCGAGCCGGGCGCTCGGCGCTCCGCCGGGCCGCTTGGCGACGCGCGAGGATCAAGTCGGCTCTCTTTCGCGGACGCTGTTCGGCCCTGTCGCCGGTCGGCTCGCCGGACAGGGTTTTGTCGTCGTGCCGGACGGCGTACTGTTCAAGGTGCCGTTTGCCGCCCTGCCGATCCCCGGTTCGACCGGGGTGAACCCGGAGCGCCTGATCGACCGGGGGACCGTCGTCACCCTCCCCTCGGCCTCGCTGGCGCTGGAGATCCGCGACGCCGTGGCGCGTCGCCCGAAGGCGCAAGGTCTCTTTGCGGTCGGCGATCCGGTCTTCGGATGTCCGGACGCTCGGCTCTCCTGTGCGACCCCGACGAATCCAGCGCCGCCGTCACTCGCCGCCCGATTCGGCTCATGGGTGGAGACTGAGATCTCCGGCTCCCGTAAGGAGGGGCGCGGCGCCGCCGTCGGCGACCTGCCGCGGATCGGGCGCACGGGATCCGAAATCGCCGCGATCGCCCGGTTGGCCGGTGCCGGAGGAGTAGTGGAGCGGCTCGGCTTCGCCGCGAGCCGGAGCGCCGTGCTCGGCTCGCCGTTGGAATCCTTCCGCGTCCTTCACTTCGCGACCCACGGGCTGGTCGATCCGGTGCGTCCGGGGCGCTCCGGGCTGGCATTGTCCCGGCGCGATCCGCGAGGCGCCCCACTCGCCGGCGACTCGTTTCTCCGCCTGTCGGACCTCGCCGGTCGCAGGCTGCGGGCCGACCTGGTGGTCTTGAGCGCCTGCGACACGGCGCTCGGAAGAGAGACGCGCGGCGAAGGGCCGCAGAGCCTCGGCCGGGCTTTCCTCGCCGCCGGGGCGGCCAAGGCGCTGGTGAGCCTATGGCGGGTCGACGACACCTCGACCGAAGAGCTGATGGTCGGCTTTTACCGCCAGCTCTTGGAGAAGGGGCTCCCCGCCGCGGCGGCCCTGCGCCAAAGCCAGCTCGCGATTCGCTCCCGGCCTCAATGGAACGATCCCTACTACTGGGGCGCCTTTGTCCTTCAAGGCGATTGGCGAGATGATGGCCTCTAAGCGAGAAAAGTGCTCAACGAAACGAACCGAGAGGTGTCTTTCGGGATTGGGATGAGCCGGGCGAATGAAGCTCGGCGCTTACGTTTTAAGGAGGCGAGTATGTCCGATCAATCGCCGGTACGTTTCGCTGCTACGCCAGAAGTTGCTTCGCCGGAGGCGGTCCGCACGAGGAAGCCCAAGGGAAAAACCGCCCCGGGCGATCCCGGGGACACCGACCCCAAGGGGCCGCCGAAGAAGATTATGAGCGGATCCGGCGCGTTCTCCGTTACGCCCCTTCCAGCCGGGCCGAAAAACACCTAGATCCGAATCCGCGGCGGTTGCGCCGCCGCGGGTTTGATCCAATGACCGCTCTTCCGCACAGGATTCAGCTCTTCGGCGTCAACGGCCGCACCGGCCGCTATGCGTTGCCGGCCCTGTCGAGCGACGACCTGGAGGTCGCCGCTCACCTCGCGCTCGCGCGGCCGGGGTTGGTGGCCGACGCTCGGCGTAGCCTCGTCGATCGAGAGCTGGCGGGTCTCCAAGAAGTGATGGGGCCCAGTTTGGAGTCGTCCAAACGTGGCGCTCGAAAGTCTCCGCCGGGTTCGAATCTACCCGAATGGGAGGTCGCGAATCGCGGTTGGGGAGTGGTCTTTCCGGCCGGAGACCGCCAGGTGCCGGCGATTCGCGAAGCCTTGGCTCCTCTGTTCTCCCTGCGGCGGCAACAGGTGGGCGACCGCCATTTTCGCGAGCTGGAGTACCGGCCGGGCGAGCTGCTGTTCGATTTTCGCCGACGGTACAAAGTGACTCCCGGCATCCCGGATCCGAAGAAGATTCCGGGTTACCTTTTGCTGGTCGGCGGTCCGCAGACGATCCCGTTCGATTTTCAGACCGAGCTTGCGGCGCAGGAGTATGCGGTCGGCCGGATCGATTTCGATTCGATCGAAGCCTACGCCCGCTATGCCGAGAACGTAGTGCGCGTGGAGCGAGCCCATGCCTCGGCGGCAACCTCTCGACGGATCGCCTTCTTCGCGCCCGAGCACCCGGACGATCCACTTTCCAAGGAGAGCTCAGAATGGCTGGCCGCGCCGCTCGCCGACGCCTGCGCCCTGCCGCACGATGGTTGGACGGTCGAGCGGATTTTAGGCGAGAAGGCGACCAAGCATCGCTTCGCCGAGCTGCTCGGGCGGGCCGTCCCGCCGTCGATTCTGTTCACCGCCGGCCATGGTGCCGTCTTCGAAAGCGGCGACGAGCGTCAGGCCGCCGACCAGGGCGCGCTGGTGTGCGCCGACTGGCAGGGCCCGGAAGCCGCGGCGATCTCGGAATCCGACTACTTCTCGGCCGGCGACCTCGCCGCCGAGACCCGGCTCGGCGGAATGATCGCTTTTCATTTCGCCTGCTGCAGTCTCGGGGTGCCGGCGCAAAACGAGCTGCACCTCGCCGGCCTGCCGATCCCCGAGTGGCTCGCGCCGGAGGATCTGGTCGCCCGGCTGCCGCAGCGAATGCTCGCGCAGGGAGCGCTCGCGGCGATCGGGCATCTCGACCTCGTCTTCGCCTACAGCTTTCGCGAGGGTCGCAACGAAGATGGCGCTTGCCCCGAGCCGCCGCTGCTCTACGACCGATGCCTGAAGGATCTCCTGCGCGGGCGGCCGGTCGGCGAGGCGATGACTCCGTTTCGGTCTTGTTACCAGGCTCGGCTCGTCGAGCACGCCGAATTGAGCCAACGCGCCTACGAGAAGAAAGAGGTCGCCGCCGAAACGCTGTGGGAGGTCGAAGCCGCCTGTCACGACGCCCGGTACTACGCCGTCTTCGGCGATCCGGCCGTTCGTCTTCCCGTGGCTCCCGAGGCGGAATCGTGAACGATCGGATCGGCCTCTCAACGGAACCGGCGATACGGTGTCTTTTTCTCCGGAACCCACCGCCTGAGGTTGTGATCTAACGAGGGAGAGCCGGGCGCGGCGCAATCGCCCCGGTGCCAGAGGAGATGAACCATGGAACGACATTTGGAAAAGGACGCCGATCGTCCGTCGCGGAAATCAAAGAACGAGGTCGCGAGGGTTTTGGATAACGCGGCATTGGCTCTGGCGAGCGGAGAGCAAGGTCCGGTTGCCGGCGTGGTGGATGACAATCCGGGCGAGAAGAAGAGACTCTGGGCTGTCTTCCCGGTCATGGTGCCGCCCAAGAAGGCCGACACATCGGCGGCCGTGGATCCGGCCCAGAGCAGGAAGAAGAGCGCTACCCAAGGCGACGCACGTCCCGCTACGCAAAAAGTGAGACGACGACCGGAGCAGTCCCTGTCGTAGGCGTGACCGTGGCGTGCCGAGCGAAGGGAGATCGGTCAGACCCGGCCGCTCACCCAGCCGGTGCGCCACATCCGGCGCTCGATCCAGCGGACGTGCCAGAGGTACTTCTTGCTGTCGCTTCCCGGATGCCAGGTCTTCGGGGCCGGCAGGCTCCCGGCGAGCTGCGCCGCCTGGTGGGCGGATAGGTTGCCGGCGGAGGCATGGAAATAGTGGCGCGAAGCGGCCTCGACGCCGTAAATGCCGGGACCGAGTTCGACCACGTTCAGATAGATTTCCAGAATCCGCTTCTTGGGGAGGTGCGCTTCGAGCTGGCGGGTGAGGATCACCTCTTCGATCTTCCGCAGCGGGTTGCGCGAGGGCGAGAGATAGAGATTCTTCGCCAACTGCTGGGTGATCGTCGAAGCGCCGCGCGGCAGCCGCTTCTTCTCGATCGCCTGGGTGATCGCATCTCTCATCTCATCCGTGTCAAACCCTTCATGGCCGAAGAACGCGGCGTCTTCGCCGACCAGCACGGCGCGCCGCAGATTGCGCGAAATCCGCGTGTAAGGGACCCACTTCCATTCGATCTCGCGATCCGGGAAAAACCACCGGTTGCGGTAGGCGTCGATGAAGGCGGTCGACTTCGGATTGTCCTTGGCAAGCGCCGCGACGTCCGGCCAGGTAAGCGCCTTCCAGCCGATGTAGACCCCCAGCAGGATGAGCGCGGGAAGCCAGAAGCGGCGGATGCAGCCGCGCTTCGGTGGAACCGGTGCCTCGGACGCTGGCGCCGGACGGTCCAGGGCCGGGCGGTCGAGGGGGCGGCCGACTTCCGGCAGGAGAGGGATGGACATAAGAGTTCTCACTCGACTGCGCGAGGCGTAGCTTGGATGGTGACGACGGCGAGGATACTGCCGATCGTAAGCGCACTGCCAGCCAGGCCGAGGGCGGTGGCTGGTTCGTTGAGGAAGGCGATGCCGAGCGCCATGGCGACCACCACCGCGAGCTGGGTGCAGACGCCCATCTGGAGGTTGGTCACCCAGCGATAGGCGTAGGTCATGCCGAGCTGGGCGGCGATCGAGGTGACGCCTACCGCGCCGAGCAACGCCGCCTCTTTGCCGGAGGGCGTCCGCCACGAGGCGAGCGCGAACGGCAGGGTGACGAGCAGGCCGCAGAGCGAGAAGCTGGTGTAGATCGACCACGAGCTTTCGCTACGCCGGGCTGCGCGCAGCGAGGCGACCGCGGCGCCGGAGAAAACCGCCGAGATCACCCCAACCCATTCCCAGGTACCGAAGGAGATCGCCTGGGCCATGGGAGTCTGGCCGCGCACCACGAGGATCAGGCCGAGGACCGCGATGGCCATCGGGACGAGGAACCGGCGGTCGATCCGCTCGCCGAGAAACCGGGCGGCGAACAGCACGCTCCAGATTGGCGCCGAGAAGTTGAGCAGGGTCGCGACGCCCACCGAAATGTGCTCGATCGCGAGAAAGTAGAACAGCACCGCGAGGCCGCCGAACAGGCCTCGATAGAACAGAAGGTCGAGCCGTTGGACCACCAGCGCTTTTTTGAGCACCGGCGGCCAGAGCAGCGGCGTGAGCATCAGGACGAAGCGGAGGAATGCGACCTCGGAGCCGGAGAGGTGGGCTGCGGCGAGCTTGGCCGAGAACGCCATCGCCCCGAAGCAGACCCCCGCGAGCGAGGCGACGAGCAGCGCGCGGCCGGTTTCCGAAATCGCGGCGCGCGGCATGGACGGATCATATGGGGTTCGCGGTTTCGTTGGCCTCCTCGCTCCTTCGGGCGCCTTCGGCAGCGGCCAGTCGCTGCGGGGCCAACGAGACCGCGAACCTTGCCTCCGGGGTAAAGTCTCACCGCCATGCCCGAGATCGCCCACGCGCTGCGCGCGCCGGATTTCGCCCCCGGCCCGTGGATCCAAGGGCCGGCGCTGTCGATCCCGGCCTCGCGCGGCTGGGTCGTGCTGGTCGATTTCTGGGAATCCACCTGCGTCAACTGCCTACGGACGCTGCCGTACCTGATCGCTTGGCACGAGCGCTACGCCGCGAGGGGGCTCGCGATCGTCGGCGTTCACACCCCCGAATTCGATTTCACCGCCGCTCCCGAGCACCTGGCGCACGCGGTCGCGGCGGAGAAGATTCCCTACGCCGTCCTGTCCGATCCCGAGCGCGCCACTTGGGAGCGCTTTGCGAACAAAGTCTGGCCGGCCAAGTATCTGATCGACGGCCGAGGCTACCTGCGCTACGAAGCTTTCGGCGAAGGGTCCTACGAAGAGACCGAACGGTGGATTCAAAAACTGCTCGGCGAGGCGGGCGATCCCGGCCCGTGGCCGGAGCCCTGGATCGGACCGGAAGGCGAGGGCTCCGGTGCCGAAGGGACCGGAGAAGTTTGCCGGCCCTCCACCCGCGAGACCTACGTCGGCTGGCACCGCGGCCGGCTGTTCGCGCCCGAGGGGTACCGGCCGGGCGAGGAGGTGCGCCATGCCGGATTGCCGTCCGCTGAGATTCCGCTCGGCGGCTTTACCGCCCGCGGCGCCTGGCGGCACGAGGCGGAATACCTGGAGAGCGCCGAGGCGGGGGCCGAGATCGAGCTGCATTACGAGGCCGCGGGGGTGAATCTGGTGCTCGCATCCGCCGGGATGGCCGAGATTTTGCTGGACGGTGTTCCTGTGCCGGAAGGGGAGCGTGGGGCGGACGTCGAAGATGCAATGGCCGGCACGATCGCGAGGTGGGAACGAGGCCGGATGGTCCGGCTGATCGAGGGCGGTCATGGTGAGCACCGCCTGACCTTGCGGTTCGTGGCGCCGGGTGCCCGAGCGTACGCGTTCTCGTTCGGCCGGTGCGGCTCTAGATCACCGGTGCGCTAGACTCCCGCCCCCCGTGCCCATCCGTGATGAGGAGACCCGAGCGCGCGTGCAACTGCGATTCTTGACTTACAACATCCACAAGGGGATCGGGATCGATCGCCGTTTCCGGCTCGATCGGACCGCGGAAGTCATTTCCCATTACGCCCCGGACGTGGTGATGCTTCAGGAGGTCGATCAGGGGGCGCCGCGGTCGCGGAGTCTCGACCTCGCGATCGAGCTGTCGGGCTTGCTCGACCTGCCGGGGGTCGCCCTGGGACTCAACGTCCATCTGAAGCAGGGCATGTACGGCAACGCGATCCTCTCCCGCTTTCCGATCGTCGCCGAGCGCAACATCGATCTCACCATGGCCGACAGCTGGATCCGCCGCGGCTGCCAGCATGCGACGCTCGACCTCGGTGGCGGCCGGCGGTTCGAGGTTTTCAATCTGCACCTCGGACTCTCGGCGCGGGAACGGGTGCAGCAGGTGGCGGAGCTGGTGCGCTCCGACGAATATCGCCACGCGCATTCCGGCCACGCGACGGTGATCGGCGGCGACTTCAACGACTGGCGTTCGCTGCTTCTGCCGACGTTTACCGAGAGTCTGGGGTTTCGTTGCGCCACCGAGCGGACGCACGGCCGGCGCCGGGTAATCCCGACCTACCCCTCGTTTTCGCCCCAAGGGGGGCTCGACCGCCTCTATTACCGCGGCCCGGTTTCGCTGCTCGCCGTTCAGGCCTCCCGCCTGCGGCTCGCCCGCCTGGCGAGCGACCACCTGCCGGTGATCGCCGATTTCGTGTTTGAAAAAGTCGCAGAAGTCTCCTGATCCGGCACTCCATCCTCTAGATGAATCGGAAGACCGTAGTCCTGGTCGAGGGCGATGCCGACCGGCGTCGCCTGCTCGCGGAGCGGATCGCCGCCTCGGGGCGCGAGGTGGTGCCGGTGCGCACCGGCACCGAGGGCGCGCGGTTCGCCGCGGCGCTTTCGGCCGGGGGCACCCCATCGATCGCGTTCGTGGTGTCGGCCGACGGCATGCTGGCCGACGATTCGCCGGCCGACCCGGCCGGTGCCTTCGAAGTGCGCTACCCGGCCGAATTGCCGCTCGGGGGCGACGCGTTCGAGCGGGTGGTCCGGCGGCTGCTGCTCGCCCTCTTGCGCAGCGAGCTGGGCCGCCACCGGGGGCTCTCCGGTTTGGATGCCGATCTGGTGCTCGATCCGGAGGCCGGCGCCCTGGTCGGCGATCTTTCCGTGGTGCCTCTGCTCGAGCTGCTGCGCGCTCTCGGCGGGGCGGCAGGCTCCGGCACCGTGCGTACGAAGTTGGGAGAGATCGTCCTCGAACGGGGCGAGCTGATCGCCGCGCGCTCCGGCGCGCATCGCGCGGTCAAGGCTCTCTGTCGCCTCTCTCTCCAGGACGCAGGGGAGGTGCGTTTTTTCCCCTCTCCGGCGGCCGGCGGGGGAGCGGAGCGGGGAAGCGTCGTGCGCGAGATCTTCCTGCCGTTGCCGAGCCTCATCCTCGCCGCGCTCGAAGATCGCTTGGCAACTCCGCCCGACCCCGAGGCGCGCGTGCGGCTGCGCCTGGGGCCGCAATTTTTCGGCAACGCCCTCGGGGCGATCGAGCGCGAAATCCTGGGCGCGCTTCAGCAGGCCGACCAGGTAGGGCCGCTGCTCGACGCGCTGCCCGGCCGCTCGGACGGCGAGATCCTGCGCGGCCTGGGCGAGCTGATCCGCCAGGGGGTGGCGGTCCTTGACGAGCCGCAGGACCGGGCGCGGGTGGTGACCGACACGGCGAGCGATCTGCCCGAAGCGGTGGCGCGGGCGCACGGCATCCTGCTAGCGCCCTATTCGCTCTCGTTCGGCGAAACCTTCGTCCGCGATCGCGAGCAGATCTCGCCGGCCGAGTTCTACCGGCTCGGCGCGGCGCGCGGCGCGGGGGCGCCCGCGATCGAGCCGCCCGGCCGGGGCGAGCTGCTGTCGATCTTCGCGGCGGGTCTCGAAACCCAGAACCTGGTGGCGATCCACGCCGCGCCGCGGTTCGGCAGCGCGCTCGACAACTCCCTGGCCGCCGCCGACGATGCGCTGCGCGGCCGGGTGGGTTTTCGTGCCCAGCTCGATCCGCTCTCGATCGAGGTGATCGACAGCCGCAGCGTGAGCCTCGGCCAGGGTCTGCTCGCCATCGCTGCGGCGCGGCTGGCCGGGCGCGGCGCTTCGGCGTCGGCGATCCGCCGCCGGGTGGTGGAGCTAGCCGCAGGGCTCAGAGTCTTTGCCGCCGCGCGCGAGCGGGAGGAGCGACAGCGATTCGGCCTGTTCATTCAGCCGGTCGATTTCTGGTCGATCTGTGAAATCGAACAGGGCGAACTCTACTCGCGCGACCGGACCGATCGCGAGTCCAAGGTGCCGGCGGCCCTGTTGGGCCGGGTGGCCGAAGCCTTCGGCACGGAGCGTCCCGGTCTCGTGGGCATCGCCCACGGCGAGCTGCCGAAGGCGGCGGAGGCGCTGCGCGGTCTGGTCGCCCAACGCTGGCCCGCCGCCGAGGTGATTCTCGGCGAGATCGGTCCGCCGCTCGGCGTGGTCTTCGGCCCGGGATCGCTGCTGCTCGCCGCGTTGCCGGCCGTGCCGGGGTAGGATCGGGACCCGAAGAAAGGACTCCCATGTCCGACGAGCGAAAATACCGGCACCGCGGCTACCAAAGCAGCGACGATTCGAAGGACTCGCGGCGTAGCCCGGGTGGACCGCCGCCGCCGAAAAAAGACGGCCCGCGCGGCCGGGGCCTGGGCGCGCCGACCGAGACGGTGTTTCGCTGCGTGGCGTGCAACCACAAGCGGTTGATCGCCGACCCGATCGAAATCGAGACGAACTGCGCCGGCTGCGGCGCCCCTCTTCACGCCTGTGCCAACTGCGTCTCGTTCGATCCCGGCAGCCGCTTCGAGTGCCGCCGCTTCGAAGAGGTTCCCGTGCGGGTGGTGAAGAAGCGCGACAAGAACGACTGCCCCCTTTTCGAACCGAAGACCACCAGCGAGTTTCCCGTAGAGCGCGCGGCGTCCAAGCCGGGCAAGCCGAGTGAGGCCCGCTCGGCGTTCGACGCGCTGTTCAAGGGCATCTGAACCTCCCCGAAGTCATTTTTACAACGGCCACCCCCGGCCGTACGCGCGGGTGCGCCTCCTGAAGCTCCTTTCGCCCGGCGCCCGCCGTTGCGGAGCTGGCCCCGGATTGCTGTCTCCTCCCGGAAAGCCCTTCACAGGGAGGAGAATTCGATGCGACGAACGCTCGGGACGGTCGTTGGGTGGGTTTTGCTGGGCCTGGGGCCGGGAGCGATCCTTCCGGCGCAGAGCGCGGCGGCTCCGGCAAAGAAGGACGGCCGGGCGATGCAGGTCAAAACTTCGGTCGATCTGCGCCTGCGCGGCGAATCATTCGCCACGCCCGTCGCTTCCGCTGCGCAGGATTCGAGCTACTCCTTCGGCATCGGCCGCCTGCGCACGGGGCTCGATCTGGTCTGGCCGCGCTGGACGTTTCACGGCATGGCGCAGAGCGCGGCGACGAGCGGCCTGCCGAAGCGCGGCGTGCTCGGCTCGGGACCGACCTACCGGGGGGCGAACGCGGGGGCTCCGACCCCCACGAGCTTGGGGATCGCCGAGCTGTCGATCGCCTGGACCGGCACGAACGCCCGCTGGACGCTCGGCCGGCAGGGCTACGTCGAAGGGTTCGAAGCGGCGACCGGCAGCGACTTTCTCGATGGGGTCAAAAAGCGCCGTTTCGCCGAGCGGCTCTATGGCAACCTCGACTTCACCAACGTCGGGCGCCGCTATGACGGTGTCACCGGCTGGGTTCGTTCAGGCGGGAAGACTCGGCTCGACGCGTTCGTGCTGCGCCCGCTCACCGGGGCGTTCGATTCCGACGACGCCTTCGAGGATCTGGGCGAGCTGAACATCGCGGGACTTACCCTCACCGGACCGCGCGGCGCCTGGATTCCCGGTGCGGAGGTCCGTCTGTTCGCCAGCCGCTATGAGGACGGGCGCCGCTTAGTGCCGCAGACCTTTCGCGGCCGGCGGCGCTTCGACGTGACGACCTTCGGCACCTCGCTGCTCGCCGGCAACGACACGAACGACCTGGCGCTCTGGCTCGCCCTTCAGGACAAAAACGTCGGCGGCCGGTCGGCGGCCTTTACCGTTGACGTTGGCCACAAGTTTCCCGGCGCGCCGGGCAAACCCGCCGTCCATCTCGCCTTCGAGCAGGCGTCGGCGGGGGACGTGGGGGAGACCTACGGCGGGTTCTTCAACCTGCTGCCGACCAATCACAAGTTCTACGGCAGCCTGGATTACTTCGCCTTCTCGAACCTCCGCGATGCCTACGTCGAAACGACGATCGCGCCCGGCGCGAAATGGAAAGCCCGGGCCGCCCTTCACTCGTTTTCCCTGGTCGACCGGAAGGACGCCTGGTATGCCGGCTCCGGCGCGTTCAACGCCGCATCGTTCGGCTACGTGGCCCGCCGTCCGCGCCGCGGGGTGTTCCCGAGCCGCGATCTAGGCACCGAGCTCGACCTCGATCTCACCTGGACGCTCCGCCCCGGGCTCGATCTCAGTTTCGGCGGCGGGGCTTTGCGCACCGGCCGGGCGATCGAAAGCGTTTTCCCCGCCCGCTCCGACGGCCGCTGGCTCTACGTCGAAATGGGCTGGAAGCGGTAGACGTCAGGCCGCTTTCATCCGCCGGCCGAACGCCTCCGAGGCGTAGATCACCAACGAACAGCCGAGCGGGAAAAGGATCTCGTTGATCCCGCGGCTCGCGAGGTCGATCGCGCCCACCGGCCCCGGTTGGGCGCGCACTCCCGTCCAAATCAGCAGTGTGCCGAACGTGAGCCCGGTGGCGATCCCCGCGCCGGCATGGAAGGCGAGGCTCTTGTTCCGCTGGCTCGCATATCCGAGCAGAGCGCCCAAGGCGCCGTATTCGAGCGCCTTCAATCCCGCAATCAGCAGTGGGAAAGTGAGCGGAGCGCCTGGCGCGATCGTTCCCAGCGCCTGGCCCAGCGCTTTGTGAATCGCCTTGGCCGCGACGAACGCGAGCGGCGCGGCGAGAAAGCCGAGGCCTCCCATCACCACCTCGCGAATCTTCCGCGCCGCTGTGCCGAACGCCAGGCCGACACAGACCAGGAACGACCAGGAGATCTTCTGCGCCAGATCCGCGACCGCCGGCTTGGCGCTCTCGCCGGCCGTGCCGGAGAACGCCGCAACCACGAGCAGCAGGACCTCGAACGTGATCCCGAGCCCGATCGACAGCCAGGCGACCCGGAGGACCTGCGGCAGAAAGGAATCGTGGGCGGCGGCCGGCGGAGGAGCGGCTGCGACGGCAGATGCGGTCTCAGACATGGGGACGAACCTCGGCGGCAGTGAAAGGGAGAAAGCGGCGGGTGCCGGTGAGGTTATCCCATTCTGAGGATGCCCACTTCGCTCGAAGGACTTGGCAAGCGGCTTGCCCGCAAGATCAACCGGGGCGACCGAGATCGAGAGGGTCTGGTCGCCGTCGGCACGTTCCAAGGTGGTCCCCTCCTCGCCCTCAGGAGTTGAGATTTAGACCGGCTCATCTCGCTCCGGAAATTCGGGTCGTACTCGAAGCGGAGATCGCGTTTGGCGGTCAGGTTGCCGTTGGCTCCCAGGTGAGGGGAATTCCGTGAAGCGGGGCGGGACGGTTGCGGCCTAAAGTGTCGGGAGGAAGAGGAGTCGCCTGGTCCAAACCGAGGATCTTGGTCGACTGCTCGATCAGGCCGTCGGCCGTGTCGTAGAGGTCGCCTCGTGTGATGAACGCCGCGCCGGGCCGTAGAGTCCCGGTCTCTATAATGTTCCCAGTCCGTGGTGCCTCCTCTACGGGACGCCTCCCGCAGCAATCCCTCCCAAACGTCTACGCCGTCCAAATTGAAATGAACTGTCCGACTTGGATCGGAAAGCGCATCGAGAACCCCAGCTCGCCAATTTCTGGAGTCCGTTTGTTCCATCCCAGGGTCTCGGCAAAGGTCCTCGTCGCGGCCGGGCCCTGATAGCTCGTAGAAGTCAGCCGCCTTGCGCCGTCGTATGTCCCTTGGGACAAGTAGCCGAACACTCCAGCTTCATTCTTGTACGAGCTTCGAGAGCACGTTACGGGCCCCACAGTGCGGGCACTGCATGTGCCGGTCCATGTGAAGTCCGTCGTTCCAACCGACATCGGTCACTACAAGATAGGCACCTTCGCAAACCGGGCACACAACCTGCGCCGCAGGGTCCACAGCCAGGATCTTTCCGGCCTCGATCCAACGCAGAGCTTCCGGACTCAGGCTACTTGAATAACGCATCGAACGCCCTTTCCGCAAAGCCTTCGGCTGCCATGGTCTCCGCCGTTACGGCAGCTTGCGAAGCAGCCCCACTGGCGCCAACCTGGCTGGTGCGAAGCCGATAGGTCTCATGTAAAATCGTCTTGGTGAGTTCGGTTTCCGATGCGAACGCATTCCGCCCAATGACAAAGCCCTTTTCACCGAACATCGTCATGCCCGAGACAGGCGCACCTGGCTCGAAGAGAATCCTGGTTCCGCCGATTTGTACCTCGATGCTCCGACCAGCGGCCTGAGCCGCCCGGACCTGCGTAAACTCCGGCGAAGCGAGAATTCCCCTCGCCTCACCAAGAATGGACTGCTCAATCCTGGAGAACGAAGCTACCGCTCTCTCTAGGCTTTCACGACGCCTCCCCTGTCGTGTAGCGTTCCAAGAATCCTGTGAATTCGCGCGACTCTTTGAGCCAGAAGTGTCGCCCCCCTTCGAAGGTCCTTGTCCGAACTTGTCATGGACTCTGGGGCCTCACTGGAACGTTGTGAATTTTTCCCATCGCCACGATGGTGGGTGATCCCCTTTGTAGACGGAGTAGACACCCCCTCCTTCACATAATCTGCGATCATACAGGTCCCCGGTCTGGCATCGGATAGTGATCATTGTTACCACTCCGTCGAGATCTTGATTTCGGCACCTTTCGCCACACCTTTCGCCGGGGGCCTTGATAGGTCGTCGAGGTTATCCGACGGGCACCGTCGTACGCCAAGTGGCCGGTGACGCAGTCCATGTTTCGCCCCGCACTCGCACTAGCATGCTGTTCGAGCTCGAACGATGTTCCTCTCGGGGAATGCGGGCATGTCACCCTCTCGCACTTCCGGGAATGCCTTCAAGACATCTGACGTCAGCACTGCTTCGGGATTCTGCTCAATCCAGTAAGCAAAGCCGGATTCCTTCCAGCTAGGAATCTTTCGATTCCACCCGGAAGCCTGGAACAAATAATGGGTTAATGACTCAGCTACTTCACAGCCCCAGGCGAGGGCTCCCTCGCGGGATGAAGCCTCGATAAAAAAGCCTTCGGAGGATTCGTCATCCCAGCCGTGCTCCTTGTTATTATCCCATTGCTCTGGGGTGCAGAAGCCAAAACGAAAGAGGAATCTTGCCACTACCCACCCCCAGGTTTAGGAAGCCTTGGTGGAATCGGCGATCCAGTGGGACCGATTGGCGGACTCTGGCCAGCACCTCGAAGAGCAACTGCCTCGCCCCAGGTTGTCGCAGTTTGGCCGGCTCGGTTCCACGGTCTAGTCAACATCTCCGCTGGAAGCGGCTCACCTGGAAAATGTACTCGAACCGGTACTCGTTCGAATCCCAACTCCAGCGCAATCGCCGCACGCGCGTGGTCAATGGCAACGGGGCCTTCGCTTGTCTGCACTACGTCAATGGGATCACCGGACCAGCCGCGCTCAGTGAGACTCGCACGCAACGAAGCTGCCCGCCCACCGCCACCTGCCGTTGTCTGAGACCATCTAAGTGTACGCGGATCGACTTCGGCTGTCACCGCTGATGCGTATTTCAACGGCACCCGGGTTGCTGGCACCAAAACAAGTTTGGGGACCAGAGCTCGGGAAGCGTTGGCTGACAATCCTGCGCCCGCGAGCGCATCAACAACCCGAGATGCGTAGATCGCTCGCGAGGGCGAGACCCCTGAATAGATCAGCGCGTTCCTCAATCCATCCGCAGTCAGGCTGTCTTGGTTTTCACCGTAGTAGAGCGTCCTGAAACCCGCGGCACAGGTGTCGGAACCATGCAAAATCGCAAGGAACCCTGGCACGGATGCCGCTCCGGCAGTCCCTACGGTAGCAAGTGCGCCGAGAGTGGCTTCCGAGCATCCGCCCAGTACCTGAAGCGAGCCTTGGAAATAAGGATTGGCGAGAGTTCGCCGGACCTCTTCCGCTGTCTCTCTCGGGTGAAGAAGAGTTGTAGGAATGGGTAGAGGAAGCAGAGAAGAACTCAGAACTACCGCAGATTCGAGGGCATTTCGCAACCCCATTGGATCCCGCCCATTCACCGAATCCCCGTCCCCAAACGCATACCCGCTCGGCCCATCCGGATACCCCATCGGATCGGCGGTGATGAACCGCCCCAGCTCCGGGTCGAAGTACCGGTTCCGCACGTAGAGCAGCCCCGTCTCGGCATCGAGCTCCAGGCCCTGGAAGGTGAGGGCCGTGTCCGTGGCGGAGGTTGGTAGCTTGGAAGGGTCGGGCTTGCGGTAGACGATCAGGCTGAGGAGGCTTGGCTCGATTCGGAATGTCCGCTCGAAGGCCTCGGCGAGCGGATGGCCTGCCAGATCGAGCGGGGTGGCCGCGAGCGAGAGGGTATGGTCACCGGCGGTGAGGTCCGTGGTGGTCCAGATCTCTCCCTCTCCGCTCGAAATCCAGGTCCGCGATTGACCGTCGATGAGGACCGCGGTCTCGACGTTCGGGGCGGTCACCGGCTCGGTGAATCCGATCTCCAGACCGGTACCCCGCAGCAGGACATGCGAGACCTCGGGCGGGGCGGTGTCCGCGAGAACCGTGTCGGCGGTCTGGTCCCAGGTGAGGGCCTGCTCAAACGTGTCCGAGAGGGGATTGCCGAAAAGATCCTCGATCGCTTCCGGCTCTAGGCGTAGGCGAAGCTCGGTGTTCGCGGCGATCGCCGCCGAAGGCGTCAAGACCAGGCGCGTCGGCCGTGTCCCCGGAGTGGCACTTTGGGGCTGAGTCGCCAGGAACGGAACCGCGTGATTCGTTGCCGCCTCAATGAGCGTCGCCTGGCCTCCGGCCACGGCGGCTTGGAGAGAGGCGAGGCGGACCTCTTCGCTCGTGCGAAGCTCGATCGTGCCGTTCTTCAGGCGGACCTGGGTGATCGCGGGCGGCGCGCCATCGGCAGACCAGGTGGTCTGGCCATAAGTCGAAGATTCCGCTCGTTCCACCGGTTTACCACTGGCGTCGGCCAGCAGCGCAAGATTCCCCTTCGCGTCGTAGACCGGCGCGTAAGTCAGGCTCGTTTCCGCTTCGATCTTCTCCAGCTGGACCAGCTCGTCGATTCCGTTGCCATAGACGCGGCGCTCCGCGAGTTCTCCGTTTTCGGTGCGCTCCAGGGCCTGCCAGCCCGACCACGAGGTCAGTTGGGTGTTTCCCTGCACCGACTTTTCGACCCTGCGGTTAAACGCGTCGTAACCGTAGGTGGCGACCTCATGTCCACTACGGATCACCCGAGACAGCCGATTTCGGTAGTCGTATTCGAGGTGGAGGTCGCCTTTGTCGGTCAGGTTACCGTTCGGATCCCAGGAGAGGGGGATGCCGTGAATCGAGGCCGGTCGGTTGCGGCCTGAAGCGTCGGGAGGTAGTGGAGTTGACTGGTCCAGGCCGAGAGCCTTCATCGACTGCTCGACCAGATTGTCGGCCGTGTCGTAGAGGAAACGTTCGCCGTCGAGCGTGGTCGGGTCGGTGGGCGGCTCCCCGTAGTGGGCCAGTGCCGCCGTGATGCGCCCGGCCGTGTCGTATTGGTAGAGCTTGGCAGCATCATTCAAGTCGACGCGCAGCTGGCTGGTCAGTTGGTTCCGCTTGTTCCAGCCCAGGTTCTCGCCGAACGCAATCGCCGCGGAGGGGTCTCGATAGCTCGTCGACGTGAGACGGCGGGCACCGTCGAATGCCATGTGGCCGGTGAGGCCGCCGACGTTCCTCTCCGCCAGGAGATCTATCCCGCGGTAGGCGTAGGAGGCGACCGGAATCTCCGTCGCGGCCGGTCCCCTGCGGACGATCGAGCGCGCGCGGTCCAGGTCGTCGAAGTGCGTGGCGACCTTCAAGCCGGACGGGTAAGCCAACTCGGAGCGGTTCCCCGCGTCGTCAAATGTCGAATCGATTGCGCGACCGTTCTGGGTCTCCCGGACGACTCGCGAAAGGGAGTCGTAGTCGAAGCCGGTCGTTTGCCCGCCCGAGGTCGTCGACGTCAGACGGTGCAGACCGTCGTAGGAGTAGGTTTCGGAAGTTGGGCCGACCACCCCGGGAGCGGGGGTGATGGTCCGCACCATCAAACGGTTTGCCGCATCGTGCTCCTGCACGATGATGTTGCCGTTCGCGTCATGGGTCTCGCGGACGTTGTGGGCGGCGTCGTAGGCGAAGGTCTTCTTCGTTTGGTCCGGCCAGAGCACCTCGGTCTGCCGATTGAGCGGGTCGTAGCTGTACCGCGTCATCTGGCTCTTCGCGTCGGCGTACGAGAGCAGGCGCGAGCTTTCGTCGTAGGTCCAACGCTCGACGATCCCTTCGGGGCGCTCTTGGACCGTCAGGCGGTCGAGACCGTCGTAGGTCCGGACTGTGACGGCCCCTTCCGGGTCCATCGTCATTCGGGCACGGCTGCGCGCATCCCAGGTCGTGTGCCAGGTGTTGCCCAGGGCGTCGCTCTGCTCCATCGCGCGGCCGAGCGCGTCGTACTTGGCGGTTTCCGCGACCTCGACCCTCGAACCGTCGGGCATTTTCTCCCGCCGGATCGAGCGCTTCGCATTGCCTTGGCCGTCGAGCTCTACCTCTACCTCATTGCCCAGGGCATCCCGCACCATTTTCGGTCGGTGGGCTCCGTCGTAGGTGTAGGTCGCCTGATGCCCCATCGGGTCGGTCAGGCTCAGCAGGTTGCCGACGCGGTCGTAGTCGTACCGGGTAACCAGCTCCCGGGCGGCGACTCGCGCGGTTCCGTCCCAGAGCATTTCCATCGTTTTCTTGCGCCGGTTTAAGGCGTCGTACTCGAACTTCGTTTCCGCGAGCATCGTGCCCACCGCATCGTGGGCGGAGGTGGACATCGGGTTGTCGTTGGCGTCGTAGGTCAGCTCCGTGGCGTCGCCTAACGGATCGCGTGAAATTTTCGTCCGCCCATAGCCGTCGTACTCGACCGGCCAGACTTTCGCCCGGCCGTCGGTGTGGGCGACCAGCCGACCTTCGGCGTTGTAGTCCATCCCTTCGGTGACCACTAGCGGCGTGCCGAAGCCTCGCCGGACCGTCTTTGGCAGGTCGCGGTCGTCGAACGTCCAGCGACTCTTCTGGCCGTTCGGCTCGGTCGTTTCCATGCGGTTCAAATTCTCGTCGTAGTCGAACGACATTACGCTCTCGGCGCCGGCTCCGATCTCGCGCCGCACTTCGCGCAACTCGCCGAGCAATCCGAAAGTCTGCTCGACCTTGAGCACCTCGGCGCCCGCGTCGCCGTCGGGTTCTTCGGTCATGACCCGCTGGCCGATCGCGTCGTGATGGAACCGGGTGACGTAGGAGAGGGCTGCGGCGCCGTCGCTCGTCGCCGATGCGGCGGCTGTGACCGAGACCGGCCAGTCGGCCTCGTTCCAGGCGAATTCCGTTCGGACTCCCCGGGGATCCTTCTGGGCGAGGACGTTGCCCCGCGCATCGACCTCGAAAGAGGTGGCGAGGGCGAGCCCTCCGGCGTCGCGCGTGGTCCGCTGGAGGTAGCCTCGGCCGGCGCCGGCATCGTAGTAGTCGAACGTGGTTTGCCGGTTGTTGGGATCGGTGATCTGGGTCGGCTGCCCCTGAGGGTTATAGGCGATTGTCGTCAGGGTTTCTTCCGGCGTGCCGACCGCGCGGCGGACCTCGACCGGCAGGCCGGTCGGCATCCGGTGGATCGACGTCACCGTGCCACGCGGATCGACGATCTTTGTCGGTTCGTTCGACCAGCCCTGGTAGGTGATCTCCGTGGTGCGCGTTGCCGGGCTGCCGTTTGGTCCTCGATCGTCGGGAGTCTCGGTGATCAACGTCGCGTTGCCGCGCGCGCGACGGTCGTTCCGTGAACCGTAGGTCCACTCGGTCTTGCCGCCGAGCGGCAGGGTTGCTTGGGTGGGCAGTCCCTCGTCGTCGTAGGCCCAGGTCCAAACGGCGTGCGTCGGGTCTTCCCGCCGAACCGCCCGGCCGTCGGCGTCGTGAAGATAGGTCGTGGCGTGGCTGCGGCGGTCGGTGACCGTCGTCTTCTTCGCGGCGAAGTCGTAGGCGAGGGTGACCGTCCCCGTGCCCCAGCGTTGGCTCGTCACCTCGTCGGCTCGATGATCGCCGTCCGCGTCGGTGTAGGTCAGCTCCAGCGGTACCAGATCTCTCGCGTCGCGAATCTGGACCAGGTTGTCGGCGGTGGTCCAGCGCGTGGCGAGATCACCTGCCGGGCTTGAATAGGCGTAGCGGGTGATTCGTTGGCTCACGCCGGCAACGACGCCCGTCGTCACCGCGGGCAGTTCGACTTCGGTCAGCCGTCCGAATTCGTCGTATCCGTAGCGGACCAAGCGGCCGTCGAAGTCGGCGAGGCGGGTGAGCCGGCCCTCGCCGTCGTACGTCAGCGTGTAGCGCCGATCGAGAGAATCGACGACCGCCACCAGGTGGCTCGCCGCGTCGTATTCGAAGCGCATTTCGTTGCCGGTGGACTCAGCATCTTTCAGACCGTCGGCGATCGAGAGGAGCCGCCCCCAAAGGTCGAATCGCACAAACGAGTGATCGCTTTCGATCAGCAGGAAACCGGAGCTGCTTTTCGTAAGAACCGCGAACAAACCCGCGGGCGACTTGTAACTGCCGTCGCCGTTTCGCTCGAACGTCTCGCGCCGCAGCTTGCCGTCGTAAAGCTCGACGTCGCCGTTCGGCAGCTCGCGGAGGCGCATATGGAACCCAAAGTCCCAGCCCGGTCCCAAGGGGCCGCTGCCGACCGTCTGGCTGCGATAGGTCCGGGTAAATGCGAAATCGAGCCCGCGACCCCGGACCGCGAGGTCGGTGGCCGAAAACGTCATTTCGCCCGAGGCGAGCAGGGTCCCTGGGGCCGCTTCGCCCGCGCCGAAGTTGGCGCCCCGGCGCGGTTCTTGGCGCAGGGTGGGGGACATCTCCCAGCGGGTGGAGGGGAGACGGAGCTGGATCGTTGATGCGCGCTCGGCGCCGTAGATCGCGGCCAGGAGAGGCGCGAGGGTGGCGCTCGGCCGCACCAAGATCGTGTCGCCCGACAGCATCTCAACCGCGGCTTCGGGTACCGCGATCGGCGGGAGGCAACGGGTGCAAGCCTCGTTTTCGCGCGCCGTCCGCTGCCAGGTGCGGGAGGCACGCAGGTCGGCGAGGAAGACGATCGGATCGGAGACGTAGCGGTGGTATCCCTCTTCGTAGGGATGCTCCGCGGAACGGTGCATTTTGAGGGCAAACGCACCGGTTAGAGCCACTGAAGGGACGTCGCCCATCGAAGGGGATGCGGCGGGCGGAATCGGCGTGCCGGTCGGACCCAGGCTCACGACATCGACGGTGACCTCCGGGCCGAGGACGCCAGGAAGTTCGAAGACCAATTGCGCGGCCCCGGTCGCCGGTTTGGTTTCCGCCGCGAGCGGAGGGGCGACGAAAAGAGCGACCGCCAACAGCGGCGTGAAGCTACGGGCGGGGGCGAGGCGACGAAGGTGCGCGGCGAGTCGGAGCAACGGGAGTCCTCTTTGGCGTTTGCGGGAGAACGCGAAGTCTAGCGCGGAACCGCAAAACGCCACGGGACGGTATCCACCGGCTCTCCTGGCTTGACTGAGGGGGCGGCGCCGACGGCCGCCCCGAACGATCTCCGGCCTCTCTCTACTCGAAGTACCCCGCGACATCCAGCACCAGGTGCGCTTGGCCGCCATCCGTGACGAAGGGGAGGACTTCTACCGACCCGTCGGTTCCGAGGGAGATGATCGCGTTGTTGGCGCGCGTCTGCTCCGCGCCGAAATTGAGCGTCGCGGTGGCCGGAGGGGTGGTGCCGCCTGGATACAGAGTGAAGAAGCCCGACCCGGTCGGTGCGACCACGGTGACGTTGGCGGCGATGGCGCGCGCGGACAGCGGAATACCGCAGCTCAAAGTGAGCGGGAAGTTTCTCGAAACTCCCGTGGAGAGAATGCCGCCGCCGCTGATCCGGGTATCGACCACGCGGCAGGGCGGCACGGTGAAATACGAGCCGGGCGGCGGCGCCACCGCCGTGCAGCCGTCGAACTTGAAGGAGGCGATCCGCGTCGCCGTGCCGGACCCCGCGGTGTGCTCGGTCGTGAACCAGAACGTGCAGTCGTCGCTCGGGTCGACGGTCATCGCGGCATAGTCGCCCCACCGGCTGCTCGGGTTCGTTCCGGTTCCTGCCTGGATCGAGTTTTCGCCTTGAGGGAGCGTCCCCGGCGGGTCGCCGGCCAGGCGTCCTGTGTAGCGGGTGCTCGGCGACACCGTCGTGCTCGACGCGCTGTAGCCGAGCGCGATGTCCCCCTGCCGGTCCATCGCGATCGAGCCGATCCAGCGCCGCGTCGCGTCGGGCGAATAGGTCCCCTCTTGGAACAGAGACCAGGGTAAGGCGCCGCTCTTCCGCAGCTCGAACCAGCGGATGCCGGCCCGATCCGCGCCATCGACATCGGTGACGAAATTGCCCACCAGCGCCTCGTGGTCGCCGAAGTTCCGATATTGAATCCGGTACATGATCGGCTCGCGGAGCGCATCGAGATGGGTTCCGGTGGTTTGGGGAATGCACGACGTCGCCGCGGTGTCGTTGCCGCAGAAGCTCGAATCGAACTCCGCGACCGGGATCGAGGTCGGGCCGGTGAGCAGGGAGTTGGCCGGGGTCGCGAAATCGACGTGGAGAGTGAACAACTCCAAGAAGTCCTGGGTCGGATCCGCCGTGCCCGGCGTGTGCTCTTCGTCGTCCCGATGGCGCAACAGATAGGCCGGCGCGCCCGCAGGCGGCGGATCTCCGTCGGCGTCCCCCGCGGTGAGGACCTGAAAGGTAAAGCCGGGCAACCCCGGAGCCGAGAAACGCTGGGCGGTCGCCGGCAATCCTGCGAGCATCTGCGCCCGGTCCATGGCATAGACCGCGGCCACCCCTTCGTTGGTCGTGACCACGTAGGCGTCGGGCCAGACGGCATATTTCGGATAGTCGGGAAGACCCGGCGTGGTGAAGGTGTAGGCGAACCACCCTCCCGTGATCGGGTCGCCGGTCTTCGAGACGAACACGCAGAGCCGGTTGCCTGAACCGATCTGCGACAGGACCCATCGCCCCGCCAACGAGTCGTAGACGACGACCGGGTCGCCGAGGCCGGAAGCGCAGTTGCCGGTGCCGAGCGAATTCAAGCCGGTGGGGCCCGCGAGGATGACGCCGTCGCTCTTCCGGTAGACCGCGAACCGCGTGCCGCCGCCGTTGACCATCTGGATGTAGTGGGAGGCGCTGACGTCGCCCACCGTATCGGGCGGCTGCGCGCCGGAGGTCATGCCGGGGAACACCGCGAGCGGTGTCGTGAACGCTCGAGCCGAAGGGGCAGGAGCGTCCGCCTGAACGTCGAGGAGGGGATCGCGGTGCGGTCTGGGCGCACGCGGGCTCAGGCCTTTGGGTTCGAAGCGGCGATCTTCTTTCATCTCGAACGGCTCGCCAGGTTTCCAATCCGGCACGATCGGCAGCGTACGCAGGTCGACAACGACCTCGGTCGGCACCGAGGACGAGATAAAATTGGTCTTGCTCATCACCACCGGAGCTTGGGCGGCCGCGACCGCGGTGTATGCCCAAGCGGCAAACGGAACGACCCAGGCGAAACGGCGGTCAGATTTCATCGCGATACGATCTCCGGGTCGGACCTGGTTGGCATCCCGCTGCGGCTCCCGGCATGGCGGGCGAGCGGTCGAGGCGGGTGAGGACACGGGGGATTGTAACGTCCCCAACGCTCCGGCAGCCGAAAATTGGCGGCTGGACCGATACCGGCAGACGACGCGCATGGCTTCCGAACTTCCTATCTCGCCGAACGCTCACCAGCCCCCGGGGGCCACTCGCGCGCCGGAACGCCCCGGCCGGATCGAAGAGCGCTTGGGCCGCTTCCTGTTCTACTCCCTCGGTCCGCGCCTGCTCCGGGGCGCCGCGATCGCGCCGCCGGACGAGCTCGCGCCCTTCGAGCGCTTCACGATTCCGCGCAGCGGCGGCCGCGGCGAGCTGGCCGCCACCTGGTACCCCAGCCCGACCGACCCTCGCGGCGCGGTGCTGCTTGCCCACCCGTGGCTCGAATGGGGCCAGGCCTACTTTCACCGCCGGGGGAGGATCGAGGCGCTCCGCGCCGCCGGCTTCCACGTCCTCACGTTCGATCTCTCCGGATTCGGCGGCAGCGCGCCGCCCGACGCTTTCTGGGATCGCGACCTCGAAGACGCGCTGCGCGAGCTGAAAGTCCGAGCGGGCGGTCTGCCGCTCGGTTTCTGGGGCGTCAGCTCCGGGGGATATTGGGGCCACATGCTGATGTCGCGTCATCGGCCCTTCCAGGCCGCCGTGTTCGAGGACGTCTCTCCCCACTTGATCGAGTGGTCCTGGCGCCGCGCGCCGCTTGGGCGGCCGTTCTACCTGATCTTCCGCGCCTTCCTCCGCCGCGCTTACGCCTACCTTGACCTCCGCCGCCACGCCGAGCATTTGGGCGTCCGGGCCGCGGCCTACGTCGGGGGAGGGCGCGACCCGGGTATCCCCGCCGCCGACCACCGCCGCCTGGCCGAGCTGGCGGGAGCGGACCTGCTGCTCGTGCCCCCCGCCGGCCACCTCGCCTCGATCAAAATGGCGAACCCCGAAGTCTTGGCGCTCGCAATCGCGACTCTCAAGAAGGGTCTGGTCGGCGAATCCGAACCCGAAACTTGACACCTCGCGGCCCGCTGACTATCCTCTGCATCCTGTTTGGGCGGGCGGGAATAGCTCAGTGGTAGAGCACAACCTTGCCAAGGTTGGGGTCGCGGGTTCAAGTCCCGTTTCCCGCTCCAAATCTCCTCTTGTTGGTCCCTTTAGGATTCAAAGGCCGTGCAACGCGGTCTGCCTGATACCAAGGCGACGTAGCCAAGTGGTAAGGCGAGGGTCTGCAAAACCCTTATCCACCGGTTCGAATCCGGTCGTCGCCTCCAATCTAACTCCTGTATAATCAGAAAGTTCGGCAAACGGCTTCAGGTTGGTCGTTGGCACTTTTCGTCTCCACGTTGCAATGGAGTGATTCCATCGAACGCTCAAGGCCGAGGAGGTGCACTGGCACCTCTATGGCTCCCCGCGAGAGAAGCTCGATGGGTTCCGCCATCGGTACAATGAGATCCGGCCGCACTGGGCGATGGTGCCGGAAGCCGGCGGCGATCCGACGCCTCGTGCCAGCTCACCCAGCCCCGGCACTTCCTTGAGTCCTCCACCCGCCGTGCGCGATTCGCAACTGGCTCGTACCCGTCAACCGCGACATCCATATTGGCTTCGAGTGGTTGTTTCCCCATTCTGCTCTGGACTTTGTTATGGGCTTCCAATTTCCGCAGGGGAGGAGGGGGCGCGTAGCGGGGCGTTCCGATTCGAGCTGCGGCGACGGACTACTCGGCGTGGTAGGCGAAATCGCGTCGGGCGGCGACCTCTTCGCGTCGGGAGAAGGTGGGTGTCACGGTTTCAGTTCCGAGTGCACATTGGATATTGACAGGGGCTTCTGAGGAAGGGGTTCGCGATTCCAGGTGCTCACGCTTCGTTTAAGACATTAGTTGATTCACTTCGCTCTCGAGCCCAGGCGTTTCCTTTACGCACTGCTTACTCTTTTATTCGAGCCGAGAGCGAGGAGGGGATCGAGCGGAGCGCGTTTGCTCAGCTCGATCGGAAGGCGCGCGGGATAGGAGCCCACTTGGCGGACGCGGCGGGCGAGCGGGTCCTGCTCCTCTTTCCCCCCGGCCTGGAGTTCGTGAACGCCTTTCTCGGTGCTCTATATGCCGGGGCTTTGGCTGTACCCGCCGTTCCGCCACGATCGGCGCGCGGCCTGCCGCGGCTGCGATCGATCGTTTCGGACTCTCGACCGCAAGTGGTGCTCACCACCGCTTCGTTGCTGGAGCGCACTCGCACGTTGCTCTCTGGAATACCGGAGCTTGCGAACGTACGCTGGTTGGCGACCGACGGTTTGGAGGAGGGGGCCGACGACTGGCACGAGCCAAAGATCGAAGGGAAGACGATTGCTTTTCTCCAGTACACCTCGGGGTCGACGTCTACGCCCAAGGGAGTCATGGTAAGCCATGACAATCTCATCCACAATGAGGAAATGATTTCTAATGCATTTGAGCAAAATGATAGATCGGTAATTGTCGGCTGGTTGCCCTTGTACCATGACATGGGGCTCATCGGTAACGCGTTGCAGCCGCTTTTCTTGGGTGCGCACAGCATCTTGATGTCGCCGATGGACTTCTTGCAGAGTCCGGTGCGCTGGTTGCAAGCAGTCTCTCTCTATCGGGCGACGACGAGCGGTGGACCGAACTTTGCCTATGATTTGTGCGTCCGCAAGATTTCAGAGGAACAGAAGGCAGATCTCGACCTTTCGAGTTGGCGGGTAGCGTTCAACGGCGCAGAGCCGGTTCGCGCCGAGACTCTCGACCGCTTCGCCGCCGCGTTCGCTTCTTCCGGTTTTCGGCGCGAGGCCTTTTACTGTTGCTACGGCCTGGCCGAGGCGACCCTGTTCGCCGCGGGTGGACGGATAGGCCAGCCGCCGGTGGTCCGCACCTTTTCGCAGCTCGGCTTGAAGGAAGGGCGAGCCGAAGCCGCAGCTGGGGGCCGTCCCCTGGTGGGGTGCGGCGGCGCCTGGCTCGGCCAGCGGATCGTCGTCGTCGACCCGGAGACGTCGCAAAGCTGTCCGCCCGGCACGATAGGCGAAATCTGGATCGCCGGGCGGAGCGTGGCGAGCGGTTACTGGAATCGGCCTGGGGCCACCGTGCGCGACTTCGGCGCCCGCTTGGCCGATGATCCGGCGGCCGGACCGTTTCTGCGCACCGGCGACCTGGGCTTCTTCGACGCGTCGGGCGAGATGTTCATCTCCGGGCGTCTTAAGGACCTGATCATCATCCGTGGCCGGAACCACTATCCGCAGGACATCGAGCTTTCGGTCGAGCAGGTGGATCCGGAACTGCGTCCGGGTTGCGGCGCGGCGTTCTCCTCTGAGATCAACGACGAAGAGCGGCTGGTGGTCGTTCAGGAGGTGGAGCGGCGCCCGGGGATCTCCTACGAGAGACTGGCCGAGAAAGCGGTGCAGGCGATTGCCGAGGAGCACGAGCTGCTCACCTACCAGCTGGTGCTGATCCGCGCCGGCACGATCCCGAAGACGACCAGCGGCAAGATCCAGCGCTCGGCTTGCCGCGAGGCCTATCTTGCAGGTGCCCTTGCGATCGTCTTCGCGAGCCGGCCTGCCGGCGGCTCGTCGACCCTGGGAGCGACCGACGCGGGACATTTCGACGCCGCCTCCCTGCTCGCGCTCCCTCTCGGCGAGCGGAGGGAAGCCCTGGTCAACGGCCTGCGGGAACTGGCCGCACGGACTCTGCGGCTGAGCGTCGCACGGGTTGCTTCCGAGCATCGCCTCGTCCGGCTCGGCCTGGATTCGCTCGGCGCCCTGGAGCTCCAGCACGAGCTGGAGAGCCGGCTCGGTGTGCCGGTTCTTCCCGGCGACCTGCTGGAGGATCAGGATCTTGAGGGTCTGGCTTCGGTGCTTCTCGAGCGCATGGCGGTCGTCGCCGTCCCCGCCCCGCCGCCCGCGCTCGTCGGCGACCTCGACGCCGATGACTTCCCGCTTTCGCACGGCCAGGAGGCCCTATGGGTGCTGCACCGCTTGGAACCCGAGAGCGGTGCGTACCACGTCGCCGCGGTGGCACGGGTTCGTCCTGCCCTGGACATCGCCGCCTTGCGCCGCGCGCTGAGTGCCCTCGTAAAGCGCCACCCGGCCCTTCGTGCCACCTTCGAGGCCCCGCAAGGAGAGCCAAGGCAGCGGGTGCGCGCGCGGCTCGAGCCCGCCTTCTCGGTGCTGGAGGCGGGCATCGGCGTCGAGTTGGAGCGACGCCTGCTGCGCGAGGCCAACGCCCCGTTCGACCTTGAAGCCGGTCCGCTTTTGCGCGTCGCCGTCCTCTGTACCGCCGATGAGCCGGACCTCCTCTTGCTGGTCGTCCATCACATCGTCACCGACTTCGAGTCGATGGGCGTCTTGGCTCGCGAGCTGGCTATCCTCTACTCCGGCGAACGAGGCGAGCCGATGCCTGCGCTCCCGCCGCTTGCCGACTATGGCGTCGGCGTCCGCTGGTTGCGTCAGCGAATGGCCGATCCCGAGGGGGAGGCGCTTTGGGAATACTGGCGTGCGCGGCTGGCAGGCGCGCCGGTCGCGCTGGAGTTCCCGACAGATCACCCGCGCCCCGCGGTGCAGACGTTCGCCGGACGCGCCGAGCGGCTCCGCCTCGATCCGAAGACTGCCACCGGCCTGGCGGACATCGCACGGAGAAGCGGCTCCACGCTCTTCGTGGTTTTGCTGGCCGCCTTCCAAGCCCTCCTGCACCGCCTCAGCGCTCAGGATGACCTGGTCGTCGGCTCGCCGGTGACCGACCGTCCCCGGCCGGAGCTCGTCGGCCTGATCGGATATTTCGTCAATCCTCTGGCACTACGGGCCGACCTCTCGGGAGATCCACGGTTCACCGATCTGGTCGGCAGGACCCGCCGGACCGTGCTCGACGCGTTGAGCCACCGGGCTTTCCCGTTCCCGCTCCTCGCCGAGCGACTTCAGCCGGGGCGCAACCGCAGCCACTCGCCGGTTTTTCAGGCGATGTTTACTCTGCATCGAGCCTTGCTTCCCGGGGAGGACGGCCTGGCTGCGTTTGCCCTGGGGGTGGAGGGGGCGCGGCTGAACCTCGGTGGCTGGGAGCTTGAGTCGCGGTTCCTACCGGAGCGCTGGGCGCAGTTCGATCTCAATTTGCGAATCGGCGAAGTGGAGGGTGGGCTCGCCGCTTGGCTGCAGTACCGCTCCGACCTTTTCGATGTCGCCACCGGTCGCCGCCTGCTCGGCCGGTTCGCGATCTTGGCTCGTGAGCTGGCGGCGGACCCGGACCGACCGCTGTCCGCGCTGCCATTGCTCTCCCCGGCCGAGCGCCTCCAGATCCTGGAGGAATGGAATGACACCCGGATCGAGGTCCCCTCCCCCGACCGAATTCACCTGCTCTTCGAACTGCAGGCGGACCGCTCGCCCGGCGTCGAAGCGGTCGTTTGCGGCGAGGAGTCCTGGACCTATCGCGAGGTCGAGCTCCGGGCCAACCAATTGGCGCGCCACCTTCTGGCGATGGGGCTGGCGCCGGCCGGGCGCGTCGGCGTCTGCCTGGACCGGTCGGCGGAGATGGTCGCCACCCTCTTGGGAATTCTCAAGGCGGGCGCCACCTACGTGCCGCTCGATCCCGGCTATCCCGCCGAGCGCCTGGCCGATATCGTGGAGGACGCCGGCATCGAAATACTGGTGACCCAGGCGTGTCATGCCGGTGGCTTTGCCTTGGGTAGGGAGTGCCTCGTGCTGCTGGACGCCGACCGGGCCGCCGTCGCCGGGCGTTCCGCCGTTCG
Organism: Thermoanaerobaculia bacterium; assembly: GCA_038250865.1. Lineage (GTDB taxonomy): Bacteria > Acidobacteriota > Thermoanaerobaculia > Multivoradales > UBA5704 > DASYKS01. The sequence continues at coordinate 20,989 of JBBSBW010000017.1, read as the reverse complement.
TCCCTCCGTGCCGTCTCCTTGCGAGTCGTTGGCCTACCTCATCTATACCTCCGGTTCGACGGGGAAGCCCAAGGGCGTGATGGTTACCCATGGGAGCGTGGCGAACTTTTTCCTCGGCATGGATGAGCGGCTGGGGCCCGTTCCGGGGTGCTGGCTGGCGGTGACCAGCGTTTCCTTCGACATCTCGGTTCTGGAGCTGCTCTGGACTTTGACCCGCGGCTGGAAAGTCGTGGTGCATCGCGAGTCCCGAGCTGCGGCGGCGCCGGTCCTCGCCCGCACTGCGATTCCGATTCTGGAGGAAACTCTCCCGCGGCAGATCCTTCGCCACGCCGTAACCCATCTGCAATGCACCCCGTCGGCGGCGACGGCGATCGTCGTCGACCCGGAAGGCGAGGCTGCCCTGCGCCGGCTCGATCGCCTGTTGCTCGGCGGCGAGGCGCTGCCCCCTGGCCTCGCCGGCCGTCTAGGCGGGTTGCTGAACGGTGAGCTGCTGAACCTTTACGGGCCGACCGAGACGACGATCTGGTCCTCGACTGATCTCGTCGAGCCCGGATCGGATACGGTGACGATTGGCCGACCGATCGCCAATACCAGGCTCTACCTCTTGGACGGCGCGCTCGAGCTCGTTCCGGTGGGCCGGCCCGGAGAACTCTACATCGGTGGCGAAGGGGTGGCGCGCGGCTACCGGGATCGGCCGGCGCTTACCGCCGACCGCTTCGTGCCCGACCCCTGGAGCCCGCTTCCGGGGCTGCGCATGTACCGTACCGGCGATCTCGCCCGCTGGCGGGACGACGGCAGGATCACCTTCCTGGGCCGTGCCGACCAGCAGGTCAAAGTCCGCGGCCACCGCATCGAGCTGGGGGAGATCGAGGCGGTCCTCGCGCGCCATCCGGGAGTCCAAGAAGCCGTGGTTCTGGCGCGAGAGGCGTCGGCCGGGGATTTGCGCCTGGTGGCCTATGTGGCGCCCCGTGAGTCGAGTCTCGCAAGGGAAGAGCTGATCAGCTTCCTCAGGGACCGGTTGCCCGAACCCATGGTGCCTTCGACGTTCGTCCTGTTGAAGTCGCTCCCGCACACGCCCAACGGCAAAATCGACCGGCGATCGCTGCCGGCGCCGGAGCCGCTGCCGGATCGCGCCAGTGTTCATGTAGCGCCGCGCACGCCGACGGAAGACCTGCTGGCGGGAATCTTCGGCGAACTGCTGAGGATCGAGGGAGTTGGAGCGGCGGATCATTTCTTCGAGCTCGGCGGGCATTCGCTTCTGGCTATGCAGCTCGGTGCCAGGGTCCGGGCGTCGTTCGGTGTCGAGCTGCCCGTTCGCCTGTTGTTCGAGACGCCGACGGTGAGCGCGCTGGCAGCTCGAATCGAGCAGGCGCGAAGCGGAGCCGTCGAACTGCCAATCCCGCCTTTGCAGTCGGCGCGGCGAGGGAGCGCGCTGCCCTTGTCGTTCGCCCAAGAGCGCCTCTGGATGCTCGCGCAGCTCGATCCGGAGAGCGTTGCGTACCACGAATCGCAGGCGGCACAGCTATATGGACCTTTCGTCCCGGCGGTGCTCGCTGATGCCTTGACCGAGATCGTTCGCCGCCACGAGGCCCTGCGCACGAGCTTTGCTGCGGTCGACGGCCGTCCGGCGCAGCAGATCCACCCGGCGTGGAGGGTCGCGCTGCCTTTGATCGACCTCGCTGCGCTGCTCCCTGGTGGGCGGCGGTCGGCGGCCCGCAGGTTGGCTTGGGAGTGGCGTCGGCGCCCCTTCGATCTGACGCGCGGGCCGCTGCTGCGGGCCGCGACGCTGCGCGTCCACCCCGAGGAGCACTCGGTGCTCCTCGTCCTCCACCACATCGTCAGCGACGGCTGGTCGTTGGCTCTGGTGATGCGCGAGCTGTCGGCGCTCTACGGTGCGTTCGTCGCCGGTCTGCCGTCGCCGTTGCCGGAGCTGGCGATCCAATACGCCGACTTCGCCGTTTGGCAGCGGTCCTGGCTCACCGACGAAGTGCTCGCGCCGCAGCTTGCCTACTGGCGGACGAGGATGGAGGGAGGGCTGGAGCCGCTGGATTTGCCGACCGACCGGCCGCGGCCGACGGTGCAGACCTCGCGCGGCGCCGAGTACCGGTTCGCCTGGGACGAAAACGTCGTGGCGGGTGTGCGCGGGCTGAGTGGCCAGGCCGGCGCGACACCGTTCATGACGCTGCTGTCCGCCCTTCAGGTACTCCTGTCGCGCTACGCCGGAAGGGAGCGGCTGAACATCGGGACGCCGACCGCCGGTCGTCGACAGCTCGCGACCGAGCCCTTGATAGGGTGCTTCGTCAACACGCTGGTCCTGCGCTCCGACCTGTCGGGAAGTCCCGGTTTCGGCGAGCTGCTGCGGCGGGTGCGGGAGGTGACGCTGGCGGCCTACGACCACCAGGACCTACCTTTCGAACGGTTGGTCGAGGTCCTTCAGCCGGAACGAAACCTCGCCCACTCGCCGCTGTTCCAACACCTGTTCGTATTGCAAAACGCTGCCCTGGAGGATCTAGCGCTCCCCGGAATTATGGTGCGGCCGTTCGCCGAGTTGGGGGGAGAGACCTCGAGATTCGAGCTGCTGCTCTCGATGGTGGCGTCCGGCGGCGGACTCTCTGGGTCCTTTGAGTATAACAACGATCTGTTCGACGCTTCCCGTATCGAGCGAATGGCGAGGCACCTGCGAACGATCCTTGAGGCAGCCGCTGAGGATCCGCTGCGCCGGGTCGCAGAGCTGCCGCTGCTGAGCGGCGCGGAGATCGCCCAGCTTGAGACCTGGAACGACACCGCACGCGGCTACGACGACCGGTGTCTGCACGAGCTGTTCGAGGCGCAGGTGGAGCGGACGCCGACGGCCGAAGCGCTGGTGGACGGCAGCGAACGGTGGACCTATCGCCAGCTCGATGCCTGGGCCAACCGCCTGGCGTGGCGCCTGCGCGCGCTGGGCGTGGGACCCGAGTCGCGGGTCGGCGTCTTCCTGGAGCGCTCCGCCGGCATGGTGGCGGCCCTGCTGGGCATCCTCAAGGCGGGAGGCGCCTACGCGCCGCTCGATCCAACCTACCCGACCGAGCGCCTGGTTTTCGTGCTGGAGGACGCCGATGTCTCGGTGGTGCTCGCGAGCCAGGGGCTCCGCGATCGGATTCCCGCGCGAGCCGAGGCAGGGCGGGTGCGCGTGATGCTGGTGGAGGAGGCGGGCGCCGAGGCCTCGACCGCGCCACCGCCGGCCGCCGGTCCCGGCCATCTCGCCTACCTCATTTACACCTCCGGCTCCACCGGCCGGCCGAAGGCGGTGGCGATCGAGCACCGCAGCGCGGCGGTGCTGCTGCACTGGGCGCGCGAGGCGTTTTCGCCCGCCGATCTCGCCGGTGTTCTGGCGGCCACCTCGATCTCGTTCGATCTCTCGATCTTCGAGTTGTTCGTGCCGCTCGCCTGGGGAGGGAAAGTGATCCTCGCGGCCAACGTCTTGGAGCTGCCCACGCTCCCCGCGGCCAGCGAGGTCACCCTGATCAACACGGTCCCCTCGGCGATGGCCGAGTTGGTGCGTGCCGAGGTCCTGCCGGTCGGAGTGAGGGTGGTAAACCTCGCCGGCGAGCCTCTGCCGCGCCCTCTGGCCGACCGGATCTACGCCACCGGCGGAGTCGAGCGGGTGCTGAACCTTTACGGTCCGTCCGAGGACACCACCTACTCGACTTGCGGCCTGATCGTCCCTCGCGGCGAACGCGAGCCGTCGATCGGTCGGCCCATCGCCGAGACCCGCGCTGAATTGCTCGATGGATTCGGCCAGCGGGTGCCGGTGGGCGTGCCCGGAGAGCTGTACCTCGCCGGCCGCGGCCTGGCACGCGGGTATTTGGGTCGCCCCGCGCTTACCGCCGAGCGCTTCGTCCCCGACCCCTTCGGCACCGCGCCGGGGGCGCGGATGTACCGAACCGGCGATCTGGCCCGCTTTCTCGCCGACGGGGAGCTTGAGTTCCTGGGTCGCATCGACCACCAGGTGAAGGTGCGCGGGTTTCGCATCGAGTTGGGAGAGATCGAATCGGCGCTCCTGGCGGCGGGCGCGCGCGAGGTGGCCGTCCTGGTCCGCGAGGACCGTCCGGGCGACCGGCGACTGGTCGCTTTCGTGGTGGGCGCTCCGGAGATTGTCGCGTTGCGTTCCGCGCTCTCCGCGCAGCTGCCGGAGCCGATGGTGCCTGCGGACTTTGTCGCGCTCGAGGCGCTGCCGCGGACGCCCAACGGCAAGCTGGATCGACGGGAGCTGGAGCGGCTGCGGCCGGCGCGCGGCGTAGCCGGCCTTGGTGGCGAGGGGAGGTACGTGGCTCCCCGCAACCCGATCGAGGAGTTGCTCGCGGCGATCTGCGCCGAGGTGCTGGGGCGCGAGCGGATCGGCGCCTTCGACCACTTCTTCGAGCTCGGCGGGCACTCGCTGCTGGCGATTCGGCTCGTGGCCCGGGTGCGGGCGGCGTTCGGGATGGAGCTGCCGTTGCGCGCCGCTTTCGAAAGCCCGCGGCTGGCCGATCTCGCGGCGCGGATCTCGGCCGGCGTAAACCTCGTGGCCGCGGCCCCGATTCCTCGGGTGGCGCGCGGCGCGCGGCCGGAGCTCTCCTTCGCCCAGGAGCGGCTCTGGTTCCTCGATCAGCTCGAGCCCGGCTCCTCGGCCTATAACATGCCGGCTGCGGTGCGACTTTCGGGCCGGCTCAAGGTCGCCGCGCTGGCCGCCATCCTCGGCGAGATCGGACGCCGGCACGAGGTGCTGCGCACCATCTTCCCGGCGATTGCGGGGCGTCCTTTCCAGGACATCGGCCCGGTGCCCGGCCTGCCGGTTCCGGTCGTTGACCTCGGCGCCCAGGCGCCGCCGCTCGCCGAGCGGGAATCCGCGCGGCTCGCCGCCGCCGAGGCCCGCCGGCCGTTCTCCCTCGACCGCGGTCCGCTCTTTCGGCCCCGCCTGCTGCGCCTGACGGCGGACGAGCACTTGCTTCTGCTGACTATGCATCACATCGTTTCCGATGGCGGCTCGCTAGGCATCATGTTGCGCGAGCTGACCGCTCTTTACGGCGCCGTCGTGCAGGCAGCGGCGTCACCTCTGCCGGAGCTGCCGGTCCAGTACGTCGACTTCGCCCGCTGGCAACGAGACTGGCTCCAAGGAGAAGTACTTGCCGAGCAGGTCGATTTCTGGCGGCGCGAGTTGGCGGGCGCCCCGCCCGCTCTTGCCCTGCCCACCGACCGGCCGCGACTTGCCCTGGGGCGGCGCCGGTCCGGACGGTGCTCAAGAACCCTGCCTCCAACCTTGGTGGCGGCGCTGGCCAACCTCGGCCGGCGCGAGGGTGTGACTCAGTTCATGGTGCTGCTCGCCGGCTTTGCCGCGGTGCTCGGTCGCGGCTCCGCGGTACACGACCTGGCGATCGGCGCGCCGATCGCCAATCGCGGCCGGATCGAGACGGAAGGGCTGGTTGGCCTGTTCGTCAACACTCTGGTCCATCGCGTGCGTCTAGAAGGTGGCCCGGATGTCCGCGAGCTGCTGCGGCGGGTGCGGGAGACGGCGTTGCGCGCCTACTCGCATCAGGATCTTCCCTTCGAGCAGATCGTCGAGGCACTGCAGCCCGACCGCGACCTCACCCGCACGCCGCTCTTCCAGGTGTTGTTGGTGGTCCAGGGGGCGCCGGGTGTTGCGCTGGAGCTTCCCGGGCTCAGCCTTCGCCCCCTGGAGGTCGACTTGGAAACGGCTAAGTTCGATCTCACTCTCACCCTTGTCGAGAGGGAGGGCGCGCACGTCCTTCGACTGGAGCACGACAGGCACCTGTTCGATCCCGCCACGGCCGCGCGGTGGCTGGGCCACCTGGAGAGTTGGCTGGTGCGCGCCGTCGCCGGGCCGGACCTTGCCGGCGACGGCCTGGCGCCGCTCTCGGCCGGCGAGCGCCATCAAGCGGTCCTCGAGTGGAACGACTCCGCTATCGCCTGGGAGCCGACGGGCATCCGGGAGAGGTTCGAGCAGGCCGTCCGCACAACCCCGGACGGCATCGCAGTCCAGGGTGAAGAGGACCGTCTCTCGTTTGCCGAGCTCGATGCGCGGTCGAACCAGCTCGCCCGCTACCTGCGGCACCGCGGCGTCGGACCCGAGGTCTTGGTCGGGCTGCTCATGGCGCGATCCTCAGAGATGATCGTGGGTTTAATGGGCATCCTCAAGGCGGGCGGCGCCTACCTGCCGATGGACCCTGGGCAGCCGCGGGAACGGCTCGGGCTTCTCCTGGCCGACTCCGGCGCGACGGTCGTGGTGACCCAAGGGGATCTGCTCGGCGCCCTGCCCCCAGGAGCTTGGCGGCCGGTTTGCCTGGACCTCGACGCCGAGCGGATCGCCGACGAGAGCCGGGTGGTTCTGCCCGCTTCGGCGCGGCCCGAGAACCTCGCCTACGTGATCTACACCTCCGGCTCCACCGGCCGGCCCAAGGGGGTGGGCGTTGAGCTCCGGCAGCTCGCCAACTACCTCGACTCCGTGCTGCAGCGGATCGCGCCGTTCGCGCCGCGCAGCTACGCCACGGTCTCGACGCTGGCTGCCGATCTTGGCAACACGGTGGTCTTTTCCGCCCTCTGCACCGGCTGCGCACTCTACGTCGTCGCCCAGGACCGTATCGCCGATGCCGAGCGCCTGGGCGCGTACTTGCGCGATAACCAGATCGACTGCCTCAAGATCGTCCCTTCGCATCTGAAGGCGCTGCTCGCGACCGTGGCGCCGGCCGCCCTGTTGCCCGGCCGGCTGCTGATCCTGGGGGGCGAAGCCGCGGAGTGGGAGTGGGTCGATGGGCTGGCCGCGGCGGCTCCGAGGTGCGGCATCCTCAACCACTACGGCCCGACCGAAACCACGGTGGGCGTGGCGACGTTCCGCTTCGAGCCTACCGTCGGTGCGTCGAATCCGCTCTCCCTGCTGCTCGGCCGCCCCTTGGGCAACGTTCGCATCCACCTGCTCGACCCTGGTTTGGAACCAGTGCCGACGGGCGCTCCCGGCGAGCTTTGCATCGGTGGGGCCAACGTTGCTCGCGGCTACCTGGGCCGCGGCGATCTCACGGCCGAGCGCTTCCTCCCGGACCCGTTCCCGCGGGCTCCCGGCGAGCGGCTGTACCGCACCGGCGACCTCGCCCGCCGCCGGGCGGACGGCCAGATCGATTACCTGGGGCGCATCGACCAGCAGGTCAAGATCCGTGGATTCCGGGTCGAGCTGGGGGAGATCGAGGCGGCGCTCACCGCCCACCCCGGCGTTCGCGACGCGCTGGTCAGCGTCCGGCAGGCTCCGCCGGGAGATCGCTGGTTGGCGGCGTTCGTCGTTCCGGCTCCAGAGTTCTATCCGGACGATGCGGAGCTGCGCAGGTTCCTGGGCGAACGGCTTCCCGATTTCATGGTGCCGACGGCCATCGTGGCGCTCGACGCGCTGCCGCTCGGCCCCACGGGTAAGGTGGACCGGCAGGCCGCGGCGCGCATCGAGGTGCGCTTCGATGCCGAGACGGTCGGCGACCACCTGCCCCGTACGCCGGTCGAGGATACGGTTGCCGAGATCTGGAAAAGCTTGCTCGGCAGGGAGCGGATCGGTCTCCACGAGAGTTTTTTCGTGGCTGGCGGCCACTCGCTGTTGGCCACCCGGGTCGTCTCGCGCCTGCGCTCGTCGTTCGGGCTCGAAGTGCCGTTGCGCCGTCTGTTCGAGTCGCCGACGATCGATGGTTTGAGCGCCTGGATCGACGCGGCATTGCGCGATCCGGGATTGCCGCCTGCTCCCCCCATCGTGCCGTCGGACGATGCATCGGCGCCGCTCTCGTTCTCTCAGGAGCGGCTCTGGTTCCTCGACGAACTCGGCGAGGAAGGGACAGCGTACAGCCTTCCTTATCACGCCGACCTTGACGGTCAGCTCGACCGCCGTGCCCTTAAGCTCGCCCTGGACGCCATCCTCGAACGGCAGCGGGAATTGCGCGCCGCCTTTCCGTCGCGCCAAGGGCGGCCGGTGCGGGTCATTCGGTTGCGGCTGGCGCTTGGGTTGCCGGCAGTCGACCTCGCCGGGTTGTCGGAGGCGACGGTTGAGGCGGCGGCAAACCGGATCGCGGTCGCGGCGGCCCGTTGCCCGTTCGACCTCGCCGCCGGGCCGCTGATCCGCGCGGCCCTGCTGCAGCTCGGCGAGCGACGCCAGCGGATTCTGCTCACCTTGCACCACGCCGTCTCGGATGCCTGGTCTCGCGGCATCCTGATCCGCGAGCTGGCGGTCCACTACGAGGCGGCCTGTGCGAGGCGCCCCTCTGACCTGCCGGAGCTGCCGGTTCAGTACACCGACTTCGCGCGTTGGCAGAGGGAGCGGATCCAGGGCGAGGTTCTGGAAGGCCTCCTCGGCTATTGGCGGCCGCGGCTTGCCGGCCTGCCGGCACTCGATTTGCCGACCGACCGGCCGCGGCCGGCGGTCCAGACCTTTCGCGGTGCGGTATCCGAAATCACACTGTGCAATGGTCGGGTAGCGGAAGTCCGGGACTTCGCCCGCCGTAACGGCGCGACGCTCTTCATGGCTCTGCTCGCGGCCTTCCACGAATTGCTCCATCGCTACTCCGGTCAACCCGATCTGGCCGTGGGCTCGCCGATCGCCAACCGCACCCGCGCCGAGATCGAGGGTGTGATCGGGTTCTTCGTCAACACCCTCGTGTTGCGTGGAGACTTCGACGGCCGGTTGAGCTTCGACGAGCTGCTGGAGCGCACTCGCGAGACCACCCTTGGTGCCTACGCTCACCAGGACATCCCGTTCGAAAAGCTGGTCGAGGAGCTGCGCCCGGAGCGCAGCCAGAGCCGCTCGCCGCTCTTCCAGGTGATGCTCGTGCTGCAAAACGTCCCGCAGCCGCGGTACCGGATGGGGGCGCTGGTGCTGCGCCCGCTGGCGATCGACACCGGGACCGCCAAATTCGACCTGACGCTGTTTGCCGTCGAAGAGGAGGGAGGGCTGCGCCTGCGCGCCGAGCATAACCGCGACCTGTTCGACCGCGCGACCGTTCACCGGCTGCTGGCGCACTTCGAGACGCTGCTCGTCGGCGCCGTCCGCTCCTCCGCGGCGCGGCTCCGCTCCCTGCCGCTGGCAGGTCCGGCGGAACGTCACCATCTCCTAACCGAGTGGAACGAGACCCGGAGCCTGCCCGTCGAGCCGGCCTGCCTCCATGATCTGACCGCTGTGCAGGCGGCGCGGACGCCTCTCCGGACCGCGCTGGTGACGCCGGCAGGACGCATCAGCTACCGGGATCTCGACCAGAGAGCCAACCAGCTTGCCCATCGTTTGCGGTCGCTCGGAGTGGCCCCCGAGGTGCGGGTGGGCCTCTGCTTGCGCCGCACCGCGGACCTGATCGTAGCCCTTCTCGCCGTGCTCAAGGCGGGTGGAGCTTACGTGCCGCTCGATCCGTCATATCCGCGGGAGCGGCTCTCCTTCTTGGTCGACGACGCCGGGGTGGAGGTTCTGATCACCGAGGAAAACCTGTTCACCTCATTGCCTCAGAACGGCGTGCGGGTGTTCCATCTAGAGGCGGAGCGCGAAGCGATCGGCCGCGAGAGCCGGAGCGAGCCGACGCCTCGGGCGTTGCCGGGAAACCTTGCGTACTTGATCTACACCTCCGGCTCCACCGGTCGGCCGAAAGCTGTCGCCATCGCTCACCGGAGCGCGGTCGCCCTCGTCCGCTGGTGCGCGATGGTGTTTGCGCCGGCCGAGCTGGCCGGCGTTCTGGCTTCGACCTCGTTGAGCTTCGATATCTCGGTCTTCGAAATCTTTGCACCGCTCTCCCTCGGCGGCACGGTGATCCTGGCGGCGGACGTGATGGAGCTGCCGACGCTTGGGGCTGCCGGGGAGGTGACTCTGCTCAACACCGTCCCCTCGGCCGCCGCAGAGCTGGTGAGGGTGAAGGGTTTGCCCGCGGCGCTCCTCACGGTCTGCCTGGCCGGGGAGCCCCTCCTTCGAGCGCTGGTCGATGGTCTCGTCGCCCATTCGTCGGTCCTCCGGGTCTTGAACCTCTACGGTCCGTCCGAGGACACCACCTTCTCGACCTACGCGGAAGTGCCGCTTTCCGACGGTGCTCCGCCGACGATCGGCCACCCTCTCGCGGGCTCGGCGGTCTATCTGTTGGACGCCGAGCTGGGCCCGGTGCCGATGGGTGCGATCGGCGAACTCTGCCTGGCAGGGGCGGGCCTGGCGCGCGGGTACCTTGGCCGCCCGGACCTCACCGCCGACCGGTTCGTCCCTTCCGCGATCGATGACCCACCGGGAACGCGGATCTACCGGACGGGGGACCTGGCCCGCTACCTCCGTAGTGGCGAGCTTCAGTTCCTCGGGCGCGTCGACCATCAGGTCAAGATCCGCGGCTTCCGCATCGAGCTGGAGGAGATCGAGCGGGTTCTCTCCGGTCACCCCGCGGTCCGTGAAGCCTCGGTGCTGGTCCGCACGTCCGCGGCCGGTGACCGGACGCTCGTCGCCTACGTTGCCCCTGCCGGCGATGCATCCCTGAATACCTCGAAGCTGCGCCGATTCCTGCTCGAGAAGCTCCCCGAGTACATGGTGCCGCAGACCCTCGTGCCGCTCGCGGCGCTGCCGCGGAACCCGAACGGCAAACTCGACCGCGCGGTGCTGCGCACCCTGCCGGTCGGCATCGCCGACACCGCTGTGGTTGCGCCGCGTACGCCGGCCGAGCGGCGGGTGGCGGAACTCTGGGCGGAGGTGCTCGGCCTACCTTCGGTGGGTATATTCGACGACTTCTTCGACATCGGCGGGCACTCCCTGCTGGCGACGCAAATCGTCTCCCGCCTGCGCGAAGCCTTCTCCGTGGACTTGTCGCTGCGCAGCCTTTACGACCGGCGCACGGTGGCTGAGCTGGCCGCGGCGATCGAAGCGATGCAGCTCGCGGAACTGGAGGAGGCCGGTCTGGAGGGGCTTCTCGACGAGCTAGCGACGATTAGCGAGGAGGAGGCGGTTGCCCTCTTGAACGAGCTTCCCCGAGGCGAATTGAATGAGTGACCTCTCGCTGCGCCTGGCCGATCTGTCGCAGGCCAAGCGCGACCTGCTGCTGCAGAAGCTGCGCTCGTCCGGTTCCGCAGCGCGGACGGCCAAGATCGTGCCGGTATCGAGGGAGAAGCGCCTCGATCTTTCGTTTGCCCAAGAGCGGCTCTGGTTCCTCGCGCAGCTTGATCCGGAAAGCCCGGCTTACAACATCCCAGCCGCGCTGCGCTTGGAAGGATCGCTGCGGGTTGCGCAGCTCTCCGGCGCTCTGGCGGCGGTGGTGCGGCGGCACGAGTCGCTGCGGACGAACTTTCGAGTCGTGGACGGAATTCCCGCGCAGGTTATTTTCCCCGCGACGGGTCTTGAGCTCCCCTTGGTCGACCTCGGTGGGCTCGGGGTGGTCGAGCGAGAGCGCGAGGCGATGGCCCTGGCCCGCGCCGAGGCGCGGCGGCCGTTCGATCTCGAGCGTGGATCGCTGATGCGCGCCCACCTGCTGCGAATCGCGCCGGCCGAGCACCTGCTGGTCCTCAACCTGCATCACCTGGTCTGCGACGGATGGTCGATCGGCGTACTCGCTCGCGACCTGGTCGCCCGCTATCAGGGCGCCGAGCTGCCTGAGCTTCCCGTTCAGTATGCCGACTTCGCGCATTGGCAGCGAAGCTGGCTGGAAGGCGTGAGCGCCGAGCAGTTGGTTTTTTGGCGCCGCCGGCTCGCCAGCTCTCCCCCGGTCCTCGCGCTGCCGATAGACCGGCCGCGGCCGGCGAGCGCCAGCCTGCGTGGCGCAGTGCGGCGGCTCATCCTCGGGGCGGATCTGTCGGCGGCGGTAAGGGAACTCGCCCGCATCCGGCGGGCGAGTCCGTTCGTGGTGCTCATGTCAGCCTACCAGGCGCTTCTTTCGCGCTATACCGGGCAGCTCGACGTGCTGGTGGGCTCGCCGGTCGCCGGCCGCACCCGCGTCGAGGTCGAAGCGTTGATCGGGATGTTCGTCAACACCCTCGTTCTGCGCGCCGACCTCTCTGGAGACCCGACCTTCGGAGCGATTTTGGAGCAGGTCGGCGAAACGGTGCTCGCGGCCCAGGAGCACCAGGACCTCCCCTTCGAGCGGTTGGTCGACGAGCTGCAGCCTGAGCGCAGCCTGGCGTACGCACCGGTGGTGCAGACGATGCTCGGCTTTCAGGGTTCCTCCCACGTCGTCAGACTGCCCGACCTGGTGGTGACTCCGGTCGAGGTCGACAGCGGATCTGTCAAGTTCGACCTGGTGTTGCTGATCGAAGACGACGGCGAGGTAATGCGGGGAGCCTGCTATTACCCGATCGAAATCTTCGACGGCGCTACCGTCGCGCGCCTTCTACGCCACTTCGAGGCGCTGCTGCTGAGCGCCGTCGCTTTTCCGGAGCGACGCCTCTCGGAGTTCTCGCTGGCCTTGGAGCCGGAAAACCAGCAGCTGCTCAGAGAATGGAACGACACGAATGTCGCTTGGCCGGGGGAGGCCTGCCTGCACGAGCTGATCGAGCGGCAAGCCAAGCTTTCCCCGGGCGCGGTGGCTGTGGTCAGCGGCGGTGAAGTTCTCACCTATTCCGAGCTCGAAGCGCGGGCGAGCCATTGGGCCGGAGTCCTGTGGCGTTCGGGCGTGCGCCCTGAAACCCTGGTAGGAGTCTGCCTCGAGCGCTCGCTGGAGATGGTGGTGGGTCTCCTGGCGGTGCTCAAGGCCGGGGGTGCCTATGTGCCTCTCGATCCTTCCTACCCGCAAGAACGGCTCGCCTTCATGCTCGCCGACTCACGGGTGCCGGTGTTGCTGACGCAGGAACGGCTGGCGCCCGGGCTGCCGCAGTCGGAGCCGGGGGGGTGGCAAGTGCTCTGCATCGACGCGTCGGACCCGGCCGCGGTGGATCCGGCCGGGGCTCCGCGTTCGCCGTTGGGGCTCGATTCGGCAGCCTACGCAATCTACACCTCCGGCTCGACCGGCCGGCCCAAAGGGGCGGTCAACAGCCATCGGGGGATCGTCAACCGGCTGCTCTGGATGCAGCAGGCCTACGGTCTCGGTTCTGAGGACCGGGTTCTCCAGAAGACCCCCTTCGGCTTCGATGTCTCGGTGTGGGAATTTTTCTGGCCCCTGCTCACGGGGGCCCGGCTCATCATGGCCCGGCCGGGAGGGCACCAGGATCCGGCTTACCTGGCGCATTTGATCGCCGCCGAAGCGGTCACCACGGTGCATTTCGTCCCTTCGGTGTTGCACCTGTTCTTGGACGAGCCGACGGTGGCCGGGTGCTCGTCGCTGCGACGGGTGATCACCAGCGGCGAGGCACTGACCGCCGAGCTTCGGGATCGCTTCTTCCAGCGCTTGCCTGGAGGAGTGGAGCTGCACAATCTTTACGGTCCGACCGAAGCGGCGGTGGATGTCACGTTCGAGGCCTGTACCGCTGACGATGCCGACACGAGCGTGGCCATCGGCCGGCCGGTGGCCAACACGATCATCCATCTGCTCGACCGCGGGATGCGACTGGTTCCTCTCGGGGTCGCAGGCGAGCTGCACATCGGCGGCGTGCAGCTCGCACGCGGCTACCTGAACCGGCCGGAGCTGACCGCCGAGAGATTCCTTCCGGACTCTTGGGGCGGATTGGGAGCGCGGCTGTACCGGACGGGGGATCTCGCCCGGCGCCTGCCGGACGGCCGCGTCGAGTATCTCGGTCGGCTCGACTTCCAAGTCAAGGTCCGCGGCTTCCGCGTTGAGCTGGGGGAGGTCGAGGCCGCGCTCCGCTTCCATTCCGCCTTCACCGAGGTGGTGGTGGTCGCGTGCCCGGACCCGGCCGGCGGCGCGCGGCTGGTCGCCTACCTGGTCGCCGCCGGGCCGGCTCCCGCAGCCGCCGAGCTGCGCGCGTTCCTGCTGGGAAAGCTGCCGGAGCCGATGGTCCCCTCGTTGTTCGTCTCGCTGGCTGTCATGCCGCTCGGTCCAAACGGTAAGGTGGACCGCGCCGCCTTGCCAGCACCCGACCTGAACTCGGCAACGGAGCGAGCCTTCGTCCCGCCTCGTACCCCCGTCGAGGAATTGCTCGCGGGCGTCTGGAGCGACTTGCTGGGCGTCGGCCAGGTTGGCACCCACGACAACTTCTTCGCCCTGGGAGGGCACTCCCTGCTCGCCGTGCGTTTGAGGTCTCGGCTGCGTCAGCTGACCGGGGTCGACCTGCCTTTACGCGCGGTATTCGAGGCTCCTACCGTAGCTGGCCTCGCCGAGCGCGTACAAGCCGGCGGGAGGAGTGGCCCGCTGCCGGCCATCGAGCGGGCGCCGCGAGGCGCCGGGCTGCCACTATCCTTCGCCCAGGAACGCCTCTGGTACCTCGATCAACTGGACGGCGGCAGTGCCACCTACAACCTGCCGGTTGCCGTTTCGCTGCACGGTGACCTCGCCCCGGAGGCGCTTCGGAGCGCGCTGCGCGATCTGGTGCGGCGCCAAGAGGCACTGCGAACGACGTTCGTCAGCGACCAAGGACGGCCGCTCCAGGTGGTCGCTCCTGCGCGGCCGATCTCCCTGCCCGTCGTCGATCTGCGTCGGCTCGCCGCCGCCGAGCGGGCGTCGGCGATGACGAGGGTGGAGGAGGCGGAGGCCGGCCGAGTCTTCGATCTCGCTGCGGGTCCCCTGTTCAGCGCCCTCCTGATCCGCGTCGGCGCGGCCGAGCACCTGCTGTCGATCTGCCTTCACCACATCGTTGCCGACGGCTGGTCGATCGGCGTGTTGACTCGCGAGCTGGCGGCCCTTTACGCGGCGGCTCGCGCAGGCCGGCCGACCCCTTTGCCTGAGCTGGCCGTGCAGTACGCGGATTATGCCGTCTGGCAGCGCCGTGAGCTTCGAGGAGAGGCCCTGGCGGGGCAGTTGGCTTACTGGCGGCGGCAGCTTGCGGGGGCACCGCCGCTGCTCGACCTGCCCACCGACCGGCCGCGGCCGGCCGTGCAGCGATACCGCGGTCGGCAGTGGACCGCATTTCTGCCGCCTCTCCCCACCGCGCGCCTCAAGGCGCTGAGCGCGGGCCAGGGAGTCACCTTGTTCATGACCCTTTTGGCCGCTTTCCAGGTCGTGCTGGGAAGGTGGAGCGGCCAGGAGGACGTGGTAGTGGGCACGCCAATTGCCGGCCGCGGTCGCGGCGAGTTGGAGCCGATGATAGGGCTCTTCCTCAACAGCCTGGTGCTGCGCACCGACCTTGCGGGAGAGCCGAGCTTTTGTGGGCTTCTGGAGCGCGTCCGGCGGACGGCGCTGGAGGCCTACTCCCATCAGGACGTCCCGTTCGAGAAGCTGCTGGAGGAGCTGCGTCCGGAACGTGACCCCAGTCAGACTCCGCTGTTCCAGGTATTCTTCAACATGCTTAATTTTCCGCTCGATCGGATCGAGGTTCCTGGCTTGGAGATCGAGGCGCGTGCGTCGGTCGAGACCGCGTCGAAGTTCGATCTCACGGTCTATCTCGCGGAGCGCGAGGGGGGGGTACGGCTGCACCTGGTCTGCAACGCCGATCTCTTCGATGGCGCCACGATCGCCGCATTGGCCGATCAGCTCACGTACCTGCTGACGCAAATCGCGGAGTCGCCGGAGGAGAAGATTGGCCGCTCCGACCTGGTGGCCGAGAGTCTTCGTAGAGTCCTGCCGGATCCAAGCCAACCGCTGGCCGACGAATGGCGCGGCGCGGTTCACGAGATCTTCGCGCGGCGCGCGGCCGAGGAGCCGCATCGCTTGGCTGCGTCCGACTCCGAAGAGAGCTGGACCTACGGGGAGCTCGACGCCCAGAGCAACCGACTTGCCCACTGGCTGGCCGACCGCGGCGTCGATCCAGGAGAGGTCGTCACCCTCTACGGCCATCGCAGTGCCACCCTGGTCTGGAGCATAGTGGGCGTGCTCAAGGCCGGCGCGGCGTTCGTGATTCTGGATCCGACCTATCCGGCGGGGCGTCTGATCGAATGCCTGAAGCTGGCCCGGCCGCGGGCATGGATCGAGATCGCGGCCGCCGGGCCGCTGCCCGAGGCTCTTGAGGCCTTTGTCGCCGGGTTATCTGGCTGCGCGCGCCTGCAGGTGGCGCAGCGATCCGCGGGGCCGGGTCCGCTCGCAGGCCTGCCGGCCTCCGCTCTGGGCCGGAGCGTGGGGCCGGACGACTTGGCGTTGATCGCCTTCACTTCTGGCTCGACCGGTACGCCGAAGGGGATCCTCGGGCGCCAAGGCCCCCTCTCCCACTTCGTGCCGTGGCAGGTCCGCGAGTTCGGTTTCAGTGCCGAGGACCGCTTCTGCATGCTCTCGGGATTGGCGCACGATCCGCTGCAGCGGGACATTTTCACCCCGCTCCAGATCGGCGCCGCGGTTTGCATTCCCGATCCCGAGCGGATCGGGAACCCCGGCTGGTCGGCCGATTGGATGGCCCGCGAACGGATCACCGTGGCGCACCTGACGCCGGCCATGGGACAGCTCCTGACCGACACGAGAAATGTCGGCGGCGGCCGGGTGCCCTCCCTGCGCTACGTGTTCCTGGTCGGAGACGCGTTGACGCGACGCGACGCCGATCGGTTGCGCGAGCTGGCGCCCGCCGTCACTTGCGTCAACTTTTATGGCTCCACGGAGACTCAACGATCCGTTGGCTACTACTCGGTTAAAAACGACTCCGAAAATCCCGCTTCTGCGGACGGAGCCGCAGGGGATGGGGGTAAACAGGTTCTACCCCTCGGCCGGGGGATCGAGGGGGTGCAACTCTTGGTCCTCAATGCGGCAGGCCGCCTTGCCGGGGTTGGAGAGCTGGGGGAGGTCTGCGTTCGAAGTCACCATCTCGCACGAGGGTACCTCGATGATCCGGTTTTGACCGCCGCCCGTTTCCTGGTCAACCCTTTCACCGGACTGCCGGGAGACCGCATCTACCGAACGGGGGACCTTGGCCGCTACCGAGCTGACGGCAACGTGGTCTTCGCGGGCCGTGCGGACCAGCAGGTCAAAATCCGAGGGTTCCGGATCGAGCTCGGTGAGATCGAGGCGGTGCTGGGGCGTCACCCCGCGGTGCTCGAGGCGGTCGTGGTGGCGCGCGAGGAACGTCCGGGCGACCGTCGGCTGGTTGCTTACTGCGTTTTCCAGGAAAGGGCGGAGGCCGCGGCCGCCGAGCTGCGCGACTATCTTCGCGAACGCCTCCCCGACTACATGGTCCCTTCGGTGTTCGTGCGCCTGGCCGCCCTGCCGCTGACGCCCAACCGCAAGGTCGACCGGCGTGCGCTGCCGCCCCCTCCGGCGGGTGGGGAGGAGATGCCGCCCTTTGCACCACCTCGTGACGAGCTTGAACGGTCGGTGGCGAGGCTCTGGGGAGAGGTCCTGCGGGTCGAGCGAGTGGGTGCTGAGGACAACTTCTTCGAGCTTGGGGGGCACTCTCTCCTGGCGACCCAGCTCGCGGCGCGGCTCCGCGACGCCCTGGGCATCGAGCTCCCCCTTCGCACCTTGTTCGAGGCACCCACGGTCGCGGGCATGGCCAAGGCCATCAGCGCCGAGAGCGCGGCGGGCGGTAAGGTGGCGGCGTTCGCTTTTCCTCCGATCGTGCCGGACCCCGAGCAGCGACAGGCGCCGTTTCCTCTCACCGACGTGCAGCAGGCTTACTGGATCGGCCGGACCGGAGCCTTCGCGCTGGGCAACGTCTCGACCCACGTCTACTTGGAGGTCGAAGGGGACGGCCTCGACATCGAGCGGTTCGCCGCCGCCTGGCGGTGCCTGATCGAGCGCCACGGAATGCTGCGGGCGGTCGTCCTGCCGGACGGACGGCAGCAGATCATCGATCAGGTTCCCCCGTACGAGATTGCCGTCATCGATCTTACGGAGGCACCGCCTGAGGTCCGCGAGAGCGAGCTGCTTGCGGTCCGCGGCGAGATGTCGCACCAGGTGCTTCCCGCCGAGCGCTGGCCGCTGTTCGATTTTCGCGCGTCCCGGCTGCCGAATGGCCGTGCGCGGCTGCACCTGAGCATCGACCTGCTCATCGGCGACGCTCTGAGCTTCCGCATTCTCGAGCGCGAGCTGCTGCAGCTCTACCGCGATCCCGAGACCTCGCTGCCGCCGCTTTCCCTCTCGTTCCGCGACTATGTTCTCGCCGAGCTTGCCCTGGCGGAGTCCGAGCCCTATCGGCGCGCGCTGGAGTACTGGCGGGGCCGGCAGGGGAGCCTGCCGCCAGCCCCTGAATTGCCGCTCGCGATCGATCCCCTGAAGCTTAAGCAACCCCGCTTTACGCGCCGCACGACCGGCCTCGATCCGGGGATCTGGCGGCGGCTCAAAGAGCGCGCCCACCGCGCCGGCTTGACTCCTTCGGCGCTGCTGCTCACCGCCTTCTCCGAGGTGCTGGCGGCGTGGAGCAAGAGCCCGCGCTTCACTCTCACCCTGACGCTATTCAACCGCCTGCCGCTCCATCCCCAAGTCAACGAGATCGTTGGCGACTTCACGTCGATAAGCCTCCTCGAGGTGGACGGGTCGGCCGCGGCGAGCTTTGAGGACCGCGCGCGGCGCCTACAGCGCCAGCTCTGGAACGATATCGAGAACCGGCTGGTCAGCGGTGTCCGTGTGCTGCGCGACGCCCGGCGCGCCGGCGTCGGCGGCGCCATGCCGGTCGTGTTCACCAGCACCCTTGGGCTGCCGCAGAGGCAATCCAAACTCGCCCGCTCGCTGCTTGGCGGCGAGGCGATATACAGCATCAGCCAGACCCCCCAGGTTTGGC
Source organism: Thermoanaerobaculia bacterium (assembly GCA_038250865.1). GTDB lineage: Bacteria > Acidobacteriota > Thermoanaerobaculia > Multivoradales > UBA5704 > DASYKS01. The sequence goes on along the minus strand of JBBSBW010000017.1, from coordinate 2,302 downwards.
TCGATCACCAAGTTACCGAGCACGAAGGTTCGCTGCGCATCGCCTGGGACTCGGTCGAGGAGCTCTTCCCCCTCGGTCTGCTGGAGGGCGCCTTTGCCAGCTACCGAGCACTTCTCTTTCGTCTCGCCGAACGCGAGGAGAGCTGGCGCGCTCGGGTGCTGACGGAGCTTCCGGACGACCAGCTCCGATTGCGGCGGGCGGTCAACGCCACCGCGGCACCGGTGCCGCCAGGGCTTCTGCACCAGGGGTTCCTCATCCAGGCTGCCTTGAGCCCGCGGGCGACCGCCGTCGTCTCCTCCTCGAGGACGTTGAGCTACGCCGATTTGTACGCTCACTCCCGCGACCTGGCGGCTCGCCTGCGTCGGTTCGGGGTTCGGCCCAACACTTTGGTTGGCGTGGTCATGGAAAAGGGGTGGGAGCAGATCGCTGCGGTGCTCGGTGTCTTACAGGCAGGCGCCGCCTATCTACCCATCGACCCGGGGATGCCGCGAGAGCGCCTGTTTTACTTGCTGAAGCATGGGCAGGTGGGGGTCGTGCTCACTCAGTCCTGGCTCGACGAAGCACTGGCCTGGCCGGCGGAGGTCGTCCGGCTACAAGTCGATACCCTGGAACCGGTCGAGGGGGGCGAGCCCCCCTTGCCTTCGGCGCAAACGCCGGAAGACCTGGCGTACGTCATCTTCACCTCGGGATCGACCGGGCTGCCGAAGGGGGTGATGATCGACCACCGGGGGGCTCTCAACACGGTTGTCGACGTCAACCAGCGCTTCCAGGTGGGGTCCGGCGATCGTGTCCTCGCCCTTTCCGAGCTCAACTTCGACCTTTCCGTCTGGGATATTTTCGGTGTCCTTGCCGTAGGCGGCGCCGTGGTTTTGCCGGAGTCGTCCGCCGCGCGCGACCCCGCGCGCTGGGCGGAACTCGTGGAGCAGGAGGAGGTCACCCTCTGGAACTCGGTGCCCGCCTTGATGGAGATGCTCGTCGAGTACGTCTCCAACCGCGGCGAGCGGCTGAGCACTCTGCGCTCTCTGCGCGAGGTCATGCTCAGTGGCGACTGGATCCCGGTGACGCTGCCGGCCCGAATCCGACAGGTTGCACCCGCAGCCGGGATCGTGAGCATGGGAGGAGCCACGGAGGCCTCGATCTGGTCGATCCTCTACCGAATCGAAGCCGTCGATCCGGAGTGGAAGAGCATCCCGTATGGCCGGCCGATGGTGAACCAGCGCTTCTACGTCCTCGACGAGAAGTTTCAGCCGCGGCCGACGTGGGTACCGGGACAGCTCTACATCGGCGGGATCGGAGTGGCACTCGGCTACTGGCGGGACGAGGAGAAGACCCAAGCCAGTTTCATCACCCACCCCGAGACCGGCGAGCGTCTTTACCGCACCGGGGACCTCGGCCGCTACCTGCCGAGCGGCGACATCGAGTTCCTGGGTCGCGAGGATTTCCAGGTGAAGATCCAGGGGTACCGGATCGAGCTTGGTGAGATCGAGGCGGCTTTGGCGATGCACCCCGGGATCCAGGCGGTCGCGGTCTCGGCGGTGGGCGCCCGCAACAGCCAGCGCCTGGTCGCCTATGTCGTCCCCAAGGAGGACGCAGCCGGACCGCCGTCCCTGCCGGTGCCCGGTGCTGCTGAAGACGCCGTGTTGCATCTAGTGGAGAGGCTTGATCTCAAGCTCCGTCACACCGCATTGCGCGTGGAGCCGAACCGCCCCTCATTCCAACTGGTCCGTCCGCCGCTCACTTCCGAGCTTCGGAGCGCCTACCGACGCCGCCGGAGCCAGCGGACCTTTTCGGTGGCACCGGTCCCCTTGACGGCGATCGACCACCTCTTACAGAACCTCTTGTCGATCGACCTTGAGAGCCAACCGCTGCCCAAGTACCGATATCCGTCGGCGGGCAATCTTTACCCGGTTCAAGCCTACCTCTACTGCAAGGCCGCGCGGGTCCAAGGGCTTGCGGGAGGGGTGTACTACTACCATCCAGGCGATCACCGCCTGGTCCTGTTATCCGCAGACGCGGTCCTGGGTTCAGAGCTACATGCTCCAGTGAATCGGACACTGGTCGATGAATCTGCGTTCACGCTGTTCCTGATCGGCGATCTCGACGCCATCACCCCTGTCTACGGCGAATCCTCACGCGATTTTTGCCTGTTGGAAGCCGGGTACATCAGCCAGCTACTTCTAACCCAGGCCGCGGAGAGCGGGATCGGCCTTTGCCCGATCGGGCGTCTCGATTTCGAGTCGGCGCGGCACTGGTTCTCTTTGAGAGAAAACCACGTCCTCCTCCACGCCTTGGCGGGAGGGCT
>JBBSBW010000016.1:0-111299 GCA_038250865.1 Thermoanaerobaculia bacterium | reverse complement strand
TCCTGGCGGGGCGGCCGGTGGTGGCGCCTCCCCCCCCCCCCGCCCCCCCCCCCCCCCCCCCCCCCCCCCCCCCCCCCCCCCCCCCCCCCCCAACGCCCTGGGTTGATAGCCCGGACAATACCCCGAATTCCAAACGTATCGGGCAAACACCCTCTACCCCACCTCGAACCCCGCCCCCCCGAGCGCCGCCACCGCCTTCTCCAAATCCCCTTCCCGCACCAACACCACATCCGTATCAAACGTAGCCACGGCCAGAATCGAAATCCCCGCCTCGGCAAGCGGTGCCGCCAAACTCGCCAGAATTCCCACGGCGGAGAAGTCCAGCGGCCCCAAGACCTCCATCGCCCGAAAGCCGGTCTCGGCACGTACTCCCTCCGGGACGGCGCTCTCGGCGCAGATGATCGACAGCTCCCTCGGCGTCCGGGTGATCGACAGCAGCGCGCCGTCGGCCCAGTCCGGGACGGGATCTTGGGGTTCCAGTCTGCAGATGGCGAAGCGGCTTTCGTAGAGGGTTAGCTTCATGGGGTTCACCCCGCTTTGCGGAGACCGGCTTCGGCTTCTTTGAGCGCGGTGCGCAGGTCTTCTTGTTCGGTTTCTTGGAGCGGCTCTCCGGCGTAGGTTTCGCGGACGTAGAAGTCGATGATCCGGGCGGCCGGGGCTGCGGCGTTGGGGTATTTGTCTTTCGCGAGCTGACGGACGGCCAGCGGCGGGAGCGAGCTGGAGAGGGGGACTCCTCCTCGGGCCATTCTTTGGCGGAGTCGTTGGTAGGCGGCGGCCGGGGTCAGGGGTTTACGCCGCAGAACGAGCCAGAGGATCAAGGCCAGCGTTGCGAGGAGGAAGACCACGGCTCCTACAATCGCTACGGGTGAGGCGGTGGTCGGTGCAGCCGGGTTTTGTTGCGGCGCGGGGATGGCCACCGGTTCGTCCGACGAGTTGGAGTCGCCCTTCTTTGGGCTCGCAAACAGGTTGCGCAGGCTCGTCCAGGCAGAGTAGAGCCGGCGGAGGATTTCGGCCTGGTCGCCCACTCCGAAGGTCAGGACGTAACGGTCCCAGCGGAAGAGCATGAAGTCGTAGGCCTGCTGGCCGAGGCGCCAGACGCCGCCATCGTCCGTGCTCGGTCGGCCGGCGGGCGGGGTGGGATCGTAGATCCTCCAACCCTCGTTCGGGCCGGGGCCGACGTAGGCCTCCACCCAGGCGTGAGCGTTGCTGTCGCGGACGATCACGTACCCTTCGAACGGGTTGTATTCACCGCCCAGGAAGCCCGTGACCAGCCGGGCGGGAATCCCCTGGGTGCGGAGCAGCAGCACCATCGATGAGGCGAACAGCTCGCAGTGGCCGCGGCGGGTTTCGAACAGGAAGGTGTCGAGCGGGTTGCCGTTCGGCCCGGCGCCGAGCAGGGTGGTCGAGTAGTCGAACTTCTGGACCAGATGGTTTTCCAGGCGAGAGACGCGCTCCGCCACCGTGCCCTGGCCCATCACCTCCGCAGCGAGCTTGCGCATACGGGGGGTGACGCCTTCCGTGTTGAGGGTCGGGCCGCCTTGCGGCGGGGGCGGTTCGCCGAGCAGGACCGGCTGCCGGGCCAGACCCACGCGATATTGGAGCGTGTCGAGAATCGTGTGGGGTAAGAGGACCGCGCCCCCCTGGTCGACCGAAAGGGAGAGGACGCCGGGCTCCACAATCGCGGTCTCGACCGGCAGCGGCAGGCTGGTGCTATGCAGGGGGCGTAGCCAGAGGGTTGCCCAGCGGACGGGCGGATCGGCGCGCAGGGTGTAGCGCAGGCCCCGGCCGCGCGGAAGCGATCCTCCGGGCGGCGAACGCCGCCAGGTGACGCCGCCGAACAGGTCGTAGGTCGCGGCCTTGAAACGCATGTTTTCCGGATCTTCCGGCGCCGAGCCTTGCTGCCACTGAAGCCGCAGAGCGACGTCGCGGCTGTTGCGGATCTGGCCGATCGAGTCGAGCGTCACGTCGTCGGTGAAGCCGGCCGCTTCGAGTTCGGCGCCCATACTCGCACCCCGGCCGACGATGTAGGGCGAGCGGACGCGCGGCAGCAGCGCAAAGAACGGTACGGCGAGCAGAAGCGAGCCGACCGTCGCCAGGGTGAGGAATCGGCCGAGCGGCACTTTGCCGAAACCCGTCTCGTCGTGGCCGTATTGCCCTAGTACGTGGAACCAGGCGAAGCGCGCCAGCAGGGCGAGCGACACCGCGACGAAGCCCGCGAGGTAGAGCACGATCGAGGGGTGGACGCTGGTGCCCATCGCGGCCAGGAAGAGAAAGAAGATGCCGATCACGGCCTGCCACTTGTCCGGCTCTTTTCTCAACGCGAACAGCTTGACCAACAGGGCGAACAGGCCCAGATGCAGCACCGGGCCGACCAGCCGGCCGCCCCCGAGCATCGTCAAATCGACGTAGAAAAGCGGCAGGTAGGCGAGACCGATCACGTTCATCGCCCACGTCGGCAGCCAGCGCTCGGGATCGCGGGCGGCGCGGCGCAGGAAGAGCACCACCAGGGTGGAGTAGACGAGGAACACCGGCCACTCCAGCACGTCGTTAAAAGGCAGGGGTAAAGGCGCCAAGAGCGCCAGCCAGCCGAGCGCGATGCGCTTGCCGCGGGCGAACTTCATGCCGCACGCGCCACTTCAAGCCGCAGCGCCAGGAAGGGTGCGCGCGGGTCGCTCGCGAGCAGGGGCTCCGTCGCCGGGGCGACGGGTTGGATCAAGGCCAGAGCTTCGAGAATCGCGCGGCGTTGGCGCGAACCGGTCGCATAGGGCCAGCGCCCGTCGCGCGCCACCAGCTCGATCTCGTAGCCGCGGGCCAAGTGCTCGACCGCGGCGGTCGCCGCTTCGCTCACCAACCGTTCGAACCGTTGGGCGGCAAGCGGGTCGACCAACGGCCCGACTCCGTTGTCGAACAGGATCGACAGCCGGCGGTTGCGTTCGCTTTCGCGCTCCATGTAGACCATGTTGCCGGTGCGCGCGGTCTGCTTCCAATGGATGCTCCGCGGATCGTCGCCGCGCCGGAAGGCGCGCAGCGAATGGAGATCGTGCCCCCAACCGATCCGGCGGGAGGGATCGTCCCCCATCGGCTCGGCCTCCGCGAGGTGAATGCCTTCCGACGGGAAGAGTTCGGGAAAGACCAGGACCTCCGCATCCAATCGGTAGCGTGCCCCTTTGGAGAAGAACCCGAACGGAAACAGGCTCGACACGTGGGCGTCCGGAACGCGATGCCGGCCGCGTTTTCCTAACAGGAGATCGATGCGGCCGCGGCTCTTTCCTCCCCGCGGTAGGTAGGGCACGAGCAGAGGCCGGCCGGCGCCGTCGAGCGAAAAGAGCAGGAACCAGCGCGGCAGGAACCGGCGTCGGCTGGTGAGCGTGAACGCCGCGGAGAACATCTGGTTGGCGAAGACCTCCCCCGGCAGATCGAGGGCGACGATCAGTGCGCTGATGTTCTGCCGCGAGGCGATGCCGGAGATCGTGAGCGCCCCGAACATCGCCGCGAGCGTGATGTAGAGCGCGTTGTTGCCCGTATTGGTCGCCGCGACCGCCACCACCAGGGTGAACAGGACGAACCATACCCCGACCTTGGTGATCCGAATTCCTTCGGGGGTTTCGCGGCGGGCCATGGGCTCCTACACCGGCACCGGAGTCGCCGCAACGATCCGCTCGATCGCGCGGCGGGCGGTGCCGAGGTCGCCTCCGCCGCGTTTCAGGATCACGCGGTGGCCCAGGACGGAGGGGGCGAGGCGTTGGACGTCGTCGGGGAGGACGAAGGCGCGACCTTCGCAGAGGGCGAGCGCCTGGGAGGCGCGGTAGAGACCCTGGAGGCCGCGGGTGGAGACTCCGAGCAGCAGCTCGGCGTCAGACCGGGTCGCTTCGGCGAGCGCAATCAGGTAGTCGGCGAGCTTTTCGGTCACCTTCACCCGGTCGACCGCCCCTTGGAGGTCGAGCAGTTGGCTTCGATCGAGCACGGCGGGCAGGTGCTCAAGCCGCTCTTCCACCCCTCCTTCGAGCAGCAGGCCGCGCTCGTCGGCGCGCGGCGGGTAGCCGAGCGAGAGCGACATCAAGAAGCGGTCGAGCTGCGATTCGGGGAGCGGGAAGGTGCCGTGGTATTCGAGCGGGTTTTGGGTCGCGAGCACCAGAAACGGCTGCGGCAGGGCGTAGCGCTTGCGGTCGACCGAGACTTTCCGCTCGCTCATCGCTTCGAGCAGCGCGCTCTGGGTTTTCGGCGTCGCGCGGTTGATCTCGTCGGCGAGCACCACGTGGCCGAACAGCGGCCCGGGGACGAACTCGAAGCTTTGAGTCTGCTGGTTGAAAATCGAGACGCCGACGATGTCCGAGGGGAGCAGATCGCTGGTGAACTGAATGCGCTGAAAGCCGAGACCCAAGCTACGGGCGAGCGCCTGGGCAAGCGTCGTCTTGCCCACCCCGGGGACGTCCTGCACCAACATGTGGCCTCGGGCGAGCAGGCAGACGGTGGCGAGGCGGATCACCTCGGGCTTGCCGCGGACGACCTGGCCGATGTTTTCTTCCAGGCGGTGGATCGCGGCGGCGATGTCTACGGCGGAGACGGGATTCGTGGCGGCGCGGGCTTCTGGGGAGGCGGGTTCGGCGGCGGATAGCGGCGTCATCAGGGTCGTTTCCATGCGCCCTCTGGGTACGAGCCCGCGGGCCGAATCGTCTTGCTCGGGTTCCAGGAGCTGGAGAAAGGTTGGTTCGAGGTTCTCGACCTGCTAGTCGGTGAAATTGTAACGGAGGATCGACCAGATCGCGGAGACCCCATCTTTCCACCCGATCTTCTTGCCTTCCGCGTAGGTTCGCCCGTGGTAGTGGATCGGCACTTCGTACACCCGCGCACCGCGTTTCGCCACTTTGGCCGTCAGCTCGGGCTCGATGCCAAAGCGGTTCGAGCGCAGGACGATACCGTCGAGCACCTCGCGGCGGAACACCTTGTAGCAGGTCTCCATGTCCGAGAGGTTGAGGTCGGTCATCATGTTAGACAGCATGGTCAGGAATTTGTTCCCCACCGAGTGCCAGTAGAACAGCACCCGGTGCGGTCCCCCCAGGAAGCGCGAGCCGAACACCACGTCCGCCTCGTCATCGAGGATCGGCTGGAGCAGCACCGGATAGTCGCGCGGGTCGTATTCGAGATCGGCGTCCTGGATCAGCAGAACGTCGCCGGTCGCGGCGGCAAACCCTGAGCGGATGGCGGCGCCTTTGCCCCGATTCTCCGGCTGCTCGATCAGCAGGATCTCCGGATCGGCTTGCGCCGCGATCTCGCGCAGGAGATCGCGCGTGCCGTCTCTGGAACCGTCGTCCACCACCACGATTTCCAGGGCCACCCCAGGCGGAAGGGGTGCCGCGGCCACCCGTTGGAGCAGGCTGTGAATCGTGGCGCGTTCGTTGTACGCCGGGATGACGACCGAGAGCCGAGTCATAGGAACTCTAGTTTCCCACGGAAGGCCGGTCGATTCCGAGCGATGGGTCGGTTGGCCTCGTCGCTTGGAAGAGACCGCCCTTCCTTTCCCGCCCCCGGGTTTTCGAGTATCATCTCTCCTGCCCTTCGCCCCTTGCGGCTCGATCCGGAATCGGATCGCCGCAGGGGTCGTAGGGCTTTTTTGTTTCCCGGCAGCACCGCTCCACCTCCGCTCCCCTGCCCAGGAGCGGAACATGAAGCCCAAGAAATTGCTCGAAGAGGAGCGCATGCGCGCTCTGGTCGCACGTCATTCGCCGCGCCTTTGCGCCTCGATTCGCGGCGCGCTGCGGCGCGCCGGGGTCGAACCGCAGATCGAAGACGTCGAGGAGCTGGTCCAGGAAAGCTACTGCCGCCTGTTGTCCTCGGGCCGGCTCGCGCCCGAGCAAGGGGATGAGAAAGGCCTTTCGGCGTTCATCGCCCGGGTGGGCGAGCGGGTGGCGTTCGACCGCGTCCGCAGCGAACGAACGGCGAAGCGCGGCTTCGGCAAGCTGCGCGGCTTGGCGGACATCGGCCCGGACCGGTTGGCGGCCTGCTGCGTCGACCGCTCCCCTTCGCCCGAGCGTTCGCTGCTCGCGCTCGAAAGATTGCGCCAGACCGTCCTCCATTGGCGCCAGATCGTCGGCGGCCGAACCCCCGGGCGGGACGTGGTGATCGTGAGCCTGGGACTTGCCGGCTGGAGCAGCACCCAGATCTCGGTCGCCTGCTCAGGGCGCCTTCAGCCGAATACCATCGACTCAATCGTCGGCCGCACGAGGCTGCGCCTGGCGGAGGGGGGCGTCGCCCTGCCGGCGCGCTTTCGCGGCGTCCGGGGAACGCGGGCCATCCGGCTGGCCGACCGGACGGGTGCCGAGGCTCCGTTATGATCCGCGCCGAAGGCGCCTCCTTTGGAGCGAGGAAGAAACATGAACGAAGACGGAAAAGTCCGCGCCGTGCGCGTCTTCACCGAGCCCCGGTGCCTCGAACACCGGGCGCCGCGCGGCTACCCGGAGGTTCCCGACCGGCTGGCCGGCGTGATGTCTCATCTTGCGGCACGCGGCTGGCCGATCACCTCGGAAGGAGTCGCTCGCGAGGTGGCCGAATCTGCGGTCTCCGCGGTCCACGATCCCGCCTATGTCGAACGCTTCCGCCGCGCCGCGGCACGGGGCGACGCCCTCCTCGACTCGGCCGACAATCCCCTTTCGGCGGGGACCTGGGAGGCCGCCTGGGCCGCCGTCTCGGCGACTCTAGCGGCGGCGGAGCATGCGACGAACGAGGGCGGGGCCTATGCCTTCGCCGCGGTCCGCCCCCCGGGGCACCATGCCGAAAAGGCGATGGCCATGGGCTTCTGCTTCTTCAACAACGTGGCGGTCGCCGCCCAGCACCTCCGCGACCGAGGCGCCGAGCGGGTGGCGATTTTCGATTTCGACGTCCACCACGGCAACGGCACCCAACACCTGTTCGAAGAGCGCGCCGATATCTTCTACGCCAGCACCCATCAGTTTCCGTTCTACCCGGGCACCGGAGCGGCGGGAGAGGCCGGCCGCGGGCCGGGGCTCGCCGCGACGCTCAACGTGCCACTGCCGGCGGGCACCGGCGACGAGGGGTACGCGGAGGTGTTCGCCGAGCGGATCCTGCCGGCGCTCGCCGGCTTCCGGCCCGACGTGCTGCTCCTCTCGGCCGGGTTCGACGCCTGGCGCGGCGACCCGCTGGGCGGCATGGCGGTCACCGAGCAGGGCTTCGCCTCGTGGGGCCGCCAGCTTGCCGCACTGGCCGACGAGGTCGCGGGCGGCCGGCTGCTTGCGGTCCTCGAAGGGGGCTACGACCTCGCGAACTTGCCGCTGTTGGTGGAGAGTTTCCTGGGCGGCCTCTTAAGTCCTTCTTAAGTCCCGATCCAAATTGACTTTTTTTATATAGCTGCCGTACGATATCGGCAAAAGCTCGCGGTCATTTGGAGGTAGAGCGATGAAGCGTAATCGATTCTTGACCGGGGCGGCCTTCGCCTCGATCGCCCTCGCCGCCCTGGCGGTCGCCCCGGCACGGGCCGCGGCTCCGTTCGGATCGTTCGGGGGCAAGGTGGGGGGCGGCAACGCCGGTTCGGCGCAGATGCCGATCTTCGGCTGGGCGCTCGACGACAATGGCATCGCGGCGGTCGACATCATGGTTGACGGCATTATCGTCGGCCGCTCGACCTACGGCCGCAGCCGACCGCAGGTGACGCGGCAGTTTCCGGGCTACCCGGATTCGGCCCTGCCCGGCTTCGCCTACCAGCTCGACACCACCCGCCTCTTGAACGGCCAGCATCGCGTGCAGCCGCGGGTCCTGTCAAAGAGCGGCGAGGTGACTCTTCTCAACAGCCGGGTGTTCGAGTTCAACAACGTCACCCACAACCTGATCCCGTTCGGCAAGATCGATTTCCCCAACCCGAACGCCGAGATGCGCGGCCGTTGCGTGATCGACGAAGGGCTCCGCAGGTACTCGATCGTGAGCGGCTGGGCGCTCGATTCCGGCGTCCAGGCGGACGACACCGGCATCGGCTACGTCGAGCTGCTGATCGATCGCGCCGAACTCTCCAACACCCAATCGGATTGTACCTTCGATGCAAATCTCGGCGGCCTGACCGACTGCTACGGCGTGCGTCGGCTCGACATCGAGAACCAGTTCCCCGGCCTGCCGAACAGTCCCCACGCGGGCTGGCGCTTCGCGCTCGACATCGGCCAGCTGATCCATGACGGTTACCGACGGGGAGCGCACACGATCACCATCCGCTCCGGCGACCTTTTCGGACAGGTGGTCAACATCGCGGAGATGCCGGTCAACTTCAGTTGCGACTCGGATCTCGCCAACGAGAACTCGTTCGGCCTGATCGGCTATCCGACCAAGGCGCTGACCTACGCCGGCACGGTGGAAGCGCGCGGCTGGGCGCTCGATTTTGAGGGGGTCTTTTCGGTGCAGGTGTTGGTCGACGGCGTGTTCCAGGGGCTCGCGACGACCGGCATCCCGAGCCCAAACGTCCACTCCAACTATCCGAGCTACCTCGACAGCTCGTTCGCGAACTGGTCGTTCCTGCTCGACACGACGCAGTTCTCGAACGGCCGCCACTCGCTCAACGTGGTGGTGGTGGACGACCGCCTGCAGACCACGCTGATCGGCGAGCGGGACTTCCAAATCGGCAACCCGTTGTAATCCCGTCGGTGGGTGGCGAGGGGACAGCCCCGAGCCACCCACGAGACGCCGGGGTGGTACGATCCCTCACGAATGCCGCTGATCTCTCGCCTCGCTTTCTTCGGTACCCCCGACTTTGCGGTTCCCACCTTGGATGCGCTGGTGCGCGCTGGGCGGGCGCCGTTGCTCGTGGTCGCCCAGCCCGACCGGCCCGCCGGCCGCGGCGGCCGGCTGCAACAACCGCCGGTCGCCGGCTACGCGCAAAGGGAAAGTTTGCCGCTCGCCCAGCCCGAGAAGGTCCGTGAGGCGGAATTTCTGGCACGGCTCGAAGCGCTCGATTTGGATGTCGCGGTCGTCGTCGCGTTCGGCCAGATCTTCCCCGCCCGCCTGCTCGCGGCGCCGCGGCTCGGCTGCATCAACCTGCATGCGTCGCTGCTGCCGGCCTATCGCGGCGCAGCGCCGATCCAAGGAGCGATCGCCGCGGGCGAGACGACGACCGGAGTCACCACGATGCGCATGGAACAGGGGCTCGACACCGGACCGATCCTGCTGCAAGAAAACGTCGCAATCGGCCCCTCGGAGACCAGCGCGGACCTATCGCCGCGCCTCGCGAGGGTCGGCGCGCAATTGATCCTCGAAACGCTCGGCCGGCTGGAGGCCGGCGACCTCGCTGCGGTCATCCAGGACGACGCTCGGGCGAGCTACGCGCCGCGGATCGCCAAGGACGCCAGCCGGGTCGACTGGTCGCTGCCCGCACGGACGCTCGCCGACCGGCTGCGGGCGTTCACCCCCTGGCCGGGACTCTCCGCCGAGCTTTCCGGCACGCCGATCAAGATCGTTCGCGCGCGGCCGGCCGAGGACGCGAATCCTCTCGCTTCCCCTCCCGGCACCGTCGTTGCAATCTCTAACGGTGCGCTTCAAGTCGCCTGCGGCGAGGGCGCGCTCGCGCTCCTCGAGCTGCAACGCCCGGGCCGGCGCCCGCTCCTCGCCGCCGATTTCGCCAACGGCGAGCGCCTTGCCGTCGGTGCGCGCTTTTCCTGATTTTCACCTGGCTTGAGAACCCGAGAGCTGCTTTGAGCAAACATCGTCCCTCCGCGCCGTCCCCTCGCGCTTCGAGCGCCGGTCCACCGCCCAGCCGTCGGTTGACGCCGCGGCGGACGCAGCAGGACAACGTGCGCATTGCGGCAGCCTGGGTGCTCGATCGCGTCCTCGCTTCGCACGCGCCGATCGACAGCTTTCTCGGCAGCGCCCTTGCCCGCTTCGACGAACGGGATCAAGGGCTGCTCACCGAGCTGGCGCTCGGTAGCCTGCGCTGGCTGCGGTTGCTCGATCACGTCATCGCGCGGGCGGCCAATCGGCAGCTGGAGGAGATCGAGCCGACCCTGCGCTCGCCATTGCGCATCGCGGCCTATCAGCTGCTGTTCCTCGATCGGGTCCCCGCCCATGCCGCGGTCCACGAGGCGGTCGAGCAGGTCCACAATCTCGCCCACCGCGGCGCCGCGGGTTTTGTCAACGCGGTGCTGCGCCGGATCGCGCGCGCGCCGCGGCTCGAAGAGTGGCCGATCGAAGAGGCCGACCCGGTGCGCCGCTTGGGGATCGAGCTTTCTCATCCGGATTTTCTCGTTCGTCGCTGGCTCGCGCGCTTCGGCGAGGCGGACACGCGCGCGCTGCTCGCCGCGAACAATCGCCAACGGCCGCTCCAGCTGCTCGCGTTTCGCGATCGCGGCGGCCGGGAGCTGCTCGCCGAGCAGTTGATCGACGAAGGGCTGGAGGTCGAGCCGACGCCGCTTTCGGCCTTGGGACTCACCGTACGCAGCGGCCAGCCGATCGCGACCGAAGCCTTTCGCCGCGGCGATTTCTACGTCCAGGACGAGGCGAGCCAGGCCTCCGCGCTGATCCCGCCGCCACGCCCGGGCGAGCGGATCCTCGACGCCGCCGCGGCCCCGGGTGGCAAGAGCTTTTCGCTGCTCGCCTGGGAGCCTTCGGTGCGTGTGACGCTCGCCGACATCTCTCCCGGGCGCTACTCGATTCTCACCGCGAATCTGCGCCGAATGGGCCGCAACTTGGCCGGCCTGATCGCCGACGCGGGCGCGCCGCCGTTCGCGCCGGGCTCGTTCGATCGCGTGGTTCTCGACCTGCCCTGCACCGGCACCGGCACGTTGCGCAAGAACCCGGAGCTCAAGTGGCGGATCAGCGAATCGGAGATCGGGCGCCTCGCCGACCAGGCGCTGCGCCTGCTCGAAGGGAGCGCGCCGCTGGTCGCCCCGGGCGGTCTGTTGGTCGCGATCACCTGTTCGCTCGAAGAGGAAGAGAACGAGCACGTGATCGCCCGCTTCCTCGCAGCGCGGCCTGAATTTGCTCCGCTCGACCTCGCCTCGCGACTGCCGGCGCAGATCGCCCGCGGTATCCAGTCGCCCGGTTTCTGGCGCCTGCCCACGGCGGACGAGCACGACGGCTTTTCCGTCCATGTACTCGAAAAAACCCAGCAAGATGCTGGTTTTCGTGCCGCCGACGTGCCTTGACAGGTCGCAAGGTGTTGACTTATGTTGTGACCACCGTTTCACCTGAGCGACATTCAAGGAGGAGACAGAGTATGGCCGCTGGTAAGGCGCAAATCGTAGAAGATATCGCGGGTGCCGTCGAAGGTTTGACCAAGCGTCAGGCAGCCGAGGCGTTCGAAGCGGTCGTCGCATCGGTGCGCAAGCATCTGCACAGCGACGGCACAGTGAAAGTGACCGGGCTCGGGAGTTTCTCGATTTCCGAGCGCGCGGCGCGCAAGGGGCGCAATCCCGCCACCGGTGCGACCATCACGATCAAGGCCAGCAAGAGCGTCCGCTTCAAGGCGGGCAAGGAGCTCAAAGAGGCCGTCAACAAGAAGAGCCGCAAGCGGTAGGCGCCCCTTCACGAGTCGAAAAACTCTGAGCCTCGCGGCAGCCGTCGCGGGGCTTTTCGCTTTCTAGGGTGCCGATTTATCGGCTGTTTCGTTTGGAGCGCTGCTCTTTAGAGGGCCCTACTGCGCGGCGATCACGAACGCAGACATGCCCAGCGCGGCCAGCTCGCGGCGCATTCCTTCGGCCTGATCCCGCTCGCCGAACGCGCCGACCTGCACGCGATACCAGGTGCCGTCGGTCTGCACGTACACCTCGGGGAACGTGCCTTGCAGCCGATCGTGCAGTTCGTTGGCGCGCAAGGGCGCCGAGAACGCTCCGACCTGAACGGTGAAGCGCGGCGGCGGTCCAGGACCGTCGACCAGCTCCAACTGCACGGTGCCGGTGCCGGGCCCCACCAGGCCGATCGCCTTCGCCGCGCCATACGACAGATCGAGGATCCGATCCTTGGCGAAAGGCCCGCGGTCGTTGACTTTGACCACGGTGCTCAAGCCGTTCGCAAGATTGGTCACCGTGAGCCGCGTACCGAACGGCAGTGTGCGATGCGCGGCGGTATAGCCGTACTGATCGTAGCGCTCGCCGCTCGCGGTGCGCCGGCCGTGGAACTCGCCGCCATACCAGGACGCGACGCCTTTGGAATAGAAAGGACCGATCGACGGCGTGGACTTTGCAGCGATGGGCTTGCGGAGGGTCGAGCAACCGAAGAGCACGAACGGCAGAAGGATAAAAACACCGCACCGGAGCATGCGCCGACATCGCCCTCGAAGAGAAGCGGCCGCGGCATTCGAGAACGACTGCGCCACGCGGTCGGGTCCAAAGTTCTGGTCGAGAGGCAAGCTCTTCGCGCTCGTTCGTCCGGAGATTCTCCGTCGGACAGCGGTGAAGCGTAGTGCGAACGTACAACTACGGCGAGCGGCTGGATTGTAACACAGACGTTTTTTCGGCTATCTGCCATGAACCCTACACCCTAGGCGCCTCCACCTTCTCCTCGGCAATGCCCGCCAACGCGGGCTCCGCGAACTCCGCCAGAAAATCATCGACCTGCTGAGCCGCGCGGCCGGTGAAGGCTTGCGGATCGAGCCAGGGCTCGATCTCTTCGCGGCTCAGGCGAAAATCGACATCGGCCGCGATCCGGTCGATCAATCGGTTCTCTCCGCCTTGTTCCAATTCACCTTGAGTCTCCAGGCTGTATTGGCGAATTCGCTCGTGCAATTCCTGCCGGTCGCCGCCGCGCAGTGCGGATTCCATCAGCAGCGTCTCGGTCGCCATGAAAGGAAGCTCCTTGGCGATGCGCGCGGCGATCGACGCTTCGCGCACTACGAGGCCGCCCGCGATGTGAGCGGCGAGGCCGATCACCGCGTCGGCGGTCAAGAACATGTCGGTGATCACCAAGCGCCGATTCGCCGAATCGTCAAGGCTCCGTTCGAGCCACTGGGTCGCCGTGTTGAGCGGACCGTTCAGCGCGTCGGTCAGCAGACGCCGGGCGAGACCGCACATCCGCTCGGCGCGGATCGGGTTCCGCTTGTAGGCCATCGCGGAAGAGCCGACCTGCTCGGCGTCGAACGGCTCGGACAGCTCCCCCAGCCCTTGCAGCAGGCGCAGATCGGTGCCCAGTTTGTGGCAGCTCTCGCCAATGCCGGCCAGCGTTTGCAGGACTTGGCTGTCCTGCTTCCGCGTGTAGGTCTGACCGGTGAGGGCAAAGCTCTCGGCGAAACCGAGCCGTGCGGCAAGCCGCGAATCGAGCGCGCGGACTTTCTCGTGATCGCCGCCGAATAGAGTCAAAAAGCTCGCTTGCGTGCCGGTGGTCCCTTTGGCCCCGCGGCAGCGCAGGCGTGCGAGGCGGTGATCCAGCTCGGCCAGATCTTCGAGCAGGTCCTGCAGCCAGAGGCTCGCGCGCTTGCCCACGGTGGTGAGCTGCGCCGGCTGAAGATGCGTGTAGGCGAGGGTGGGAATCGCCCGCGTCCGGCGGGCGAAATCGGCCAACGCGCGGGCCGCCGCGCCGAGCCTGCGGCGCAGCAGGTGCAACCCCTCGCGCATCAACAGCACGTCCGTGTTATCGGTCAGGAAGGCGGAGGTGGCGCCGAGGTGCAGAATTCCCCCGGCTCCCGGGTCCACCGCGTCGGCCTGCTCGGCATAGTGACGCAGGTGGGCGACCACATCGTGGCGCGTGCGCCGTTCGAGCTCGGCGACGCGGGAGAGATCGAGGTCGCCCGCGGTTTTCTTGAGCGCCGCGATCTGCGCCTCGGAGATCGGCAGGCCCAGCTCGCGCTGGCTTTCGGCCAGGGCGATCCAGAGCGTCCGCCAAGTGCCGTAGCGATTGCGCGCCGAGAAGATCCGCATCATTTCGCGCGAGGCGTAGCGCTCGTACAGGGGATTCTGAGGGGAATCGTCGAGAGATGGAGTCATGGCCTACTGAGTTTATCGGGTTTCGAAACCTCCTCTGGTACAATTCCCTCTCGGTCCGGTGACGGGCTGCTCCCGTTTCCCCTCGTTTCACCTGACGTACTTCGGAATTCAGAGTCCCCTTATGTCAATTCACGTCGATTCGGAAATCGGACGCTTGCCGCGCGTCCTGGTGCATCGCCCCGGTCGGGAGATCGACCGGATGGTCCCGTCCATGATGGAAACCCTGCTGTTCGACGACATTCTGTTCGGCGACGGTGCGCGCGAGGAGCACGACTCGTTTCGCGGCGTGCTGGCGAGCGCGGGCGTTTCGGTTCTCGATCCGCGCGACTTGCTCGCCGAGGTGTTCGCGAACGAAGAGCCGCACGCTCAGCTGCTGCTCGACCTGGAGACCGAATACGGGGTCGCCCGGGAGAACGTCACGGCGCTCGGCGATCTGGCGCCCGGCTCGCTCGCTTCGGCCCTGATCGAAGGGATGCTCTCGGCCTCGCCCGACCTCGGCCGGCGAAAGATCTTCGACCTCACCCCTCTGCCGAACTACTTCTTCCAGCGCGATCCGATGGTGGTCCTGGGCAACCGCGCGGTGATCTCTTCGATGGCGACCGAGGCGCGCGAGCGCGAGCCGCTGCTTTCCGGCATGGTGGTCCGCCATCATCCGCAATTCGCGGGGCTCGCCGCTACCTTCGAGATCGAGGTGCCCCCCTCCGGAGCGCGGCATCACGATCCGTCCTACCCCTACCCCACGCTCGAAGGGGGCGACGTCCTGGTGATGAGCCCGGAGATCGTCTGTGTCGGGGTCTCCGAGCGGACCAACCGACGCGGCGTCGAGGTGCTCGCCGAGTATTTGCGGCTCGAAGAAACCTCGTTCCGCCATCTGATTCTGGTCGAGCTGCCGCGCTCGCGTTCCTACATGCATTTGGACACCGTCTTCACCCAGATCGACCACGGCGCCTGCCTCGCCCACCTGCCGGTGATCGAACCCGGCCGCGCCGAGTCGGCCCACGTCTACTACGTCGACCTCTACGCCAAAGAACTGACGTTCGCGGTGCGGCCTTCGTTGCTCGCCGCGCTCGCAGATCTCGGGCTCGACCTTGAAGTCGTCCCTTGCGGCGGCACCGATCGGCTCGACCAGGAGCGCGAGCAGTGGACCGACGGCGCGAACGCATTCGCCTTGGCCCCCGGCGTGATCCTGCTCTACCACCGCAACCGGCGGACGTTCGAAGAGCTGTCCCGCCGCGGTTGGCGGATCATCGAGGCCGAGGATCTCCTCGCCGGCCGGACCGAAGTCTTCGGCCAGGGGCCGACGGTGATCAGCCTGCTCGACAACGAGCTGTCGCGCGCCCGCGGCGGCCCGCGCTGCATGACCATGCCGATCGAAAGGGATTCGCTGTGACCGCGATCAAACCCAGCCCGAGCAAACCGAGCGCGGAGAAGGCCGTCGCCAAAAGGCCAGCGAAGAAAACGGCTCCGGCGAGCGGCGCCGCCAAGAAAAAGGCTTCCGCGCCAGCTGCCAACGACGAAAACCTGGCGCCGGTCGCGACTCAAGCGCACCACCGGCCGCTCGCCGTGGTCGCGTTCGGCGGCAATGCGCTCCTTCGTCCAGAAGACGATGGCACGGTCGCCGAGCAGCTGCGCCGCTCCGAGGGCGCCGCCGTCTGGCTCGCCGATTTCGCCCGCCGCGGCTACGATCTGGTCTGCGTCCACGGCAACGGTCCGCAGGTCGGCCAGGTGCTGATCCAGATGGAAGAGGCCGCCGCGAAGGTGCCGCCCGGCACGGTCGATTTCGCGGTCGCCGAGACCGAAGGGGGCATGGGCTATCTGCTGGAGCTGGCAATCCGCAACCGGCTCGGCTCGCAGCACATCAAGCGCCAGCTCGCGACCGTCCTCACCCTCGTGACGGTCAATCGCGACGATCCGGCGTTTCGTGCGCCGAGCAAGCCGATCGGCCCGTTCTTCGCCCGCCATCGCGCGCTCGAACTGCAACGGCGACTGCGCTGGAAGATGGTCGAAGACTCCGGCCGCGGCTGGCGGAAGGTCGTTCCCAGCCCGCGCCCATTGGAGATCGTCAACATCAGCGCGGTGCGCAGCCTGCTCGATCACGGCCATCTGGTGATCGCGGGGGGGGGCGGCGGCATCCCCGTCGTACGCAAGGGAAGCGGCCGGCTGGTGGGGGTGGAAGCGGTGATCGACAAAGACCGCACTTCGGCGCTGCTTGCCCGCGACTTGAAAGCCGATCTGTTCATCCTGCTCACGGGCGTGCCCCAGGTGGTCAAGAACTTCGGCCGCAAGGATCAGGAACCGCTATTGATCTTGCCGCTTTCCGAGGCGCGCCGCTTGCTCGACAAAGGGCAGTTTCCGGCCGGCAGCATGGGGCCGAAGATCGAATCGGCGATCGATTTCGTCTCTGCCACCGGCCGCCCCGCGCTGATCACCAACATCGAGCACCTCGAAGCCGCGCTCGAAGGGGAGAGCGGCACCCGCATCGTGCCTTGACGTTTCGCGGTCCAACGCCCGAACCGAAAACTTCCGGCGCGCATGAAGACGCGCCTGCACTCTTAGGAGCAAGCTCACATGTCCCAGCGCCACCTGATCTCGATCCACGATCTTTCGACTTCCCAGGTCGCCGGCCTGTTCCGGCTCGCGGCCGACGTGAAGAAAAACCCGGCCAAGTACGCGACCGCGCTCGCCGGCAAAACGCTGGGCATGATCTTCGAGAAATCTTCCACCCGCACGCGCGTCTCGTTCGAGGTCGGTACATTCCAGATGGGCGGTCACGCGCTATTTCTCTCCAGCCGCGACATCCAGCTCGGCCGCGGCGAGCCGATCTCGGATACCGCTCAGGTGCTCTCGCGCTTCGTCTCAGGGATCATGGCTCGCACGTTCGCGCATCAAACGGTGACCGACCTGGCGAAATACGGTTCGGTGCCGGTGATCAACGGCTTGACCGACGACCTCCACCCCTGCCAGGGGCTCACCGACTACTTCACCCTCTCGGAGATCTTCGGCGACCTTAAGGGTAAGAAGATCGCCTACGTGGGCGACGGCAACAACATGGCCCACTCGCTGATGTTCGGCGCTGCAAAGTGCGGCATGAACATCGCGATCGCCTCGCCTCAAGGGTACAGGGTGCAGGAAAAGTACCTCGCCCAGGCGCGCGAGGACGCCGCCGCGGCAGGAACCACGATCGAGCTGACCGAAGATCCGCGCCAGACGGTGGTTGACGCTGACTGCGTGACCACCGACGTCTGGGCCTCGATGGGCCAGGAGGCCGAAGCGCAGATCCGCTTGAAGGCGTTCGCCGGCTACGAGGTCGACACCTCGATGATGGCGCTCGCCAAGAAAGAAGCGGTCTTCCTCCACTGCCTCCCCGCCCATCGCGGCGAAGAGGTCTCGGCCGAGGTCTGCGACGGCCCCCAAAGCCGCATCTTCGACCAGGCCGAAAACCGCCTCCACACCCAGAAGGCGGTCATGCTCTGGCTGATGGGCGGGGTGGAGATTTAGGGCGCGGGAGCAAAGCTGCAAGAGTGAGGGGGGTGTTTTACGTCTTTTAGGTGGCAAGGAGGTACGTGCCGCCATGTCCCGTCACGATCAGCTGTTCAAAGACCTGTTTCGAGCCTTCTTTCCGGATCTGCTGCTCCTTGCCGACATCGATCTGGCGGCCCTCCTGGCCGCCGATCGCGGTTCGGGCATCAAGTTCTTGGACAAGGAGGTGTTTCTGGAAGTACCCGAAGGGAGACGCCGCGAGGCCGACCTCGTCGCCGAGCTTTCCAGCCCGAAGTCCTCACAGAAGATCCTGATCCACGTCGAGATCGAGCGCCGCTTTCTCAACTCGATGGGCCGCAGGCTATGGCGCTATTCGCACCAGCTGTATCTGCGCTACGACCTGCCGGTGGTGACGATCGTGGTCTTCCTTCGGGGAGGTCCGCCCGGCGGCCAACGGATCGACTATTTAGAGTTGGCGTTCGAGTGGGAAGTCCACCGCTTCCGCTACTTGTCGTTCGGCCTGTCCAAGCTTCCGGCGCAAACGCTCCTCGAACGTCCGGAGCCGCTCGCCTGGGCACTCGCCGCCCTCGCCCAGCCGGGCGAACTCGGCCGAGCCAAGCTTAAGATCGAGCTCCTGCTAAAGATCGCCAAAGCCCCGCTTCGCGAAGACGAGCGATACCTCTTGACGGACTGTGTGGAAACATACCTACAATTGGCAGGCCGGGACGCGGAAGAATTTGCGGCCTTGCGCCTCGCCCAAAAGGCCCCGGAGGTCGAAGCAATGGAATTGACATGGTCTGAACGGATGGCCATTCAGTACACCCAGAAGGGCATCGAAAAGGGTGTCAGGAAGGGCCTTGAGCAGGGCATCAAGAAGGGCGTCGAGCAAGGAGTCCGCGACACCCTTCTGCACCTCCTGGCCAAGCGGTTCGGTAGAGTTTCCCCAGCGGTGCGCGGCCGGATCAAGGCGGTCGAATCGCTTGAAGAGCTGAGAGCCCTCGTAGACCGCACCTTGGAAGTGACGTCGATCGAAGAGCTGGGCCTCGGCCGTTAGGCCCCCTGAAGCGAAAACGGGCTCCCGCTGGGGAGCCCGCAATTCGACTTCTTTGGAGTCAGCTCAGCCCTTACTTGACGGTCAAAACACCCTTCATGCCGCCGTTGTAGTGGCCCGGAAAGGTGCAGACGTAGGTGTAGGCACCGGGTGTAGTCGGGGCTTTGAAGGTCACCGTGACCGTTTCGCCGCCTCCGGCGAGACCGGTCGAGGCGAGGATCGCCTTTTTCCACTTCTCCTGTTTCGGGATGTGCGTCGGGCGAGCGACCGAGGCGGCGACGACGAAGCCGTTGACGTCGGTTCCTTGGGCGAGCAGCACGAAGTTGTGGGACATGACGACCTTGTCCTGAGTGCTCACGCCGGAGAGCTGAATGGTCAGTTCTTCGCCGGGCTTGGCGTTGATCTGGGCGACGTTGTACTTCATCGCATCGGTGCCGGTGAGCTTGATTACGCGCGGCGCGGCCATTGCGGGCGCCGTGAGGGCGAGCATCGCTCCCACCAAAACGAGCGAACGGGCAAACGTCTGAAGCAGCTTATGGGTCTTCACGAAAATCTCCTTACGCTACATCCACGGGGTTCCGGTTCGGAGCATCCCGAACCTCCTCCCGAAGTCTATTCCTATTAGAACGGCTTGAAGCCGGTCGAGCCGAATCGATGCATCATCAGATGGTGCAGGATCGGCATTCCATAGGCCGCAATGACCAGAACCACCGAGATCGTCGTCCAGAGCGGCCAGCGATCCCAGATCCCGCGCACCGGGTTTGCCGGGGCATCGAGCGCTTCCGCGAAGACGATCTCCGGCTCTTCGATTTTTCTGCCGTAGAGGAGCGTCGCCACGACCACCGAAATGAACAGCGCCGAGCTGATGAACAGGACCACTCCGCCCACCGCGCTCACCGCCGTCCAGGGCGCCCAGCGGGCCGCGATCTCCGATCCGCCGTAGCTCGCGTCGTAGATTCGCCGCGGCATGCCCATCAGGCCCGTGATGTGGTTGACCACGCCAAACAGCATCATGCCGATGAACCAGAGATAGGGCTGCACCGAAGCCGCCGCCGCAAGGCGCAGCTCTTTGCCGGTAAGCCGTGGCAGCAGCCAATAGGTGATGCCCATGAACGTGAGCGCCACCGCGGTGCCTACCGTCAGGTGGAAGTGCCCTTGAATCCATGCCGTGTTGTGGACCATCGAGTTCATCGCGTAGGCCGCGTTGACCGCACCGCCGAAACCGCCGAGCGCGAAGGTGATCATCGCGAGCGCCACCGAAGCGAACAGAGGTTGCCCCCAGGGGAGCGCCCGGACCCAGCCGAACAGCCCTTTGCCGCCGCGCGCCCGCGCCGCCAGCTCCAGCGAGGCGATCAGGGTGAACGCAGTCACCAGGCTGGGGAAGAGGATCAGGAACGTGGTCACGGTGTGGGCGAGCTTCCAGCTCGCGGAGATACCCGGATCGGCGAACTGATGGTGGAAGCCCACCGGAGTCGAAAACAGGATGAACAGGACGAAAACCATCCGGCCCAGGTTGTCGCTGAACAGCTTGCCCCCCACCGCTCGCGGCAGGACGGTGTACCAGATGGCGTAGGCAGGCAGCAGCCAGAAGTAGACCAGCGGATGGCCGAACCACCAGAAGAACGTCCGGCAGAGCAGCGGATCGATCGTTTTGACCAGCCCGAGCGACCAGGGGAGGATCAAGACCAGCACCTCGATCGCAAGGCCGGTGGTCGCGAGCAGCCAGACGATCACCGTGGTCAGCATGCCGTGCATCACCAGCGGCACCGGCAGCGTCGGATTTTCCTTGCGCCACGAGCGATAGCTCGCGATCATCACGCCGCACCAGCCCCACGAGCCGATCACCAGACCGACGGCGCCGATATAGAACAGCGGATGCGCCTGGAGCGGCGGATAGAAGGTGTAGAGCACCGTCGCCTTGCCCGCGAGAATCGTCGCCGCGGTCGTGGCGGTGCCTACCACCGCGAGCCAGAACGAGGCCCAGGCGACCTTTTCTCCCGTCACCCGACCAAGGGCCGCGCGAGAGAAGGCATAACCGAGCCCCATGATGAAGAACGTGGTGAACACCAGGCCCATCAGCACGCCGTGCGCAGTGATCGAAATGTAATAGATCCGCGGCGATCGCAGAGGCAGCGCGAGGCTCGCCCGGGAAAGCGCCTGCATCAGAGCGACCATCGCGCCCAAGGCGAACGCCACGATCGCGACCCCGAGGTGCGCGACCGCAAGCTTATTCTGAGGCTTCATGAGGTTCCCCTCCGGCAATCACCTTGCCGAACATGCCGTGGTGGCCGATGCCGCAAAATTCATTGCAGACGATCAGGTATTCACCTTTCCGCGGAAACGTGATCGTAAACTCCGTCACGTATCCGGGAATCAACGTGGCGTTGGCGTTGGTGCCGACGATTTCGAAACCATGGACGACGTCCGCGCTCGACATCCGGAACGTCACCGGCTTGCCTACCGGCACTTCGAGCTCGGCGGGCAAGAAGGCATACATCTGCGCCACCAGCTCCACCTTGGCGCCTTCGGGCGTGAGCGTCACGCCGAGATCGGCGAAGCGCGGATCGTCCCAGATCGTCTTGGGATCGACGGTTTCGATATGGCTTGGCGGCTGGATGGCATGAGCGGCGTTCATCACGATCATGATGCCCAGAAAGACGACGATCAGCACCACGCCCAGGCCCATCCAGATCCGCTCGTAAAGATCGATTTTCATGTTTTCTCTCTCCTCGCTGACAGCGGCTCAAGGATGCGGCGCGCCGCGGCCCAGGAACTCGAAGAAATACAGCGCCAGGAATCCGAGCGTAAACAGCACGATGTACAGCCCTAGGATCGCGAGCGTTCCTTTCGGATGCTCCGGCACCTCAGCCGCGGCGTTTTCCTCCATACCCTTCTCCTTTTCCCCTTCGGTGGGATCCGGCGAAGACTAAGGGCCAAGGCAGGGCGAACCCCACACCCCGAGGGGGTGGTGGGTACCCGTGCAAATGGGTGGGATGGGAAGTAGAGGCGGCCCGGGCGGCGACCGGGGGGGGAGGCCGCCCCTACCGGCGAGCTGCCCAGGCGTCGCGCTCGATCGAATAGAGGACGACTTCGATCTCGGGGCTGCGGTGGCCCAGCTCGATGCCGTTGGTGTCGCGAAGGTAAGTCATGCCGATCTTTTCCATCACCCGGCGCGAGGCCCAGTTTTCGTGATCGGTGATCGCCATTACCCGCGGGCCGCCGAGCACCTCGAACGCATGGCGGAGCGCGCCGCTCGCGGCTTCGCTCGCGTACCCCTTGCCCCAGAGGTCGCGGGCGATCCAATAGCCGGTTTCGAACTCCCCCGTCGAGCCGAGAAGTTGCAGGCCGGCAAGGCCGATCACTCGGCCCGTCGCGCGCTCTTCCAGCGCGCCGAGGCAGAAGCCGTTCGCTTCGAGCGTCCCGGCCTGGCGGCTGAAGTAACCGTCGATCTCCTCATCGTTCCACGGCCGGCCGCCGGTCATGAAGCGCATCATCTCGGGGTCGGTCGCGAGCGCCGCAAAGGTGGGCCGGTCGCGAACCTCCCAGGGACGGATCAACAAGCGGTCGGTCGTGATCGAAAACGGCATAAGTGGGTCCTCGTTGGAAGATTCAGTGCATCAGCTTCCGGCAACGCCGATGGAGAAGGTGAACATAGAGCCAGAAATGCCGAAACGCCGGATTCCGGGTTTCCCCGTGATGGTATCGATAGTAGATCTGCTGCGCGATGCCGGCGAGCCGGAAGACGCCGTAGACCTCATAGAACGTCCAGCTCGAAGGGGCAAACCCGGTCCGCCCGGCGTAGCGGGCGACCACTTCGCGCCGCGTGAGCATGCCCGGCAGATGGGTCGGCTGGCGGCGGACCGCGCGCGAAATCGGACCGTCCCCCGACTCTACCCAGTAGGCGAGGGAGTTGCCGAGATCCATCAGCGGATCGCCGAGCGTCGCCATCTCCCAATCGAGCACACCGACGATCCGCGAAGGATCTTCCTCGTCGAGCACCAGGTTGTCGAGGCGAAAATCGTTGTGGATCACGCACGTCGCCGCGTCGTCCGGCGTGTTCGCGGCGAGCCAGGCGATTACCTTCTCAAACCGCGGCACGTTCCAGGTCCGCGCCTTCCGGTATCGCTCGCTCCACCCTTCGATCTGCCGTCGGCAGTAGCCCGCGCCGCGCCCCAGCGATTCGAGGCCCGCGACCTGCACATCCACCTGATGGAGGGCCGCCATTTGATCGATCGCATTCTCGGAGAGCGCACGGGCGGTGATCGGATCGAGCGAGAACCCCTGCGGCAGCCGCGCGCGCAGGATGCGCCCGGCGATCCTGCGCATGACGTAAAACGGCACGCCGATGACACCCAAGTCTTCGCACAGAGCGATCATCTCGGGCACCGGATAGAACGATGCGAGGGCGCTCTGCACGCGAAACTCCCGCCCCATGTCGTGCGCCGATTTCGCTTTCGTCCCCGCGGGCGGCCGGCGGAGGATCAGGTCGTGCTCGGGGTACTCCAGACGATAGGTCCAGTTGGAAGCGCCGCCGGTGTATTGACTGACGCGGGGGGTGCCGGACAGGCCCGGGAGATGCGGTTTGAGCCAGGCGTCGATCGCGGGGAGGTCGAACTCTTCGCCGGGGCGCACGGATCGCGCCACGTCCACCGCGGGATGGCTCATCGCGCTCGGTGCTCTTTGTACTTGGCGATCTCCGCCTTGGCGATCAGCGCGCGATGCACCTCGTCCGGTCCGTCGGCGAGGCGAAGCACACGGGCGATGGCGAACAGCGAAGCGAGCGGCGTGTCGTGCGACAGGCCCGCCCCCCCGTGGATCTGAATCGCGGCATCGACCACCTGCTGCAGCACGTTCGGCGCGACGACCTTGATCGCAGAGATCTCCGGCAGCGCGGCGGGGGCTCCCACCTGATCGATCCGCCAGGCGGCGTGCAGCGTCAGCAACCGCGCCTGATCGATCGCGATGCGAAAATCGGCCACCCGCTCGCGATTGCCGCCGAGGTCGATCAACGGCTTGCCGAACGCGACGCGGGCAAGTCCGCGCCGGATCAGCAGCTCCAAAGCCCGCTCCGCCGCGCCCAGGCAGCGCATGCAATGGTGAATGCGCCCCGGGCCGAGGCGGCCCTGCGCGATCTCGAAACCGCGCCCCGCCCCAAGGACCAGGTTCTCCCGCGGCACGCGTACGTCCAAGAATTGGATCTCGCCGTGGCCGTACGGCGGGTCGTACTCACCAAACACGGGAAGCATGCGGCGAATCGTAACCCCCGGCGTATCGAGCGGCACGAGTACCAGGCTGTGCTGTTGGTGGCGATGAGCTTCAGGGTTGGACCGGCCGAGAAACAGCGCCAGCCGGCAGCGCGGATGGCCGAGTCCGGTCGACCACCACTTACGGCCGTTCAAGATCAACACATCTCCCCGCTCTTCAATCGTGGCCGCCAGGTTCGTCGCATCCGACGAGGCGACCTCAGGCTCGGTCATGCAGAACACGGAGCGGATTTCCCCGGCGAGCAACGGCGCCAGCCACGCCGCCTTCTGCGCGGGCGAGCCGTATTTCGCCAGCACTTCCATGTTGCCGGTATCGGGGGCGTTGCAGTTGAAGATCTCGGGAGCGAGCACGCTCTTCCCCATCTCCTCGGCCAGCGTCGCGTACTCGACGGTCGAGAGCCCGGCGCCGTGCTCCGGATCGGGGAGGAACAGGTTCCACAACCCCGCCGACCGCGCCTCCCGCGCCAGCGCCGCGATCTCCGGCGCCTCGGTCCACCGGGTCCAATCCGCACCTTGCTGTCCATAGGGCCGCGGATTCGCGGGATCGAACAACGCCTCTTCGACCGGCAGAATGCGCTCCGAGATGAAGGCGCGGATGCGCCCGGCGTAGTCGAGTGCGCGAGGGGTTGGGGCGAAGTCCATGGGTGCGCTCCCTCTGTGGTGCGCAGAGTCTATCGGGGTCCGAGGGGGTTCCGGCTCTCGCGTTCGAGACCCGTTTCCCGGGCGATCTGCGTCATCCCCTTGGCTCTCGCGATGTCCCCGAGTGCTGCAGCGATGAGAACCAGATCGCCCACTTCGAGAGTGGCCTCAAGATAAGCGGCCATGTCCTCCTCAGTTTCCAGATGCTCTACGACATCCCACGAACGAGTTTGTGTTTTGGCCATGGCTAGAGTTTCAGGTCGGTATCGCGGCTGGTATGCCAGAGCGAGAGCACTTCGACGACGGTACGGTTCGCCTGAATTCGATAGTAGAGATAGTAGTGGACGCGGTGGAGGTGGAGACGCCGAACTCGAGGAAGCTGCACGTTCGTGGCCATGGCACCGCTCTCGGGCCGGCTCGCGATGACGTCAAACGCTTTAGTGATCGCCTCTCGAAATGCTTCTGGCGCAGCCGGTCGATTGTCGTCCCACCATCGCGAAGCCGTGCGGATTTCGCGGTTGGCCCGAGGAGAAAAGCGAAGCGAAAGCCGCACGTCACTTGCGAAGCGCGCGAAGCATTTCAGCTTCGGTGAAGTACTCGCCCCGATCGACATCTTCGATGGCGGACAACAGTGCCGCCTCGGCCCCATCGTTCAGGGTGAACGTCTCGGCCTCTTCAGGGATCAGAATCGTCACCTCCGTCCCCTCGGCCCAAGCCTCGTCGGGAACTTCGATCCTCCCCTGAACAACTCTACCGGTGGTCATTCGCATGATTCGACTCTACCTCAAGAAATTTGCGCTCGTCGATCGGACCATCCAGTAGCTTCGGGAGGCACGGCTCGCCTCCCGTCTGAGCGGCAACGACAGCTGATATCGTCTCGCCAGTTTCAACTCGCCGGACCCGGTAGGTTACCCAAGGGAGAGATCCGATGATCCGTCGTCGCTCCGCGTTCGTGCTGTCCGTGCTGCTCTTGAGCCTTCCCGGCGTGACCTCGGCCAAACCTGCGGCGCCAGCCAAAGCGGCGCCCAGCCCCGGCCCGAGTCCTAGCAAACTGGCTGCGGTCGCCGCAGTGGACGCTCATCGTCCGGAGATGGTCGACCTGGCGAACAAGGTCTGGGCGTTCGCCGAAACGGCGCTCAAGGAGAAGCGCTCTTCGAAGCTGCTCGCCGACTATGCCGAGGCGCAGGGCTTCAAGGTCGAGCGCGGCGTCGCAGGCCTTCCGACGGCGTTCCTGGCGAGCTACGGCGAGGGCAAGCCGGTGATCGCGATCCTCGGCGAGTACGACGCTCTGCCGGGGATCTCGCAGAAAGCGCAGCCGACCAAGGAACCGCTCAACGTAGGCGCCCCGGGGCATGGCTGCGGCCACAACCTGTTCGGCGCGGCGAGCTTGGGAGCGGCCGTGGCGATCAAGGAGCTGATCGCCGTCGGGAAACTCCACGGCACGATCCGCTTCTACGGCACGCCGGCCGAGGAGTCTGTCGGCGGCAAGCTCTACATGGTTCGGGAGGGGCTGTTCAAGGACGTGGACGTGGCGCTGGCCTGGCATCCGGCGGACGAGACTCGGGCGGATACCGGGAGCACGCAGGCGTTGGTGGATTTCGTCGTCGAGTTCCACGGCAAGACGGCGCACGCGGCATTCGATCCATGGAACGGCCGGAGCGCCTTGGATGGCCTGGAGATTTTCACCCACGCCCTCAACATGATGCGTGAGCACGTGCGGCCCACCGTCCGGATGCATTACGTGATCACTGACGGCGGCGACGTGCCGAACGTAGTGCCGGATCACGCCAAGGTCTGGGCCTGGGTTAGGGACACCAAGCACGCCTCGGTCGACGAGCTGATGGAAAGGGTGCGCAAGATGGCGGAGGGAGCCGCGCTCGCGGCCGATGTCTCTAGCACCCTGCGCGTCCAGTCGGGCGACTACGAGATGCTGGTCAACCGCACCGGCGAACGGCTGCTCCAAGCCAACATGGAATGGCTGGGGCCGATCCAGTACACCGACCCAGAGCAGGAGTTCGCCAAAAAGATCCAAGCCGAGACCGGCATCGAGCCAAAAGGGCTAAACGGTGCGATCAAGCCGCTGGACGAAAATCCCGGCGACCCGAAAGGGGGCTCGACCGACGTCGCCGACGTCAGCTGGAACGTGCCGATCCTCCACGTCTCCGTAGCCACGGCACCGACAGGAACCCCCTGGCACGCCTGGCCGGTGGCAGCCTGCGGCGGAATGTCGATCGGCCACAAAGGAATGACTTTCGCCGCCAAGACCCTCGCCGCCACCATGGTCGATCTATTCGAACACCCGGAAAAGCGCGCCGAGATCCGGAAGGAGTTCGAGGAGAGCACGAAGGGGATCGTCTACAAGGGGTATATCCCGGACGGGCCACCACCGCTGCCTAAGGAGTGACGGCCCTCGGTTTCCCACCCTTCGAATTCCTTGCCGAGCGGCTGGTCGACGTTGGCGTAGGCACGCTCGTATTGGGCGTCGATCTCCTGCTCGCGACGCTGGCGGAGGAAATCGCTGGTCAGTTCCCGCAGCACTGCGGACCGCCCTTTCTCGCGTACGGCCAAGGTCTCGTCCAACTCGGCGAGGAGATCTTCGTCGAACATCACCTGTACGGCTTTCATGTGAGGAGTTTATGTGGAGCCCGAGCAGGGTGCAAGGCTAGAGCTTCGTCGTAGTCATGCGCGACCCGGGCAACAGGGGGATCGCCTGCTGCATTTTCACTCAGCCACCTTGGAGGTTTTCTCGGACACCCTGGACTTTAGTCCAGGCTCCCTCGACTTTTTTCCAGCTACCTTGGAGGTTTGGTCAGCAACCATGGGCTCTTGCTCAGGATGCATGGAGTGTTTTCAGCATCGCAAGGGCCAACCCTGAGTGAGCCTGAACATTTGTCCAGGATCCATTGAGTATTGCTCAGCATCGTTGAACTCTTCCTCAGACTTCTTGAAGATCTGACCAGCAAGCCTGAACTTTTTCTCAGCGTGCATGAATTCTTGCCCAGCATGTCTGAATTTTTCTTCAGCGAAGCTGGCGCCAGGTCCAGCAATCATGGATTTTTACTCAGAGTGCTTGGAGTTTTCTTCAGCGAGCCTGGATTCTAGGCCAGGCCGCCTATCGTTCGATCCAGTCGGACTGAACCTCCGTTCGGGAAATCTGGCTTTCCCGGAAACGGGCTGGCCTTGAGATCTGAAACAACGGCCGGAAGAGGAATTGCCCCCTCTCCCGGCCGGTGAACGACGAATTAGGCCTCGACGCTCACAGACTTCCCTTCACTCCCCTTGGCGTTCACCGGTACCTTGGGCTTGGCCTTGGTCGGCCGTTGGGGGCGAATACCGAGCTTCAACAGCTCCGGGTTCTTCGGTCCCAGGAGAGCCCGGAGGTGAAATTTCAGACGGTCGGCATCGTCGATGCCTTTGCGGATCAGCTCCTGCCGCCTCATGGCCAGGGTGAGCGTTTGGCCTTCGAGGTCCTGAATCCGCTCTTCCAGACTTCCGAGCTCCGTCGTGGTGGCTTTGAGCCCGGCATGAAGATCCTGAGCCGCCGGCAACGGGCCGATCAACGGCTCCGCGTTGGCGCACAGGGTGACCCAGCGCTGCGTCTTCTCTACGAACGATTCGGGCATGATGCCCTCCTTTGGATAAACGTACGAACCGTTAGGGCTCGTACGGTGAAACCGTTCGGCAACTCCCCTTCGGGCTGACCGCCCGCTTCGCGGGCATTCGAGCCCAGTACTTCAGTCCGCATCGCCACTCCATTGCTCGACAGCAAGCTGAGCACGATTGAAGCATCCATCCTGACGGGAGTCAAGATGAAATTGACCCCGCGGCCGCCTAAGAGGTTTTTGAGTAGAGTGGAGCCGATTCGGTAGGCCCGAGATCATGGACGCCGATTCCAACCGAGAGGAGACCCTCATGCGACCCGAAGCTCTGATTCAAAGCCTTGGCGAACAGCTGACTACTACCGGCGGGGCGCATGCCGCCTTTGGGGAACCGGTGACGCAAGGCGAGCGCACTGTGATTCCGGTCGCCCGGGTGGCAAGCTTCTTCGGCGGCGGCTCGGGCGGGCTCGCCGGGGCGGCCGAGGGCTTGGCTCCGGCGCGGGGCGGCGGGGGTGGAGGTGGTGCGATCGCGGCTTGGCCGATCGGGGCGATCGAGGTTTCGCCCGAAGGGACCCGTTTCGTTCCAGTGATCGACCCCCGGCGCAGCCTGGCTGCCGTGGGGATCGGCCTCGCGATCGGCTGGTTCCTGGGTCGGCGGGCGGGGCGGCGGGGACGCTGATGGCCGCCGATTTGTCTTCCACCCCGATTTCGCCCCAAGGAATGGGCGGGCGCAGCGTATTTGTGCTGATCCTGCTCCTGCTCGGGCTCGGCGCTTTCTACTGGTTGACCCACGATCCCAATGTTTTGGACGCGTATTCCGACCTGAAGGGAACGTTCGACGCCCCGGCTCCTGCGGCGCCGGCCGAGGCGCAGCCTGCGCAGCCCACCGCTCCCAACCCCGAGATCGGCGCGGCAACTTCGCAGATGAAACGCGATCAAGAGCGGCTTCGCAACGATTACGACGCCAAGAGGGCAAAGCTCGAAAAGGATCTCGCTGAGGCGGAGAGGCAAATGGGGACCGGCTCCTCGCGCACCTCGCGGCTGGTATTCATCGCCGATCCGACCTGCGCGCCGATCGGCAGGCAATGGCTGGTCTCGGGCCATGTCTCCAATCCGAGCGACAAGGCTTCCCGTTTTGGAAGAGCCAAGATCACCCTGCTGATCGACGGCGAGCCTGCGGAGGAGCAGACCGTTGGAGTCGGCCCCGTCAAGCCGCAGGGGGTTATGCCCTACCAGGCTCTCTTTCGCCCGACCCGCGATACCCGCAACCACACCGTGACCGCCCAGGCGAGCTGGGAGCGGTAGGGGCCAAGCGGGCTCAGGCAGCCCACTGCGGGCTGCCTGAAGCTGTGCTAGGGCCGGGGTCTCCCCGCCCTTTCTACGTCTTCGAACTCCACCTCGACCCCAGCTGCCGCAACAGCTCCCGCCAGGCCTTGCCTCGGTGGCTGGTCGCGTCTTTTTCCAATCCGTCCAGCTCGCCATAGGTGAGGCCCGAGCGGTCGGGGATGAAAACGGGATCGAAACCGAATCCATGGATGCCGAGGCCCGGGGCGATCAGCGTGCCGTGGGTTACGCCCTCCGCCAAGATTTCGCGCTCGGCATCTTTGTAGAGCAGCAGGCAGGTGGCGGTAGCGCGGGGGTCGCCGAGGGCGATTGCAGTTCGCGCGATGCATTCGGCCCCGGCCGCTTCGAGCATCCATTTGACCAAGGGGCCGGGAAAGCCGCCGAGCGCCGCGAGGCCGAGGCCCGCCTCTTCGACCACCAGCGGCGCCCCCAGGAGGCGCCAGGCTTCCGCGGCTTTCTCGCGCACGATCTCTTCGTAGGAGAGCGACTGGATCTCGGGCAGGTCGACGCTCACCGATTCGAAATCGAGGCCGGCCAAACGGCGCGCCTCGGCGAGCTTGCCTGGGTTGCCGGTGACCAGGACGAACGACATCGGCGGCCGGCTCATCGGGCCACTTCGACCTTGCGGTCGGCGAGTGCTTTCAAATCCGCGAGTAGCACGGCCGTCTGTTCGGCGAGATCCTCGGGTCCGCGGGAGTTGTCGATCTCCCGATGGGCGGCCTGGCGCCTGCGGAGGCCGTCACCCTGCGCCGCCAGGCGGGCGCGGGCGTCTTCTTCTTTCAAGCCCCGGGCGATCGCGCGGGCGAGGCGGATCTCTGGAGGCGCTTCGACCGTGACGATCAGATCGAAGCTCGGGCCGCGCCCCGCTTCGACCAGGAGGGTCGCCTCATGTACCGCGATCGCCCCCGCGGGCAGGCGCGAGGCGATCTGCTCGAACCGAGCACGGACGAGCGGGTGGATCGCCGCTTCGAGCGCCTTTCGCGCTTCCGGGTCCGCGAACACCTTCGCTCCCACCGCGGGGTGGTCGACCGCGCCTTCTTCGTTGAGCGCCGAGGGGCCGAACAGGCCGGCGACCGCGAGGGCCCCCGGCTCGCCCGGCCGGTAAAGGTCTGCGACCACCTGGTCGGCGTCGGTCACCGTGCAGCCGCCCTCGGCGAGAAGCCGCGCGACGGTCGATTTGCCGCTCGCGAGACCGCCGGTGAGGCCGACGAGAAGGGGCATGGCCGCCTAGAGCCCCTGCCGCCTACGTGCAGAGGCGAGGGCGCTCGCGACCAGCATCGCCACGGTGAGCGGGCCGACGCCGCCGGGAACCGGGGAGACCGCGCCGGCCTTTTCCAAGACCGCCACGTAATCGACGTCTCCTGTCAGGATCGATCCCTTCTCGGCGAGCTGCGCCGCTTTCTTCTCGTCGCCGGGGAACATGCGCGCGACGGTCTCGGCGTCCTTGACGCGGTTGATCCCCACGTCCACCACCACCGCCCCAGGGCGGATGTGGTCCGGGCCGATCAGTCCAGGGCGGCCGACCGCGGCGATGACGATGTCCGCGCGACGGCAGACCGCGGCGAGGTCTTTTGTCCGTGAGTGAGCGATCGTTACGGTGCAATGCTCGCGCAGGAGCAGCCCGGCCATGGGCTTGCCGACGATCGCGCTGCGGCCAACGATGACCACCTCTTTGCCCGAGAGCGAGCCGCCGACTTCCGCGTAGTGCTCGCGCAGCATGCGGATGATGCCGGTGGGAGTGGCGGGGGTGAAGCCCGGCTCGTCGACCCAAAGGCGGCCGACGTTCGTCGGATGGAAACCATCGACGTCCTTATCCGGATCGATCGCGATCAGCGCGTCGCGCTCCGACAGGCCGTTCGGCAGCGGCAATTGGACCAGGAAGCCGTCGATTTCCGGATCCTGGTTCAACTGTTCGATCGCGGCATGCAGATCGGCGGCGGAGAGGGTCGCCGACAGGGTGATTTTCTTCCCCACCATGCCGACCTCGGCGCAGGCTTTCACCTTGCTCCCAACGTACACCTGCGAGGCCGGATCTTCGCCCGCGAGGATTACCGCGAGGCCTGGCTTCCTACCCCCTTTGGCGACCAGCTCGGCCACTCCGGCGGCGACCTCTTCGCGGATCTTCGCCGCCAGCGCGCGGCCGTCGAGAACTTTTGCGCTCATCGAACCCTCCCGGTGTAGAGACAGACGGTGCCGAACGACAGGTTCTTCCAGGCGGCGTCGACGAATCCCGCGGCGTTCATCCGGTCGGTGAATTCGCGCCGCTGCGGAAAGGGAAGGACCGAGTTGGGCAGGTAGGTGTAGGCCGAGCCGCGCGGCGAGACGAGCTTGCCGATGGTCGGCAGGATATTCAAGAAATAGAACAGGTAGAGGCTTTTGATCAGGCGATTTTCGGGCAGCGCGAATTCGAGCACCGCGAGCCGTCCGCCCGGGCGCAGCACGCGAGAAAGCTCGCGCAGAGCCTGGTCGAGATCGGCGACGTTGCGAAGGCCGAACGAGACGGTCGCGGCAGCGAAATGCGCGGAAGGAAACGGCAGCGCCAGCGCATCCGCCGCGAGCCACGCGGGGCGGATCGCCTTGCCCGGGGTTTTCTTTTTTTGCGCCAGCGCGAGCATCGGCACGCAGAAATCGCCAGCGGCGACTTTGGCGCCGCGTTTGGCGTCCGCGAGCGCCTGGTCCCCGGTGCCGCAGCAGAGGTCGAGCACGGGGGCGCCCGAGACGTCGGAGAGCGCCCGGGCGGATTTCCAGCGCCAGACCAGATCGAGGGCGCCCGACAGCAGGTGATTCAGCAGGTCGTAGCGCGGGGCGACGCCCGCGAACATGTCGCGTACGGCACGGCCGGATTTGTCCAGCGGAACCGCGAGCGGCGGGGCGGAAGGGATGGGGTCGGCCATGGCGGCCGGTAGTGTAGCCGAGCGGGCGGGCTAATAAACCCGGCGCCCCTGTTAGCATGGTCGGCGTGTCCTTTCCCGTCGATCTGCTCGTCCAGCGCCTCGGCCACGCCAATTCGGCGACCGGAGGCTCGGCGGCTTCCGCGCCGTCGCCGCTACCGCCGCTCGCTCCGATTGCCGCCATCGACGTGGGCTCGAACTCGATCCACATGATCGTCGTGGCGCCTGAGGCCAACGGCGCCTACCGGGTGCTCGGCCGCGAGCGCGAAATGGTGCGCTTGGGCCGGTCCGCGTTCGGCCTGGTCGGCGCCGGGGGCGATCTGTCGGAAAAAGCGATGGAGGACGGCCTGCTCGCACTGGTCAAGATGATCACTTTGGCCTCCCTCCGCGGCGCGGGGCGGATCGTCGCGGTGGCGACCAGCGCGGTGCGCGAAGCGGACAACGGCGAGGAGTTTCTCGCCCGAGTGCGAGCGCAAACCGGCGTCGAGGTGCAGCGCCTGTCCGGCGAGGACGAGGGAGCGCTGATCTATCGGGCGGTGCGCGAGGTGGTGGATTTGGGGGCGGGCGACGCGGGAATCATCGACGTCGGCGGCGGCAGCACCGAATGGGTAACGACCCACCAGGGGGAGCTCGGCTCGGTCGTGAGTCTCGCGCTCGGCTCGCTGCGCTGCTCCGGGTCGCTCTCGGGCGATCCGCCGGGCGCGCGGACGATCGACCGCCTGCGCCGTACGATCCGCGAGCGCCTGAAGGCCGAGGTGCCGAAGAAGAAGATCTCGCGGCTGGTCGCCACCTCGGGCACGGCGGTCTGCTGCGCCGACCTGGTCGCCCACTTCCTCGCGGAAGAAAAAGCCGCCGGCCGCTCGGGCACCCGGTCCGGAGCGCCCGCGGCCCCTCCCGCGCGGACGGCGAAATCGGGCCTGCGCGAGGTCAAGGTGCGCGATCTGTCCGCCTTGGTCCTGCGGCTCACGCGGATGCCGCGCGCCGAGATCGCCGCCCTTCCCTCGGTCGGGCCGCCGCGCGCCGAATCGCTGCTCGCCGGGGCGATCCTGATCGAGCAACTGGTACGCCATGCGGGCGTCGCGCGCTTTCTGGTCTCGGACCGGGCGCTGCGCGAGGGCTTGGTGCTCGCGGCACTCGGCCAGCCGATCCCGCGCGGCGCCGATCCGGACGACCTGCGCCGCCGCCAGGTGCTCCGGCTGGCGGAGCGCGCCGAGAGCGTGCATCCGCACAGCCTGCAGACGGCGCGCCTGGCGGTGCGGCTGTTCGACCTCACCGCATCGCTCCATGGCCTCGGCCGACGCGAGCGCGAGTGGCTCGAATACGCCGCGCTGCTCCACGACATCGGCTACTCGATCCACTACCAGAAGCACCACGAGCACAGTTTTTATCTGATCCAGAACGCGGCGCTCGACGCCTTCGATCCGAGCGAGGTAGAGATCGTCGCCCGGGTGGCACTTTTCCACCGCGGCGCCTCCCCCAAGCCCGGCCACCCCGTGCTCGCCGGCTCGAAGCCCTGGCAGCAGCAGACGATCCGCACGCTCGCGGCGCTCCTGCGAGTGGCCGACGCTCTCGACCGCACCCACGCCTCCAGAGTGGAGCAGCTCTACTGCTCGATCCGGCCGAAGCGGGTGAAGCTCGAAGTGATCTCCCCCTGGGCGGTCGACCTGGAGCTGGACGCGGCGATCGAGCATGGCCGGCTGTTCGAGAAGGTATTCCAAAGGCGGCTCTCGGTCCGCCAGGGGCTGGAAGCGGCCTCCTCCTGAAGCGCTCCAGCCCGCGCCCCTGAAACGCCCGCAGCCCCACCGTTCCTCCTCGACCGCCGGCCCGCACCCCGGACAGAATGCCCGGAGGCACGATGTAAATGGCACTGTCACAAAGAGTTAACACCTCGTTCACCGGCCGGTCGCGCGACTCTGTGGAAATCTGCCGTCGAGGGCGGTGACGAAGCCTCCCCCAGCTTCGCGGCGGAGAAATCGACATGATTGAAAACAAAAGACTTGCGGGAATTGCACAGGACTCTGTTCAAAACGTGCAAAATCCGCTTTCCAGGCCGCTCCAGAGCGCCTCGAACCGCGGGTTTTCAACAAAGTTTTCCACAGGTTCTGCGGATTCTCGCGTGCTAGGCTCGCAAACCGTGACCAGAGAACGAATTCTGATCGTCGAGGACGAGCCGGACATCGCTGAAGTTCTTCGGTACAACCTGGAAAAAGAGGGGTTCCGGGTCGAGATCGCGGGGCGCGGCGAGACCGGCCTCGACACCGCCCGGCACGAGCCGATCCCCGACCTGATCCTGCTCGATCTGATGCTGCCGGGCATGGACGGCCTGGAAGTGATGCGCGCCTTGAAGCGTGAGACGACCACCGCGCGGGTACCGATCGTGATGATCACCGCCCGCGGCGAAGAGGTCGACCGGATCGTCGGCCTGGAATTGGGCGCCGACGACTACGTGAGCAAGCCGTTTTCTCCCCGCGAGGTGGTGCTGCGGGTGAAGGCCGTCCTGCGCCGCCGCGAGCCCGAGGTCGATGTCCCGGCCGGCGAACGCCTGGAAGTGGGCCACATCCTGCTCGACATCGCGGGGCACCGGCTCTGGGTGGAGGGGGAAGAGGTGCCGCTCACGGCGACCGAGTTCCGCCTGCTGCGCCTGTTGATCGAGCGGGGCGGTCGGGTCCAGACCCGCGGCCAGCTGCTCTCCGACGTCTGGGGTTACGCCGAAGACATCGACAGCCGCACCGTGGACACCCACATCCGGCGCCTGCGGAGGAAGCTCGGTTCCGAAGCGGAGCGGATCGAGACGGTGATCGGGGTGGGCTACCGGCTGCGGCCCGAGGATGCGGAGACGATCCCCGGCTCCGGCCCGAGGCCCGCTTGATCCGCCGCTCGCGGCGGCTCCGGCTAGCACCGCTCGCCCCTGCCGTTGCGGCGCTCGCGGTCGCGGCGCTGCTCCTCTGGCGCCTGCTGCCCGGCTTATTCCAGGAAGCCTCCGCCCACGACCTGTTCCAGACCCTGCGCCTGATCGCCCCGGAAGCCGCGGCGGCGGCCAAGGCGTCGCCCGAGGCCCTCCAGTCTTGGGTCGAGCAGGCGGCGGGGCGAGGCAACCTGCGGGTCACGGTGATCGCCGAAGACGGCAGGGTGATCGCGGAGAGCACCCGCACCCTCGCCACCCTGGGCACCCTGTCGAACCACGCCGACCGGCCGGAGGTCGCCGCGGCGCTCGCCCGCGGCGAAGGGTGGGCGGAGCGCAAGAGCGCCACCACCGGCGATCCCTACGTCTACGCCGCGCACACCCTGCCGGGCAAGGACGGACGGCTGATCGTGCTGCGTCTGGCGCAGCCGCTCGATGCCTTGAAAGCGCTCTCCGGCCATCTGGTCGCGGCGCTCGCCCTCGCGCTCGCGGCGGCGCTCGGCGTCGGCGTGGGGCTCGGCTGGTGGAACGACCGGCGGCTGTTCCGGCCGCTTTCGACCCTGGCGGCGGGTGCTGGCGAGCTGGCCAATGGGCATTACCAGCACCGGGTGGAGATTCCGGACGACGACGAGCTGTCCGCCCTCGGCCTGGCGCTCAACCGGCTGGGCGCGGCGATCGAGCGCCAGCTCGCGGTGATCGAGCAGGAGCGCGACCACCTGCGCGCGATCCTCGCCAGCATGTCCGAAGGGGTGCTGGTGGTCGGCGCCGACCGGCGCGCCCAGCTCACCAACCCGGCATTTCAACGCCTGTTCGGCCTATCGGGCGACATCGTCGGCCGTTCCGTGCTCGAAGTCCTGCGCCGGCCGGAGGTGGAAAGACTGGTCGAGGCGACGCTCAAGAGCGCGGAGCACGGCGGCCTGCCGGGCGGCAGCAGAGGCCCTGGCGCCGCCGTCGGCTCCCACGAGCTGGGGCTGGAGATTGAGATCGAAGGGGACGGAGCGGACCGGCGGACGATTGAAGTCAAGAGCGACGTGCTGTTTGACGAGGCGCGTTTGGCGGGCGCCGTGCTGGTCGCCCGCGAGACCACCGCGGTCAAGCGGCTGGACGAGATGCGCCGAGATTTCGTCGCCAACGTCTCGCACGAGCTCAAGACCCCCCTCTCGGCGATCCGCGGTTTCGCCGAGACGCTCCGCGACGGCGCGCTCGCCGAGCCCGAGACCGCGGCCCGCTTCACCGGCCGCATCCTTGAGCACTGCCGCCGCCTCCAGGCGCTGCTCGACGACCTGTTGACCCTCGGCCGGCTGGAGAGTGTCGGCGAGCGGGCCGGGCGCGCGCCGGTCGACCTGGTCGCGATCGCCCGGCGCGCGATCGAAGGGGTGGCCCCCGCGGCCGAGGAGCGCCACGTCGACCTGACGCTCGAACCGCCGCCCCCCGAAGGAGCACCGTGGGTCCTGGTCGGCGACGCCGACGGCCTCGAACGGATGCTCACCAACCTGCTCGCCAACGCGATCAAGTACAACCGGCCCGACGGCGCGGTCCGGCTCCGGCTCGGCCGCCAGCCCACCCCGGCCGGAGTCGGGGGATACCTGGGGGGATATCTGATCGAAGTCGAGGACACCGGTATCGGCATTCCGGCCGAGGCGCTCCCCCGCCTGTTCGAGCGCTTCTACCGGGTGGACAAAGGGCGCTCGCGCGACGAAGGCGGGACCGGCCTCGGCCTGTCGATCGTCAAGCACATCGCCCAGACCCACGGCGGCCAGGTCGAGGTCCAAAGCCGCCCGGGCCAGGGCTCGACGTTCCGGGTCCGGCTGCCGGGTTGAGGATTGGCTCGGTAAAGGACGGACTGGAGACCGGCGGTCCCAGGAAAAGCTCGCCGCCGCATCGCCCGGGCTGTCACACGGGATTCACGCGGGATTCACCCCCCGGCGGCTCTGCCGGGGTCGAACCAGGGGTACCATACGCGTTCGTTTGGGCATGTTTGGAAGCCCGGGAGACGTGATGGAACGCCGATTGGATCAAGATCTCGACCGGATTCGCCAGAGCCTGCTGCGCATGGGAGGAATGGTCGAGGAGATGGTGGCGCGGGCGACCCGGGCACTGCTCGAACGCGATCGCGAGCTCTGCCGCCAGGTGATCGCGAGCGACCAGGAGGTCGATCTGATGGAGATCGAGATCGACGAGCTGTGCCACGCCGTCTTGAGTCTGCGCCAGCCGATCGCGGGCGATCTGCGTTTCCTGGTCGCGGTGATGAAGATCAACAGCGACCTCGAACGGATCGGCGACTCGGCGGTCAACATCGCCCAGTCGGTCGAGCAGCTGGTCGACCAGCCGCCGCTCAAACCGTACATCGACCTGCCCCACCTGTCTCGCCTCGTCCAAGAAATGGTCCGCGAGAGCCTCGACGCCCTGGTGCGCCGGGACGCCGTGCTCGCCCAGGCGGTCTGCGGGCGCGACGACGAGGTCGACGCCCTCTACAAGCAGATCTTCCGCGAGTTGCTGACTTTCATGATCGAGGACCCCAAGACGGTCAGCCGGGCGCTCCACCTGCTGCTCATCGCGCGCAACCTGGAGCGGATCGCCGACCACGCGACCAATATCGGCGAAGACGTCGTCTACTTCGTCGAGGGGCGCGACGTCCGCCACCCGATGGCGACCAAAATGGCCTGAACGGGGCAGGACAAACTTCCCTGCTCCAGGGAGTTCTGCCCTGTCTCCCCGACCGCTTGAAGTTGTGTCGATTTGCTTGTCACGGAATCGCTTGCAGGCGCACCCCATCTCTTGAACGAAGAATTTTTCCGCGGCGCGTCGGGGGTCTTCACCGGCCGGTTCGCGGGAGGAGTTACGCGATGTCGAGCAAGTCGAAGGGATCCCTGGTTCTCGCGATGGCGTTGTTGTTCCTCGGCTCGGCTCCTTCGTGGGCAGCCTCGGTGGGAGGTCGGCCCGAATTCGCCGATTCTTCGGCGATCTCGGCATTTTCCGACACGGTTTTCAGCTGGCTGGACTCAGTTTTGCAGGCGGGTCAATCCACGGTGAAGGCGATTTGGGGAGAGTACGGCATTGCCATCGATCCGGACGGAGTCCCGATCGTTCCCTCTCACACCTCCAGCACGGCAAACTCGCCGACCTCAACCTCCATTTGAGACTCCCGGTTCACCGGATGACTCGAACGGGACTTTCGTGAGATCCTTCAATCGCTGGCAGCCGACTTTATTGGAGCGATTCCGATGAACCTCGATCAACCTTCATTGCATCCGGAGCCTGAACGGCTGTGGGCGTTTCTTCGCGCCGAACTCACTCCGCGAGAGGGCAAGCCGATCATCGCCCACCTGCTCCGCGGCTGCGCGCACTGCGCGGAGCTGCTGGCGCCGATGGTCCGTTCGGTCTTCCACCCGTTGCGTGAACAGCCGACCTTCGACCTGTCGGCCTACGATCCGCCGATCGATCGCGCCGTCGCCTCCGCCCGACGCGAAATCGCGGAACGCAGCCGCGAAATCGAGCTGGCCGAGCAGGCGCGGCTCTCCTCGCCGCTCGCCGCCGGGCGCGAACGTTGCGCGACGCTGCTGGTCGAAAGCTGGGCATTGCGCACCAGCGACCCGGCCGGCATGGTCACGCTCGCCCGGCTCGCGGCGCAGCTCGCCGATTCGCTCAGCCTCGAAGACGGCAGCCCGACCGAGCGCGCCGATTTCCAGGCGCGCGCCTGGTCGGAACTGGGCAACGCCCTGCGCATCGCGGCCGACGTGCCTGGATCGGAGAGCGCGTTTGCCGAGGCGCTATTGCGCGCCGAACGCGGCACCGGCGACCGGCAGCTGTTCGCCCGCATCTTCGACCTGACCGCCTCGCTGCGCATCTCGCAGCGGCGCTTCCGCGACGCCTGCCGCCTGCTCGAAGGGATCTTCGAGCTGCACCGCGCGGCCGGTGAGCACCACCTTGCCGGGCGCGCGCTGATCAAGCGCGGCATCGCGCTGCTCTACGAGAACGAATTCGAAGAGGCGTGCCGCTACATCGCCCATGGCCTGGGACAGATCGATCCGAGCCGCGAGCCGGCGCTCGCCCTGTCCGCCGTCCACAACCTGGTGATCGGCGCGGTCGAGGCGGGAGCGTACGAGCAGGCCGCCCG
This sequence comes from Thermoanaerobaculia bacterium, assembly GCA_038250865.1. Classification (GTDB taxonomy): domain Bacteria; phylum Acidobacteriota; class Thermoanaerobaculia; order Multivoradales; family UBA5704; genus DASYKS01. Next base: position 72,108 of record JBBSBW010000016.1, on the reverse strand, counting down.
CTGGATCGGCGCGAGCCGTTCCCTCTACGACCAGCGCGGCTCGGCGATCGACCAGCTGAAGCTGCGTTGGCTGGAAGGACGTATCGAAGCCGGACGCGGCGATCTCGAAGCCGCCGAGCTGGGCCTTTGGGAGGTCCACGACGAGTTCGAAAGCCGCGGCCTGCCGATCGAGGCGGCCGTCGTCTCGCTCGATCTCGCGATGCTCTGGCTCCAGCAGGGCCGCACGGCCGAAATTCTCGAAAGCGTCGAAGAGATCCTCGAGACGTTCCGAGCGCTCGGCATCCGCCGCGAGGCGGTGGCCGCCCTGTTGGTCCTACGCCGGGCGATCGACCACGAGCGGGCGACGAACGAGCTGGCCCGGCTGCTCCGCCGGGTTTCGGGCCGGCTGAAGCGGCAGGAAAACCTGACGATCTAGAAGTTTGCGGAGGTCCTCGACCGGAGCGGATTCACGAGCTCCGGCCGAGGACCTCCCAACACCTCTCGCGCTTCTCCTCGAAGCTCTCCTGCGAACCGTCCCTCGGGGTTGCGGTTTGGCGGCAGCGAATGCCGTGCCGGTCCCCATACGGTTGCAGTCGCCCTCGGTTTGAGAGATTCTCTCCCCGTCTCGCAACGGGGGAAATCCATCATGGTTGTTAACCGCTCGCGCACATCTTGGGTGCCGCTGCTCGCTCTTTTTACGCTTTTTCTGCCCTCGGCCCGCGCCGCCGATCTCGATCCCGCCCTGCTCGAAGGGGGTTACCGCGCGGTCCTCGAGCTATGGGCACAGGGTGATCCCCGCGCCGTCCCCGAGCTGGTCAAGTTCGAGTCGTCGATCATCTCGGACACCGACCCTCAAACCCGGGAGGTCCTGCACAAGGCCGAGCAGCACGTGATCTCCGAGGCCGCGGGAGTCGACCTCGAGGTCCTGGTGCCGCTCTCGGTCCTTCACCAGGAGGCCTACCGTTACTACGCGGACCACGGCGGTATCGGCGCGGCGCAGGTCGCGACCCACGACCGGACTTTGGCCCTCGATCTGGCTCTGCTCTACAAGAAACACGTCGGTACGCCCGAGGCGTCGGCTCTCGCGAGCCGTCTGATCGCCCGGCTGGCGAGCGTTTCGACCGATTCGTTCCAGGCCGCCAAACTGTTCCAGCTCGCCTCGGAGTCCGACCCGACGAACGGCGTGCCGCTGCTCGGGCTCGCCACGGTGTTCGAAAAGAGCGGCAACTACGTTGACGCGGTGGCCGCGCTCGAAAAGATGCGCGCGGCCGATGCGGCCAGCCCGGCGAAATACCCGGAGTCCACCCTGCGGCTCGCCCTCTGCCTCGCGCGGCTCGAAAAGACCGACCGGGCGATCGAGCTGCTCACCCCACTCGCACAGACGCCGCCGGTGCCGTGGATCGGCATGATCGCCGCCCAAGAGCTCGCCCGCATCCACCAGGAGGCACGCCATCCCGAACGCGCCGAAAAGGTGCTCCGCGCAGCCCTCGCCCACTACCCGGGCTCCGTCCGGCTGACTCTCCAGCTAGCCTCGGCGCTGGACGCCAAGGGCGCGCAGCAGGAGGCGCGCACCGTGCTCGACGGAATCGCCCAAATCGGCTCCGACGCGAGCGACGATTCACGCTACCGCTACAACCGCTTCTCCCAAGAGCTGTTCGACGATGCGGATCGGGTGGTCGAGCCGGCCGGGAAGCGGCGCCTGGCGCTGCTCGCCACCTCGCTCTCGTCCGGCGTCACGCCCGCTCCCGCCGATGGAGTCGCACGATGAGCCGTCGTCCCGCACAGTTCCTCCTGCTAGGCCTGTTCGGGCTGTTCGGATGGGGCGGTCTCAGCGCCACCGCCCTCTACGCGACCATTCAAGTCAAGATCACCAGCCCGGAGCCGGGCCAACCGGTGTTTGGATCGACCGAGCTGGCGGCGCAGGTCGCCGGCAACGAGGCCGTCGCCCGGGTGGAATTCTTCGTCGGCGGCAAGTCGGTCGGTTCGGTCACCGCACCGCCCTACAAATTAACCTGGAACGCCGGAGACCAAAACGTCGCCCGCGAGTTTCGCGTCGTCGCCTACGGCGCCAGCGGTTCGAGCGCCTCGGACGCGATGACCACCGCCGCGGTGCAGATCGACGAGCGCCTGGACCTGGAGCTGCAGCAGCTCTACGCCACGGTCCTGCGCGACCGGCAACGGGTGTTGAACTTGAATCCGACCGATTTCCGGGTGTTCGACAACGGCCAGGAGCAGGAGCTGGTCGCCTTCGACCGCGGCGAGCTGCCGCTTTCGGCGATCCTTCTGCTCGACAGCAGCGAAAGCATGCGCGGCGAACGGATCGACGAAGCCTTGAAAGGCGCGCGCGCCTTCGTCGCCGGCATGCGCCCCGAAGACCAGGCGAGCGTGCTGCTGTTTTCGGATCGCCTGATGGCGAGCACCCCGATCACCAGCGACCACGCCGCCCTGAACCAGGTGCTCACCAAAGTCGATGCATCGGGGGGCTCGGCGGTCAACGACTATCTTTTCGCCGGGCTCAAGCTATTGGAGTCGCACCAGGGCCGGCGGGTCGTGGTTCTGCTCTCCGACGGCGCCGACATTCACAGCGTGCTGCCCATGTCGGAAGTCCTCCGCGAGGCGCGGGTGAGCCAGGCGCTGATCTACTGGATCGCCCTCGACGACGGCGGCAAGCACAAGTCCTTCACCTCCGCCTGGCGCAACTGGCAGTCGAACGACCGAGAGTTCAATCAGCTGGAAAAAGCGGTTGATGAAAGCGGCGGCCGGATCGTGCGAATCGCCAAGAACGAAGACCTGACGACCGCCTTCGCCGGCATCCTCCAAGAGCTGCGCGAGCAGTACGCGCTCTCCTATTACTGCTCCTCGAACAAGAACGACGGCCGCTGGCACAAGGTGGACGTGCGAGTGAAGGCCTCCGGCGTCCGCGTGCGCACCCGCAACGGGTACATCGACTACTAAGAGCGTCGACGGGGTTGCCTTGCGAGCGGGGCTCAAAACTCGCCCTGCGGGCTCAAACAGTTTCGCCCCGTCCTCAGGCAACCTCGCCGACGCTCTCTTTCCACGAAAAAAGGGGCGGATCGCTCCGCCCCTTTCCGTCCTACAACCTGCCGTTCGACCTAATGCCGGCGGTGTCCGCCACGACCGCCGCGGCCACCCGAGGGCGGCGGCTGCGGATTCTCCGGGATGTTCAAACTGGAGAACAGGCTGTGCTTCGCCTCGTCGCTGAACAGGACGGAGACGTAGTTCCCGCCCTCTGTGTCGTCACCTACGAGCACGCCCGGGGCTGGGGCCGCCTCCGAATCGCCCACGAGCACCCCGCCGACCGACTCCGAAGCGCCGCCGAAGACGAACGGACCGAGATCGACCGGCGGAACGGTGGTGCCGAACTTGGCGTTGATCGCCTGGATCCAGACGTTGGCGATGTAGGCGTAGCCGAACGAGGTCGGGTGAACGCCGTCGTAGGAGAAGATGCCGCCGGTCAGGAACGCCGGGGTGTACGTGATGCCACCGATCGGAATGCCCGAGATCGCCGCGCGGTTTAGGACGCCGTTCACGTCGACCAGCGCCGCGCCACGCTCGTTGGCCACCGTCGCGATGATGTTGTTGTACGCGGCCACGCGCGCCGAAATCGTCGCGATCTCGGCCACGTTGAGCACCGAGGTGTTGGACAAGGGCAGGCCCGAGCCGCCGAGGGCGGTCGGAATTCCCTTGCCGGCGCGCAGCTCGGTGGTCGCGGTGAGGAGCACCCGGTCGCCGGCTACGAGCGGACCGTTAGGGCCGATCAGGGGAACCGGCTGGCCACCGATCAGTACCGGCTGGCTGGTGGCGGGATTGACGACGAATCGCGGCACCGTGGTGACGAACGGAATGGTGGTGACATCCGGAATGTTGCCGAACGCCATCTTCGCGCCTGTCGCGGCGATCGCCGAAGCGATGGCGCGCAGGTCGGCCTCGAAGCGGGCCACCGGGGTGATCGTCACGCCCTCGATCACCACCCCTGAGGTCGCCGCCCCGAGGACGTCATTGTTGCCGATCCAGATGGTCACGAACGTCGGGCTCTGCAGAACCGCCTGGGCAAGCGCGCTCTTGCCGCGCAGCGCCGGGCTGAACGATTGGAGCACCACGTCGTGAAGGCCGCCGGTCACCGTCGCCACGGTGTCGCGGACGTTCGCTCCCGGGACGCCCAGGTTGTTGTACGGCCGCGTGCTGAGGGGGTTCGTCAACGTGGCCGGGCCGCCGGTCTTCGGCAGGATGGTCGGGCCGACGAGGCTCCGCAGCTCAAGCACCGCCGGAATCCCCGGGGAGCTGATCAGCGGCTGGTCGAACGCGACACCTGGGCGCGCTTGCTTGCTGATCAGGGCCGGGTAGCTGTTGCGCGAGATGGAGCCGAGGAGGCCGCCGCTCTGGTAGCCGGCGGTCAAGCTGTCGCCGAGCGAGACGTAGCGGGTGAAGTCGGCTTGCCCGAGCGCGGGCAGCGCCAGGGCGAGCAACGAAAGAAGGACGATCGAATACCTACGCATTGCCATGTTCTCCGAGCTCTAGAAGCTGATGGTCGCGCTGACGAGCAGCGCCTTGGTCTGGTAGGTGCCGAGGAACGGGCTCTCGCCGGAGAAGGTCTGCTTCCGGGTGCGGTCTTTGAAATCGAGGTACATGACGGCGAAATCGGCCTTGCACGAGTTGCCCTTGTGTCCATAGCCGAGGGTGACGCCGTTGCGATCCGCGTCCGGCAGCAGCGGGGTCACCGCCTCTTCGGGCTGCGGAGACTCGTCGTAAACGTAGCCGAAACGCCACTCGGAGGTGGCGCTGGTCGTCCAGCGCAGGCCGGCGCGGTAGTTCTCGACGTCCTTCCACTCCGAACGGATCGTCGAGCTCGGCAGGTCGTGGTTGGTGAACTCGATCGTCGTCTTGTCGAACGAGCTCCAACCGGTCCAGTTGACGTCGGTTTCGAGCAGCAGGCTCGGCGTGAGCGAGAAGGCGAGACCGAGGCTGGCCATATCCGGGAAATCGATCGAGGTTTTGATCGGCAGGTTGCGGTTGAACGGCAGTCGGGTGCTCAAAATGGCGTCGAGCTGCGCGTTGCCGGTCGAGATCTGGGTCAGACGACCGTCACCTTTGTAGTCGATCTTCACCTTGCTGCGGTAGGAGAGGCCCCACGAGAAGCTGTTGTTGACCTTGTTCAGAATGCCGACGTTCCAGCCGTAGCCGTTGTCGAGGTCGGATTCGAGCTTGACCCCTGCAACGTCAACCACCTGCTGGGTGAACGGATTGACCGCCGGAGCGCGGCGCTCGAGCACGATGTCCGAGAAGCGCGCGATCGCGCCGAAGCCGATGCCGAAGTTCGGGGTCACCTGCCAACCGATCGTCGGGTTTAGGTCCACCGCCCGCACCGCCGCCTTGGTGCTGATGTAGCGGCCGGCGAAGGTGTTCGGATTCCACTCCGTGGTCAAGCCGAACGGTGCTTCCAGCCCAACGCCAAACTTCCAGGTCTGGTTGATCGGCTGCACGTAATAGGCGTGCGGCAGAAGCTGGGACAACGTCTTTTGTTTCGCGTGCGAATTCGGTCCCGGGAACGGCGACGCGCCGTCGAATTCGGCCTTGGTGGTGTGGAAGAGGACCAAGCCGCCGGAGATTTCGCGTTCGGTGAGGAACGCCAAGCCGCCCGCGTTGTGGAACATCGCCGATCCGTCGTCCGCTTGGGCGGTGAACGCACCCGCCATACCCATCGCCTTGCTGCCCTGCTCGAAAATGCCGAATCCCGCCGCGTACGTCGGGACGGCCACCGCCAAGAGGGCCAAAGCCCCCACGGCGACGCCGTAGATAGAGATTCCTCGCCTGCGCATGCCTGTCATCCTCCTGGCAGAAGCTGCCGGTGTTTGAGCTTGAATGGTAGATCCTTCAATCGTTCAATCGAAACAAGATCTGTTCGTTCAAAGATTTGTATTCGCCTGGGTAGAGCTATGTCGCAACGTTAGCCCACGGTTCTAGAGGTGTCAACGGCGTTTTCGGGCACCTCGCCAACCCCTCGCAGCCGGGCGCCCTCGCAGGTAGACTCCCTCCAGAGAGGGGAGTCTTATGGCCGCAAAGCACGAGATCCAAGAGGAGACCTTTCGTCAGGTCCGTGAATATCTGTCGGAGTTTTTCGACGATCCCTACTGCGACCCCGATGAGGGGCACTTCTACGTCCGCTACGGCACGACCGTGCTCGAAATCTCGGTCGAGCCTTACGGCTCGGACGAGGTGGTGGTGCGGATCATGTCCTACTGCGTCCAAGGCGTGGACACCGCCGAAGACCTGCTGCTCGGCCTGCTGGAGCTGAACCACAACCTGGCGCTCGGCCATTTTTCACTGGTCGACGACGACGTCTATTTCTCCCACACCCTGTTCGGCCGCGACCTCGAACCGCGCGACCTGCTGCGCGCGATCACCGCGGTCGCCAACGTCGCCGACGACTACGACGACCGGATCGTCGCCAAATACGGCGGCCAGACCGCGCTCGAACGGATCCAGCACACGGGCGGCCGCCGCCGCCGCGGCGAGACCGGCGAGTTCGACCGCCTGTCCGAGACCGCCGAGATCGACCGGCTGCTCACCGACACCGAAGAGTTGGAGCCCCTGCCCGAAGACTAGCCCCCCACCACCCCTGCGCTGGGCCAGGGCACTGGTGTTACGGACTGGAACACCACTGCGCTGGGCCAGGGCACTGATGGCACGGACCAGAACACCACTGCGCTGGGCCAGCGGAGTGGTGAACTGGAAGAAAAAACCACTCCTCTGGGCCAGCGGAGTGGTGAGCTGGAAGATATGACCACTCCCCCGAGCCAGCGGAGTGGTGGGCTGGAGGAAATAACTGCTCCCCCGAGCCAGCGGAGTGGTGGACTGGAGGAAATAACTGCTCCCCTGGGCCGGCGGAGTGGTGGACTGGAGAAAATAACCACTCCCCCGGGCCAGCGGAGTGGTGGACTGGAGAAAATAACCACTCCCCCGGGCCAGCGGAGTGGTGTTCCGATTCGTGGAGCCACTCCCCCGGACGGGAGGAGTGGTGTGCGGGAAGGTCGAACCACTGTGCCGAGACCGCGGATTGGTGAGCCGGTTCACGGAGCCCCTCTCCTGGGCGGGCGGAGAGGTGTTCCGATCGGCAAGACGACTCCGCTGGACCCACAGAGCGATGTTCGGTGACCGCGAAGGAGTATCCCCGACCATCGCGCCGCTCTTCCGCCGCGCGGCGAGCGCCGAAGCGCCGCCGAAAGAAGGATCCGACGAGTCATCAAGGCTCCGTCGAGCAACTGTTCACCGGCGCCGCCGTCCACTCAAACCCCTGGTTCCAAGAGCTGTCGCGCAGCAAGTCGGCCCAGTTCACGTCGGCTTGGAGGATATTGAACTCGCTGACGATGTCATCGACGTTGAGGAAAGCTGCCCGCTGAAACTCCGCTTCGCCCTGGCGTTCCACGCCGGGGCGGATGGGGGGAAGGACATAAGACCCGGATAGATCCCGCCGCTTTCCGCACCTCGCCACAGAAACAGGTTCGTGTCAAACGCAGAGCCACCTGCGCTCATTATGATCCGGCGAACCAGCCGATTGAGCTGGCGTTCCTCGCAGGAGACCTCCCCGGGAGTCAAGGTTCGGCCGAAGGTCTGGGCGGCGGCCGGAAGGGCGGATAGAAGGAGCGCCGCCGACAAGCAAAATCTTTTTTCGGTTCGTCATTGTGGGCCTCTCGCAGAGAGTCTAGGGCAATTGCGCCACATCAAGGAGAATGTCGAAGTCGTAAGCCGGTGGCTCGAGGATCGACTAGGCAGCTACAAGGCGCCGAACCGCGCGAAGTCACAGTCGAAGGACTGACAGAGCCTGCCGGCCGGACGCCGTTACCTCTCGGCAACGGGCGATCATCCGTTCGGCGCATCTCCTGCGCTCATCTTGCGCCGCCGGCCAGCCGCACTGCGACCTCCGCGAACGCCGCTCCAGCCAACGCCCGCACCCGCTCGGCGAGCGCCTCCACTACGGCCGCCGCTCCGGGAGATATCGGTGGCGGGGATGATCCCACCACCGCCATGATTCGCGCGGCGGTCGACGGACGTGGACGACGCTGGCCATTCTCGTAAGCGGAGAGGCTCGACCGGTGTACGCCGGTGGCTTTTTCCAGCTCCTTCTGGGTCATCCCTGTGGAGGCCCGAAACATCCGAATCGACCGCCCGATGTCCGGGCCGGGAGCCAGCTCGACCGGCGGTTTCGGTCCGAGCGGCGCACTCTTCGGTCGCTTGACCGTCCTCCTCATAGGACCCTCCTCCCGGAAACGATGTGCGGCGTAGTCTTTTTACCCGTTTAAACGGGTGACGCCCCCAATCCAAAGGAGACTCGCCGTGACCCGAACGCTCCGCCGTTTCGCCGTCCCCGTCGCCCTCGTCCTTCTCTTTCTGCTCGCCCCGCTCCCGCCCGCCCGCGCCGCGTCGGGGGGCGGCGCGTTCCGATTCACCGAATGGCTGGAGACGTTGAGCCGGCTTTGGGCCGGCGAGGGCCATGGTGCCCCGCCGCGCGACGAAGGGTGTGGATTTGACCCCGGGGGCAAGTGCTCGCCCGCACCGATTTGGGCTCCGGAGGGCTGCATTGCTGACCCAAGCGGCGGCTGCCGCGACAACGTCCTCCCACAAAGGGACGCGGGGTGCGTAATCGACACTGGCGGGAATTGCGCGCAGTGAAGGCTCACTGACCCGCCTCCAGACCCGGCGCAGCGGGGAAGGATCCTCGCTGCGCCCGATAGGCCGAGAGGGCGCGGTAGGCCACGCGCGCCTGCTCGGCGGTCGCCCGTTCAAGCTCGGCCGCGGCGAGGAACAGGCGCACCGCGGCCAGCTCTTCCTTCTCGATCTCCAGGTCCCGGAAGACCTTCGCGGCCTTGCGGGCCAACACGCGCGTTTCCGAATGCCGACCGGCGGTCAGATAGCACTCGGCGAGGTTGAGCGCCGCGAGCGCGGAATCGTAGGTCATCCCCTGGGCCGTGAATTGTAGCCAGACCTGTTCCAGGGCCGCCGTGGCCACCTGCGTGTCTCCTAAAGCGAACGCGGCACGCCCTTCCAGCCAGTTGACGCGGATCAGGTCTATCGTGTCCCGCCGCGCCTCGGCCAGCTCGCGCACTCCAGGCAGCAGGGGTGCCGCTTCCGACGCGCGCCCGAGATCGACCAGGCTCGCGGCCAGATCGAACTGCGCGCCCCACAGATGCCGAGGCTCGCTCGTCTCATCAAGGTTGGCCAGCGCTTTCCGTAGCGCTGAGAGGGATGGGACTCAGGCGAGTTGAGGCGACGGGAGCCCGCGCAATGATCAAACCCTTCAAACGCCGCTGGGCGGAGATGGCGCCGTTTCGCGAGTCGGTCCTGGTCCATTTCACCCGGCCGGGGCTTCGCCAACGGCTCCAAAATACCTGCGAACAGATCGCCGAAGAGGCGCTCGAGCTCGAAGAGGGTACGGGCTTCGGCGAATCGTGGCTCAAGACCGGATCACGCGCCGGGGTCGACGACCTTCTGGCATACCGTTCACGCGTTCCGAGGGCTCGCCGCGACGCGGCTCGCTTCGGTGGTGACGGAGGAAGAGGAATTGCTCTGCCAAGCCCTCGAAACCCTGGCGGATGATCTCGAACAAAAGATCGCCGACCTGGAGAGACGGCTCGGGCCGGCGCCGCCGGAGCTGCCGTTCGACGCCGTGCGGCGGCCCGCGAACTGAGAGCCCAACTGAGGGCCGGCCATCGACCGGGTTGAAGAGGCGACGTCGATGCGTCTAGAAAAAGTATCGACCCATTTTTGCTTTGAACTTAAAGTTCGTTCTTCGAGGTTTCGTACGCCTGGCAGCGGTGAACCCGAAGGCCCGGCGGCGGGTACGCGCCGAAGCGCGCCCCGCTCGCAGGCCGAACGGCCAATCGACTTAAACCGGCGCCAACCGCGCCGTCGTAAAGCCCGGAAAACGATCGAAATCTCGATCCTCGGTCAGCAGTTTTCGTGCTCCGACCTCACGGCAGACCGCAACGATCTGGGCGTCGTAGACCAGGTTCCCTTTTGCCTCGGCCGCGCGGATTGCTTCGCCGAACAGCGCCGGAAAGCGCGGTCCGGGATTCAGGATGCGGAGCGACGGCGAGGCCGTCAGCCGCTCGATCGCGCCGGCCGCCTCGCTCGGTGAGTGGGGCGGATCGAACAGCTTCGGATGGGTGATCACCCGGGCGAACTCGCCTAAACAGAAGACCGGGATTGCCCAGACCTCCGGCGATTCGGCGAGCGCCGTCAGTTGAGCGAGGGCCGCCAAATGCTTCGGCAATTCGGCGCGATGGGCGTAGACCAGGATGTTGGTATCCACCGCGATCATCCGCGCTCCTCCATCCTCTCGAACAGCGCGTCTCGGTCGTCCCAGTCGACTCCCGGGGCGCTGCGGCCGCTTTTGATCAGCGGGGCGAAGCGGAATGTCGCCTCCGCAGGCTGGCCACCGTGCAGATAGAGCCGGAGCGAGCGCTCCAGCAGACGGGTGAGGGGCTCGCCCAGCTCGGCGGCGCGGGCTTTGGCTTCGCGGAAGAGGTTGTCTTCGAAGTCCAGGGTCGTTCTCATGCAGAGATCTTCTGCCACAATGCAGAAATCTGTCAACATGGTTTCGCCTCCCGCACGGCAGTCGGAATTTCGATCCTCATCGTCACCGCCGGATCAAATGTCTCGCCCGGCTTACCGTCGCTTCTCGCATAGATCAACCGGTCGAGCCGGCCGGCGAGATCTACGCTCGCGGCGAGGCCCATCTCGAACAGATTCAATGCCTCGCAGGCGTCGAGCAGACCCAGCCGCTCACCGAGATCGACGTAGTAGGCGACTTCCGCCAGGCGGCTACGCGCCTCGGCCAGCTCCCCCAGGCGGACCGTCCGCAGCCGCCCCTCCGGGTGGTCGGGATCGAGGCGGGAGAGGAGATCAGCCGCACCGACCGAGGCGCGGCGCAGGCGGTCGCCGATGCCGTGCGGATCGATCCGCGCGCCGGGACCCTGCGGCCGGGTGACCTCGTGGATCGCGAGCACAAGCCGATCGACCGCGGCAATCGCCGGGGGCGCCGGGGGTGACAGAGGAGAAGGTGGCGGAGGAAGGGGCGGGGAGAGCGGCGGCACGAGGGGTGCGTGGGTCGGGTGGGCGAAACGGGGGGTAAGTTCCATCGGTCATCTCCATTTCCGGGAGCAGAAGTGCTCACGGAACAGAGAAGACGTAATTGGCCTCGTTCATCCCGATACTTCGGGCAAAGAATTTTCAAATCGCCCGATTTACCCCTTGCCGCTCCACTCGTTCCGCTGGACCACGGGGAGCTGGAGCGCCCGCTCGCGGTCGAGGTCGAGCGAGCCGACGTGGAGGGCGAGCGGCGCCTGGACCCATTTGTAGATCGAACGGGTAAATAGCGTCGCGAACCGATGCGCCCAGGCGGCGAGGCGCTCTTGCGGGATCTCGGGGAAGAGCGAAGGAAGGGCGGCAGCCACCTCGTCGGGCGCGAGCTTTTCGCCCGCGTAGAGGTGCAGGCAGGCGTCGAGCACCGGAAACGGCATCAGCTCGCTCTCGGCGGTCTGTGCCGCGGCCAGCTCCGGCCCCGGCTCGGTGGCGAGCGTCATCGCGACCCCCTGGAAGCCGAACCGGGCGTGGAGCCGTTCGAGCAGCGCCACCACCACCGTTTTCGGCACGTTTGCGATCACCGAGAGCGCCCCTTCGAGATCGCCGCCGATGGTCGTATAACCGACCGCCTTCTCGCTCATATCACCGGTCTGGAGGAAGAGGTAGCCGGAGGTGTTCGCCCAGTTCCACATCCGCCCGGCGCGCAGGCGCGCCTGGACGTTCTGCTTGGTGATTTCGCTCGGCTCCGCCGCCGCGTCGGAGATCCCGGATTCGCCCAGCCCCAGCATCGCGCGGGTCGCTTCCACCTCGCGGTCGAACGCCTCCTCGATCGCCACCGTGCGCAGCGGAATTCCCAGCTCTTCGGCGAGCTTCGCCGCCGCGCTCTGGGTGGTTTCGGCCGAGTAGCGGGTCGGCATGTAGAAGGCCTGCACGGTTGCGCCGACCCGCGCGCGAAGGGCGTCGCCGGAGAGCCCGGGCGCCGCGAGCTGCGCCGCCCGCCAGGCGACCAGGATCGTCAGCATCGAGTCGCGCCCGCCGGAGAGAGCGATGCCCAGGCCTTTGAAGGCGCCAGTCTTTACCCAATAGTCGCGGACACCGAGCGCGAGCGCCTCGAACAGCTCGTCGAGCACCTCCTCGCGCGCCGTGGGCTCGGGCGGGGCGGACGGATCGGTAGGGGCCGGCAGGAAGAAGCTGCCGCCGGAAGGAGCGGGATAGGCGAGCTTCGAGCGATCGGCGGTCGGCTGGCCGCGCCGGTCGATCGTCGGAACCCGCGGCTGCGCGCGCTGGAAATCTTCGCAGTCGACCCGCCAGGTGGTGTTTTCCTGGCGGATGCGGCGGGTCCGGTCGAGGTCGATCACGCAGGACTTCCACCCCTCCCGGAAGCGTTCGAGATCGAGCGCCCGCCGGCCGTTCTGGAACACGAAGCCGCCGCCGTCGAAGATCAAGCCGTCCTGCGCGCCGACCGCGTTGGCGTAGACCAGGGTCGCCTCGTTGTCGGCCGAGCGGGTGGCGAGCATCTCGCGGCGGGTGCCGACGAAGCCGAGCCGGAATGGCGAAGCCGAAAGGTTGACCACCAGCTCGGCTCCCGAATAGCAGCGCCGACGCATCGGACCGTCGGGCGACCAGGCGTCCTCGCAGACTTCGAGCGCCACGGTGCCGAAATCGAAATCGAACAGATAATCGCCGAGCGGCACCCCCCCGGCATCGAGCGCCAAGCCGCGCGCCCCTTGCGACAGCGTCCGCGCCTCGTAAAAGACGTTGTAGGTGGGCAGCTTCTCTTTCGGCACGAAACCGAGGATCGAACCGCCGTGAACGGCCGCGGCGCAATTGAAGATCTGCCCGCCGACCGGCACCGCGAGCCCCACCGCGAACACCGTCTTCAAATCGCAGGTCTCGCGCGCGAAACGCTCCAGCTCGGTCCGCTGCGCGGCCAGGAACGCCCGCCACTGGACGAGATCCTCGGCCGGATAGCCGCCGATCGACTGCTCGGTAAACGCCCCGAGCGTAACGTCCTCGGCCGCCATTTCGCGCGCCATCCGAAGCATCCGGTCGGTATTCGAGCGCACCGCCCCGACGGTCGCGTCGAGGCTGGCGATGGCGATTTTGATCAGGCGCATTGGGGTTCCTTCGAGGTCGGGCGGCGAGCGGATCGGCGGGCGCGCCGAGCGGTCTCACAAAGCATAGCAGTCGGATTCAACTCAAGAACCCGGCTTGTGCGGCGATCAGGATCCTCGTCAGATCGAGCAGAAGATCCAGATCGGCGGTGCCGCGCTCGGCCTCAACGGCCAGCCGGCGAAGAGCTTCGCGCGGGACCGGCGAAAAGTGAGGATCGAGAAATCGCTCCGCCTCGGCCCGGGCGATTTCCTCCAGGCCCTCCGGGCCGCCTCGGTCGAGAGCCAACCGCGCCCGATCGAGAACGACGAGCGCCGCCTCGTACGGCCGCCCGCGATCCAGGCTCGCGTCGCGCAGATCGTCGAGCGCCGCTTCGACCTCCACCGCCAGGGCGTCCTCGGCCACTTCGGAGAGGGGGGAGGTAGCAGAAGTACCCATCGGATAGGTATCGCCTTCGGGCACCTCCAGCCGCTGAGGCCGAGGCCCGCGCCGACGCCGCAACTCCTCAGCCCTACGGGCGATCCGTTCCGCCGCCCCCAGGTGATCGCACGAAAACGCGAGGAGGGCCGCACGGTCGTTCGGCGTCAGGTCATGATTTCGATCCTTGTCCGAGAGGAGCCGGATGGCCAGCCGGGCCGTATCGACCGCCACGTCCGGATGGTCCGGCCAGAGCGCGCGGCATCGGACCAGCAGATGGGCCGCAATCTCCAAGGTGCTCAGCTCGGGCCGGTCGCGCAGCGCCTGGCGTCGCTCGTGCTCGGACCGTTCGAGCAGCGCCTCGACCTCCGCTTCGCCGCGGGCGGCGAGGGTGTGCGCCAGATCACCGAGAAACTCCCCCACGGCGGCGCGCCGCTCCTCGTCGGCTGGAGAGTCCGCGATCCCCGGATCTACGGGGGTAGGACCTTTCGGGCAGAAACGCCCGGCGGCTCCAAGGACCGGAGCGAGCGGCGCCCGTTCCCCGTCGCCGCTTAGGTCGACCGGGTCCTTCGGGGGCTTCCGGCGATCGTTGCTCACCAGATGCTCACTTGGCCTCAGACCCCTCGGCGTCCGGCTCCGGCTCTTCCGGCCGCCCCGAGGTTGCACCGGTGAAGGCGAACAGGATCGCCCCGGTGGTCAGGCAAAGATCCGCGACGTTGAACACGCCCGTCCGCACCGGACCGATCCCAAGAATCATGAAATCGACCACCGCGCCGCCGCGAACCACCCGGTCGATCAGGTTGCCGAGCCCGCCGGAGATCAGCAGAGCGAGCGCAAACGTCGGCCAGCGACCGAGGTCTCGGCCGCGGACGAGATAGAACGTCAGGCCCACGACCAGCAGGACGTTCAACCCCGAGAGCAACCCCTCGCGCCAGCCGGCGGGAAGATTCGCCCCCAGGCTCAAGAACGCGCCGCGGTTCTCGGCGTATTCGAGCCGGGCGATTCCCCCGAGATAGCTCCGACCCGGCCCCTGGGCCAGGTGCTTACGGGCGAGCAGCTTCGTCGCTTGATCGAGCGCCAAGACGACCAACAAAACGACGACCAGAAGGCGCAGGCGCTCGGCTCGACTCAAGGGGTATTTCCTTTTATTGGGACAGATCTCGATTGGACCGATTTCGCTGGGGTCAAGCTTACGACGCCGCGGCGCGCCAGCTCTTCGAGGAGAACCTCGGCGTAGAGCCGATGGCCGAGCGCGTTCGGGTGGCCGTCGTGAGGGATGCGGAACACGGTCACCCAGTTCTTCCGGTCGTGCTGGAGATCGTGGGCCACCAGATAGTCGTAGAAATGCCCCGCCGCGTTTAAAAACGTGAAGCCGTTCTTCTCCGCCGTTTCGCGCGCCAGCTTGCCGCGCCCGTCGTCTCCGCCCAACGCCATCACGATCACCGGAATGCCACGCGGTCGGGTCAGCTCGCGCAGGTGAGCGAGCGCTTTGATGAAAGCCGCCTCGCCAACGATCCCTTCGTACTGCTTGCGCGCCTCGTACCGTTCGCCCGGCGCGCCGCCGGTCGTATCGTGACCGATCAGGTCGGGATCGACCTCATCGTCGGGCGAAGGGGGCGTGAAGCGAGCTTTGAGAAGCTCCCACAGCAGCCAGCGGGAGGGGGCGGCCCCGCGGTTGGGAGCGTCCGGTCGGCGCAGGAAATGCGGCAGACCAAAATCGTTGCCGATGAAATGGAGGACGACCAAGTCCGGAGAAAACGGTAGCGCCCGATGCTCGAACGCCGCCACTTCGAGCGACGTGTTGTAACCCGGAACCGCGAAGCTCAAAACGTCCGCCGGGCGTCCACGGGCGGCAAGCTCCCGCTCGACGATCTCCAGATACGGCTCGCCCTCCCCCACCCCCCATCCGAACATCACCGAATCGCCCAGCCCGGCAATCCGGAACGTTCCCACAGGTTTAGGTGTCGGGTAATCGCGAGACCCCCGCAGCCCCTGCGCATTGGTGCGCAAACTCTTGCCCCGGAAAGTCCCCGAGACGTTCGGTTTCAGCTCGTAGATGACATCTGGGAACGCGCTCGCCTTCACCAGCCCGGAGAGCGAAAACTTGCCCCCATGCTCGGCGTTGTCGGCCACGGAAGTCTTCGCCGACTTGGCGAGGATCGAACGAACGTCGCCCGAGTCGCCTCCCTTGGACCGAAAATAGAGACGCAACGCCCCCTCGGCGAGAGCCAAGGTGAGGGCGATCGTCGCCAGGACGACGAGCAGGCGGAGGACGATGCGGCGCATGGGTGGGGGGATTGTAAGGTTAGGCGGGATGCGGCAGATCGATCAGCGCGCCGCGTGATCGATTTGGTCGAAATGGGCGTCGCGATGAAGGAGGGGAATCTGGTGGTGCCGGGCGATCGCAGCCACCAGGAGGTCCGTTGCAGGAACGGTAATGCCCGTGGCACGGCACCTCCGAGCGAGATCGGAGGCCAGGTCCCAAACTTCCGCCGAGGTCTCGACCTTTTCGAGATCTCGTTCAAGACCCCTCAAGACTTTTTGCTCTTGCGCGCCGCGGGCGCCGTTCCAAAGCTCCAGCAGTACCAGGTCGCAGAAGACAGCTTGGCCGGAAGTCACCAGCGCCGCAACCTGGGATCGAACCTCCGCTTCACCTTCGCGCCGAAGGGCTTCCACCCACGCCGAGGTGTCAATCAAGACTCGCTCGGTCACCCTTCGCCTCGCAGTCGTTCGACCTCCTCGGGGGAGGGGAAACCCTCGAATGTGCCGAGTTGGGAAGCCAGCACCTCCAACCGTCGTCTACGGTTGAATTCGACCAGAGCCGCAACTACGGCTTCCTTCTTGGTACGCGCGCCGGTCGAGATCATGGCTTCCTCTAGCTCTCGATCGGGAATATTTACCGTGGTCTTCATTGCATCTATTCTGCCTGAGGCCTTGAATCTTTTCAACGCTCCTCCAGCGTACCTTCAAGGGCAGCGGCTTGCCGCTAAGATCCCCCCGTGAATTTTCGGCCTCTTGGCCCTCTCGCTGCGGCCCTACTGCTCGCCGCCTGCGGCCCCGCGCCCCGCGAATGGCCGGTCACCCGCGACCTTGCGACCGAGCTGCCGCTCTGCGAGGTCCATCGAGAAGCCGAGCCCACCCGCCCGCCGCGCCCGCCGGGGCCGGTCGACCGGAACCTTGCGGCGCGTTTGGCCGAGGGAATCGCGATCGCGGGCGGGGTGCGAATCGACGGCTATCTGGAGGTAAAGGGGAGGGCGGCGATCGGAATCGACGGGATCGCTTCGCGTGGCGGCGCGCCGGGGGTCGAGATTCTTACCCAGGTCGAGGGCGGAGCGGAGAAGGTGCTGGTGCGGCTCGAACCGGGTGCCAAGGCCGGGGCCTGGGAGATTCCAGGGACGGGAAAACGGCTGGTGCGCTGGACGTTTCGCGCCACGGGGGACGCGGCGGCTTGGGCGATCGTGCGGCGGCCGGTGGTGCGCTCTCTCAGTCCGCAGGGTCCTCTTCCAACGAAGGCCGCAACGGCGCCCCCACCCCGCGGTAAGCACCCCAACATCCTGCTTTTCTTGATCGACACCCTGCGCGCCGATCGGGTTGGAGCGTACGGCTCGACGCGCGGGCTTACGCCACGAATCGACGCCCTGGCCCGGCAGGGAATCGTTTTCGAGCGGACGACCGCCGCGTCGTCCTGGACCCGGCCTTCGACTGCGACGATCCTCACCGGGCTCCCTCCCTCCGTACATGGAGCAAACCGGCTCGATCGGCGGTTGCCGCCGGCCGTTCGCACGCTCGCCGAGGTGCTGCGGGACGCGGGGTATCGGACGGGGGGATTCAGCGCGAACGCTCATATCACCGCGCAATCGGGCTTCGCCCAGGGGTTCGACCGCTTCGAGTTTCTCGATGAGCTGGCGCGAGGCGATGCGCTCGGGCGCAGGGCGCTCGCGTGGCTCGACGAATCAGCGGCTCAGGATCCGGCTCCGTTCTTCCTCTATGTTCATGCGATCGATCCCCACGCGCCGTACGAGCCGCCGGAGGATCTTCGCCGTCGCTTTGCCGGGAAAGTTCCTTCCGGTTCCGGCAGCCTCGCCAAGGTCGAGGAAATCTACCGGGCGCTCGATCGTCGCCGCCCCGAGGCACGCGGGCTCGTGGCGCAGATGGCGCCGCTATACGACGCCGAGATCGCCGGGATCGATCGCAGCTTCGGCGCGCTGCTCGACGAGATGGATCGGCGCGGCCGGCTCGACCAGACCTTGGTCGTCGTGATCTCCGACCATGGCGAGGAATTCGGCGAGCACGGCGGGCTCGGGCACGGCAAGACGCTCTACCGCGAAGTGCTCGACGTACCTTGGGTCGTCCGCCTTCCCGGCCAGACCGCGGCGCGAAGGGTCAGGACGCCCGTGGCGCATCTGGACGTGATGCCGACGATCCTCGCGGCGCTCGGAATTCCCGCCGGGGCCGGCTTGCGCGGAATCGATCGGCTCTCGGCGGAGACTCTAGAGGGGCCGAGGTTTTCCCACCTCGATTACGAGGGGCGCCAGGGCGGGAGCGTCGAACTTGGGAAGTGGCACTTGATCGAGCCGTGGAGCCGCAAGTTTTCCCACGCGGCTAAGCTGTTCGATCTCGCCGACGGGCAGGAGACGCGCGATCTCGCGGCCGAAAACCCCGTGCGGGCCGGCTACCTGCGCTCGCTGTTACGCGCCGAGCAACTCGCCGACCGCCGCCGGTTCGCGGCTTCGTCGCCGGTCGGCGCGGAAGAGCAAAAGGCGCTCGAAGCGCTCGGGTATCTCTGATCCCTGGGTGCGCGGGCGTCTCGCCCGCAAAGAAAGCGGGCCGGAGGCCCGCGCACCCAGGAGGGGCCGGCGCGCTATCATCGCCTTCCAGTTCTTCTCGAAAGGAACCGTTTGACCTCTAGCGTCACGCTCCCGCTCTGGCAGGTCGTCGTGTTGGTCGTGCTCGCCGTCTGGTGGGCGCTCGAACGATTGCTGGTGCCGAGCGTGCGCTGGTTCCTCCGCCGCCGGGTCAACCTGGCGATCGAGGAGGTGAACCAGCGGCTACGGATCGCGATCCCGCAGTTCCAGCTGACCAAGCGCCAGGTGCTGCTCGACCGTCTGCTCTACGACCCAGCCGTAGTTCAGGCGATCGACGCCTATGCCCGCGAGGAAGGGACGCCGCGCGCGGTAGCGGTCGCCAAGGTCGAACGCTACGCCCACGAGATCGTGCCGTCGTTCAACGCCTACGCCTATTTTCGCATCGGGTACTGGATCGCCCGGGGTGCCGCGCGGTTGCTCTACCGCGTGCGATTGGGCAGCTCGGACGAGGTGGGCTTGGCGTCGATTCCGCCGAACGCCACGGTGGTCTTCCTGATGAACCATCGCAGCAACATGGATTACGTCCTGGTCTCGTACCTCGTGGCGGAGCGGATCGCCCTCTCCTACGCGGTGGGAGAGTGGGCGCGGATCTGGCCGCTCCAGCAGTTGATCCGCTCGATGGGCGCCTATTTCGTCCGGCGCAATTCGCGCGACCCGCTCTACCGCCGGGTGCTCGAACGCTACATCCAGATGGCGACCCAAGGCGGGGTGCCGCAGGCGGTCTTTCCCGAAGGGGGCCTGTCGCGCGACGGCAAGTTGCGACCCCCGAAGATCGGGATTCTCGACTACATGCTGCGCGCGTTCGACCCGGAGGGCGAGCGCGATCTGGTCTTCGTGCCGGTCGGCTTGAACTACGACCGGACGCTCGAAGATCGAACCCTGCTGCTAGACGTTCGCGACCCGACGACCGAGGCCGCCCCTCCAACCGCCAAACCGCGCGCCCGAGGTTTGGGCGCGCTCACCAAGACTTTCAGCTTCGCCGGGCGCAATCTCGGGCAGATGGCCCTCCGGCGCTGGCACCGGTTCGGCTACGCCTGCGTCAACTTCGGCTCGCCGTTTTCGACCCGCGAATACCTCGCCAGGAAAAGTTTCGATCCGCGCAAACTCTCGCGCGAAGATCGGATCCCGCGCATCGAAGAGCTGGCGCGCGAGCTGATGATCGAGATCGGCAAAGTGGTTCCCGCGCTGCCGGTCTCACTGGTTGCGACCGCCTTGCTCGCCCATCCGGAAGGGCTGTCGGAATTCGACCTGAAGGCGGAAGTCCACGACCGGATCGCAACCCTCGAAGCCGCCGGGGCGCGAGTCTACGTGCCGCGAAGCGATCGGGATTACGCGATATCGTTCGGCTTGCGCATGCTCGAACAGCGGCACCTGATCGCGGTCCGCGAGGGCCTATTTCTGCCGGCCGAGAGCGAGCGAACTACCCTCGCCTATTACGCCAATTCGATCGCTCACCTATTTCCCCAAGGAGAACCCCGATGAACCGTTCCCGCCTGCCGCTTCTCACCCTGGCGCTCGCCACCTTCCTGATCGGCGCCGCCGCGCTTTCCTCCCCGACTCCGGCCCGCGCGGACGATGCAGCGGCAACCGCCGCGTTCCTCGCCGACGTCGCCGGAAACCTCGACCACGCTGAGGACGAACTGGTGCAGCTCGCCGGGGCAGTTCCGGTAGAAAAATGGACCTGGCGACCGGCCGAAGGGGTGCGTTCCTATGCCGAGGTCACCCTGCATGTGGCGGGCGGCAACTACTTCCTCGGAACCATCCTCGGCACGCCGATTCCCAAAGAGGTCGACGCCAAGAACCTCGAATCGTCGACCACCGACAAGGCGAAAGCGACCGATGCGATGAAGGCTTCTTATGTCCACATCAAGAAAGCGATCACGGCGCTCTCGGCCGCCGATCTCGAAACGCAGGTCGACTTTTTCGGCCGGAAGATGACCAAGAGAGCCATCGTATTGGCCATCATCGGCCACAGCCACGAGCATCTCGGCCAGTCGATCGCCTACGCCCGGATGAACGGGGTGGTTCCGCCCTGGTCGAAGTAGGGGTGACCTGCGAAGTGGGTGTAAGGGCGTGAAACACGCGCCCGCCACCAAAGCCGGTGGCGGGGCGTCGCGGCCTTGGTTTCGGTCGTCGAAGGCCGGTGGATTCGATTGCTGAGTCCGCCTCCTTCGGTCGTCGCATCCACTGAATTCTGCAGCCTAATCGCCAGCTTCGACGACTCGATCAAACCCTACGGCTGCTCCCTACCGCGGCACACTCCCTGACGGTGCGGTAGAGATGTCGCAGGACAACGAACCTGGCCGGGCGCTGGCCGTCGGGGCGTCTTCGGTCCACCACGATGGCCGCCCCAGCGTGCCGACTCACAAAGCGCGACCTGCCAAACCCGGCGCCATCCGGCATGACACTCCGGTGTCCGGCCCGAAACAGGTGCCTCCCCACCGGTCCGGCATGTCTTTTGGCGCCAGTGGTCGTTGGTGCGTTGGCGACGCCCGATGTCGGTGGGCAGGCAGTTCAAGCAACTCCTCGCCCTCCAGGTCCTCCCTCACGGGCATGAGATTCGATCGCCTACGCGGAGATGAACTGCGTGGTGCCGCTCTAACGTTTATAGCCGGCACCGGCTCATGGATCCGGCCACTTTGGACTCACCACGTCGTTGCTAGCCAAGGGTTGGGTTTTGGCTAGATCCAAGCCTGAGGCACCGGCATCAGGGTGCACGCCGGTTGCCGACGGCACGACTGCCGGCTCCGCCCTACCAAAGATTCTCAGAGTCCAATCACCCGTTTCCAATCGGCGACATACATATATATCCTGTGAAACTCACTCGGGAGAAGCATTCGGTTGTGTGCAATAAAGTTTCGAGCTTTTTCAAGCTCGTCCATCCTCTGCTTCAACCAATGCTGTGTCGGGATTACATCCTTGAAGTGGTCCCATTTTGCAACGATGACCTGAGCCAATTGACCAAAATCTACAAACCCAAGAAGATCGCTCTTTTCGCCTTCTAGCCATGTGTCTTTTAAGGCGTCTTCTCGGCGTCCTTCTGCATGCTCCTTGATCTTGGCCGGCAGCTTGTCCTGCCAGTTTGAGCCTTCCTTTTCATCGAGAGCTTCACGGATAAAGTCGCGGATCTCGTTCTCAAAGCAAAAGATCATTGCGTAAAGGCGAGCCATTTCGATAGCTCGGTTTCGTCGATCTATCCCAAACGGAGCGAGAGCCTCACGAAGCAAATTTTCCTCTGCATCACCGGAATCGCTCCCAATCTGAATTCCCGCCCTTCGGAAGGTCTCAGCCTCTGCCTCGAACATGAGGCCGCGAAAGAGAAAGTCCCTGATGTCCTTCACAGCAGATGATCTCTCAAAGATTTGAAAATCGCGTTATAAATCTCAACATCCTTAGTGGCCTGCAGATGGATCTGGATGTTGTAGTGTAACGCCGTTTGGGACCGTGGCTGTTCTCGCGGCCCTGGATCATCTTGGATTACCGAATTATCGATAGTGGCCTTTAATTTTGAAGGTGCTCCTTTTTCTTTTGTTAGGTCAGCGAGGGGCAAAAGGCCAAAAAAAGTCCTCGCCATCAAGCTAGCAACGTTGTCGCTGGCATTGTGGAAGCTCTTGAATTTCCCTTCGATTGGCGCCCTGTCCGATTCAGTCGGGCGTTCTTTAATAAGGAAGAGGTCTCCATAGGCCTCGCGTAGCGCCTCGGTCATGACAGCCTTCGAACGGGAGTGATCACGATAGTCGAGGTACCTTGTTGTTGGCTTTCCGTCAGTAGAAAGGAATCCCAGAGCCTTCAAGAGAGGGATAAATGGGCGATCGGACGTGGAACTAAATCCCCAGTCCTTCAGCAGCTGTTGCGTGACTCGTTCGGGTGCTTGCCCGTCCCTGATCTTGTTGAAAATATCGGGGATCCTGTTGACCGGTTGAACATAGGAACTCGTAAGTGCCACGTCGCCTCCCTTCGCTACCGCTTCGCAGGGCTTCTGAGCTAGAGGGCCCTATCTGTCTGAGATTAGAACCTCCGCTTGATTGCCTTGATTATACAGTAAAAATCCGCGCTCTTTTCCTGGTCGGAACCTAGCCCTGCGCAACATTTCGGATACTCACGACTTTTCAGGCGATCGCGAATCAACCGAGGAGTGCGGCTCGCAAAAGAGCGCCCCAACGAGATGTCCCCCGAAGGTTCGCGTGCTTCTTAATGAGATCAACCTCCTTGGCGAGGAGTGCCTTCTCTACCTCCAGGATCTCAAAAGTGACGTAGGGAGAGACTCTCCGCTTCAGTCCTGCAGAATCGGTAACAGCGAAGGCACCCGGGCCACCAGGTCGTGCGGCACCATGATGTTCGAACGAAGGATCTCGTTCTGCCGCGCGACCAGGTCTTCGAGGGTGGTTCGGGCGAGGATGCGCTCGACCGCCGATTTGACTTCTAGGAAGACCTCGCGGATCACGCAGTGGTCGGTGCCCAACTCGATTGTGCAGGGAAGGGCGAGGATCTGGTCGATCGCGGTGGTCTGCCCTTCGAGGGTGACCATGATGTCTTTGACCGAGATTTGCTTCGCCGGCCGGCCGAGGACGTGGCCGCCCTGCGGGCCGCGGTTTGAGTAGATCAGGCGGTCTTTGGAGAGGAGGGCCAGGATCTGCCGCAGATAGGGCTCGGGGATCCCCTGATGCGCGGCGATCTCGCGGCTGGTCACGGCGCCCTCGTCCGCGTGCATCGCGAGGTAGAGCATCGCCCGGATGCCGTATTCGCCTTTGGTCGAGATCTTCATGGGGAGTTCTGTTGAGCTATCTGATCACCTATCTCTCGATAGCTCTCCGGAGTGTAACACGCACCCTCCCCCCTAGAAATCCGGGGAAAGCCGCTCTAAAACGCCCGTCAGATCGCGCAGATCTCCCCGGTTCCGTTCGGTTCGATCCAGTCGAAGCGCGGCGGACATGCCCGCGGCGAGTGCCCCTTCGCAGTCCTCGACCTCGCGGTCGCCGACGTGAAGCGCCCGCTCCGCCGGGATTCCGAGAAGGCTCAGGGCGTGGTCGAAGATCCGCCGATCGGGCTTTTCGACCCTCGCATCGCCCGAGGTGACGACCGCATCGAACGCCTCGAATAGGTCGAGCCCGGCAAGCACAGCTGGCAGCCGCTCGTCCCAGTTCGAGATCACCGCGAGTTTGAACCCTCGGGCACGAAGCTCGGCGAGCACCGCGGGCACCTCCGGGAACACCTCCCAGGCATCCGCCCGCGCGAACCGGGCGAACAGCTCGGCGGCCACGAAGCGCGAAGGGGGCGGAGATTCCAGGCGCTCGGCAAACCGTTCGACGAAGCGTAGCCACCAGCCGCGGGCGCCGCCGGGGTACGCGGTGAACCGATCCTGCTCCGGGGTGGCCCGGCAGGCCAGCTCCTGCCAGACCTCGCGCACCAGGCGGCGGGCGATCCGCGCTTCGACCTCGATGCCGTGGCGGCCGAAGATCTCGGAATAGATCTCCCCCAACCGGGGACAATGGAAGAGCGTCCCGGTGGCGTCGAACGTAATCGCCCCGAGACGCGCTTGGTTAGAGGGGAACGGCAGCGTTGCCACCGGCAAACGATACACCGGTGAAAAGGCTTCCCAGGCCTCCAGCCTGGGCTAACGAGGACGCGACCCTTCGGGCCGCCAAAAACAACCCGGCGTAGTCCACCGTTTACGGCCTGAAGGGCCGTGTCACCTCAGCCCAGGCTGGAGGCCTGGGACGATGGGGGCGTGGCCCGTGACCGTGATACCGTGCCTTCCAATGCTCTCAAAATTTTCTCCCACGCTCCGCGCGGCGATCGCTCTGCTGGCGTTCTCGGGTTGGCTCGCCGCCCTGTTCTGGGGCGTATTGCTCGGAGGCGCGATCCATCTGCTGCTGCCGGTCGCAGCGGTTTTCTTCCCTTGGCGGTCACTCGGACCTTCGGAGACAGCATGAGCGACGCGCCGGTCGAAGTCCTCACCGTTCCGGGCCTCTGGAACTCCGGCCCCGACCATTGGCAGAGCCATTGGGAGGCGGCGTTCCCGGCCTATCGGCGCGTGATCCAGGGCGATTGGGAGACCCCCGTCTGCTCCGCCTGGACCGCGGCGCTCGAAGCGGCGGTACGCGAGGCCGGGACCGGGGTGGTGCTTGCCGCTCACAGTTTGGGGTGCGCTACCGTCGCCCATTGGGCCACCAAAAAGCGCGAGGGAGGCAGCTCGCCGATCCGCGGCGCTTTGCTGGTCGCGCCGAGCGATGTCGAATCCGACCTCTATCCTCCGGGCACGACGGGGTTCAAGCCGATGCCCCGCGCGCGGCTGCCGTTCCGGAGCATCGTCGTCGCGAGCAGCAATGACGAATACGTGTCGATCGATCGGGCGCGGGAGTTCGCCAAAGCCTGGGGAAGCGAGCTGGTCGAGGTGGGGCCGTTGGGTCACATCAATTCGGCGAGCGCCTTGGGCATGTGGCCCGAGGGACAGGCGCTGCTCGCCCGGCTGCGCGGCGACGGGCAGCACGGACGTACCTCCCTCTCGTAGAGTTTCCTTCCCCGCGCCTTACTCGTAGCGCAGGGCTTCGATCGGATCGAGGCGGGCGGCTTTGCGCGCTGGCCAGAGGCCGAAGAAGATCCCCACCGCGGCCGAGAAGGAGAACGCTAGAGCGACGGCCGAGGGCGCCACTTCGGCGTTCCAACCGGCGAAGCGGCGCACCGCCTCGGCCGCTCCGAAACCGATTCCAATGCCGATCGCCCCGCCGGCCAGACAGAGCACCAGCGCCTCGATCAGGAATTGCATCAGGATGTCGCGCTTCCGGGCGCCCAGCGCCTTCCTTACCCCGATCTCCCGCGTACGTTCGGTGACCGAGACCAGCATGATGTTCATGATCCCGATTCCGCCCACCAGCAGCGAAACCAGCGCGATCCCGGCGAGCAGATAGGAAAACGTTTTGGTCGTCGCTTCGAACGTCGACATCAGCGTCGCCTGGTTGCGGATCGAAAAATCGCTCTGCTCCGCCGGGCGCAGCCGGTGCTCGCGGCGCAGCACGCCGTCGATCTCGGCGATCGCGGCGTTCATCTCCTGCTCCGAGGTCGCCTGGACGTAGATGGCGTTCACCCGATCGTCGCCGAAGACGCGGAATTGCGCGGTCGAAAGCGGCAGGTAAAGCCCGTCGTCCGGGCTCGCGAATCCGACCGATCCCTTCTCGGCGAAGATTCCGATCACCTGGAACGGCACCCCGCCGATCCGCACGGTCTGGTCGAGCAAATCGCCGTTCGTCGTCTGGAGCTTGTCGGCGACCGTGGCGCCGAGCAGCACGACCCGGCGCCGGCCGCGCTCTTCGGCGTCGGTGAACAGACGGCCGGCATCGAGCTGGAAATTCTGGATCGAAAAATAAGTCGGCCAGACGCCCGAAACCTGAAGGTTCGCGTTCGCTTCGCCGAATTCGATCTGCACTCTGCGCTGCATCTCGGGACTCGCGGCGCCGATCGCCCGCGGCGAGCGAAGGAGAGCGCGCGCCTCGTCGGGCCGGAGCCGCGTGTCGCCCCGGTCGACGCCGCCGCGCATCTCCTGCCCGGGCCGGATGGTGAGCACGTTGGTGCCCAGGGTCCGAAGGCGCGCTTCGACCGACCGCTGCGCCCCTTCGCCCAAGGCGACCATCGTGATCACAGAGGCGATGCCGATGATGATCCCCAGGGCGGTGAGGAACGAGCGGAGCTTGTTCGCGCGGATCGCGGCGAGCGCCACGCGGAGGATCTCGGTGATCAGCATGGCTCGCTCCCCTTTACCGGGGAGGCCCTCCAGGCCGGCCGCCGCCGGAGCTCCCGCCGCTTGCCCCTCCGCCGAACCCGGTCGACTGGCGCATCCGGTCGCTGAATTTCTGTTGCTGCTGTTGCATCCGGGCGACCGAGATCAGGTAGATCGAATCGCCTGCGGCGACGCCCGAGATCACCTCGGTGAAATCCCAATCCGAGACGCCGAGCCGTACCGCCCGCGCCTCCGGACCGGCCGCGCCGCGGACGAAGACGAAGCCAGGATGGACGCCATCCCCTTCTTCACCCATCGGGCTCGATATCTCAGGACGCGCCCGCCCGCCGCCTTCTCGTCCTCCCGGCCCGCCGTGCGTTCCGCCGAGCTTGGCGCGCATCGCCCCGGCGTCGAGCCCGAGCATGGTGCCCACCGAAACCAGGTCTTTGACCGCCACCACCGCTGAATTGGGCACGGCGGTGATGCCGCGACGTTGGGCGATCGCAACGGCAACCTCCGCGTTCATTCCGGGCTTGAGCAACCCTTCGGGGTTCGTGAGGTTCACGAGCACCGGAAACATCGTGATGTTCTGATCGACCACGGCAAGCGGCTCGATCTTTTCGACTGTGCCGCGGAAGATGCGGCCCGGGTACGCCTCGACCGTGACTTCGACCGGCTGGCCGGGACGCATGCGGCCGATGTCCACCTCGTCGACCAGCGCCCGTGCCTGCATGATCGACAGGTCGGCCATCTTGACCAGGGTGGTGCCGCCCGAGACGTTGCCGCTCGCCGAGGTCACGATCTGGCCCTGCTCGACCGTCCGCTCGATGATCGTGCCGGAGATCGGAGCGCGGATCTTCACGTCGCCCAAGCGCTGCCGGGCGAGGTCGAGATTGGTCTGCGCCTTGAGCAGATCGGCCTTGGCGTTGGTGGCGGTCAAGTCCGCGCTCTCGCGGTCCTGCGCCGCGACCACCCCCTGATCGAACAGGTGGTCCGCCCGGCGCGCCTGCGCTGCGGTGGTCTCGACCCGGGCTTTCGCCACCTCGAGATCCGCCGTTGCCTGCTCGAACGCGTTGTTCACGTCGCGCGGGTCGATCTCGGCGAGCAGCGTTCCGGCAGCCACCACCTGATTGGTATCGGCCATCAACCGTTGCAACTCGCCCGCCACCCGCGATTTCACTTCGACGATCTTCTTCGGCTGGATCGTCCCCGCCGCCTCGGCCCGCACGTCGAGATCGCGGATCTCGACTTTCGCGATCTCCGGCGGCGCCGCGGCATCCGCCGAGGGGCGGCTTCTGCCTCGGCAGGCCCCGCCGACGAGGAGCGCGGCCAGACCGAAGACGGCCAGCCCGAGATGGATCGCGCGAAGACGAGAACAGTTCGAACGCATGGGGGGATTCCTCGGCGGGAAGAGGTCGAAAAACGACGGCTCGATCGGAAGTCTAAACCGAGCGGCGGGGCGAAACGTTCCCCGCGGCCCCATGTTAGTCTTCAGCCACGTTCTCGTAACCCAAGTACCGGAGGTTCGCCATGCTCAAGCGCACGTTTTCGCTCCTCGGTGCCTTCGCCCTGATCGCCGTGTCGCTCTCCGGCTGCGACAAGCTGAGTTCCGTCGGCTCGGGCTCCAAAGGAGACCCGGAAACGGCGAGCGCCGCGGACTCCTCCAGCGCAACCCTGAAGGCCGACCTCGATCGGAAGATCGAGGACAAGACAGCCGAGATCGAACGGATCAACGCCGACCTTCCGAACCTGACCGACGAGCAGGCGAAGATCGACGCGGTCAACAAAGCGGAATCGCTTCGGCAGGAGCTGAACGACCTGGTCGAGCAGCGCGGCAAGCTGTAGCCCTCACCCCCGACCCCTCTCCCACCCGCACTCCCGCCCTCCCGGGAGAGGGGCGCCACCGCCCGCCCCGGTTTATGCGGCGGGGCCTCGCGTACAATCCCGGCCGTCATGGCCTGGTATCGACGCAAGTTCCGGCTCACCGCCTGTGCCACAACCGGCGGCTGAGCGGCCAAGGTAGGTCCGGGGGACCTTTCCGACCTGATTGGCCCGCTCGTGCGATCGCAAAGATCGGCGGGCTCGGGCGAGAGTGTGCTCGTCGGACCCGAAACGGGAGACGACGCGGGAGTTTTTCTATTTCGTGACCGGGGGCTGGTCGCGACCGCCGATTTCATCACCCCGGTGTGCGACGACCCGTTCCGATTCGGCCGGGTTGCGGCGGCCAATTCGCTGTCGGACGTCTACGCAATGGGCGGCCGGCCGCTGTTCGCGCTCAATCTTTGCTGCTTCCCCGAAGAGGTGCCGAAGGAGGCTCTGGCCGGCATTCTCGCCGGGGCGAGCGATGCTCTCGCTGAAGCGGGCGCGGCGCTGCTCGGCGGCCACTCGGTGCGCGATCCGGAGCTCAAATTCGGTCTGGCCGTGATCGGCGAGGCCGACCCGCTCCGCCTGCTCGCCAACACCAACGCTCAGGCCGGGCAGCGGCTGGTCCTCACCAAACCGCTCGGCACCGGAGTGCTGATCAACGCCTTCAAGGCCGACAAGATCAGCGAAGCGGAGCTGGAACCCGCGCTGGTCGAGATGAGCCGCCTGAACGCCGAGGCGGGCCGGCTGGCGCTCCTCCACGGCGCAACCGCGGCGACCGACATCACGGGATTCGGCCTCTCCGGCCACGCCTGGAACATCGCCCGGGGGTCAAACCTTACTCTCCGATTCCAGTTCGACCGCCTGCCGCTCCACGACGGATTTCTCCGGCTGGTCAAAGCCGGGGTCACCACCGGCTGCACCGAGCTGAACGAAGAAAACGTCCGCGGTCATTGGGAAGATCGCGCGAACCTCACCCCCCTGCAACGAGC
This sequence comes from Thermoanaerobaculia bacterium, assembly GCA_038250865.1. GTDB lineage: Bacteria > Acidobacteriota > Thermoanaerobaculia > Multivoradales > UBA5704 > DASYKS01. The sequence goes on along the minus strand of JBBSBW010000016.1, from coordinate 43,066 downwards.
CGTCCTGTTCGATCCCCAGACTTCCGGCGGGCTGCTGATCTGCGTTCCGGAGGGATCAGCGGCGGCACTGCTCGACGACCTGCTTGCGGGCGGCCATCACGCGGCCGAGGTGGGGGAAGTTATAGAGGGGCCGGCGGGGATCGAGGTCGTTTAGTTTTCCCCGAGCTTCACCTTCAACTCGGCGAGCGTGGCGGTGAGCTCCGCCACCGCCTTTTCCAGATCGGTCACCCTTTGGGAGAGCGGCGGGGCGGAGTGCATCGGCGGCTCGTGGGCCGTTCGCACCGGTTCCGCCAGGGTTGGTTCGATCGCGTTCGGGTCGCCCACCCGGTGCGTCCAGCGGATTTCTTTCTGGCCCGGGCGGCGCGGCAGCTCGATCACCAGCGGCTCTTCGTCCGACGCAAGGCTTCGGAGCTTGGTCTCCACGTCTTCCGGCGAGTGGAAAGCGTGCATCCGCTCGCTCCGGGTGCGCAGCTCTCCCAGAGTCTGGGGGCCGCGAAGGAGGAGGAGCGTCATCAGCGCCTTGCCCGCCGAGTCGAGTCCCCAGCGGCGGGAGACGCTCTGCTGCCAGCGCTCGGTGCGCGCGCCTTCGCTCCGCCAGACCAGCGTCTCATGGCGCAGGCGTTCCAGGGCGTCCCACACCTGGGTCTCGGTGAGGTCGGTGATCCGTTCGCGGTTGGTTTTCTGGTTGCAAGCGGCGATCAGGGCGTTCACCGTCAGCGGATAGGCCTCGGGCGTCGTCTGCTCTTTTTCCAGCAGGGAGCCGAGGACCCGCAGCTCGATCGCGTCGAAGGGGCGGGGGATGCGGGCGGACGAGCTCATTCCCGCTAGCGTACTACGACGCGCTGGGTCTTGCCTTCCGCGCAAATCGGTGTAACACTGGTACAAATTTCGTTTCGCAAAGGTAAGACACATACCGCCGGACTGTAGGCGAAGGCCCCTCGAATCGTTCCCCCTCACGTCGCTACGCCGTGCCTCGCCCCAACGCCAGCCCGACCCCGAGACCCCCGATGAACCGCTGTTTGGACTCGTGGAATCCCGCCCCCAGTGTTTCCGACGCTGAGGGAGGAGCAGCTGCCGCTTTCGCGGCAATCATCAACAACCTGTTGTAGGGAGCAAAGTCATGGCCGAGCAGGGCACCGTGAAGTGGTTCAACGACGCGAAGGGATACGGGTTCATCGTGCGTGAGCATGGGCCGGATGTCTTCGTCCACCACGCCTCGATCATCGCCGAAGGTTTTCGGACCCTCGGCGAGGGAGACCGGGTCTCCTTCGAAGTCGTCGAGGGGCCGAAGGGCCTCCAGGCGCGCAACGTCGTCAAAATCTCGTAAGACCGCTTCGCGACGCGAACCGCCGACCCCCGTCCAGGGCCTGCGCGACTTTTTAAGGGATGAGCCTCGCCGGGGTTGCCGGCGAGGCCTGTCTATTCGGACGGACTGGAAACTTCGGGCGCCTTAGGGCTTGAACGCGACCCGCAGCACGGTCCACATCTTGACCCGCACGCCGTCCTTGCTGGCCGGGTTGTAGGTCGCTCGCCGCGCGACGTCCACCGCCGCCTCGTCGAAGCCATACCCAGCTCGAATGCCCGGCGCCTCGGTCTCCAGCACCTTGCCGCGCTCGTCGACCAAAACGCGCACGTCGACCGTCGCCGCCTTGTTCAGGCGCCGCGCGGCGGCCGGGTACGTCGGCTGCGGCAGACGAAGCAGCTTCGGAGTCTGGACTCCCGGCCCGGGCCGAACCAGGTCGCCCACCTGAACCCGGGGCGCGGCCGGAGCAGGCGCAGGAGCGGGAACGGATTCGACGGGTGCCTGACGGACCGGAGCGGGCTCCGGAACGGCCGGCTGAGTCTGGGCCGGAGCGGGGGCCGGCGCCGCGGGGGTCGGGACCGGCTCGACCGGCCGGGCGGCTGCCCGCGGCTCGGGCTCGGGCGATTCCTGGGTGGCCGAGCTGGACGGCGAGGGCGAGGGGGCGCCCGGTTTGCGGGTGTCCTCGAGCTGCTTTTGCAAAAGCTTCAGGCGATCGTCGTACTGGGTCTTGAGCTTGCTCTCGCTCGCCTGGATCTGGGCCTGCACCAGCTGGTCGATCTGCGCCTGAATCTGTTCCTGGGTCATCGCGGGCTGTGCCGGGCCAGGAGCAGGGACTGGAGCTGGAACCGCAGTGGCAGGAGTCGCCGCCGGAGTGGCCGGGCGGCCGCGCATCATGAACCAGGCACCGCCGCCCAGAAGAGCCAGCAGCACGACGGCCGCTGCGACGAAGATCATCGGGTTCGTCTTCTTGGCGGAAGAGGCCGGCTGCGCAGCAAGAGGAACGGCGGCGCCCGCGGCGCGGGCCGGAGCGGCGGAGCCCGCTGCTGCCGAAGTCGCCGCGGCGACGATCGGAATCGCGACCGTGGCGGCCGAAGCCGCGGGTCGCAGGTCGAGCTTCATTTCCGCCGCGAGCTCCTGGTTTTCCTTCTCAATGTCGTCGCGGAAGAGGTTGTGCATGAAGAACGCGAGGTTGAAGGTCGTCGGGCTGAAGTGCCCGTCGCTCATCAGCTTCGAGATCGCCTTGTGCCACGTTCCGGCGTCCGCGATCCGCTGCTCGCGCGGCTCCAGGCTTTTCTTGATCAGATCGGCCACCGGTCCCGGGATCGGCGAGCCGTCGTGGGCGAGCACCGTCTGGTCGACCCGAGCGCTGTACCCCTCCGGCGGGTTGTGCCGCATCCGCTCACCGGTCAGCAACTCGAACAGGATCGCGCCGAGCGACCAGCAGTCGTCCGCCTTGGCGACGGGGGCACCGGCCACCGCCTCGGGCGACAGATACGCCGCGAGATCCGGGTCGCCCACCCCGCCCACTTCGCGCAGTCCGGCGCCCAGCTCGAAGCCGAGCAGCCGTGCCTCCCCTTCGTTCGAGACCATCACCAGGTGCGGCACCACGCAGCCGTGGAGTACGCGCTGGTCGCCTACCCGGCTTTCGGCCGCGACCGCCAGGGCGAGCGCCACCCGTTCGGCGATCAACAGCGCGTGGTCGGTCGGAATCGGCGACATCCGCCGCTCGGTCTGGGCGAGGATCGTCGCGAGATTCTTGCCAGAAATGTAGTCGTAGGCCACGTAGGGCTGGTTGCGCACCCGGCCGACGTCCACCCCGTTGCCGATGTTCGGGCTGCGCAACGCGGCTTGGATAGCCGTGCCGTTGCTCATTTTCTGCCAGAGCTTGTTGCCGTCGATCCCCTTGCCGTTGAGCACCCGGAGCAGCGAGACCTGCTCCAACCCCCGGGCGCCCACCTTCGCGGCGCGGAACGTCTCGCCGAGGGCGTCCTCGGACAGTTTCTTGAGTAGTAGATAGCTGCCAAATTCCTCCGGGATGTTCATCGACCTCTCCTCAAGCTGCCGACGGGTGAAAACCCCGCCCGGCCTGTCCGGAGCTCAGCGAACCTCGGCGCAAAGCTCTTTCTCTGCAAATTTTTCTGAGCTTTGATACACCAGGCACAGAGGGCTGTCAACCGAACCTCGGTCTCATCGACCCCTTCGGGGGCAACCTCAGCAGGAGTTATACTCAGACCGCGAGGAATGACTTTCGCCAGGAGTAAGAAATGCCGAGCATCGTCGGAGAAAAAGGCCAGATCGTGATCGAGAAACCGATCCGGGACGCTCTCGGCGTGCGGCCAGGATTCGTCTCCATCCAGGATCTGGTCGGGGATAAAGTCGAGATCCGCTTCTTTCCGCCGGAACATGATCAGTCTCTGCGAGGCGTCTTGGCGCGCTCGATCCAGCGCAGCGTTCCTCTTGCGGAATGGGAGGAGGCACGCAACACCGCTTGGGCCGAAGCGGCGCGCGAAGCGGAATCCCAGGACGACGACCTGTGACGGACGAGTCAACCCCTCCGTTCCTGGATTCGAGCTTCGTCGTTCGCTACCTCACAGACGACCCTCCTGCTCTTGCCTCGAAGGCCGCGGCCGTAATCGACAGCGACCGGCTCTTGATCGTCACGGAAACGGTCCTCATGGAGAGCGCCTATGTTCTGGAGAAGATCTATAAGATCTCGCGCGCCGCTGTTGTCGACACGCTCTCTGCGCTGATCCAGAAATCCAATCTCCGTCTATCGAACGTTTCGAAGCCGCGGGCGCTCGAAGCGCTGGCACTGTGCCGCAACTCTCACCGGGTCTCTTTCGCCGACGCACTCATCTGGGCTGAGGCCCGAGAGCGCGGGGCGCAACTCATCTACTCGTTCGACCGGCGATTTCCTTCGCGCGGAGTCCAGGTTGTCGGCAAGTCTTAGAGCGCATCCGGATCTGCGCTGGCCGATTTTCATGGTCCGCTGTAGTAATCGTTGATCTGTCTCAATATATATTTATCATTGACGTCTAGATGGGTCATCGATAGCCTAATCTCTAGATCGGTTGCGTCAAGGCCGTCGTTCTTTTGTATCGACCACTTCAGGGCAAGAAAATCACTATCTTCGCTGCCTCGTTGTTCAACGTTCGCCAGTCCTCGCACGACGCCTAAAATCTCCGCCACCATTTCCCCGACTTCGCGTGGTTGAGTGGGCGGCGACGCTCCGCCAGGGAGCGCTCGAAGAGCAGTTTCCAGGTCCGACCAGAATTTTTCGAAGATGGTCTGGAGAGTCTCGTCAGGGAGCGCCTGATCCCCCAAAGCTCGGTTCAAGGTGTTCACCAGGTCCAACGTTCCCCCTTTGACGGCTCTCTTGGCCTGAAACTGCGTCAAGGGACCGGCAGGAATTGCCTCAGGCTCCAGCCCCACCAGGTACGGGCAGACGAATGCCTCGTTAAGGGTCTTTGCCAGCGCTCCCGCCTCGAAGAGTAGCCAGGGGGCAGAGAAGTTAGTGTCGGTCACGAAGAGGATGCCGAATTTGGTCTGCTCCAGCGCTCGTCCGACCTCAAGCCCCCACCGCGCGCCCGCTCCGATATCTCGATCGGACATCCAGGGCCGTACGCTCTGTAGAACGCACGGCAGCCACCGGCGAAACGCTTCGGCTGCGGCTTTGCTCTTTTCTCCGGACCAGCTCAGGAAGACCTTCATGCTGATAGCGCCTCCATCCCATCTTCCACGGCATCAGCTCGAGCCGGGGTTCTCAGGCTGAACATCGCTGTCTAGCTGACCGTGAGGTGCGCCATCAATCGGTGCGCCAGGCGGTGTTTGCACTGCGTCAAGCGTGCGATCAAGCAGAGAACAAATTCTTGTTGCATCTTCGATGTCGCTATCCAGGCAGCTATTGGCTGTCGCATACAACAGTCGGAATACGAATAAGCCGGCGCCAAGAGCGAAGCCGTAGAACAGCGAGCCACCGAAAAGTAAAAAGGAAGCGTGTTGCCCCACTAGGGGTCTTGCAATGACCCCTGCAAACACCATAGAAGCACCAAAGAAACAGCATGCGACACAGAACAAAAAGAACGCTAAGGTCAGGGCACACATTGAGGCGACCGCTTTTGCGCTACCTACTCTTCCCAGCTGCTTCCCTAAACTTCCCGGGGCACGCACAACTCGCAACAGCGCTGTCCTCGCCGGCTTAAACCAGCGCTCAATTAAAGAACCAAGGAGGCGAACCCCTGCGAGTGCGAGAAGGCTCCCCATAGCACCCAATAAAATCAGTCCTGGGACTGACGACTTAAGCCACTCAAAAAACACGGCCTGCTCTCCCGTAGAAAATGTCCGTTAAGTCCGTTAAGTGTATTCAATCTCCCCCTAGAAAACGAGCGAGATCAATCAGTTCGCCAGGGGCAGGTGACCCTAACGATCCTCGCCTATCCTCCTACTGCCGTCCTGGCTCCCCCAAGACCGCCCCCCTGAATGCAGAGCGACCATGCGCCCCTTACCGCCCCGCTTCACGCGCTCGGCGCTCTTCGGCGCGCTGATCCCTGAAGAATTGCCGCTGCCAGCGCTCGACGTTGGCGGCGTGCTCTTGGTAGGTCGTCGCGAAGGCGTGCGAGCCGTCGTTCTTGCTGACGAAATAGAGATAGGGGACGTTGGCCGGGGCGGCGGCGGCCCGTAGGCTTGCGGCTCCCGGAGAGGCGATTGGACCCGGCGGCAGGCCCGGGTACTTGTAGGTGTTATAGGGCGAGCTGAGACTCAGGTCGGACTTGCGGATGTTGCCATTCCAGACCCCAGAATGCTTGAGCGCGAAAATCACCGTCGGATCCGCCTGGAGGGCGATTCTCTGCGCGAGGCGGTTCTCGTAGACCGCGGCGATCAGGGGCCGGTCGCCCTCTTTCTGCGCCTCTTTCTCGATGATGCTCGCGAGGATCACCACGTGGCGGACGCTTGGCGCGCCGGGCCGGGCGACGAGCAGCGGCGCCACCTGTTTGTCGAAGCGGGCGCGGAAGGTCTTGACCAGCGTCGCTACGACCTCACGTTCGGAGACTCCGAGCGTAAAGTTGTAGGTCTCGGGGAACAGATACCCTTCCAGATTCTGCGCCTCTGGATCGAGATCGGCGATCAGCTCGGGCGAATGCATCAGCGAGAGGAACGCGTCGCGCTCGCCGAAACCATCTTTCGCCAGCTGGTCCGCGGTCTCTTCGAGCGTCAGCCCTTCGACCAGGGTGATCGGGTGGCGGGCCACGTCGCCACGCGAGATTTTGCCCAGCACTTGGCGCAGGCTCTCGGCGCCGGTGAACTCGTACTCCCCCGCCTTGAGCGCCGGATCGCGCAGGAAATAGACCAGGTAGAACCGCGCGAGCCGCGCGTCCTCGATCACCCCTTCCTGGGCGAGCTGGGCGAGGATCTGACCGGCGCTTCTGCCGGGGGCGATGACCACCCGCTTCGAGGCCCCTTCGAATCCCTGGTAGGGGCGGACCAGCCGCAGGCCGGACCAGCCGGCCATCGCGAGCGGCACCGCGGCGATCAGGACCAGAATGCCGAGGCCGAGCAGAAATTTGCGCAGCCCGGAGCGCTTGCCCTTCTTTGGCTTGCTCGGCTTCTTCTTCGCGCTCTTTCCGGGCGGGGACGCGGCCGGGCTCATGCGACCGCCCTTTCGATGGCTTCGCTGGCTCCGGTGGCCTTTTCGGGAGCGGGCGTGGCGAGCGCCTCTTCGAGCAGGATCTGCGCCGCCACCGAGTCGATCCGCCCGCGCGCCCTGCGGGCATCGACCCCCGCCTCGCGCAGGCGCTCCGCGGCGGCCACCGTGGTCAGGGTCTCGCCCACCAGCCGCAGCGGCAGGCCGGTCGCCGCAGCGAGTTTTGCAGCGAAGCTTCTGGCGCGCTCCGCCGCCGGCCCGCGGGTGCCATCGACGTTTACCGGCTCGCCGACCACCAGCGATTCGACCTCCTCCTCACGGATGATCTCGCCGATCCGGGCGATCGCCGCCGGGTCGCTTCGCCGTTCGAGGGTCAGAAGCGGCATCGCGAACGTGCCTCCGGCGTCGGAAATCGCGAGTCCGATCCGACGCTCTCCGAAGTCGATGCCGAGGGTTCGCATGCCGGGGGGGATTCTACAGATGTGCTAGCATCCGCGCTCGATTTCGCCCCAGGAGCCGCTTCGAGTGCGGCTATTTCATAGCTACGCCATCGATCTCCACCAACACCCGTCGAGGACCCCGATGGACGACGTCGTCATCTTAAGTGCCGCCCGCACGCCGATCGGAAGCTTTCAAGGTTCCCTCTCCGGATTTGCCGCCCACGCGCTCGGCGCGAAGGCGCTCGCCGGAGCTATCGAGCGCGCCGGTCTTTCCCCCGATCAGCTAGAGCAGGTCTACATGGGCTGCGTGCTCACCGCCGGCCAGGGCCAGGCCCCGGCGCGCCAGGCGACCTTGGGCGCCGGCTGCCCGCCGAGCATCGGAGCGGTCACCCTCAACAAAGTCTGCGGCTCCGGCATGCGGGCGGTGATGACGGCCGCTAACGACCTGCGCTGCGGCGATTTCTCCCTGGTTGCCGCGGGCGGCATGGAGAGCATGAGCCAGGCGCCGTATCTGGCGCTCGGCGCCCGCGACGGTCTGCGCCTCGGCCACGGCAAGCTGATCGATTCGATGATTCACGACGGCCTGTGGGACCCCTACGGCGACGTCCATATGGGAAATTGTGGCGAGCTGTGCGCCCGGGAGTACGGGTTCACCCGGGAGGAGCAGGACGCCTATTCGCTCGCGAGCTATGAGCGCGCCCGCGCTGCGACCGAGAGCGGCGCCTTCGCCCGAGAGATCGTGCCGGTCGCGGTGCCCCAGAGAAAGGGCGATCCGCTGCTCGTCGCGCGCGACGAAGAGCCGTTCAAGGTCGATCTGGCGAAAATGCCGGGCTTGAAGCCGGCGTTTCAGAAGGACGGCTCGATCACCGCCGCCAATTCGAGCAAGCTGAACGACGGCGCGGCGGCGCTCGTCTTGACCACTGCGAGCCATGCGGCTTCGCTCGGCAAGACGCCGATCGCGCGGATCGTCTCCCACGCGACGTTCGCCCAGGCACCCGAGTGGTTCACCACCGCGCCGGTCACCGCCGCCAAGAAGGCGATCGAACGGGCGGGTTTGACCATCGCCGACATCGACCTCTGGGAGGTCAACGAGGCGTTCGCGGTGGTCGCGATGGCGTTCATGAAGGAACTCGGGATAAGTCACGATCGGACCAACGTCCGCGGCGGCGCGGTGTCGATCGGCCATCCGATCGGCTGCTCCGGCGCCCGCATCCTGGTCACCCTGCTCGACGCGCTCGCCGAACGAAACCTGACGCGCGGCTGCGCTGCGATCTGCCTCGGCGGCGGCGAGGCGACCGCGATGGTCGTCGAACTGAACGTCGAGCGGATCTAGGATCGTCTTGAGGTTAGGCTTCAAGCCTTCGAGAGCCCCACGGAGGAACGTTCGAGACATGAGCCGAGGCACCCCCATTTTCGCGCTCGCCTGCCTGATCGCCGGCTTGATCGCCCTTCCCGGCTCCCGTCCGCTCGCAGCCCAAGAGCCGACCGCTCCGGTTCCGCCGCCGATCCCGGAAAGCGCCGCTCCGGCAAACTCTCCGGCGCCCGCCCAGGCGACTCCTCCGGCGACCGGTGCTCCGGCGATTCCGGCGACTCCGACCCCCACGAAACCTCCCGGGACGGCCACGGCTCCCGCGGTCCCCGCTCCGCCCCCCGGCCCGCCCGGCGCCGGACCGGACCGGATCGATTTCGACCTCAAGTTCCCGACCGAAAAAGGGGGCGGCGCCACCTCGGGCTCGGCCGAATCGCTCGAATACCAGCGCGAGGATTACGCCGTGCTCACCGGCGAGGTCCATCTGCGCTACCAGGACATCGAAATCCAGGCCGATACCGCCGAGATCGACCTCACCAGCAAGAAGGTGCTCGCGTTGGGCAACGTCGTGCTCGACCAGGGGCCGCGGCGCCTTTCGGGCAAGAGCCTCGAATTCGACCTCGCGACCAAGACCGGCACGATGGCCGAGGCCCAGGCCGCGGTGACCCCCGATTACTACTTCTCCGGCGCGCGAATCTCGAAGATCGGCGATGCCACCTACCGGGTGGAAAACGGCGTCTTCACCTCGTGCAGCCAGAAGGTTCCGGACTGGAGCTTCAAGGTCAAGAAGGCGACGATCGAGATCGAAGGCTATGCCCGTGCGACCAGCGCCACGATGCGGGCCAAAAAGCTGCCGGTCTTCTATACGCCCTATCTTCTCTGGCCGGTCAAGCGCGAGCGCAGCTCGGGCTTCCTGGTCCCCAACTTCGGCTACTCGGATCGGCGCGGCAGCCTGATCGGCCTCGCCTACTTCCTGGAGATGGGCCGCAGCTACGACATGACGTTCCACGTCGATCCCTACTCCAAAGGCTATCTGGGGCTGGGCGACGAGTTCCGCTACCGGCCGAGCGAAGGGACGCGCGGCGACTTTCAAGGCTACGCCGTACGCGATCCCAACGCGCTGCCCGGCGAAAACGAGTGGCGCTGGAAGATCAACTGGAACCACGAGATGAACAAGCTGCCCCACGGCCTGCGCGCCGTCGTCGCCTATGAGGATTTCTCGGATTTCAACTTCTTCCGCGACTTCGAGCGCGATTTCGACCGGAACTCGTTCCGCTTCCAAGACAGCCGCGCCTTCCTCGCCGGCAACTGGGGGCCGCAATCGCTGAACGTCCTGCTCAACGACCGCAAAATCTTCGTCGGCACCGGCCAGTTCGTCACCCAGAGGAAGCTGCCCGAGATCGATTATTCGATCCGCTCCACCCGGATCGGCAAACTGCCCCTCTACCTGCAGGCGCAGAACTCGGTCAGCTATCTCGACCTCGAACGCCCGGGCAGCACGACCGGCAAGTACGGCCGCGTCGATCTGTTCCCGCAGCTCACCGTGCCGGTGCGCGCCTTCCCCTGGCTGTCGCTCTCGGCCACCGTGGGCGACCGGCTCACCTGGTACGGCGACACGGTCGACCCACTCACTCAGCAGTTCACCGGGAACACCGAACAGCGGAACCTCACGTCCGCCTCGGGCCTGATCGTCGGTCCGTCGTTCTCGAAGATCTTCAATGCGAAGGTCGGCTCGCTCACCAAGTTCAAGCACGTCATCGAGCCGCGCATCACGTACACCTATTTCGGCGACTATGACAACACGCGGGTGATCCCCCTGTTCGACGAGGTCGACTCGTCGTTTTCGCAGAACGTCGGGCGCGTGGCGTTGATCAACCGGGTGCTCGGCAAATCGGAAGACCCGAAGGACGGCGGCGCCCGCGAAGTGGCGTACTTGGAAATTGCCCAGGCGTTCAGCTTGGACAACAAGCTGCCGCTCCAGATCTCGCCCATCGATCCGCTGCACGTCAATACGACCGACGGGCCGATCGAGGCGCTGCTCCGGTTGAATCCGTCCAAGTTGTTCAACGCCAAGGTCGATCTCTCGTACAACACGCTGTTTAAGCAGCTCCAGTCGCGCTCGTTCACCGGCGGCGTCGATTGGAACGGCGGCAACTCGGTCGATCTGACCTGGTTTACCACCTACCTGCCCCAGTCGGGGGAGGTCAACGGCGATCAGATCCGCGTGACCACCGGCTTGAACGTCATCCCGCGCCGCCTGCGTCTCGAAGCCCAGGTCGCCTACGATCTCGACCGCGCCAATCTTCAGCACCAGCGCTACGTCGCGAGCTGGACCAGCCAGTGCTGGGGGCTGCGCCTGGAAGTGCGCGACCAATCGGTCGGCGACCTTCACAACCGCGACTACCGGCTGTCGATCAGCTTGAAGAACGTCGGCACGTTCCTCGACCTCACCGGCCGGACCTACGCCACCGACGCGCTCGACCAGTGATGAGATTGCCATGAAGGGGCTGATCCTCTCCGGCGGAAAAGGGACGCGCCTCAGGCCGCTCACCTACACTTCCGCCAAGCAGCTGGTGCCGGTGGCGAACAAACCGGTCCTGTTCTTCGCGATCGAATCGATCGTCGCGGCGGGCATTACCGACATCGGAATCATCGTCGGCGAGACGAAGGACGAGATTCGCGCCGCGGTGGGCAACGGCTCGCGCTTCGGCGCCGCGGTCACCTACATCGAACAGGACGCGCCGCGCGGCCTCGCCCACGCGGTGATGATCGCCGAGGATTTCCTCGGGGATTCGCCGTTCGTCATGTATCTGGGCGACAACCTGATCGCGGGCGGCATCGCAAGTTTGGTCGAAGAGTTCGTGGCCTCCGAATGCAACTGCGAGATCCTGCTCGCCGAAGTGCCCAACCCGCAGCAGTTCGGCGTCGCCGAGCTGACCGAGGACGGCAAGGTCTACCGCCTGGTCGAGAAGCCGAGCGAGCCGAAGAGCAACCTGGCGTTGGTCGGCGTCTACATGTTCGACCGGCACATCCATGAATCGGTGAAAAGCATCCGGCCCTCCCGGCGCGGCGAGCTGGAAATCACCGACGCGATCCAGGACCTGATCGACCGCGGCCTCGTCGTCCATCCCCACATCGTTCGCGGCTGGTGGAAGGACACGGGGAAAGTCGAGGACATGCTGGAGGCGAACCGGATCGTGCTCGAAACGATCCAGCCGGAGTGCCGCAGCGCACTAGGGGCAGGCAGCCGGATCGAAGGGCGGGTGCAGATCGGCGAAGGGGTAGAAATCCTCGATTCGCTCGTCCGCGGCCCGGTGATCATCGGCGACGGTGCAAAAATCCACCACGCTTTCGTGGGGCCTTACACCTCCATCGGCGAGCGCTGCCGGCTGGAGCGCTGCGAGATCGAGAACTCGATCATCCTCTCCGACTCAGAAATCCACGACATCCCGGGCCGGATCGACGCCTCGCTGGTCGGCCGGAACGTCAAGATCGCCCGCAGCCACGAAAAGCCCAAAGCTCACCGTTTCGTCCTCGGAGACAACTCCGAGGTTGGGATCGCCTGACCTGCGCTCGCTGATCTTGGGTAGCGCCGGCATGCTCGGGCGTGCCCTGGCCCCGGAGCTTCGGCGCCGCGGCTGGGCGACGCTCGCCTTGCCGCGCGGTCAGGCCGACATCCGCGATGCGGCCAACCTCGATCATTGGATGGATTCGTTCCACCCGGAGGTCGTGTTCAACTGCGCCGCCCACACCCAGGTCGACCGCTGCGAGGACGAACGAGAGCTGGCGTTCGAGATCAACGGCCTCGCGGTCGGCCGGATCGCCGACGCGGCGAAAAAGATCGGCGCCCGGCTGGTCCACGTCTCGACCGATTACGTGTTCGACGGCAAAGCCAAGCACCCCTACCCGGAGGATTCTCCCGTCGCCCCGCAATCGGTCTACGGCGAGAGCAAGCTTGAAGGCGAGCGCCGGGCGCTTCACCACGAAGGCGCTCTCGTGGTCCGCGCGAGCTGGCTGTTCGGTCCCTATGGCCCGAATTTCGCCAAGACCATGGTGACGCTGATGGAAAAAGGCCACCGCCAGCTCCGCGTGGTCGACGACCAGACCGGGGCGCCGACCTATACGCCGTTCCTCGCCCGCGCGCTCGCCGACCTTGCGGCGGGGGGGGCCTCGGGGCTTTATCACTACCGCAACCGGGCCAACGCCACTTGGTTTGAGTTCACGCGCGAGATCGCGCGGAACTGGGACGAAAAGGTGGACGTGATCCCCGTCACCACCGATCAATTCCCGCGTCCGGCCCGCCGGCCGGTCTACTCGGTGCTCGACGTTGCCAAAACCGAGGCTTTCCTCGGCCGCCGCGTGGAGCCTTGGGCCTGGGGCATGATCGAATACCTCGAACGAATTCGAAACGTCGGGCTCGCCGCCGCATGAACCTGGCCGCCGCCAAGAACCGCCCGACGAGATCTCACGAAGGAGAACGTCCGTCATGAAAGCTCTGATCACCGGAATCACCGGATTTGCCGGCTCCCATCTCGCCGACTATCTGCTCGCCGAGCACCCCGACGTCGAGGTCTTCGGCATCAACCGCTGGCGCAGCAAGATGGACAACATCGAACACCTGGAAGGCAAGATCACGCTGATCGAAGCCGATTTGCGCGACTACACCTCGATGCGCCGCGCGCTCGAAAAATCGCAGCCGGATTACATTTTCCATCTCGCGGCCCAGAGCTTCGTTCCCTCTTCCTGGATCGCGCCGAACGACACGTTCTCGATCAACGCCCAGGGCCAGATCAACCTGTTCGAGGCGGTGCGCGAACTCAAGCTCGACCCGGCGATCCAGCTGGCCTGCTCATCCGAACAGTACGGCCTGGTCCATCCGGAAGAGACGCCGATCAAGGAGACCAACCCGCTGCGGCCGCTCTCGCCCTACGCGGTGTCGAAGGTGGCGCAGGATTACCTGGGCTACCAATACTTCCAGTCCTACGGCATCCGGGCGATCCGCACCCGCGGCTTCAACCACACCGGCCCGCGCCGCGGCCATGTGTTCGTCACCTCGAACTTCTGCCGCCAGGTGGCGGCGATCGAAGCCGGCCGCCAGGAGCCGATCATCCGGGTCGGCAACTTGGACGCGATCCGCGACTTCACCGACGTGCGGGACATGGTCCGCGCCTACTGGCTGGCGGTGACCAAGGCGAAGCCGGGCGAGGTGTACAACATCGCGACGGGAACCGGCATCCACATCCGCGACCTGCTGCAGATGATCCTCGACCGCTCGAAGGTGAAGGTGAACATCGAGATCGATCCTGACCGCCTGCGCCCGTCCGACGTCGAGATCCTGATCGGCGACAGCTCGAAGTTCCGGGCCGATACCGGTTGGGAGCCGCAGATCCCGTTCGAGAAAACCCTCTCCGACCTGCTCGACTACTGGCGCGACCAGTTCGCCCGGAAAGGTCATCTTTCGGAGGTCGGTGAGTAACCCGATGCGGGTGCTCGTCACGGGAGTCGGCGGGTTCCTCGGGAATCACCTCGCCGCGAGGCTTCTCGACCGCGGCCATGCGGTGGTCGGGACGACCTGGGGCACGTCTTCGGACCTCTTGCGGGTGGAGCTGCACGAAGTGGATCTGCTCGACGCGACCGGGCTCAACGCGGTGGTGCGCGCAGCGTGCCCCGAAGCGATCGTCCACCTCGCCGGCCTGTCGCACGTCGGCGAGAGCTGGCAGCGCCCGGCGGACTATTTCCAAGTGAACGTCCTGGGGACTGAGAATGTCCTCGACGCGGCCGCGGGCCTCTCCCGCTGCCGCGTCCTCCTCGCCTCCAGCGCGGAAGTCTACGGCCTGGTCCCCGAAGACCACCAACCGATCGTCGAGTCGGAACCCGTGGCGCCCCGCACCCCCTACGCCCTCACCAAAGCAGCGGCCGAAAGGCTCACCGTGCGCGCCGGGGGAATCGTCGCCCGCTGTTTCAACCTGGTCGGCCCGGGCCAGTCGGACCGCTTCGCCCTCCCCGCTTTCGCCGCCCAGCTCGCCGCGATCCAGAAGGGCGATCAGGAGCCGGTCCTCCAAGTCGGAAATCTCTCCGCCCGCCGCGATTTCGTCCACGTCTCGGACGGAGTGGCAGCCCTCGCCCTCCTCGCCGAACAAGGCGCCCCGGGAGAGATCTACAACGTAGCCTCAGGCAAAGCCTTCTCGATCGCCGAAGCCCTCGATCGCCTGATCGCGATCTCGGGACAGAAAGTGGAGATCCAGGAAGACAAGGAACGCCTCCGGCCCGTGGACATGCCGCTGCTCGAAGGCGATGCCGGGAAGCTCCGCGCGCTGGGCTGGAAACCGGAGAGAGATCTGGACGCGGCGCTCGGCGAGCTTTGGGCCGCGGTCGCCGGATAGATCACTCCATTCGGTCCAGGGATCCTGGGACCGCTGGCGTCCTCGCCGACGGCGAAGGCGCAAGACCGCTTAAGGTTCAGCCAAGACGTCGGAGGCGGACGAGGCGGTAGCGGCGCGACGCAACCAAAGGCTCAACCGTTCGAGATCCTGGCGGCTCAAAATCTGCTGCCGCTGCGCCTCGGTCACCGAAACAGCGCGAGCTTCCAGAACACTGAGAACCGACTTGGCGACCCCTCGGACTTCCGCCGCCGCGTCTCGCGCCAGGATCGCCGGATTTCCTTTGGCAGCAAGCGCCTCGACCACGGCATTGTCGGCCACCGCGGCATTGAGCAAAGCGGCGACTTCGATCGGCTTGACCAGGCAAGGATCTTCGATCTTCGCCCCGGCTTCCAAGCGGCGCCAGGCTCGCCCCTCAGAAGACCATTCCCGGACCTCGCCGCTTTTGACCCAAATCGCGAAAATCCGCCGCACGCCGCGGCGGCGCATGTGCTCGGCCTTTTCGGTCGCCAGCTTCTCCCTCTGCTCCGACACCACCTCGAACGCGATCTCCTCTAGATATCGCCTGCCGGTCGCCGGGTCGGTCCCCTCGCGCCGCACACAAGCGTCGGAAGCGAAATCCGTCACTTCGCCATGGCGGGTGATCAGATCGACCGACGCGCGATAACCGGAGGCCACATGCGCCTGAAGGACGTAATCGAGCCGGCTGTGCTGATCCGCGTGGGCCACCTCGGCGGGCGATGCCACGATCCGCCGGCCCCCGATGATCTCGTCGCGGGTGACCTCCGGTTCGACCAGATGGTCGTCGACGTTCGGAAACGTGCCCCTTCCCGGCAAACGCATCGCCGAACCCGAACCGCCCGGCCCGGGAGCTTTGAGACTGTAGGCCCTGCGGTTCTCGTCCATCGACCCGGATCATAGCCGACTCGCTGATTCAGCCGTTTCTTCGCCGCCGAGACGGCGGCGGTCCCAGGACAAGCACACGCTTGGCGGAGCGGAGAACCTGGCAGCGAGCGGTAGGGACCTCTTTGCGTTCGGAGTTGTGCTCTCGCGTTCGATGTCGTACTTGCAACGCAAGAGACGCAACCGCCTCCGAACCACAGGGCTGGAGATTCCAGCCACTACGCACCACTATTCTCTAAGCATAATTTCCTGAGCGACTTCTGCTTCGCTCGCCCGAGAAACGCGCGACCGATCGGCGGACACAAGACGATCCTGTTGTGACACAAGCCGCTGCGCTCGCTACGCGGAACACCGAACTTGGAACGCAAAGGACCGCCTGACGAACACAAGAAACAGGAGCGCGAACGCACGGGGCCACTTCTTCGACTCCCCGAACCTGTTTTGCGACGCAAAAATGGGGCTGCCGAACGCTATGCACAACTGCACGAACGCTGGGCACACGTGCGCAGACGCTACGCAAAACGGCGCGAACGCAAAAAGCTAGAGCGGAAACGCTAAGCCGTGGAACGCGAACGCTAGGAAGTGGAGCGCGAACGCTAGACGCTGGAAAGTGGACGCCGCGCAGAACGGCGCGGACGAAAAAAAGTGGAACGCGGATGCTGCGTTCCACTTCGTTGCGTTCGCATTCCTGCTTCTAGCGTCCCTACCGTCGCGCGTAGCGTCTGCGCAGTTGTGCGTAGCGTTCGCGCACCACTTTTTTCCGTCGCAACGCCGGTCCCGGACGCCGCGAACGCGATTCCCTGTTGTCGCGCCGCGGTGCTTGGTGCTCGCCCGCCGGTTCCGGGTGTTCGCGAGGTCCACTCGCGACGCGGAACAGTAGGCCGCCCGTTCGGAACAGCAGATTCTCGTAGCCGATCACCACCCACCGGGTTCGGTATTGCGGTGCGCCGGTTCGGGTGAGCGGTGCATCGTAGCCGACACGAGAAGCACGCTGCCCGGCATCTACGCCCGCGACCGTAAGGGAATTCAAGGCCGCCCGCCCACCAGATCCCTCGCTCTCGCTCGGGATGACGGGGGCGGGGCATTTCAGTTTCCGATCACTTCTTCGCCCTCAACCTTTCCACGTCCAGGGATCTGCGCAATGATCCTCTCCGTGTACGCCTCGGCCGCCCAGCGAACGACGAACCCCCACTCTCCGTCGTCCAGCTCCCCGCCTCCGCCGCTGGCGAGCCTGACCCGCTCCGCGCGTCCGGCGGACGCCGGAAGCCAGCTCGCGAGGGCCGAGCGGTTCGGGCATCGGTTGGAGCGGCTGGCGGCCCCGCAGGGCCAGTCCACCCCGCGGCCGATTCAGCGGCTGATCGGCACGGCGAACTTCCAGACGCGATTCAGCGATCAATCCAGCTTTTTCGGCTTGCGCAGCGCGTATTCGGACACGGCGTTCCAGGACATCCACAACAGCATCCACAGTTTTCACAACGTGCCCCAGCATGTGCAGGACGCCGGGGGCGAGGCGGTCAACCACTACAAGCTACGGCACCTGCACGAGGCGGAGCACAGGGCCTACCGGTGGCACCACGCAAACCGGGCGAATCCGGGACATGCCCAGATGGGCAACGTAAGGACTTTGCTCGACGACATCCAGGCCGAGCACAAGAAGCAGATCGCGAAAACCGTCGACGGGGGCTACAAGCTTTGGACGCCTGGCCGGGCGACGATGAGCAAGACGCAGCGCGATCAGCTCGACAACCTATGGAGCGCGACCACGACCGGACGAGACACCCGGGGTCAGAAGTCCAAGCTGAGGATCTTGAATGAAAGCCGCCCCGGTCAAAACCGGAAGCGCGAAACGTATGCGGACTTTCATCGGGACATTCACGCTCACACCGCGCGCCTGCTGACCGGAGCGCAGGGCCGCGGACTGGTCAACGATCTGGTCTACGGCGAGCACTCGACCCACATTCGGCCGGCGCACTCCTCCGACCGCTCCGATTTCGCGTATGTCACCCCGGGCCTCAACGAACACGTCAACCCCCAACGCGAGGAAGAGGCGACCCGGGAGGGGTACGCGATCGAAGATTCGCACGCCCCCGGCGGGTTCCGCCGCCGGGGAGGGGTCGGTTCGCAGGTCACCGTGAATCCCGGCCTTCTCGATACCGCCATCGGTCATCGGGACGAATCAGCGCGCGACATCACCGGCCAAGGACAGGGCAACGCGATCTTGAGCCCCGCGTTCCTGATCTATGCCCACGAGCTGGGCCATGCCCGAAACAACCTTCGGGGCCAGAATCGGATTCGCCATCTGCCGCATTTGTACGATTCGAACAAGCTCTCGCAAACCCGGGTGAACAACCGGCTGGCGCTCGGCAACGTCAACCCCCCGATCGGCCAACAACTCTTGACCCGATGGCGCAATCCGGAAGAGCACCAAAACATCACCCAGAACGAGAACCCGGTCCGCGACGAACACGGCCTGTCGCGGCGGAAGTATCTGACGTAAAAAAGAGTCGAGCTTTCTGCCCCTTTGAACCGATCTTGATCAAAGGCTTGTCAAAAGATCCCCTCTGCCATAACATCTGCGCATGCTATTAAACGAGACCTGATGAAACGAATCGGCTTGCTACGCCTGCTCCCGATCTTGATGTTCGTTCCGGCGTCGCTTTGGTCCCAACTTCCCAACACTCAGTGTTACCCAGAGGCCACTCTGTGCACTTTGTTCCCCGCAACCTGCTTGCCACTCATTGTTTCGCTGGTCCCTCTTCAAAACCTGCCGACTACCGACGTCGGATATAGCCGTGGCGGTCGTTGCGATGTCGGCCGGACGGATGGAAAGGCCTGCGGCGCTTACCTGGGAATTGGCGTCTGCAACGAAAGTTCTGGCGGTCCGGACAATTGCGGTCATTCCGGCCCAGGAATGGGGGCTTGCGAGTATGGTGTAGAAGATGGAGGACTTGAAGCTTCCGTTGCTCTCGCACCGCGGCCGGAAACGTTGCTGGAGGTCGCCGCCATCGAACGGAGATTGGACGCCATCGGGAGAAGCGGACTACCGCCCGCAATTCACGACTACTGGCAAGCCCTGGCTGCCGTCGATTCCATTCATCTGCGGGCACAGCTTGAAATCTGGATCGCTCCCGAAGAAACGGAGATGGGCAGAGATCTCCTCGGCACAGGCAGCTTTGAGTACTGGGAGTCGGGCGATCGCTTTCATGCGATCGCTTCGGTTCCTCCTGCCCTCGGCCTCTCCCAGGTGGGAGAGATGGCGTTCGACGGCCTCTCCTATCAACTTTTCATGCCGGTCGGCGGCGTTCTCGCAGTCAACGGCTCCAACCAAAGAATGTGGCCTCTGCCGGTCCGAAATCCCTTGTTTCTTCCACTCAAGATGCTGGACCCCAACTCCGACGAATGCCCCGCCTGCGCGCTTCGAGTCGTGGATCTGACCGGCACTCCGCCGCGCGAAAAGCTCACCAAAGGCGCAGGCCCGATCGAAATCGTCATCCCCAAGGCAAACTTGGGAGATGTTGAAGTCGGTGCTTACCGAATCGCCGAGGAGAATGGCCCCCGTGGGGGCCGCCGGACCTTCGAAGCGCGATCGATCAAAGGCGAGGTCAGCCGCCGTATCGAAATGACATTCTTCAATCCGGTCCAGGGTGCGCCGGATCTGATTTTTCCCTGGACGATCGTCGAAGAGCGCTTCGCCCAAGACGGCAAGCTTCTTCAGCGAATCACCTATCGGATCGAGACGATTCGGGCCAACGAGACGATGCCGGATTTCATCTTCCGCCTTGATCCGCCGGGTGTTCAAAGATTGTGGGACGAGCAACACCACATGTTCATTTTCTGAGGCGTGTTCCCCCATTTATCTCGCGGAGCTGAAAGCTGACCCTCTACCGCGGAAACCCCTCTGCCAACCCGCCGTCCACCGGCAAGGTCGCCCCGGTCGTCGGCGTCAGGTTCGAGGCGAAGAAGACCACGGCGTTTCCGACGTGCTCTCCCGTCAACGGCACCTGGAGCAGGCTCCGCTTCCGGTAGAAATCGGGGAGGTCCTCAGGTGCCATGCCTCGGGCTTTGGCGCGGTCGGGGCCTACTGCCGCCCAGAGGCCGGAGGGGGTTTCTCCGGTTCCGAAGATGGCGTCCGGGGCGATTGAGTTGACGCGGATTCCTTCTTTGGCCAGTTCGAGCGCGGCGACTTTCGCGAGCTGGGCCGCGGCGGCTTTGGAGGCGCTGTAGGCTCCAAACTCCGCTCCCGGGGCCATGACGTTCTTGGACGAGATGACGACGATGTTGCCGCCGGTCCCTTGAAGCCGCATGCGGGCGGCAGATTCGCGGATCGTCAGGAACACCCCGGTCGTGTTCACCTCGATGACGCGGCGGAACTCTTCGGCCGATAGCTGGGCGAGCGGTGCGGAGCGGGCGATACCGGCGTTCGGCACAGCGAGATCGATTCCGCCGAAACGGCGGCAGACCTCGTCGAAGGCCGCTGCGGTCGAGGTTTCGTCGGTCACGTCGCAGCGAATCGCTTCGACCGCCGAACTACCGAACTTCGCGGCGAGCTGGGCGCGGAGCGCTTCCGCCGCTTCAAGATCGAGGTCGAGCAGGGCGACGTGGGCGCCCGCTTCGAGCAGCTTCGCGGCGATCGCCCGGCCGATCGCTCCGGCCGCTCCGGTGATCGCCGCGACCTGACGCGCGAGCGGTTTTTCCGCCCCCTTGCCGAGCTTCGCCTGCTCGAGGCTCCAATATTCGAGGTCGAACAAATCGACGTCGGGCAGCGCCTCGTATACCGCGCCGGTCTCCCATGACAATCGCTTGGCGCGGAGCGTGTGCTCCGCGATGTCGCCCGCGATGCGCGCTTCTTTACGCGAGGCGCCGACAGCGAACAGGCCTACACCTGGGATCAACACGACGCGCGGCACCGCGTCGAGCGGCTTCTTCGGACCGCGGGCGGCGATTCCTGCCGCGACGTACGCCCGATACTGGACCGAGAACCGTTCGACCGCGGCGGAGATCGCCTCGGTCCAGGCCGCGGCGGTGTGCTCCAAGGGGGGTGCGATCAGGAGCGGCCGAGGCTTGGTGCGGATCGTGTGGTCGGGGGTGAGGGGGTTCGAGTCCGCGATCTCGGCCAGCTCGGCCGAGCTCACGAGATCCAAGATCTCCGGAGTCGCGCGGCGGTCGAGCACGAAGCGGCGAAACGGGCGGTCGGTGTCGGTCGTCGCCTCGGCCAGCCGGCCGCGCAGGATCGGTGCGACGAGCGCCGCGGCGGCTTCTGCGGTTTCGGCGGCCGCTTCGGTGACTGGCGAATCGACAGGCTTCTCGACTCGGATCGAGCGGCGGCGTGAATTCGCGAGCCAGCGTTCCGCCCGATCGACTAGCTCGACGTGGCGCTCGTAGCTCTCCTTGGCGGTCTCCCCCCAGGTGAACAGGCCGTGTTTGAGCAGAACCAGCCCGATCGGCCCTTTGCCCGTCGACGTCGCCTCTTCGGCGACCGCGGCGGCGAATTTCGCCAGCGCGAAGCCGGGCATGACGTACGGAACCAGCGGACAGCTCGGGCCGAACAGATCGGTCACGATTCTTTCGCCGTCGGTCCGGTTGGTGAGGGCGAGGATTGCGTCCGCATGCGAGTGGTCGATGAACTTCGCGGGCAAAAAGGCGTGGAGCAGCGTCTCGACCGACGGGGTGGGTGCCCCCGCGTCGAACAGGCGGATGCGCTGTTGATTCACCATGGCTTCGTCCGACAGGGCGTCGAGCGTTCGCAGACGGCGCAAGGCTTCGAGGTCCATCCCCGGTAGCCCCGCGGGCTCGATCGTCGCGAGGTCCCAGCCCGAGCCTTTGACGTGGATCGCCGGGATTGCCGCCCCAAGCGGATCGACGAACGTGGTTTTGACGGAGGTATTGCCGCCGCCGTGGAGCACCAGATCAGCCTCGGCGCCGATCAGCCGCGAGGTGTAGACCCGGAGCGCCACGTCCTCCCCCGCCGCCGACCATTGTTCGATCGCAGCTCGCGCCTCGGCGTCCGACCATTTGGATTTCATCGCGCGGCCTCCTCGGTCGGTTCCCCCAGCCAATCGCGCGGCCGCAGGTAGTCCCAAAGCTCCGCCTCGGGACTTCCCGGCTCGGGTGTCCAGTCGTAGGCCCATGAGACCTGCGGCGGCAGCGACATCAGGATCGATTCGGTGCGCCCGTTCGATTGGATGCCGAACAGGGTGCCGCGATCGAACAGCAGGTTGAATTCGACATAGCGCCCGCGCCGCAGCAGCTGGAACCTGCGCTCCCGCTCTCCCCAGGAGAGGCTTCGGCGGCGTTCCACGATGGGCAGATAGGACGCCAAGAAACTGTCTCCCACGGCGCGCAGGAATTCGAAGCAGCGGGCAAAACCCCAGGCGTGGAGGTCGTCGAAAAACAGCCCGCCGACTCCGCGGGTTTCGCCCCGGTGCTTCAGGTAGAAATACTCGTCGCACCAGCGCTTGAAGCGCGGATAGACCTCTTCACCGAACGGCGCGCAGGCCGCTTCGGCCGCGCGGTGCCAGGAGCGCGCGTCTTGCCCGAACGGATAGTACGGGGTGAGGTCGAAGCCTCCGCCGAACCACCAGACGGGCTCCGCCCCCTCTTTTTCCGCCAGGAAGAAGCGGACGTTCGCGTGGGTAGTCGGCACGTACGGATTTTCCGGGTGGAGCACGAGTGAGACGCCGAGCGCCTCGAAGCTACGCCCGGCCACTTCCGGGTGCGCGGCGGTCGCGGCGGGCGGCAGGTTTTCACCCGAAACCTGCGAAAACGCGATGCCTGCCTTCTCGAACAGCGCCCCGCCTTCGAGCACCCGGGTCCGCCCGCCGCCCCCTTCGGGCCGGGTCCAGAGGTCTTCGCGAAAGCGCGCCGCGCCGTCCGCCGCTTCGAGTGCCTCGGAGATGCGGTCCTGCAAGTCGAGCAGGTAGGCGCGTACGGCGGCCAGGTTGGGGAGGGGATCGGTCGTCACGGCGGGGAAGTTTACCTCGTGACTCCGACGAACCGCGGGGGCGGCAACCGCCCCCACGGAAGCGAGGCATCGAACTACTGCAGCAGCCGGCCCTTCACCTGATCGACATCAATGGAGATGCTGACGCCCTGGTGCTTGCCGCTCGGATCCAGGCACTCGAGCTTTTCCGGCGAGTTGACCCAGTTGCTGCAGGTCTCGGCCGTATAGACCGCGGTGACGTCGAGGTCTGCGTTCGACTCAATGACCAGGAAGCCGATGAAGAGCGGCATGGGGGTCGGCACCGCGCCGCCGTAGATCAGCTCGCCAATCCGGTTGCAGTCGTCCATCGTGGCGTTCATGGTCGGCAACTCGATGCCGTCAAACGCCGCCGGCTTCGAGAACCGGGGCTCGCGGCCTTCCGGAAAGCCCTTCGAGACCAGCAGGATTACCTTTTTGCGGATCGAGGCGCTATCGAAATAGCCCGGATTGTAGATGTTGATGTCGGTGGCGTAATTGCCGAACTTGACCGTCGGCTCGCCTTCTTTGGAACCGTTCAGCGACTGGCCGATGTTGCTCGGGTTGTAACCACAGACGAACTTGACCGCCCAGCTATAGCGTTGCGCGGAAGCGGGCAGCGCGAGCAAGGGCAACGCCAGCGCGAGGAGAGCGAACGGGAGGAGTTTGCGTGTCATGGTCAGATTCTCCTGGTTAAGCGTCGGCGATCAGTAAAGCCGTTTGCCTTCGATTTGGTCGACATCCTGAGAGATCGAAGTACCAGCGCTCTGGCCGTCGGGCTGCAAGCAATCGAACCTGTCGTTGAAAGCCCACGCGCTGCAGATTTCCGCCGTATAGACCGCCGTGACATCAAGCTCGTAGACGCTCTGGATTGCCATGAAACCGATCGTCAGGGGATAGGGGAAGGGGACCGGGGAGCCGTAGATCAGCTCGCCGATCCGGTTGCAGTCGTCCATCGTCGCATTGCCCGGGGCGAGCGTGATCCAATCGAAGCCCGTAGGTTCGACCGACTTCGGCTCCCGGCCGATGACCTTGTCGCCACCCACCAGGACCAGGACCTTTTTGAACACCTGATTGTCTGGGTTCGAGGGGTCGACGATGAAGTCCGGGTTGTAGATGTTGATGTCGGTCGCATAGTTGCCGAGCTTGACCGTCGGCTCGCCCTCTTTGTTGCCGTCCAACGACTGGCCGATGTTGCTCGGGTTCCAACCGCAGACGAACTTCACGGCATAGCTGAACTGGGGTTTGGCGAGGGCCGGCGCCGCCATCGTAAGGGCGATGACGAGGCCGAGCGCGAGTAGAGTCCAACGCTTCCGCATTTTTTCTCCTCGGGGCAAGGGTTCGGATCGCGCAGAGCGGCGTGCCCCGCACAACGTTCGATCTCGAAGGTCGATTTCGGACGTTGCGCAGCGCTCCGGGACGGGAGCCGTTTCCTGCGGATCACAGCTTGCCTACACGATTAGATGGTGCGGCAGGGCGAAGAATCGAGACAACTCGAATACCGAAACTAAAGTTATCAGGGGAAGCGGAGCCCGCTCTGTAAACCTTGATTTACAATCGGTCGCCCAGATGTGGCCCCTCGGTTACATTCGTGTTTCGAGGGTGCCGATTATTTGCCCAGCCGGCTGCGGAGGAATTCGAGGGTGCGCGGCCAGGCGGCCTTGGTGGCTTTGAGGTTCGCGCCGTCGCGATCGTCCTGGGCGCGCAGAAAGCCGTGGCCCGCGCCGTCGAAGACGTGAGGCTCGAATCTCTTGCCGAGCTTTTTCGTCTCGGCTTGCGTTTTGGGAATCGTTGCAGAGATCCGCGCGTCGTCGCCGCCGTAGAAACCGACCACGGGGGCTTTGATCTTCGCCAGATCGGCGGGTTCGGGCGAAACCCCGTAATAGACCACCGCTCCGGCGAGGCTCGGTTCGGACACGGCATAGGCGAAGCTCTTGCCGCCGCCCCAGCAGAATCCGATCGTGGCGATCTTGCCGTTTCCCGCGGGGATCTTCTTGGCGTAATCGCGCACAGCGTTCAGCCGCGCGGTGGTCACTTCGGGGGTCAAGCCCCGGACGAGGGCCACCACGTCGTCGCGGCTCGCCGCGGAAGCCGTGCCGCCGCCGTTCGGCCCCATTCCCGAGATCAGGTCGGGGGCCACCGCGATGAAGCCCTCTTTGGCGAGCTGGTCGGCGACGCCGCGAAACCAATCCGACAGGCCGTAGATCTCGTGGATCAAAATCACCACGCCCGCCTTGTTCTTCCGTTCGGGATAGACGACCCAGGCGTTGAGCTTACCGCCGCCGGGCAGCGCGATGTCCACGTACTCGCCGTGGCGCGGCGATTTGTCGAGCTGTGCCTTGGCGGTCTCTTCGGTCGGCGGCAGGTTCGGATCGTGGGCGGCCGGAGCAGGTAGGGTGGCTGCAGAGGCCGGAGGCGCAGCGGGAGTCGCGGGGGGAGCGGCGAAGGCGGAGGCGGTCGAAAGGGGTAGGAGGAGGGAGAGGGCGAAGCGGGAGAAGTTCTTCATCGGGTCAATCTCCTTCGACCCGCAGCGGGAAGAGTTCGGCTTGCCGCCGGTCCTCCTCGGCCACGGGCACGCGATAGTCTCCCGTCCAGCAGGCCGTGCAGTAGCTGGATTTCGGGCCGGATACGGACGCCTGCAGCCCTTCGAGCGACAGGTAGGCGAGGCTGTCGGCCTCGACGAAACGGCGAATTCCTTCGATGTCCTGGTTCGCCGCGATCAGCTCTTTGCGCGTCGGGGTGTCGATCCCGTAGTGGCAAGGCCAGGCGGTCGGCGGGGCCGAGATCCGCATGTGAATCTCCGCCGCGCCCGCGTCGCGCACCATGCGGACGATCTTCTGCGAGGTCGTGCCGCGGATGATCGAGTCGTCGACCAGGACGACCTTCTTGCCTTCGATCAGCTCGCGCACGGGGTTCAATTTCACCTTCACCCCGAAGTGGCGGATCGACTGCTTCGGCTGGATGAACGTGCGGCCGACGTAGTGGTTGCGGATCAGGCCGAATTCGAGCGGCAACCCCGATTCCCGCGCGTAGCCCATCGCCGCGAACAGGCCGGAGTCGAGCACGGGGACCACGCAATCGGCGTCGGCCGGCGCTTCGCGGGCCAGGCGGGCACCCATCGCGAGGCGGGCGAGCGAGACCGAATCGCCGAAGATGCGGCTATCCGGCCGGGCGAAATAGACGTGCTCGAACAGGCAGCGGGTGGGCTCGGGCGGGATCGACTGGTGGTAGCTCTCGATCCGGCCGTCGTGGGCGATTACCACCTCGCCCGGCTCCAGCTCGCGGATCGGCCGCGCTTCGAGCAGGTCGAAGGCGCAGCTCTCGGAGGAGAAGCAGTGAACGCCCCCGGGCAGCTCACCGACGGCCAACGGCCGGAAACCGTTCGGATCGCGCGCCGCGATCAGCCCTTGGTCGGTGATCAGGAGCAGCGAGTAGGCGCCGCGGATCTCTTCGAGCGCGAGCAGGAAACTTTCGACGATCGAGCGCCGCGGGTTCCGTGCCATCAGATGGAGGATGACCTCGGTGTCGCTGGTGGTCTGGAAGATCGAGCCTTCGCTTTCAAGTCTCTTGCGGATCGCCATCGCGTTGGTCAGGTTGCCGTTGTGGACCAGGCCGAGCGGCCCCATCGAGGTCTTGACCACGATCGGCTGGGCGTTGCCGATCACGCTGGTGCCCGAGGTCGAATAGCGGGTATGGCCGAGCGCCGAGCTGCCGGGCAGGCGTTTGAGGACGTGCTCCTTGAACAGCTCGGAGACGTGCCCCATCCCCCGCTCGTAGCGCAGCTGCGTGCCGTCCCAAGTCGCCATTCCCGCGCTCTCCTGGCCGCGGTGTTGAAGGGCGTAGAGGCCGAGATAAGTGAGGTACGAAGCCTCGTCCGTCCCCTCGATGCCGAAGATTCCGCACATTCGCTTGTGTCTTCTCCTTGTGACAAGTCTCGCTTTAGAGGCCCAACGCCTTCGGCAGCGCCCTTTCCCAGATCGCTTCAAGCCGGGCGACGGGCGCCCGGAAGGTTTCCCCGCTGACTTCGAACGCGAGATCCTCGCCGCCGACCTCGCCGATCTCTCTCGCCGGGACACCGTGCCGTTCTGCCGCCCGGAGGACCTCGATCGAGTGGGCCGGCGGGCAGGCGACCAGCGCCCGCGCTTGTGTTTCTGAGAACAATTCGAGCGGGGTGGAAACTTCCAGCCGCGCGCCCAACGACCGGCCGAAGCAGGCTTCGGCGGCGGCGATCGCCAATCCCCCTTCCGAGAGATCGTGGGCGGTCGACAGGAGCCCCGCGCCGATCAGTTCGCGCAGCAACAAAGCCAGTTTACGCTCCGCGTCAAGATCCACCTCCGGCGGCCGGCCCTGTTCGAGGTCATGAAGCAGGCGCAGCCAGGCCGAGCCGCCGAATTCCGCCCGGTCGCGGCCGAGCAGGAGAATCCGGTCGCCCGCCTGCTCGAAGTGCGATTCCGGCAGGTGCCCCAGCAGGGAGATCAGGCCGACCATCGCAACCGCCGGGGTCGGGTAGATCGACTGCGGCCCCGACTCGGTCTGGGTCTCGTTGTAGAGCGAGACGTTGCCCGAGATGACCGGCACGTCGAGCGCCCGGCAGGCGGCGGAGAGGCCGAGCACCGACTGTTGAAGCTGCCAGGCGACATGCGGGTTCTGCGGATTGCCGAAGTTCAGGCAGTCGGTCAAGCCCACGGGCTCGGCGCCCACGCAGGCGAGGTTCCGCACCGCTTCGGCTACCGCCTGCATTCCGCCCCGCTCAGGATCGAGCTGGCAATAGACCGGATTGACGTCCGCCGTGAGCGCGAGAGCCGAAGGGGTCCCCTTCAACCGGACCACCGCGGCGTCCCCGCCCGGACCGCGAACGGTGTTGGTGCGGACCGTGTGGTCGTACTGGCGCCAGATCCAGCGCTTGCTGCCGAAATCCGGCGTGTCGAGCAGCCGTTCGAGCGTCTCGACCGGATGGCCGATCTCAGGCAGCGTCGGCGCCTCCCACCGCGCGGCGAGATCGGGCGGCGGCGCGGTCGGCCGGCGATAGACGGGGGCTTGCTCGGTGAGCGGCTCGATGGGGATGTCGGCGTAGGTCTCGCCGTGGAAGCAAAGCAGCGCCCGGCCGCCGTCGGTGATCTCGCCGATCTCGGCGATCTCCAGACCCCAACGCCGGAAGACCCTCTCGACCTCCTCCTCGCGCCCGCGCTTGGCGAGCACGACCATCCGCTCCTGGGACTCCGAGAGCATCATCTCGTAGGGGGAAAGCCCCGGCTCGCGCAGCGGCACCTTTTCGAGATCGAGCCGCATCCCCGTGCCGCCGCGGCCGGCCATCTCGAACGTCGAGCTGGTGAGCCCCGCTGCGCCCATGTCCTGGATCGCCACGATCGCACCGGTCTTCATCGCTTCGAGGCAGGCTTCGAGCAGGATCTTCTCGGTGAACGGATCGCCCACTTGGACGGTCGGCCTTTTCGCCTCCGACTCGGTGTCGAACGACTCCGACGCCATGGTCGCGCCATGGATGCCGTCCCGGCCGGTGCGGCTTCCCGCATAGAGGATCGGGTTACCGGCCCCCGAGGCGCGCGCTTTAAAGATCTCGTCATGCCGGGCGACGCCCAGGGCGAACGCGTTCACCAGGATGTTCCCGTTGTAACAGCGATGGAACGCGGTCTCGCCCCCCACCGTGGGCACACCGAAACAGTTGCCATAATCGCCTACGCCGCGAACCACACCATCGATCAGGTACTTCATCCGCGGCGCGTCGATCTCGCCGAAGCGCAGCGCGTCCAGGCAGGCGATCGGCCGGGCGCCCATGGTGAAGATGTCGCGCAGGATGCCGCCTACGCCGGTCGCCGCCCCCTGGTAGGGCTCGATGTAGCTCGGGTGGTTGTGCGACTCCATCTTGAACACGGCGACCCAACCGTGGCCGATGTCGACCACTCCGGCGTTTTCCCCCGGCCCCTGGAGCACTCGCGGCCCGGAGGTCGGAAACTCGCGCAGGTAGACCTTCGACGACTTGTAGGAGCAGTGCTCCGACCAGAGCGCCGAAGCGACTCCCAGCTCGGTCCACGACGGATCGCGGCCGAGAATGGCGCGCAGCTGCTCGTACTCTTCGCCCGAGAGGCCGCGCTCCGCGGCGAGGGCCGGAGTGACCGCCGGCTCGTTCGGCCGTCGGGTGGACGGGGATGTTGTGGACGTCGCGGACGACGGAGTGACGCTCCGCTCGCTCACGGGCGGGCCTCCTCGAGGGACCCCAGAGGAGACAGCGAAGCGACCGTTCCGGCGAGCAGAGCCAGGCCGTCCGAGTTGCCGAGCAGCGATTCAACCGAGCGCTCCGGGTGGGGCATCAGGCCGAGCACGTTGCCTTGCTCGTTGGCGATGCCCGCGATCGCCCGCGCCGCGCCGTTCGGGTTCAGCTCGGCGTCAAACGCGCAGATCGAGCCGTCGGGCGCGCAGTAGCGGAACACCACCTGGCGCCGGTCTTCGAGCGTGTCGAGCCGCTCCGGCGAATCCTCGTAATTGCCCTCGGCGTGGGCGATCGGCAGGCGCAGCACCTGGCCCACTCTGAGCCGCGAAGTGAACGGCAGATCGTTCCTCTCGACCCGCAAATAGACGTCCTGACAGAGGAACCGAAGCCCCTGGTTCCGCCGCATGGCGCCGGGTAGCAGCCCCGCTTCGAGCAGCACCTGGAAGCCATTGCAGACCCCGAGCACGAGCCCTCCCTCGCGGGCGTGGCGACGAACCGCGGACATCACCGGCGAGAGCGCGGCGAGTGCCCCGGCGCGCAGGTAGTCGCCGTAGGCGAATCCCCCCGGCAGGACGACTAGATCGCAGCCGTGGATTGTCTCGTCACCGTGCCAGAGAAACATCGCCTCGCAATCGAGCACGTGGGAAAACGCGTGGTAGACGTCGTGATCGCAGTTCGATCCGGGAAAAACGACGACGCCGACCTTCATCGTCCATCCTCGCCGAGGATTTCGATCTCGTAATCCTCCACGACCGTGTTGGCGAGCAACCGCTCGCACATGTCTTCCAGCTGGCGCCGGGCGCCGCTCACCTCGGTCGAGCTGAGCTCGATTTCGAAGCTCTTGCCCGCCCTTACTGAGGCAACTCCCTGAAACCCGAGGCGAGAGAGGGCATCCCCGATCGCCTTGCCCTGCGGATCGAGGATCTCGCGCCGCGGATAGACGGTGACGCGCGCTTGAATCATCCGGCCTCCGAAAATGCCGCCATAGTGCCCGGGATCGCGGCGGAAGCCGCAGCGATTTCGAGCCATGGGGTCGGCCGGTCCTGTTCGGAGACGCAGAGCTCAGGCGAGGCGCCCTCGCGTTCGAGGACCTCGCCGATCTCCGCGGCCGCCAGGGCCGGAAGGTTGTTGGTTCGCGACAAGTGATAGAGCACCACCCAACGCAGGCGGTGCGAAAGCAGCTCGGGCATCCCCTCGGCCGCCTCCCGATTGGATAGGTGCCCGTGACGCCCCGCAACGCGCTGTTTGAGCGACCAGGGGTACGGGCCGTTCCGGAGCATGTCGAGGTCGTGGTTGGTTTCAAGGATCAAAAGGTCCAGGTCGGCCAGCCGCCCCCAGGCGAGCCGGCTGCGGTTGCCGATGTCGCCGCACAGCCCCAGGCGCCGGCCGGCCCCGTCCTCGATCACGAAGCCGATCGGCTCACGCGCATCGTGCGGGATCGCGAACGGCTCGACGGAGAAACCCGCGATATGGCGGTGCTCGCCGGAGCGGATCACGGTGGCGGCGCGCGTCGGTTCCGGCCCCAGCTCGGTCCCTTCCAAGGTCCCGGCGGTCGCATAGACGGGGATCTTGTGGCGCTTCGCGAGCCGGGCCGCTCCCCGGTTGTGGTCGATGTGCTCGTGGGTGATCAGCAGCGCTTCGATCGAGGCCGGCTCGACCCCCACCGCGCGCATCCGCTTCTCCAGCTCGCGACAGGAGAACCCGGCATCGATCAAAATCCGCCGGCCGGCGGATTCGACGATCACCGCATTGCCGGCACTCCCCGAACCGAGCACGCACGCGCGCAGTGGGGGCGGTGGAGGCAGGGCCTCGATTTGCCAGAGGGTCGCCTGTTGCCAGGGCATCGGATCGGGCGGCACCGCCGAAAAAGGGGCGGGGCGCAAACGGGAACTTATCACCCCGCGGCGCGGTTGTCAGGCCCTGGCTGCGCAAGATCTTGGGGTGGGTTGGGTAGGGGACACCACCCCAAGGGGCGGATGAGCCCAGCCGGAGCG
Organism: Thermoanaerobaculia bacterium; assembly: GCA_038250865.1. Lineage (GTDB taxonomy): Bacteria > Acidobacteriota > Thermoanaerobaculia > Multivoradales > UBA5704 > DASYKS01. Next base: position 11,915 of record JBBSBW010000016.1, on the reverse strand, counting down.
CCACGCAAGGAGGCACGGCCACCAACCAGAACTAGTTTTTGCTTTTCGGTCGGGTATCGCCTCCTGTGCTCAGCGGCTTGGATTCGCAAAGCGAGTAGGTTCGCGATTCCCGCGACGAGTAGCAAAACCAGCTCATCGCGTCGGTTGGTGGCCGGATACCAGCTGTCGCGAATACTAGATCTTAGGCATATCGGGAGGTCGAGTTAAGTCGCACAAGGCGAGGATCGCACTCCATGCAAGGAAATACGACGGCCCTGACGCGAGTTGGATCGAATGCATTACGCCGGCATTGTCGTAGACTTCAAGACTTTTCATGTCTAGCTTCTCTGTTTTACCTCGAATGACCGCGTCGAGATCCTGCTTGGGCGGTTGAACACCCTGGACTTCATGCCAAAACAGACGATGAACCTCGTCGTCTTCAGCCCAAATGAGGCGGTTCGTAGTGATTAAGAACCACGATTGATCTTTTCGAACCAGAGCGACCAAGACCTCTTCTTCATCCGCGAAGTCCGCGGCGTTTTTGATTTTGGATCGCAAATCGCTCCGCAGTTCCGAGTAGGGTGTTGGCGAGGAAGAATCTCCCATCGATCTCTCGATCAACTTTCCGATGCGTCGCTTGCGGACCTCTGATTTCGTTATCATGTCGCTGGCAAGACCTTGGTCAGGCGGATCGTTCCATCGGCCAGCTTCTCATAGAGATAACCAAGTCGCGCAAGGAGCTGTTCGGCCTTGGGAGTTAAGAATATTTTTCCCGCAAGGCGGCCTTCAATTACTAGCTTACTTGCACCGAGCTTGGAGGCCGCACCTTCGAGTGCGCCGAGGAATCCTCGCAGAGTCCCCCCTCCTTGAGAGAGTTTCCCTAAGAGAGAGATCCCAACCTTAAGCGTGCCGTCCTCGAGAGTGGCAACTCCACCTGCAGTATAGCCTGCTAACGTCTCGCCGAAAAGGCTCATTACTCCTGACTTCAAATACGAGAATAGCCCGACCGCGGCCTCCTCTCCAACTGCCTCTAATGCCATGGGGCTTGGAAATCAACATATCGTTAATTATTCGCCTTAAGCGAAGCTGCTTCTCGCGTTCCTGCGGATTTGTAGCCAGCTTGACTAAATTGCCATCAGGGTCCACGTACTTCAGTGGATTTTCCCGGGCATAGGAATAGCGGTTCCAGTTCGGAGGCATCCGGAGATATTCATTTAATAGCTCTTCACCGCCCTCTTGGGACTGAAGGGATGCCACACTGAAGCGATCGACGCTCAAAAACCGCCCCACCACCGGCGAGCAAAACCGAGCATGCATGTAATCCACATCGTCCCCGGTCCCCGCCGCCCCGTTCAGATCTCGCTCATGCCCGGTAAACTTCATCCGCTCGGCATCCTGGTTCGCCGCCGTCAGCTCCTCGCCGTAGGGCCAATAGACGTGGTACGCGGTCTTCTTTCCCGTCTGGTCCGTGACCAGTCGCGGTGTGCTGAGATGATCGAGGTGAAAGTGGCTCACGCCCGTCGAGGTATCGGCCGCGAGCAGCTGACCGCCGCGGTGGATGAAGTCTTCCGTGACGCTCCAGGCGCCGCCGTTATTGGCGTACTCGCGGAGCACGTTGTTGCCCAAGTCGCGCAACGTCCACCGCGAGACGCCGCCGGTCTTGAACGACCAGATCCGCTCGTCGTCGGCGGTGTAAACATAGCGCCAGTCCTCCGCCCCCGACTGGAAGTGCCACATCAGGTGGAATGGGTCGTACTCGTGAACCGCGCCGCTGTTGTTCGTCAGGTTGCCCGCGGCGTCGTAGGCCATTCCTGGGCCGGTCAGGCGGTTGGTGTTCGAACTCGTCGGCGTGTTGCGCCCTCCCTGGCCGCCAATCGCTTGGAGGTTGCCGAACAGGTCGTAGGCGTAGGTCTGCGACTTGAGCGGCGTGCCGGTCGCGCCCGTGCCGTCCCACAGGTTCGCGGTGATCAAACGGCTCGCGGGATCGTACGCGTAGCTTGAGCCGCCGACCGACTTGATGTTGCCCGTGCCATCGTAGAGATAAGCTCCCGCGTTCCAGTGATTTGCCGAGGTGGTCGTGACCTTCGCCAGGATCGAGGCCGGACGCTGCTGGGCGTTCGGGTCGAGGCCGATCACGTCGGTGATGCCGTTGTGGCTCACTTTTTCTCTGCCCACTCACCGGCCCTTGGATTCCAGTATTTGACTAGAATTCTCCTTCCATCGTCGCTGACTGGCCACGTTTCAGAAGAGTACACTCCACAGCCATCCTGCGCACAGGCCATTAAGACCTGTTGCTGTCGTTCGCTCAAGATCTTGGCCGTGGGTCACCGCCAGCTGAAATCGTTTGGCCATTCCAATTGTCCTGACCACCCTGTTGAAACTGTACGGCTGCTTCTACCGGGGCGGGCTGAACAAACCTGTCAACGACGATTTCTCTTTTCTTTCGCCAGAGTGATGCGAGGTGGTCCAGCCCAACAGACAACATGCCTCCCGTTGATCCAGCGATTAGGTCGTGAACAGGAACTGCATGGCCATGATTCAACCAAAAGAGCAGCTCGCTGGGAAGCCAATACATCCATCCCCAGACTGAGGACGAAAGTACGAGAAATCCTCCAACTCCTCCAGCGTCGTACGGGACGTCTTTAGAACTCAGCACAAACTGCAGGACCAGGGAGACCAGTGCCCAGATTGTGAAGTGCGGTAACCTCGCTAGCCTTGTTGACATGACCCGGTCTCACTTTTGTTTCGGAGCTGCTTTTTTCTTCTTAAACTCGGACGATGGCACAGGTTTGTCGAACCCTGGCACGTTACTCTTTAGAGTAGTCCAGTTTGAGCCGACTCCGGAGGAAGCTGCGTCTCGGTTACTCCGAAGTCGGCCGGAGCGAAGGTCGCGTAGGTCCCGGTGGTGACGTCGACCACCACCCAGAGAGAAGCCTCCGGCAGATCGCCTTCGTGCTCAAAGGTAACGCTGCCGTCCAGATCGGCGTCGGACTGCTCTTCCAGGCGGTGGACGATGGTCACGAAGGAATCCGGCCGCTCGTGGGCCACGCTCCACCAGATCGCGCGCCCTCCCGGGGTGATTCCTTGGGCGACCAGCCCCTTCTCGCCGACGGCGATCGACGGTAAGCCCCAGCCGGGGAGGGCGGCGAAAAACGAGAGGAAACCAAAAAGCGGCAAGGCGGCAAGCAAACGGGCGGTCGAGCGGCGGGTGGTGGGCATCGGGATCTCCGTTTTCAATACTGTAAGACACGTTCACGCGCTTCAAGGTTCCCGTGGGACGGCCGGCCGCCCGGACGGGCGGAGTTGGAGCCTGCAGGAAGTAGGCTGGGGGCAAGCTCGAGCGAAGCGCTCGGGCAAAAACGGGGTGAGGTCCTATCCGACCTCGTCGACATAGATCTTCGACGCCGCGCGGAAGCCGAGGGTGAGGGCGTCGCCCGCGGCAAGTTTGAGCGTCACCGCGTCGGCCGCCTCTTCGCGCGACTCGACGAGCAGTTGGCTGCCGGGCTTCAACCCCCGGCGCTCCAGGAGCCGCAGGAAGTCGCGGCTCTGGTCGGCGACCCGGGCGACGCGCATCGGTAGCCCAAGTGGGCAGAGCAGAAGGCTTTGGTGATCGGGCTTGCGCACCACGCCGTGGCTGTCGGGGATCGGGTCGCCGTGCGGATCGACCGAGGGAAAGCCGAGCATCTCGTCCATCCGCTCGATCAGCCGGTCGGAGACGGCGTGCTCCAGGTCCTCGGCCTCGGCGTGGACCTCACTCCAGTCCATTTTCATCACCTCGACCAGAAACAGCTCGATCAGCCGATGGCGGCGCAGGACGTGGGTGGCGAGCTGGCGCCCCGGGGCGGAAAGGCGAACGCCGCTGTACGGCTCGTACTCGACCAGGCCGCCGTCGGCGAGCGTCTTCATCATCGCGGTCACCGTGCCGGGCGAGACGCCTAGCGCCGCGGCCACCTGGCCCATCGACACCCGGGCGTCCGGCTGCCGCTCTTCGGCGAGCAGGATGTGCTTCAAATAGTCCTCGACGGTGCTGGTCGCCATGGAATTCAGGAAAACCTGGGCTCGGAGCTAGTAGCACTCGCCGGGGGCGAGCGCGATCATCTCGCAGGAGGCGCCCAGCTGGTCGAGACAGCGCGCGAACTCGTTCGGCGTGCCGGTGAGCGCCGGGAAGGTCCCCCAATGGATCGGAATCACCTTGCGGACGCCCAGGAAACGAGCGGCACGCGCCGCCTGCTCGGGGTCCATGGTGAACACGTCGCCGATCGGCAGGAACGCCAGCTCCGGGCGATACAGCTCGCCGATCAGTTGCAGGTCCGAGAAGAGTGCGGTATCGCCCGCATGGTAGAAGGTGAAGCCCCCCTCGGGCATAGCGACAACGAACCCCGAAGCGATGCCGCCGTAGCCGCCGTCGGGCAGGCCGCTCGAATGATCGGCGCGGACCATCGTGACGCGCAGCCCCAGGACCTCCACGGAACCGCCCAGGTTCATGCCGGTCCCGTTTTTCACACCTTGGGCGGCGAGCCAGGTGATGATCTCGTAATTGGCGATCACCCGGGCCCCGAAACGCTTGGCCAGCTCGGCGGCGTCCGCGATGTGGTCGGAATGTCCGTGGGTGACCAGAATCGCGTCGAGCCGGGACAGATCCTTGCCGGAGGGCGGACAGGACGGATTGTCTAGCCAGGGGTCGATCAGGATGACCTCGCCGCCGGGCAGATCGCAACGCACGGTCGCATGGCCGAGAAACGTGAACTTCGGACGCGGATGGTTCGACATGGCAGCTCCGGCTCCTTGGGGCTTGAAGGTGGAAACGAACGCGACGCCAACGATTCTAATGCCGCCTCGGGCGGGTGGTAGAGTTTTCGGCCAATCTTCAAACGGGAGGTCTCAACATGGCCGGATCGAACTGGATCCTCTTCTTTCACGTCCTCGCGGCGCTCTGGCTCACTGCGGGAGCTTTCGGCAGCACGGTGATCCGCGCCCAAACCCGGAAGGTCCGGGACTTCCGGGCCAAGGCGTTCGGTATCCGCCTGCTGGCGCGGTCGGTGAAGGTGTTCAGCGTTCCCGGCTCGGTCGTCGCCGGGGTGCTTGGCCTCTACCTGGTGGCCGCCCGCGGCTATCGCTTCGATTCGCTCTGGGTCATTCTCTCTTCGGCGATCTGGTTCGTGATGCTGTTCGTCACCCTGTTCTACATCGCGCCCAAGGTCATGCAGCTCGCCGCCGCGACCGAAGCGGCGGGCGGCGAGTCGAACCCTGAGGTCGAACGGCTGATGGCGAACAAACTGCCCGGAATTCTCGCCGACGTGATCGCGCTCGGGATTGTGATTCTGGTGCTGCTGATGACGGTGAAGCCGGTCTGATCCGACGCGGTTCCCCGAACGAGCCGCCCCCAAACGGCGAACGCGGCCGGAAAAACTACCCGGCCGCGTTCCTTACCGATACCGCTTGCCCGCGTAAGCGGGCCCCGACTCAGACCTGGAACTGACGAAAAAAGTTGTCGCGGAGCTTCGCGTTGAACGGGTGCTCGGTCAGACGGTAGTAGATCGTCTGAGCGTCGCGGCGCGGCGCGACCAGCCCGTAGGCCTTGAGCTTCGCCAGGTGCTGCGAGACCGCGGAGACCGACACGCCGAGCATCTCGGCCAGGTCGCACACGCAGAGCTCTTTCATGTTGTCCAGGAGATAGAGGAGCTTCAAGCGGGTCGAATTGCCCGCCAGGTTCATCAGCTCGGCCGCTTCCTCGATGTCCGGCGTCCCTTCGAGGTTCTGCCGGATCTGGGCCATCTCTTTCGTGGACATGTTCGCTGGGGTGGATTTCATTTTTACTACCTCCGAGGTCATAAAGTTTGTACGGGAATACGTCTCGTCTTCAAATCCCACCAGACGTTCGGTGATGCCCAATCCGACCGCCAATTCGACCGATGCAACCGGTACGCCCCCCTCCACGACCCTTGCCTGAGTCCCCGCCACGACCCGAGAACCGCCCTGCTTCGGCGCCATTCTCCGATCGTTGAAACGATATTATAGAGACTCTGAACCAGAAATCTAGGGGGTAAGCAAACTTTCTTTCGGAAGTTTGTCTCGCTTTGGCTATCGACACGCACCCTAAATACAACCACGAACGAGTTTCAGTATTCCCGCCGTATCGCCGCGACATTTCGCCAGGCCTTTTCGACCGGTACCGGGAGAATTTTCCGGCGCGGCGCTCTTGGACGGGCGGAGAGGCGGAACCGGCGTCCTCCTTATATAATCCGAGCGAAAGGAGAATTTGGATGGATCATAGATTTGTCATCGAATACTGTACTTCCTGAGGCTATCTTCCTCGAGCCGCCGGTCTGGCGGACGAAATCAAGACCCGGTTTGGCCTTGAAGCCCAGCTGGTCAAAGGGCACGGCGGAACGTTCCACGTCACCCTCGACGACCAGGTCATCTTCTCGAAGAAGCAGGCCGGTCGTTTTCCCGCACCGGGCGAAGTGGCCGCCGCTCTCGAAGCGAAGCTCGCCTGACCCGAAGCGCGCACTTCGGGCGGCGGATTCATAGAGACCCGGTGCGCGCCTCCAGTTCCTCATGAGCCTGCTCTTCCTTTCCGCCCTCGGCGCCGCGGGCTGCCTGTTGGCCGCGGCGGCGGCGATCGAGGAACGCCGACGTTCGGCCCCCGCATTGCCTCCCGCCGCTCTCGCCTCCGTTGCCAATGCAGTCCTCGTGCCAGTTCGCAATGAAGAGCGAAACGTCGTACCTTGCATCGAAGCGCTGCTCCTGCAGACCGCCCGGCCGCGGGTCCGCATCCTCGACGACGGCTCGACCGACCGGACGGCGGCGCTTGCACACGGCCGATTCGACGCCGAGCCGCGGGTGGAGATCCTGTCCGTAGATCCGCTCGCCGAAGGTTGGCGAGGCAAGGTCCACGCGCTCGATTTCGGCTGGCGCGGGCTCGACTCGCCTTGGATTCTCACCACCGACGCCGACGCGCGCTCCGCCCCGGAGCTGCTCGCCCGAGCGCTCGCCGCGGCGGAAAGTGGCGGCTTCGCCCTGCTCTCGGTCGCCGGCCGCCAAGAGGTCCGCGGCCTGGGCGAGAACCTGCTCACGCCGGTCGCCTATGCGTATCTTGATTTCTTGCTCGGAGATTGGCTGCCCTCCGCGCGCGGCGAAGGTCCCGCGGTCGCCAACGGGCAATTCTTACTCTTGCGAAAAGATGCCTGGGATGCCTGCGGCGGTTTCGCCCGCGTAAAAAGTGCTCCGATGGACGACGTGGCGATCGCAGCCGCGCTTCAGGCGGAGGGCTTCCGCACCGCGTTCTTCCGCTCGCCGCTCCTCTCAGTACGCATGTACCTTGGAGGGCGCGAAACCTGGGCCGGCTGGCGACGCATCCTGGGCTGCCTATTCGGTGGGGAGACCGCCCGGCTCGCCCATCTGGTGACGGCGCTTGCGATTCCCGTGACAATTTTCGTCGCCGCGCTTTTAAGGGCCGACTGGCCGGCGGCTCTCCTGGTCTGGACCGCCGGAGCGGCGGCCTCCGCGATCGTCCGCCGGGGCAGCGACAACCCGCCCGCCTACGGCCTGATCTTCCCGTTCGACGCCCTGGCGCTCGCGGCCATCGCGATTCTGTGCGGCCTCGATCACCGGCGCGGCCGGCTGGCGCCCTGGAAGGGGCGGCCGATGGATCTGGAAAAGAGCACCGGCTAGCAAAAGGAAACGCACGGCCATCGCCCCTACCCCGGCAGGCAGGGCCCGGGATTCTTGCTATCCTCCCCCCACACTGCATTCCTAGTCCTCGCACGAAGGGGGAACCGGCATGGCGCAAGCGCCAGGCGAGCCGATAGGGTGGCAGGGGGCGACGGGCACGGCTCGCGCCACCTCGGTCGAGGTCGAAGGCGTCCGGCGCGAATTCGGCTCGTTCGTGGCGCTCGACGGGGTATCGCTCGCGATCCGGCCGGGGGAGTTCCTGACCCTGCTCGGTCCCTCCGGCTGCGGCAAGACGACTCTGCTGCGCATTCTCGCCGGACTCGACGTGGCGGATGCGGGCGCCGTGCGGATCGACGGCCAGGACGTGAGCGAAATCCCCGCGCATCGGCGTCCGGTCAATACGGTGTTCCAGTCCTACGCACTGTTTCCCCATATGACCGTGCGCGAGAACGTCGCCTTCGGCCTGCGGATGAAGAAGGTGCCCGGCACCGAAGTCACTCAGCGCGTGGACCGCATGCTCGACCTGGTGCGGATCGCCACGTTCGCCGACCGCAAGCCCGCTCAACTGTCCGGCGGCCAGAAGCAGCGGGTGGCGCTCGCCCGGGCGTTGATCAACGAACCGAAGGTGCTGCTGCTCGACGAGCCGCTCGGCGCGCTCGACTCGAAGCTCAGGAAGGAGCTACAGGTGGAGCTTCTGGCGCTTCAGCGCCGGCTGGGGATCACCTTCATCTTCGTCACCCACGACCAGGAGGAGGCCTTGGTGATGAGCGACCGGATCGCGGTCATGCGCGCCGGGCGGATCGAGCAGCTGGGCGAGGCGGAGGAGATCTACGAACGGCCGCGCACCCGCTTCGTCAGCCAGTTCCTGGGCACCTGCAACCTGATCGAGGGCAAGACGGTCCGGCGCGAGGGATTGGCCGTCCTGGTCGAAACCCCGTTCGGCGAGCTGCGCGTCGAAGGGCACGGCGCGCCCGCACCGCCCACTCCGGAGTCCCCGCGCGATGCCCTCACTCTCGCGATCCGCCCAGAGAAGGTGCGCCTGGTGTCTCTAGGGGCCGCGGGCGAAGAGGGTGAAAACCGGGTGCCGGTGACCGTGCGCGAGCTGATCTACATCGGCTCGGAGACCCACTATCTGCTCGACGCGCCGGGCGGCCTGATACTCACCGCCTACGCGATGAACTCGCGGATCGGCTCGCAAGGGTTTGACCTTGGCCAGGCCGCAACCGCCGTCCTTCCCCCCGCGGGCCTGCTGGTGCTGGACGACTGATGGCGAACAAGGTTCGCGGCAAGCGTGAGGTCGAGATCCGCTTCGGCGAGCGGCTCACGCCGGCGCGCCAGCTCGTCCGTTCCGCGCTCACAAGCGGACCGGGCATCCTGTGGGTGAACGTCTTCCTGCTCGTCCCGTTGCTCGCGGTGATCGCCATGAGCTTCCTGACCCGCGGCTCGTACGGCGAGATCGGGTTGCCGCTTACGGGCGAGAACTACACCCGGCTCGCCGGCTTCGGGGCGTTCGGCTTCGATCCGCTCTATCCGCTGGTGATCGTGCGCAGCCTCGTGCTCGCGGCGGGGACTACCACGGTCTGCCTGCTCGCCGGGTTTCCGCTCGCCCACTTCATCGTCCAGCTGCCGCCGCGCGCCAAGCAGATCGCCCTCACGCTCGTGGTCATTCCGTTCTGGACCAATCTGCTGATCCGCACCTACGCCTGGCAGATCCTGCTGGGGCCCCAGAGCCTGGCGGCGAAGGCCGCCTCCGCTCTCGGCCTGGCGGAAGCCGGCCGGCCGCTCTACCCCAGCCTCGGCGCGGTTTACCTCGGTATGCTTGCGGCGTATCTGCCGTTCTTCGTCCTGCCGCTCTATTCGTCGTTTGAAAAGCTCGACTGGTCGATTGCCGAGGCGGCGATGGATTTGGGGGCCGACGGGCGGCGAGTCTTGCGCCACGCGATCCTGCCGCAGGTGCTGCCCGGAATGATCGCGGGGATGATCCTGGTGTTCATCCCGGCGGTCGGCCAGTTCGTGATTCCGGACCTGCTCGGCGGGGCGCGCACGGTGCTGCTCGGCAACGCGATCCAGCAGCAGTTCGGAGCCAGCCGCGATTGGCCGTTCGGCGCGGCGATCGCCTTCGTCGGCATGGCGGTCGTAATGCTTGGTTTGTCGTTTTACGCCCGCACCGCGGGGCGCGACAGCGAAGAGGCGCTGCTGTGAGAAAACCCTCGCTGCCGCTCTGGATCTGGGCCGCGATCCTTTTCGTCTTCCTCTACGCGCCAATCGCCGTGGTGATCGTCTACTCGTTCAACTCCGCCCGCCACGGCGGCCCGTGGCAGGGGTTCACGTTCGACTGGTACGCCAAGCTGTTCGACAGCCGCGAGAAGATTGACGCGGCGAAGAACACTCTGATCCTGGGGCTTTCGAGCACCGGCATCGCGACCGTCCTCGGCACGCTCTTGGGTTACGGCCTCTCGCGCTACCGCTTTCCGGGCAAGAAGCTGTTCTCGCGCCTGATGTACATTCCCGTAGTGATCCCCGACATCGTGATGGCGATCGCGATGCTGATGTTCTTTTCGCTGATCCGCGACCGGTTGGGGCTGTTCGAGCTGGGGATGACGACGATGATCGTCGCCCACGTGACGTTCCAGATCCCGTTCGTCGCGATCGTCATCCGCTCCCGGATGATCGGCATTGATCCAAGCATAGAAGAGGCGGCGCGCGACCTCGGGGCGACCGCTTTCCAGACGTTCAGCCATGTGACGCTGCCGATGATCCTCCCCGCCGTGGTCGCGGGCGCGATGCTCGCGTTCACTCTCTCCCTCGACGATTTCGTGGTCAGTTTCTTCACCACCGGACCCGGCGCGGGCACGCTGCCGATCCTGATCTACTCGTCGGTCAAGCGCGGCATCACGCCGGACATCAACGCGCTCTCCACACTGATCGTTCTCGTTTCAGTGATCGGAACCCTGGCCGGGCTGTTCTTCCAGCGCCCGCGCCGCACCTCGGGAGAATCGTGATGCGCAAATTCAGCCCGTTCCTCGTCGCCCTGGTACTCCTCTTGCCCGGTTTCTCCGCCTGCGCCAAGAAGGCCGAGGCGCCGACGCCCCCCGCCATCGCCGAGAACGCCGGTCCAACAGAGCCCACCGGGCCGTGCAGCCTCAACCTTTTCATCTGGAGCGAGTACATCGATCCCGAGATCGTCAAGTCGTTCGAGCAGAAGTACACCTGCAAGGTGACTACCGAAGTCTATGAAGACAACGAGAGCATGATCGCCAAGCTCCAGGCGGGCGGCACCTCACAATACGACCTCGTGGTACCGAGCAGCTACGTGGTCCCGGGGATGATCCACCTCGGCCTGCTCGCCGAGCTGCGCCACGCGAACATCCCGAATCTGGCGAACCTGGACGAGAAGTTCGCCAACCCCGCCTTCGATCCGGGCAACAAATACACCGCGGCCTACCAGTGGGGAACGGTCGGCATCTACCTGCGCAAATCGCAGGCGAAGAACTACAAGCCCTCCTGGAACCTGGTGTTCGATCCGAAGCAGCAGCCAGGGCCGTTTCTGATGATGGATTCGATCCGCGAAATGCTCGGCTCCGCCCTCAAGTTCCAGGGGAAAAGCGTCAACACCACGAACCCGGCCGAAATCGAAGCGGCGGGAGCCCTGCTGATCGAAGCGAAGAGGCGCTCGCAAGGCTTCGAAGGCGGAGTGGGCGGGAAGAACAAAGTCCTGGGCAAAGAAGTCACCGCCGCGGTGGTCTATAACGGCGACGCCGCGCGAGGCATGACCGACGATCCCGACACCCAGTTCTTCGTGCCGGACGAAGGGGGCGTGATCTGGGTCGACAGCCTGGTCATCCCCTCCAAAGCCCCCCACCGCGACTGGGCCGAAAAGTTCATCGACTACATCCTCGATGCGAAGGTGGGGGCCCAGCTCTCGAACTTCAACCAGTACGCCACCCCCAACAAAGCCTCGCGCCCGCTGGTCAAGCCCGAAGACCTGGCGAACCCGGCCATCTACCCCACGCCAGAGATGATGGCCAAGCTGGAGTTGGTGGGCGACGTGGGCGACGCCTCGAAGCTGTACGACGAGATTTGGACGCGGGTGAAGTCGAAATAGGGGTGGGAGGGCGGGGTCGGGGGAGACCCATTCGGAGAGGCAGTTTTTTGCGGCCCGAAGGGTCGCGTCACCTCAGCCCAGGTCGTAGGCCTGGGGAAAATCGCGGCAACCGAACGGTTCGCCGTCCCAGGCCTCCGGCCTGGGCTGAGGTGACACG
>JBBSBW010000015.1:0-119088 GCA_038250865.1 Thermoanaerobaculia bacterium | reverse complement strand
CCGACCAGCGTAAGGCAAGCGTATGTCGATAGGTTCCGGAAATCGCCTCTGTAACACCCTGATTCGGAAGGGGTTGCGGAGGGCGGGGTCCGAATGTCCCTGATCAGTCAGGAGGGATTGCGACTCAGCCTCTGGATCACTGTGGCGAGATTTCCGACTACCGTCCGAATGTCCCTGATCAGTCAGGAGGGATTGCGACTCACGAAGCTGGCGATAACTGTCACACCCTGCATTAAGTCCGAATGTCCCTGATCAGTCAGGAGGGATTGCGACTTCTGGGCGTTGGCGGACGTAGCGAAGCAGACGAGAAGGTCCGAATGTCCCTGATCAGTCAGGAGGGATTGCGACTTGATCTGCCGCTTGTGTTCGTCTTTCGGTCCACCGAAGTCCGAATGTCCCTGATCAGTCAGGAGGGATTGCGACTGTGGCGGCCCCGTAGAAACCAAGCGAGACGTGCAATCGTCCGAATGTCCCTGATCAGTCAGGAGGGATTGCGACGGTGCCTGCGGTGTGCGTCACGATTCCGGCCGACTCCCGCGTCCGAATGTCCCTGATCAGTCAGGAGGGATTGCGACAACTTTCTGAAGGTCGTTGAACCCCCAGGCCGACATAACGCGTCCGAATGTCCCTGATCAGCCAGGAGGGATTGCGACTGCCGAAGATGTCTCGCACACCACGGTCATGGGCGTACGTCCGAATGTCCCTGCCAGGAGGCTGCGTATGGATATCGTTGACGGCCGATGGGTTGTCGAAACCTTGCATGCGAGGCATCCTTGGGAAGTCGTCGTCGAGCCGGATGAAGAGGCCCGGCTCTTGATCGTCATTACTGCCTATCCTGTGAGTTGACCCATGAACGAGCCCTATTTGGAGATCACCTTCCGCCATGGCCGGCCGCTTGCGGCCTATCTCTATCTCCCGCGGAAGGGAGATGAGAAAAGCGCTCGAACCGAGCAGGTCGCTCCGGGTCTGTTGATCGACTTCACAGTAGGCGGCCGGCCGATGGGTTTGGAGATCACGGCACCCGGGAGGGTCTCGGCGGCCACGATCAACCGTGTGCTGATCGACCTCGGGTTGTCCCCGCTGCCGGACGCGGACCTTTCCCCTTTGAAAGCCGCCTAGGGCGTTTCCTCAATCGCCACCCGGCCCAGGCCGAACACCGCGCCTTTGCCGAGATGGATCACCTCCGCGGCGCGGAGCAGCGGGCCGAGGGGGGCGAGGTCTCCTTCGAGGGTGAGCGTACCGACGTAGCCGCCGAGTTGGACGTGGCGCTCTTGGCGTTGGCTGTAGCGGGCGAGGTCCTCGAAGCGGAGCGCGGGACCGGCGAAACGGACGGTCGAGGCGGCGTCGAGCAGCGGGCGGAAGGCCCAGTCGACGCTCACGTCCGGGGCGTGGAAATGGGCCAGCTCCAGCAGGCGGCGGAGCGCGGCGAAGGCGAGCGCGCGCGGATCGCGGGGCGGGACGATCTTGCCGCGCTCTTGCAGGCGCAGCGGGGTGAGCACCCTGAGGCGTAGCGACCGAGGGTCCGCCGGCAGCCCCGGCAGCGGCGTCTCCGGCAGCGGCCGGCCGGGCACCGGATCGGTCGTCAGCCAGGCGCCGTTCAAAAACAGCGGGCGAAACGCGCCGGGCGCCTCCTCCGCTTCGACCCGCGCGAGGGCGAAGCGCGTGCGGCCGGCGCCGAGGCCCGCTTCGGCCATCGTTTCGATCGCAGAGAGGGCGCGCCCCTGATAGGCGATCGCGCGGCCGAACAGGATCAGATCGAACGACAGCTCGCCACCGGCGGGCAGCTCCGACGCCTGGCTGCGCGGTTCGAACAGATACGGGTGCGGGGCGGTCGTCACCCCGGCCAAAAACGGCGGCGGGTGGTGCCCCTCGCCCTTCTCGATCGGCGTCTCGAAGATCTGGGCATAGGCACAGTCGTGCCGCAACCGGCATTCGGCACAGAGCGGCTCCTGCGGCAACGCGCAGACCGTACGCTTCAACGCGTGCCCGAACGCTCCCCGCAGCATCGAGCCCTGGAACGGCACCAGCCGCGCGGGGGCGAGAGCCCGGAGCGTGATCCGAAGCCGTAGATGGGGAAGCGCCGGCAGGCGGTAAGCCGCGGCGGTCGCGAGGGGCGGAGCGTCGAGCGGAGGAGGCATCACAGCGAGACGATACCGCCTCGGGGCCGGTGGCGCGACTCACGCTCCAGACGCCAACTGCTCCTCGATGAAGTGCTGCATCTCCTCTTTCTGCGGCAGCTCCAACAGGTACTTCGACACGAACAGACCGTTGTCGATGCCGGCCAGCGCATATTCCACCAGGGCGTGGTCTTTCTGTGTGCAGAGCAGGATGCCGATCGGCGGGTTGTCGCCCGCCGTCATCATGTTCTTGCGATACCAGCTCACATAGGTGTTGAGTTGGCCGATGTTCTCATGACTGAATGAGGCGACTTTCAGCTCGACCAGTACATGGCATTTGAGGATGCGGTGGTAGAACACGAGATCCACGAAGTTGTGGCTGTCGCCGATCAAAATGCGCTTCTGCCGTGCTTCGAAACAAAAGCCGTGGCCCAGCTCGAGCAGGAAGTCGTGCAGCTTGTCCAGAAGTTGATCCTCGAGATGGGATTCGCCCATGGCTTCCTGTGGCCTCAGACCGAGGAACTCGAAGACGTAAGGGTCGCGGATGGCCAGCGCTGGCTCTGCACGCTCCGCGCCTCCTTGCGCCAAAGCGGCCAGCTTCGCCTTGTCTTTCGAGAGGCCGGATCGCTCGTAGTAGAGGCTGGCGACCTGGCGCTTCAGTTCGCGCACGGCCCAGTTGCCCCGAATGCACTCCAACTCGTAGAACGCTCGTTGGGTCGCATCGGTGCATTGCAGCAGCTCGGCGAGATGACTGAACGAGAGCTTGGTCAGGATTTCGCCCACGGCGATGCCCAATTTGGGAGTCGGTGACTCCCGAATGTTTCCCGAGCCCCCCTGCGGTAGCAGCCTCCCTGCCAATTCGGGAGTCAGCGACTCCCGAATCTGGGGGTAGGTGAAATAGAACTGGCGGTAGCGCCGCAGTTCCCTCACGTCGATCCGGCTCACGCCCACCAACCCCAGCCGATCCGCCAGTCGCTCGATGAGGGCCTCGCCATACCGGGCACGATCCGTCCCCTTTTGCTCGTACTCCGCGATGTATAGACCGATAAACCAATTGCGCAGGGTGAGGCTAGTGTTGACTGCCTGCGAAGCCCGCGCCGCCAACTCGGCGTGCGCCTGGCCGATGGCGGCGACCAGAAGCTCGAACGAGAGGGCCGGGGTAGTCGGTGCCGTCACGGGCACACCCCCTCCATCTCGAACATCAGTCGGTGAATGAGCACGGCCTTCTCGGCCCCTGCGTCGAACAGCGCCATCGAGAGTCGGGCACCGCTCGGCCGCCATCGAGCCCCCTGGCACCCTCCCCGCCCAAGATGTAACCCGGCGTCTCGGTTCCTGTTCATAACATCGAAAGCATATCCACGTCCGATTCCAAAAGTCGAGGCCCCTGCGGCACCTAAGACTCGATTTCTCGGAATCCGGTCTTCAGATACGCCTGAGGCCTCCCTCCGGGCCGGTCGCGGGGGGAGGGGTTTCACACCGCGACGAAGCGGCAGGGCCAAGAACCGGCACCCGCCGCAATGTGTCGAGAAGTTGCAACGCCTAGTGACAGAGCAGGTCCTTTTGTCGTATAGAGTCGTCAGAGAATTTTGATTCCATCTTGAACCTATTGTATCCTGAGGCGTCAGCGAAGCAGGAAGACATCCACGACACATAGGACCGTTGAGATTCGACGCACCAGGGGAGGTGTACCTTGACCCAGACGTTCAAGCTGGCTCTTGGAGGACGACTGCTCGATCACGTGGTCGCGGCGGCGGCGGCCGACGAGGTGGTCACGTCGGAAGTGATTCGGCGGATCTTGTGGCTTCACTTCGAGGCCCAGCCCACACCGCCGAAACAGGAGAGCGAAGCCTCAATCCCGGAGGCGCTTGCGGAGCCGGGGCCCGATCCGGCCCCGATTGGGCCCCAAATGGGGCCGGATCCGGCCCCGACGGCCGAGCTCCCGCGTCACCGCTCCGCTTCCCTCCCCACACCCCTCCCATCACCTCGAGGTAGAGGCTTACACCAAGAGACAAAAGCAACGACAAAAACAAAAGCTCCTTCTTCCGGAGACTCTCTATATTCGAGGTGTTCCGGGGGCGCGCGCGAAGCGCCCGCCTACGCGAGGCCGGCGGGGACCGGGGGGCCTGGTGCGGCCCCGGAGGTGCCCGATCCGCCGGCCGCGCCGCCCCCTCCGGCCGTGGCGCCGCCTGCGGTGCTGTGGTTCCCCTGCCGGGCGACCCGTCCAGGCGACCCTCCCGGTTGGGGTCTGCCGCAGGACCAGGTCGATCGCTGGCGGGCGGTCTTTCCGGGGCTCGACGTGCTCGGCGAGGCGCGGAAGGCCGAGGCCTGGCTGCAGGCCAATCCGGGACGCTGGAAGACCCCTCGGGGCATCGCCCGGTTCCTGTTCTCGTGGCTCGAACGGGCCAACGACGGAGGCCGGTTCGGCCGCCGTCCGGCGATCGACAAGCCGGCGCTTCCGGCACCTCCGCCAAGGGGCTCGCTCCGCGAAGCCTACGGGCGCGACTCGTTCGAGGAGTGGGAGGCCGAGCTTCGCGCGGGGATCTCCGACCCCGCGGAGCTGGCCAAGTGCCTCCGCGACCTGGCGAAGATCCGCGCCGAATGGCAGGCGAAACATGGCGCGTGATCTCGGTGGACTGCTGGCCCACCTGGAGGGGCGTTTCGACCGGCTGTCGGCCGAAGAGTTGGCGGCCCGGGAGAGCCCGCGCTGCGCCCTGCCGGCGGGCCAACGCTGCTCGTCCGGCTGGCACTGGCGCGAGGACGGCGGGCAGGGCACGGCGTTTGCCCGCTGCGGCCGGGCGACCGCCGCGCGGGCGCAAGCGGCGGCGGCCGTAATCCCCGGCGCGCAAACCTTCGAGAGCTTCGAGCAGCTGCGGGAAAACGAAGCGTTTCAGGCCGCCCGGCGCTGGGCCGGGTGGGCCGCCGCCGGAGCCAAGGGCCCGCGCGCCCTCGCGTTGGTCCGGCCCGACGCGGTCGCGATGAGCTCCGGCTGCGGCAAGACGCACCTGCTCCGCGCGGCGGCACGGACCCTCGCCCGGGCGGGCCGCTGGGTCGAATACGTCACCGCGCCCGACCTCACGCGGACGGTACGCGGTCGAGCGCTCTTCGACGGCACCGAGCGCGGAGCGGCCGAGATCGCGGTCGCCAAGTGGCGCCGCTCGGATGCCTTGATCCTCGACGACCTGGGCCAGGAGGAGACCGCCGCGCCGATCACCGCCGCGTTCCTGGTCGGCCTGCTGGACGAGCGCGAGGGCGAGCGGCTCGCCTTCGCCACCAACGCCAGCGAGCGGGAGCTCGAGCTGCGCTACGGGGCGCCGCTGGTCTCGCGGCTGCTCTCGGGCGCCGAGGTTCCCGCGCTCTGCGGGATCGACTTTCGCCGACAGTGGAAGGAGGCGGTATGAAGAAGCGCACGGAGATCGACGAGTATGTGCAGGCCTACCAGGATGGGCTCGACGCCTATGTGGCGCTGGAAAAAAGCATCCGGGCGGCGGAGTCCGCGACCGCCGAGGTTCCCCTGAGAATCCCGAGCCTACGGGACGCTCGGGCACATCTGGCGGAGGCCTTCCCGATCCTCAGCCGGCTGGGCGAGGCGCTGGCGTTTCTTCCCGCGCTCGCCATCCAGCTGACAGAGCAGCGTCGAATCTCTGGGACATTCCGGCGGCAGGCGAAGGAGAAAGGCGTCAAAGTTCGCTACGACGAGAGCGAAGATGGAGAAGATTGTTTCGAAGTGGATACAGACAGACCAAAGATAGTCTAAGATTGTTCGAGCACATAGGGTGCAGGTGTATGTGACCTCGGAGAGCGCCGGCGATGGCTGCGAAAGTACTCCAGGGACGTTTTGGCCCGAAAAAGTCGTCGCTCGAGGTGGAGATCCTCGAAACGATCGGCGTCACCTCGGCGATCGATCTGATCGAGGATTACCTCGCCCGGAAACCGGCACGGCCCCAAGATCCGACCACCTACTTCCTCAGATCCTTGCTCTGCGCGGCTCGCTGGGAGATTGAAAACGCGATCGTCGCCAAGGTTTACCGGGAAGACCGGGAGCTTGCCATCTTGGCCTGGGCCACGCCGTAGCCGGCCTACTCATCCAGCGATCGCAACCTGTCAACGGCCAGTCCGGAGACGCGGAAGACCAACTCCATCTGCATCGCGTTCTCCAAGCTCTCGTTGATCAGGTTCAGGCGGCGCTTGGCGCCTTCCAGAAGCTGGGCGACCTCCTCGGCGGACGCCGAATCATCGAGTCGGGAAAGGTCGCCGAAAATGCCCGCGCACTGTTGAGCCTCGGCCCGAAGAGCCGCGAAAGCTTCGGAACGGGCGGCCCGGCTGACCCGCGCCAGGCGTTCAGTGTTCGTCATCGACCGGGCCGGCGAGCCCGCCGACGGGCTGGGCGCCGCCTCCTGGGTGATCCGCGCCCGCTTCAGGGCGCGCCGTAGATCCAGCACCGACACCTCGAACAGCGCCGCCACGTGGGCGGCGGACCGGCAATGACTCTCCAGCGCCTGCTTGTTGGCGGGGGTCGGCTGAAGCCCCTCGCAGCAGGGCCGGCGCTCGTTCGGGGAGGGAAACCAGAGCCCTTCGCGCCATTCTCCCTCGGGTCCCTGCGCGCGAGATTCCCGGGCCAAGAAGGCTTCCAGGGCGAGACCCAATCGACCGGAGGGGGCCGAGGTCGGGTCCAAGAGGTCGGCGGAATCGTCGGTGTCGAGCTCGTGGATGTGCGCCACGTTCATAGTCTAGATCCTCTCGAAAAACAGGTGCTTCACCACATAGGGTGCATCTCGTAGGCCGAAACGGGGCAAATCTCGGCCATATTCCTCACTTCGTCGTGTTCGCGCGTTTCCCGAAGAAGAATAGCACGATGCCAACAGTCTTTGGCATTTGGCACTCCCCGGCATCTCGGTACGTATCCGAACGGGCCTTCCACCTCGGCCTAGATAGGCTCTTCCGGACAAATTTAGGCTTTCGGGCCGATGGACTGGATTTCTCGGATTTGGGTCTATACAAGGCTAGATGGACAGCGGCATATCGCCGTCGTCGAGGAAAAAGGAGATGCCCGAGATGGCTACGAAGAAATCGACCTCCCCGCCCCGCACCACCGAGCAGCCGCCGGCCCAGCTCAAAGCCGAGCGGATCCAGCTCGCCCTCGCCTCTCTGGACGGCTGGGCGCTCGGTCCGCCGCGACAGCGGATCGAAGCCTTCTTCCGCCTTTCGCCCCAGGGCGAGGCCGATCGCTTCGTGCCGTTCGTCCTCGCGACCTGCCGCGAGGAAGGGTCGGTCGTCGAGATGTCCGTGCGGGAAAACCTGGTGGTCGTCCGCCTCGGAGGAGCCGGCGGCGTGACGGCCGCCGACCTTCTGGCGGCGCAAGCGCTCAGCGGCTCCCGCTGGGCGCAAACGCCGGGCGCCATGGCCGCGTGAGCGGCGATGGCGGCTTGCCGCGCCCGCTCTTGGACAGCCGACGCGGAAGGCGAAATGCGGGACGAGCAGTGCGAATTCCTTGGCGTAGAGCGGCTATCCGCGAGGAAAAGCCGCTTTACGCGGCCGAGTCGTCGCTTCCCACGACCGGAAGCGGCTTCCCACGGCCGATAGCCGCTTCCCACGGCTAGATAGCGGCTTCCCAGGGCGTATAGCGGCTTCCCACGCTGGAAAGCCGCTATCCGCGACCGTTGAATCGCTATCGGCCAGCGATAGCGGCTATACGGAGCCGTTTCGGCACCTCCGCGGAGGATTTTGGCGAATCCTCCGCTCGACCGGACCGCCGAGCAGAGAAGTGACGAACCCCCCGGGCCGACCGTGATCGCGCCCGGAATCATGCCACCTAACGTGGAGGATTCAAACCATGAAGGCAAACTCGTACTCCGACAAGATCGACGCGTTCCAGACCACGGTCGACAACCTGGAACCGGACGTTGTGAAGTATCCCGGGATCGCCGACATCTTCGACGAGATGAAGACGCTTCTCGGCAACCTTCGGCCGGCTCACGGCTCGGTGGAGGCCCAGCGCGGCAACCTGCGCGTCGCGGTCCAGGCGCGCCGGGAGCTCGCGATCCGAGGCGTTCAGGTCCACCGGCGCCTCTCCGCCCTGGTCGCCGCCCACATCGGCTTCGCCAACCCGGTTCTCGCCACCTACGGGATCAGCCCGGAGGACAATTCGCGGCGCGGCCGGCGCACTCTGAAGAAGAAGGAGGAAGAGGCGAAGGCGGCTTCGGTTTCGACCGCCGCCGCACCTGTGATCGTAGCCTAACCGTCGTCTCCCTCGTCTCGGGGCGGTCCGCGGTCGCGGGCCGCCCCTTTTTTCTGGGGAAGACGTCACCGGCGGCCTCGCGGGTCTCGCCTACTGGTACAGCGTCTGGCCCCTCCACCAGATCATCTTCGTCGGCATGCTCCGCGCGATCGGCGCCAAGGCTGAGGGGGCTCTAGAGCCGAGTCGGTAGCTTGAGGGCCGCCCGCGGGAGATGGCGGCGCGGATTGATGGCTAGACAAGCCGGGGATTACCAGGTCGTCTGCACACCCGGGAAGTCGCGGATGGACTGGTCTTTCGTGATCAGCTGGGTGCCGTGATGAAGGGCGGTTGAGACGATCAGGCGATCCGCAGGGTCACCGTGAAATCCGGCCAGGCCGAGCTGACCTGCTGCGACCGCAATCTCTGCCGTGAGATCCAGGAGCTGGATGCCGGGTCGAGCGAGTGCATGACGTATCCAGAGACCGACTTCTCGATCCAGCTCCAGCTTCCCCTGGGCGACCTTGGTCGAGATTTCCCAGCAGCTGATCGGGCAGATCCCGGAATGTTTCGAGTACTCAATGGCTGATTTCGCGGCGGCGGAGAGTTTGCCCGGGTCGCTGACCCACCAGATCCAAACGTGGGTATCGAGGACGATCAACGCTCGGCATCCCAATCTTCACCGACCGGTGATAGCAGATCCTCCTCCGAGGCGTAACGCACGCTTCCGAGAAGATCGGTCGGTTGCTCATTGGTCATGGGGACGAGCCGGGCGACAGCCTTGCCACGCTTGGTCACGACGAGAGGCAGGCGCGTCTGCGCCACCTCGTCCAGGAGTGCCAGGCAACGGGCCTTGAAGTCCCCGGCAGAAACGGTCTTGAACGCGGATTCCATGGGGAGTCCTTTCCGGCCGCATGCCGCGGTCTTCACAAAATCTGTCATGGTCACATGATCATGGTCAAGACGGGATCCACCTTCCGGGTCCGCTTTGCCATCGCCCCCGCTTGCGGGGTGCTGTCGCCTCAGTGAAGACAGGCATCGACCAGGTCGAGGACGTCCTGCAGAAACTCGGGACGCGCCCGCTCGACGAACCGGGTACGACGACTGAGGTAATCGACAGACTTGACCTGCTCGACCATGACAAAACCGGACAGCGACGACGAGGCCGGAAGGGGGAGGTGAAAGGGAAAACGGCGGTCCGTATTCGTGATCGGGCAGACGATCGCCAGTCCCGTGTGCTGGTTGAAGAGGTCTTTGCTGACGACCAGTGCCGGCCTCCGCCCCTTCTGTTCATGACCCGCCTGGGGATCGAAGGAGAGAGTTACGAAATCCCCCTGCCTCGGCGTGTAGCGAGGCACCTACCACTCCTCCCGACCTACCGGGGGACCGAAAGAGACCTCCTGCGGCTGATAGTCCTTCGGAATTCGAGCGACCAACTCGGCGAGGTCGAACTTGGGCCTCGCAATTTTTCGCAACACGATCTCGCCCGCGCTCACGAGGATCTCCACCTCGTCTCCTACCGCGAGAGTGGCGAGCTCGAGCACCTGCTTTGAGATCCGCAACCCCTGGCTGTTTCCCCACTTCTGAACCTTTGCGACCATGCTTCTTCTCCCGTAGGCTCGTATAGCCGATGTATACACATTGGGAGTGAAGGTGTCAATTGGCCGTGGCTCGGCTCGGCCGCCGAGCAACCCCCGGCCCACCCCCGCCGCCGTTCGTCCCGCCCTGCGCCGCCCCGGCACCCTGCCGGCTGCGGAATCCTTGGCTCGCGCTCTATTCTTAAAGCGCAGCTATTCAATAAGAGGAATCCCAGCGGAGGTTCTCATGCCCCGATACACCTTCTGGCGCTCGCTTCTAAGCGCCTGGTTTTTCGCCCTGGTGGGAGTTTCGGCCGCTGTGGCGCAGCCGCATTTGGTGACCGATCTCAATCAAGGGCGGGTATCGGCCAATTTGCAGCCGCTGCCGTCGCGGGGGATCGAACAGGATGGGGTGGTCTATTTTCCCGGTCAAGATCCGCAGCATGGCTACGAGCTTTGGCGGAGCGACGGCACGGCCGAAGGCACCTACCGCCTAGTCGATCTCTGCCCGGGGAGTTGCTGGGGCGGCGGCGAGGGGATCGGGTTCTTCAACGGGTTTCTCTACTTCTTGGGCAATGATCGGGAGCACGGCACCGAAATTTGGCGCACGGATGGGACGGTGGGGGGCGAGGAGCTGCTGGGAGACTTCTGCCCGGGAGACTGCGGGACCGAGTTGAACGGGTGGGTCGTGCGGGATGGGGCGATCTGGTTTCTCACCCAGGGGTTCGGCCAGACGCCGATCCTCTGGACCAGCGACGGTACCCCTGGCGGGACGAGGCCGTTCGCGAACCTCTGTACCGATCTCGGCATCTGCGGTTTCGTTGACTATTCCGGCGCCTTCCTGGTGCCGAACCCTTCCGGGCCGGGATTCGTCCTGTGGGTTTCGACGGACGCCCTCTCGCTCTATCGCACGGATGGAACCGCGGCGGGCACCGAGCTTCTGCATCGCTTTACGACTTCGTTTCTCGCGCCCCAGGTGGCCAAGAATGGCGGCAAGGGCGAGTTGGAGGGCTTGAAGGCCGCGATCGGAGCCGGCGTGCGGACGGCCGCCGAAGAGGCCGAGCCGCTCTTCTTCCTGGATGGATTCGATCTCTGGACCAGCGACGGAACGTCCGCCGGCACCCGCTTCGTGCGCAATGTGGAGGCGATGACCGATTTCAACCACTACGTGGAGTCGGTTCGGGTCATCGACGGGATCTGGTATGCGATCTTCGATTACGGCGCCTGGCTGCGCTCGGACGGCACGGCGGACGGGACGTTCCGGTTGGCGAAAGTGGATCCCCAATTTCGCCCGACGCTGGGGCGGATCGGCGACGCGGTCTTCGCGGTGACCGTGCAGGGTGTCTGGCGCGCGGGGGCCACCCCGGAAACCACCGTCCGTTTCGACGGGCCGGTCGGGGACGTCCTCACCGTGATCGAGCGGCCGGGGCGGCTGTACGTCCTGAGCTACGAGCGAGGCGGTTTCGTTTGGAGCACCGACGGCACCGCCGCCGGAACGCGGCGCCACCATCTGGACGGTCCGCCCAATCCGGATCAATACGAGATGGGCGGATTCGGCGCGGGCGTGATGATCTCCCGCGGGTACCGCGAGCTTTGGCGCATCGATCAAGCCGGCGCGGAGCGGCTGCACGACTTCCAGCCGGAGAACGGCGGGTCCGGCCCGGTCGACCAGATCGTCCTGGGGCGTCGGCTGCTGTTCGTGTCGCTGCCCGGCCTGCCCGGGGCGAAGCTGTTCTCGACCGACGGTACGGCGGCCGGCACGACGGCGATCAGCCCTTATGTAGATGGGTACTTCGGCTTCGAATTCCAGCCTCAGGTGTATCGCCTCACGAGGGCCGGCGACCGCGCGTTCTTCACCACCTACGGTCGGGTCTGGACGAGCGATGGAACGGCCGCGGGAACCCAAAACTTCCGCCCCGCCTACAGCTCTTCGACCCACGTGCTGACCGCGCCGATCGGCGTCGTGGGCGACCGTTTCGTGTTCGGCGCGAACTTCAAGCAATACCCGCTGCGTTGCGAACCGGGGGACACCGAGCCCTGGGTGAGCGACGGCACACAGCGCGGCACGAAGCAGATTCTGGACCTGAATCCGTTCCTGCAACCGGGCAGCGGCTCGCAGTGTGAGACCGTGGCGGTCTCGTCGTCGCCCGGCCCCGGGGTCTCCTTCGGTTCGTTCGCCCTGTTCGCGGCCGACGACCTATTGCACGGCCGGGAGCTGTTCGCGACCGACGGCACGAAAGAGGGAACCCTCCTGGTCGCCGACCTGAATCCAAAGCTGATGCCGAACACGATCACCGATCCGACCTCCCCGCCGCATGCGCCGGACCTGATCGGCGTCGGCTCCGACCCGAGCGACCTGGTGCGCGCGGGGAACCGCGCTTTCTTCGTCGCCGACGACGGAACGACCGGGCGCGAGCTGTGGGTGACGAACGGCCGGCGCCGCGGCACCCGGCGGGTGGCAGATCTGGTGGCGGGACCGGGAAGTTCCACACCGCACGAATTGGTCGCGGTCGGCGAAGGCATCTACTTCTTCGCCGCGGACGGCGACGGCGAGGGACTGTACAAGAGCGACGGCACGCGGCGCGGCACGGTGCTCGTGAGCGATCTCGCCGGTCTGTCTCAGGCACGGGAGTTGACCGTCGCGCAAGGCAAGGTGTTCTTCGTGGCGTTCCGTCCGGCTGCGGGCACCGAGCTGTGGACCTCTCTCGGCACGCCCGGGACCACCCGCGAGGTGCTCGACCTTCGCCCCGGCTCGCGCGGCTCGCTGCCGCAGAATCTCAAAGCGGTTGGGGCGCGGGTGGTGTTCGCCGCCGAGGACGGCACCTCGGGGCTCGAACCATGGAGCAGCGACGGCACCGCGGCGGGCACGGTTCGCTGGGCCGACATCGCGCCGGGCGCCGCGTCCAGCAGTCCGGGACCCTTCAGCCTCGCCAACGGCCAGCTCCTGTTCGGCGCCGACGACGGGGAGCACGGGCGCGAGCTGTGGGCGATCCCTGTCGCGGGGCTGGCGCACTAAGAACGAAAGGAAATGGAGGAACCGATGCGATTCCAGCTCTCCGGGCCTGCGTTAGGGGCCGTGGTCCTTTTTCTCTGCGCCGGGGCCTCCCCCGGGCAGGCCCAGCCTCATCTGGTCACTGATCTCAATCAGGGGAGGGTGCCGGCCTATCTCCCGGCCCAGCTGTCGCAGGGCGTCGAGCACGACGGCGTGCTCTATTTTCAGGGCGAGGATCCCCAGCACGGCTCCGAGCTCTGGCGGACGGACGGCACCGCGGAGGGCACTTACGCCCTGGTCGATCTCTGCCCGGGCAGCTGCGGGGGCTTAGGCGAGCCCCTGGGCTTTTTTGCCGGGCACCTCTATTTTCGCGGCGACGACCGCGAGCATGGGGCCGAGATCTGGCGCACCGACGGAACGGTGGGCGGCGAAGAGCTGCTCGCGGATCTCTGTCCGGGGGCTTGCGGGATCCAGCCGAGGAGTTGGGTCGAATGGCGCGGGGAGCTTTGGTTCCTCACCCAGGCGTCCGGCGGGACCTCCACTCTCTGGAACAGCGACGCCACCGCGGCAGGGACGAAGCCGGTCGCCAACCTCTGTGACGATCTCGATATCTGCGGTTTGGGACAGGATCCCCGGGTCTTTCTGGACGGGCCGGATCCTTCGGGAAAGGGCCTCCTTTTACGGGAGTTCCCGACGGACAACCACGACGCCGCTCTCTTCCGCACCGACGGCACACTGGCGGGCACCGTCCTCCTGCATCGCACCTCAGACGGGCTGCGCACGATCGTCGAGGCCTCCGGGCCGCTTTATTTTCTCGACGGATTGGCTCTCTGGACGAGCGACGGAACACCCGGCGGCACCCGATTCGTGCGCCGCTTAGACGAGCTGACGCAAGGCGTCTTCGCCGAGTCGGTCACGGTCGTTTACGGGATCTTCTACGCGATCTTCGACAATGGCGACTGGCTGCGATCGGACGGCAAGGCGGAGGGCACGATCAAGCTCGCGCAATTGGATCTCCCCTCCTTTGGTTTCCCCAAGCTCGCGCGCATCGGCGGCGCCGTCTTCGCGCTGACCGGGAACGGCGTCTGGCGCACGGGCGGCACGCCCGAGACCACCGTCGGGTTCGATGCACCGCAAGGCGTAATCGATAGGGTCATCGAGCAGCCGGGCCGGCTGTTCGTCTCGGCCCACGGCGGGCCCAGTTTCGTCTGGACCACCGACGGCACCCTCAACGGAACTCGACGCATCCACCTGGCCGGCCCGCCGAACCCGGATGGCGAGATCGCCGGGTTCCGAGAGGGGATCTTGATCTCCCGCTACCGCGAGCTGTGGAAGATCGACGGCGCGGGAGCGACCCTCGAGCAGGTGCATGATTTTCAGCCCGAAAACGACGGGTCCGGCCCGATCGACCAGCTCGTCTTGGGAGACCGGCTGGTGTTCTTGTCGCTCGACGGCACAAGGAAGCTTTTCTCTTCCGACGGCTCCGCTGCAGGCACGATCGCGATCAGCGCAGGCCCCATCTACGCCTTCGGCTCCGACTTCGACTTCGCCTACCGGCCGGAGCTTCATCGGCTCACTCTCGCGGGGAGGCGCGCGTTCTTCAGGTCCGAGAACACCTTCTGGACAACCGACGGTTCCCGCGCGGGAACCGGTCCGGTCTACCCGACGCTTGCCCACACGTTCCTCTACATGGCGGCACCGATCGGGTTCGTTGGCGGCCGGTTCCTATTCGGCGGCGGTCCCCCGGGGTCCCCGTATTGCCCGGGGGGTGACGCCGAGCCGTGGGCAAGCGACGGGACACCGGGCGGAACGAAGCAGGTGCTCAATCTCAATCCCTTCTACCAGCCCGAGGACGAGCCGCTGTGCGTAGTCGCGCCGCTCGCGTCGTCGCCGGGCCAGGGCGCCGTGCTCGGCCCGGTCGCTTTGATTGCGGCCGACGACCTCCTGCACGGGCGCGAGCTGTTCGCGACCGACGGCACGGAAGCCGGCACCCGCTTGGTGAGAGACGTCAACCCGAGGCGGCGGCCAAACCCCAACTTCGATCCCAACGACCCGCAGTTCGGACCCGAGCAGATCGGCGAGGGCTCGGACCCGAGCGACCTGGTGCGCGCGGGAAGCCGCGCCTTCTTCGTCGCGGACGACGGAACGACCGGGCGCGAGCTGTGGGTGACGAACGGCACGCGTCGCGGCACCCGGCGGGTGGCGGATTTGGTGGCGGGACCGGGAAGTTCCACACCGCGGAATTTGGTGGCGATGGGCGGCGACGTCTTCTTTTTCGCCGCGAATCCCCGCGGCGACTCGGGCGAGGGACTGTACAAAAGCGACGGCACAGGGCGCGGCACGGTTTTGGTGAGCCCTCTATTGGGCGCATCCCAAGCCCGAGAGCTGACGGTCGTTTCGGGCAAACTGTTCTTCGTCGCGTTTCGTCCGGAATCGGGCACCGAGCTTTGGATCTCGGAGGGTACAGCGGCGACCACCCGCGAGGTGACCGACCTGCGTGCTGGACCGCGCGGCTCGCAGCCGCAGAATCTCAAAGCGGTGGGCGGGCGGGTCGTGTTCGCTGCCGAGGACGGCACCTCGGGCCTCGAACCGTGGAGCAGCGATGGCACCGCGGAGGGCACTCGCCGATGGGGCGATATCGCTCCGGGAGCCGCGGCAAGCAGCCCGGGACCGTTCAGCGTCGCGAACGGCCAGCTTCTCTTTGGGGCCGACGACGGCGAGCACGGGCGCGAGCTGTGGGCGATTCCGGTGGCCGAGGTGGTGGGGGTGCGGTAGAATCACCGCAAGCCGTTTCTGCCGAGGGCGGGCCTCTGCCCTCGATCCGTCTTCTCTAAAGCCGTTTCCTCACGAACCCGATCCGGGAGGTCATCCATATGTCCGATATCGCAGAGCGCAAGCTGGTCCACTACGAAGTCCGCGACGGCGTCGCCTACATCAAGCTCGACGATCCGCCGGCCAATACCTACACCCACGAGATGATGTTGCAGCTCGACGCGAGCATCGTCACCGCCCGGTTCGATACTTCCGTCCACGTCATCGTGCTTGCGGGCCAGGGGGAGAAGTTCTTCTGCGCGGGCGCCAACATCAACATGCTGAAGGCGGCCGATCCGACGTTCAAGTATTACTTCTGCCTGCACGCCAACGAGACGCTCTCCCGGCTGGAACAGACGCCAAAGCTGGTCATCGCGGCGCTCGAAGGGCACACCGTTGGCGGCGGTCTGGAAATCGCGATGGCCGCGGACCTGCGGATTGCGAAGAAAGGCTCCGGCAAGACGGGACTGCCGGAAGTCACCCTCGGCGTCCTGCCCGGCACCGGCGGCACCCAGCGCCTGGTACGCATGGTCGGCAAGGCGCGGGCGATCGAGCTGATGGCGACCGGCCGGCTGATCTCGTTCGAGGAGGCGAAGGAGTACGGGATCGTTACCGAGATCTTCGACGGCGACGACTTCATGGGCCAGATCCACACCTACGCCACGCAGTTCTGCCCGCCGGGCAAATCGGCGCGGGCGATCGGCCGGATCAAGCGCTCCGTCCAGTCGGGTGCCGAGATGTCGTTCGAAAGCGGCATGACGCTGGAGCGCGAGCTACAGCAGCAGCTGTTCCAGGGCGACGACGCGAGGGAAGGGCTCGCGGCCTACCTCGATAAGCGCGCGCCTCAGTTCAAGGGAGCTTAGAGATGGCCGACGTCGCCGCCACGATCGCCGCCGCACCGAAGCTGCCGCCCGCCCAGCTGTTCGTGGGCGGCGCCTGGGTCGATCCGGAAGGGGGCAAGACCTTCGCGACCATCAACCCGGCGACCGAGGAGACGATCTGCGCGGTCGGCTCGGCGAGCGCCGGAGACGTCGATCGGGCGGTCGCGGCGGCCAAAGCCGCCCTGCCCGTCTGGTCGAAGAAAACCGGCGCCCGCCAGCGCGGCCTGTTGCTCTGGAAGATCGCCGACGAGTTGGAACGCAGGATCGACGAGTTCGCCCTGCTCGAAACGCTCGACAACGGCAAGCCGATCTTCGAATCGCGCTACGTCGACCTGCCGACCGCGATCGAAGCGCTCCGCTACTTCGCGGGCTGGGCCGACAAGGTGTCGGGCGACACGATCCAGGTGCAGGGGCCGTTCTCTTTTGCCTACACCCTGCGCGAGCCGGTGGGCGTCATCGCCGCGATCACGCCATGGAACTTCCCGATCATCCAGGCGATGTGGAAGATCGCGCCTGCGCTCGCTTTCGGCAACACGGTGGTGTTGAAGCCGGCCTCGAACACGCCGCTCACCGCCCTCAAGTTTGCTGAGCTGGCGGCCGAAGTGGGGCTGCCGCCCGGGGTGCTGAACGTCGTTCCGGGCGGAGGGGCGACGGTCGGCAACGCCATCGTTTCCCACCCGGACGTGGCTAAGATCACCTTCACGGGTTCGACCGAAGTCGGCCGCGATCTGATGAAGAGCGCCGCCGCGATGACCAAGCGGCTGACGCTGGAGCTGGGCGGCAAGTCTCCGAACATCGTCTTTGCCGACGCCGATCTGGACGCCGCGATCAAAGGCGCCTACACCGGGATCTTCTACGGCAAGGGAGAAGTCTGCGCGGCGGGCTCGCGCCTGTTCGTCGAGCGCTCGGTCCACGCCGAGCTGGTCGAACGGCTGGTCGAGCGGACCCAGAAGCTCAAGCCCGCCGATCCGCTCGATCCGAAAACGCGGCTCGGCTCGTTGGTCTCGATGGCCCAGCGCGAGAGCGTGCTCGGCTACGTCAAGATCGGCGTCGAAGAAGGCGCCCGGCTCGCGACCGGCGGCGAAGCGGCAAGCGTGAACGGCAAAGGCGCCTTCATGCAGCCGACCATTCTCGACGATGTGGATAACTCCATGCGCGTAGCCCAAGAAGAGATCTTCGGCCCGGTCCTGGTAGTGATCCCGTTCGAAGACGAAAAAGAAGCGATCGCGTTGGCGAACGACTCGATCTACGGCCTCGCCGCGGGCGTCTGGACGCGCGACATCGGCAGGGCTCACCGGGTCGCCCATGAGATCCAATCGGGAACCGTCTGGATCAACCAGTACAACTGGTACGACCCGGCCGCCCCCTTCGGAGGCTTCAAACAAAGCGGCTTCGGCCGCGAGCTGGGCAAGGATGCGATCGGGTATTACACGGAGAGCAAGACGGTGTTCGTCGGGAAATAGGGTGGGGAAGGTAGGCCAGCTCTCGGGCACCCGCCAAGGCGTAGACTAGACCCATGATCTCGGCTCGAGAGACCCGAACGCCGAATTCGGCGATTCTCCAAGGCTGTAGAGCGACCTTGGAGGGGTTTGATTGCGCTGAGATCATCGCAGTCGTGGTCTACGGCAGCGCGCTCGGTCGGCACTTCCGATCCGACAGCGACCTTGACATCGCGGTCCTCGACCGGCCCGAGAGCCCCGCATCCGAAGCGACGCTCGCACGGATGATGGACGCCATCGAGCGCCGCACCGGGCGTGAGGTCGATCTGCGTCGGATTGCCGACCTCTCGCTATCTCACCAGGCGCACATCTTCGAGCAGGGACAGCCGGTATGGATCGGCGATCCGTATGCGCTCGAAGCGGCCCGTCGCGAAGTGCTTCGTCAGAACGCCGAGCATCGCCCGGTTTCGGACCAAGCCTGGCCCGCGCTCCTCGAAAGGCTCCGGCGGGACCACGCGGCCTGATGAGTGGCGATAACCTCGACTACCTGACGCAGCAGTTCAAGCTGATCGAGGAATACCTTCGGCGCGCCCGAGCGATCGCAACCCTGAGTTTGTCGGACTACCTGGACGACCCAAATCTGGGCGACGCGAGCGTTCGCCAGCTCACTGTGCTGTTCGAGACCTGTCACAACGTGGGCAAGCACATCCTGTCGCGGCGCGGCTGGCGCGAGCCGCTGAACAAGGCCGAGACATTCGAGATCCTCGCCGAGCAAGGGGTCCTTGCGCTACCTCTGGTTGATGCTCTCCGCGAAGCGGCTCGGTTTCGCAACCTGGTGACCTATCAGACCGCGATGGTCAGCGAGACAAAAGTCTACGAGATTCTCCAGAACCATCTCGGCGATTTCGACCGCTTTCTGACTGAGGTCGCGGGCTGGCTCTCGGCGCATTCCGAGCCTGAAGGGAAGTAGCCGAACCCCAAAGCCGTTCCTGGGACCGTCGGCGTCCTCGCCGACGTTTCTGTTCGAACCGATCGGATCAAGCGGCCTGCAGGAAGAAATCGACGTGGACGGCGTCGTACGGGAAGACGAACCGGCCGCCCTCGGTCTTATCCAGGATCCCCGCGGTGAGCAGGGCATGAAGATCGCCGCTGACCGCGTCAACCTCCCGGGCGGCTCGACTCGCGGCTTCGCCTGGAGTGACCGGGCCGACACCCGTGAGCGCCGAGAGCAGCTCCCAGCGAGTCGGGGTCAGGATCTCGAACAACAAGGCCGGTGTCTCGAAGCTGAGGAAATCTCCCTGCGGCCGGCCCTCAAATGCGGCCAGTGCGCGGCGATCGGTTTTCTCCCGAGAAGCGACTTCAAGCGTCACGGTTCGCATTTTTGATTCTCCATCGTTCGACGTCGGCCAAGAAGTCGGCGAACTCCAGGACCGAGAATTTCGTCCGGCCTTCCGCCGAGACCTCGATCACCACGCGCTTCTTGCCCTTGGCATCGGCGAGCGAGAGCTTGGCTGTCCCGTCGAACGACCGGCGCCAAGCTCCATAGTCCCTCCGGAGGGAACGCTGAAAATGAAACCGGTCAGACGGGAGAGTCAAATCGCAACCGTGACAATCGCCTGGCGACGAGGTCAAAGCGAACATCGCGCCTGAAGTCAAGGGAATCCGCCGGCCTAAAGACGGCGGCACCTGCGGAATGCTCAGGCGTTTTGTCGATATCTCTCTAGAAGCCCCTCTTGAAGTTTGCGGGCTTCACTGACGAGCCGAAGCTCCTCGTCAAGAGTTGCCTCCAGCTGCTCCAAGGTTTCACCTGTTCCGCGTTTTGCCCTATTAAATTGAGTGGTCATTCGAGGAGTACTCTCGACGCTATGGCGAAAAGATTCAATTTTCTCTCGAGTATCCATGATAGTCGCTTCGAGGCTCTTCAACATCTGCACGTTCTGGTCCAACTGCTGAGATGGGTCACCTCGAAAGTCGGGCAGAAGTTCGGCCGATGCCTGCGTGGCGTGGATCGCTCGGCCGAAAGTATCCCTAAGAATAGAAGTGTCAGATCGCAATCTCGTTGAGAAGTTGTTCATCCGCTCGGCGAGTGAGTTGATGATCCGCTTTGCATGAGCAACCCCTTCTTGCGTCGAATAATCAGTATCTTGTAATTTGGCAGTAGCTTCCTCTGTGGCGTCTCCAAGGTCTCTAATGTGGACGGTAATTCTCTCTGAGGCGGATGTCGATAGGGCAAAATTCTCTGTGCTCAACTCGATAAGGTCCAAGAAGCCTGATTCCTCCTCGTTATCTTGGATGGTTTCGTCTTCTCTCCTAAGTTGAGTTTGAGAGACATTGATCGAGCGGCTGCCCCATCCTTGAAGTACCCGAGTCAGGTGGATTCGGATAGCTGTAAGAAACTCGTCCGTCGACGAAAATGTCGAAGTCAGTCCCTCTTGCTTAACACGTTCCTGAAACGTGTGGACTCCTTGAAGTTGCCCAGCATCGATCTTGCTTGGATGAATCGGCGCATCTTTGAAATAGATCATGACTTCTACTGTCGAAGGATCTGCGCGCCAACGCGCCAGCGCCCGTTCAAACTCCTCCACAGTGCCGGATTCAGCACGAGGTGTGGGTTGTCCGAGCCGACACCAAAGCATCCCGATGAAGATGTCAAAATCGTCAGCTATTTGTTCATTTATAACGGCTTGAGGATCTTCGCCCATGGAAGGGTGCGTCGAAGTCCCCCAACGGAGGAGGTCGAGACGAAGTCCTAATGTGCTACCGGTTGTTTGGTTCAGCTCGGCGATCGCACCTTCGAGGGCTTCGCGTTCCGGTTGCAGGTCGCCGGGGGATGCGACGAAGACGCGGAATACGCGCAAATTGTTTGGCATTTGGAACTCCTCATTCGGCACCGGGATCCCTGCTTCGGCCATTCAGTCAAGTCATTGAGTAGCCGCGTCAGCAGCGTATCTTCTATTTGAAACGCGACAATCGCCGACGGAACGGGCCGTCCGTCCAGGAAGAAGAGGCGAAGCGTGCTTAGGAGCGCCCGCGGATCACGCTGCGCAGACATCGATCGCTTGAGACGCCGCCTGGCGGCGCCCGATCCAGAAGGTCGGCCAGCGAACGGCGGAACCCGAAGAACTGCCGGAAGCGGTTCAGGCCGACCGGCTCGCTCGACCAGGAAATCGAAGTCACCGCGCTCCGGATCGAAATCTCCAGCGGCGGCCGAACGAACAAGCGCAGGCGGTGAACCGCATAGCGCCGGCACAGGTCCGAAAGGAGGTCGTGGCGCGCTTCGATCAGTTCGAGAGGCTGCATCGTTATCAATCAGGAATTTCACGCGGCCCGCAAGAGCTCTTCGTAGGCCACGGCGTCTTCAACACCGGTTTCCGAGACTCCAAACCAGTTTGCCACCGAGTTTACCGAGCCTTCTGCCTTGTACGCTCCGAAGAGTGCCGCCGTAGGGATTGCAGCCTCATGGATGATCGGTTGACCGAAACGTCGCGCCGGATCGATGACCACAGAGCTTTCTCTTCCCAAGGGCCACCAGCGGCTGGCGAGCAACTCGTCCTCCGAATAGTCGAGGCTTGAGGTCAGTTGCTCCCGAATGAAGTCCAGCAGAAGCTGGCCGCTCTCAAGCTCGAAGGCCAGGACTTCTTGATCGTCCGTGCGGACTTCGGCCACCATTTTGCTGGCGCCCCATGCTCGAAATCGGACATGCGAAAAAGGATAGGGATGCTCGAAGAGGCGGGTCGCGGCGGAGATGACCCTGCGAATTTTTTGCAGGCTGAAATCCTGGTGCCGAAAGTAGGAGACGACCAACACCTCGAGGAGGTCGTGAAACGACAAGTACTTGCCGCCGTGCAGTCGCGGCAGCTCCGGTTCCCAAAGGCCGCTGGAAGCCGAGCGCCCTGGCCTTCCATAGGGCCACAGCCAATAGTTGATCGCCCGCGGCGATACCGCCGTCTCTTTCCGGAGACTGACCAGCTTGGCAGCCTGCGGGACAGAGTAGAGGCCCACGCCTAAGAGGCTGTGATCACTAGAGTTACTGTTTCTCACGGTCACGATTCTAACAGTTCCTGGGGGCACTTGGGTTAGAACGGACAGCAGCCTCTTCGCCTGCGGTTCTCAAGAGACCCGGAGGCGGTGCGGCCTTCCTGCCACCGGGATCGCCTACGCTCCAAATAAAAGCGCACCCCAGTCAGGCGCAGGTCTCCAGCCCATACGACCCCTCGTGCCGCCGTCGCCAGAAGGGCGCATCGGGCCACCGGGCCTCCTGCGCGTAATGCAGCCTCTGCTGATCGAGATAGGTGCCGTAGGCGCGCTCCAGCAGATCCAGATACGCGAGGCGCGCTTCCTGCCGGCCGGCGAGGAGGTCGGCGATCGCGTGGCCGCCGTAGAAGCCCGAGCCCATGGCGCTCGCCACTCCATGCGAGGAGAGGGGGTCGTAAGCTGCCGCGGCGTCCCCCAAAACGATCCAGCCTTCGCCCACGATCGTGTCGAGCCGTGAGCTTTCGGCCGGCTGGATCTTGAGGGGCGTCGTCACCCGATAGCCGGCCCCTTCGACTCGTTCACGGGTCGCCTCGGTTTGGCGCAGAAGCTGCCACCAGGCGCTCGGATCGGCGTTCGCGCGCCGGAGGGGGCGGTCGAGGAGGTCTCCGTCGCTCAAGTAAGCCACGGCCAGGCGCCCGTCGGCCAGCAGGGCCGAGTACCACCAGCCGCCGGGCGTGGCCTCGACCAGGGTGTAGGTATCGGCCGCGGGCGTCGGGCTCGTGAGGAGTCCGGTGATGCCGGTCAGCCGGTCATAGCGCACCCGGCGGGCGCCGAGCCGGCGGGCGAGCCGGGCGTGGCGGCCGGTCGCGTCGGCCACGAAATCGACGTCCAAGACTTCCCTCTTGCCAGCCTGTAGGACCGCGAGGCGCCATCCCCGATCTGAACGGGTGCAGCTTGCCAGCCGGGTGCCCCAGCGCCAATCGGCGCCCGCCTCTTGGGCGCTCTCGGCGAGGCGCGCCTCGAAACGGCGCCGATCGACGTGCCAGCCGTTGCCGAACGGGTTCGCGAGGAACGGGCTTTCGGCCGGTCGGGCGGAGCCCCAGTGCGACCGGTTGCCCTGGGAGCGGAGATGCCCGTCCGCTTGGAGCCAGGCTTCGAGCCCAAGGTGGCGCAGGAGGGGGGTGAGACCCGGCGGCAGCGTCTCACCCACTTTGAGTTGCGGTGAAGCGTGGGCCTCCAGAACGATCGGCTGAACGCCGCGAGAAGCGAGCACCCGGGCGGCCACCGCGCCGGCGGGACCGCCGCCTACGATGGCCACCCGAGGTGCGTCGTGCATCAGCGCGAGTCTCGCCGGAGATTGCGCCGCCGCGGGTGCATCGCCTCCGTCGGCGCTTCCACTTCTTCCGCCACCGCTTCCGCGACTCCTGGCGATGCCGTCTTCAGCAGCCGGGCCGGCTCGATCCCTTCGACCTTCAGCAGTTGGTGCCAGGACGGATCGGCCGTGGTGAACGAGGGATCGCGCTGGGTCTCCACCCAGGAGCGCGCCGGCAGGCCCGGCTCCGGCTCCACCCCTTCGGGCGCGCTCTGCTCGGTGACGATCCCGAGCAGGCTCCATTCTTTGACCATGTTATTGATCCTCTGCTGGTAGCTGGACCCCTGGATGTCGCGCAGCCAGAACTGGCGATAGCCGGCGTTTTTGAGCCGCTGGGCGTAGGGAAGGCGGGTATCGTTCGCCTGCTCGAACGCCTGCTCGCTGAGCACCTGGTTGGGCACCCGCGCGGCCCAGAACGAGGGAACGGGCAGGTAGCTCGAGGCGTCGTAGCCCGAAAGGCAGCTCGCCTCGTCGGTCTGCCAAGGGATGCCGAGCCAGCGCGAGAGCGAGCCGGGGCCGCTCGCGGCGAGCGGTCCGTTTTCCCCCAGGCAAACCTCCGGCGTGAGCACGGGGCCGAAGTCATCCGCAGGAGCGACGTCCTGCGGCAAGATGTGGAGCCGGAACGGCAGGCCGTGAGCCTCGGCCGGCGGGCGCCACATCCGCGGCACGCGCATCGGCCAGGTCATCTCGATGCCCGGGTGGAAGGGACCGCCGAGGCACCCTTCGAGCGGTGTCCGGTCGAGAGCGCCCGGTTGGGCTGAGAGCGGAAGAGATTCGAGGTCGGGTGGCGGCTGCACCGGTTCGCCGGTTTCGAAGTCGCCCTCGGCCCAGCGCTTGAGCCAGCCGTAGAGCGTTTCGGTGAGCGCCAGCTCGTCGATCGCGATGCCTTCGTAGTCGCCGAAACCGTCGCCGTAGAAGGGCGGCAGGTGAGAAGGCTGCGGCGGCGGCAGTTGCGCCCGGCGGCCGGGCCGGTCCCAGGGCGGCACCGGCCGACGGAACAGGCGGAAGACCGCCTCGCGGTCAGGTCTCGCGGCCGGGCTCGGGTCGGCGAGCTTCGCGCGCGTCTTCGGTTCGGTGTAATCGCCGGGCGAGCCCGCGCCGAACAGGAGGTACATCCCCTGGTTCACCCAACTGCTGTGCACCATTCGTTCGAGCAGCGGGTAAATGTGCTCCCAAAAGGTCAGGCGCTTCACCTCGGGCAGCCACCCATGCCGCGCAAACAGGTCGTAGACCACGTCGTACATCGTGACGACGCTGTACAGGCCGGGGCCGAAGTTGGGCGGGGTCACCACCACCATCGCCGGCTCGGCTTCCAGCGGCTCGCTGCTGCCATGGATCTTCACCTGGGCGCGCACCGGGCCGTCGGAGATGTCGTCGTACCACCCCTCGTTGTTGGCGAACGTGATCGCCGGCTGGTTCGTGGACGAGGCGGATTTGCCGTCGCCGCCGAGAACGATCAGGCGTCCTTGCTCGTCCGTCCGCAGCTCGCCGAGCGGCACCTGGATCGGCGAGCCGCCGCCGAACCGGATGAAGCCGCCGTCGAAGCGGTAGCGCGGCCCGCTCGCGTCGCGCCCGCCGATCCGGAGCGCGCCCGGATCGATCACCAAAGCGGCGCGCGAGCCGCCGGTGATCGTGCCGTTTCGGAAGGTCGTGGACATCGCGTACTGCTTGAGGTCCATCGCGTTGAAAAACTGATATCAGGCCGCCTTGCGGTTGGCGAGGTGGACCTGCCAGGTGATCTCCGCGTCGTCCGCGGTGATCTCCCGGACCACCCGGCCGTCCTCGTCGTAGCCGTAGATGCGGAAGCGGGCGGCCTCCTTGCGTACCTCGCCTTCGCCGTTCTTGAACCCGCCGGGGCCGGGATCGGCCGTCCGGCCGGGGACTTCCGGCGCAAGGTAGTAGTCGTGGGCCGGGGCGTTGCCTACCCTGGCCACGCCGACAGAAGGATGGATCGCACAGCGGACGATGGGCTTCGGATCAGGCATTCGCGGCTCTCCTCTTT
Organism: Thermoanaerobaculia bacterium; assembly: GCA_038250865.1. Lineage (GTDB taxonomy): Bacteria > Acidobacteriota > Thermoanaerobaculia > Multivoradales > UBA5704 > DASYKS01. Next base: position 93,711 of record JBBSBW010000015.1, on the reverse strand, counting down.
CAAGCGAAAAGTGCGGAAGCGAAAGCTTAGCTCAACAACCGCGCCAAATCCTCCGCCGTCAGCTGTTTCAGCAGCCGGGTGTCTTGGGAGACGATCGCGTCGGCCAGCGCGCGCTTTTCTTTCTGCAGCTCGATGATCTTTTCTTCCACCGTGTCGCGGGCGATCAGGCGGTAGGCGAAGACGGCTCGGGTCTGGCCGATGCGGTGGGCGCGGTCGATCGCTTGGGATTCGACCGCGGGGTTCCACCAGGGATCGAGCAGGAAAACGTAGCTCGCTGCGGTGAGATTCAAGCCGACGCCGCCGGCTTTGAGGCTGATCAGGAACAGGCTGCAGGTGGGGTCGTTTTGGAATCGTTCGACTTTCGCCCTGCGGTCGACCGTCTTGCCGTCCAGATATTCGTAGACGACTCCGGCACGATCCAGCCGGTCGCGCACGATCGCCAGAAATTTGGTGAACTGGGAAAAGACGATCGCCTTGTGCCCGCCGGCTTCGATCTCCGCGACCTGTTCGAGCAGCGCGTCGAGCTTGGCGCTCGGTTCCTTGAGCATGCCCGGATCGATCAACGCGGGATGGCAGGCGGCCTGGCGCAGGCGAAGGAGCGCTTCGAGCACGATGATCTTGGCGCCGCTCAAAGAGGGCGCCGCCTTGCCGAGCAGGACCTGGCGGTAGTGGTCGCGCAGCTGGTCGTAGCGCTTCCTCTCTTTGGGCGACAGCTCGCAGAACAGCGTTTGCTCGGTTTTCGGCGGCAGCTCGGTCAGCACCTGATCCTTCGTTCGCCGCAGCAGGAGCGGCGACAGCGCGCGGGCGACCGTGGCGAGGGCTGCCGGTGGGAGCCAGGAGCGTCCGGCATGGTCGGAGAGAACCGGGAGCGCGCCGAGCAGGCCGGGGTTCAGAAACTCGAAGAGCGACCAGAGTTCCCCCAGGTGGTTTTCGATCGGCGTGCCGGTGAGGGCGAGGCGCAGGCGCGCGCGAATGAGGCGGCAGGCTTTTGCGGTCTGGGAGGCGGAGTTCTTGATCGCCTGTGCCTCATCGAGCACCACGAGATCGAACTCCATCTCGCGCAGACGAGGCAGGTCGAGGCGTAGGGTCGCGTAGGTGGTGACCAGGACGTCGTAGCTCCCGAGATCCCTCGCGATCCCGTGCCGGTCGGCGCCGTGGAAGATGCCGAGCCGTAAGCCGGGAGTGAAGCGCGCGGCCTCGTCCGCCCAGTGGGGCACGACGCTCTTGGGCACCACCAGAAGCGAAGGCCGTCCCGCGGGTAGCCCTTGGGCCTTCCTCGCCGCGAGGTGGGCGAGCAGCTGAATCGTCTTGCCGAGGCCCATGTCGTCGGCGAGGCAGCCGCCTAGCCCCAAGTCGGCGAGCAGCGCAAGCCAGGCGAGGCCGATCTGCTGATAGGGGCGCAACGAGCCGACGAAACCCTCCGGCGCTTCCGCCGGAACCAACCGATCGAACGAGCGGAGGCGTTCGCGCGCCCGGGCGAAAATCGCGTCGACCTCGACCGCCGGCTCCGCAGCGAGCAGAGCGTCGAGCACCAAGGCCTGGTGCGCGCCGAAGCGCAGCGCCTCGCCCTCTCCCGCGCCTGCCGCGAGCCGCGCCATCGAGCCGTACCGGGCGAGCCATTCAGGAGGCAGCAGCCCGACCGAGCCGTCGGGCAGATCGATGTCGATTCGTCCTTCGCGCACCGTGCGCAAAAGTTCCGGCAGCCGGGCGGAGACACCGCCGAAATCGAGTGCGCCGTCCAGATCGAACCAGTCGATGCCAGAGGCGACCTTCAGGTCGAACCGGCCGGCCGAGCGCAGCGGCCGCCCTTCGATCTCGATCTGCCAGCCCTGTTCCTCGTGAGCCTTCTGGGCGTTGAAAAAATCGGCGGTGGGTATCCAGGCCATCTGCCCCGAAACCAGCCAGCCTGCGGCGACCAGCTGCTCGCGACGCCCCGCTTCGCCTTCGAAGTCGCGCGCCAGGCGTTCTCCGGGAGCGCTGCCCGGCAGAATCGTTCGGGGATCTTCGACCGTCGTCCGCTGATCGCCGTACATGAAGCCGAACTGGCCGCCGACCCGGTTGCCCTCCCGCGGGAAATAGACCTCCATCCAAGGAATCAACGGAAGGTTTTCGACCCGCGGACGAAGGCGCTCGGGAACGGAGAGCGGCGGCAGCCGGGGGTCGCTCCAGAGCGTTTCGAGCGCGGCACCGACATCGCGTTCCGGGATTTCGACCATCTCGTCGCGGCGCAGCAGGTTCACCCACGGGAGCGCCTCGGTTTCGACAGCGAAGCGGGCCACGCGGTCGGCGAAGAAGACCACGCCGGAGGCAAGCAGCAGCCGCGGGGCGGTGAGCGGGATTTCCTCCCCCTCGCGCACCAGCCGTCCGGTTAGCCGGAGCATCCTTTCGTGGTCTTCCAGGGCGAGCGCGAACCGCCAAGGCGGCCCATCGTCCCACGCGAGCGGAACCGGCTCGGCGCCTTCGTCCCACCAACCGAAATGGCCGGTGGCGCAGAGCATCGGAACGACCACCGGCATGAGCGCAGACGGTACGGTGGCCGACGAGACCGTGGAGCCGTAATAGCGTCCCAGCGAGCGCCAATTCGACTCGGGCAGCGTCGCGAGCAGATCGATTGCGGAGCGAACCTCCGGCGGCGCTTCGTTCGGATGGCCGACGCGCAGGATGAACGCCCGGCGCTTGCCGCGCTGCCCGGTCTTCAACGTCGGCTGTTGGATGAAGTCGACCTTCAGCTCGCCGCGCTCCGAGAGGGTCGAGGAGCCTTGCGGCAGGAGCCAGACGAACGGCGGCAGCGAGGCAGTTCGAATCGAGCTTGCCGCAGGCTGCGCCGCGCCCAACGCGCCTGACACTCCCGACCTTCCGGCCGTCAAGCCGGCGATCTTTTGGCGCCAGGGGCTCGGGGGCAGCTCGCCGAGCGAGCGGTCGCCGAGCAGGGCGAGAGCCGGCCCGAGATCGACCCCGGATTCGGCGTCGCCGAGCTCCAGGTAGAGCTCATTGGACCCCGGCACCCGCTGTGAGAAGCCCAGGCGGTCCATCTCGACCAGGGTCGCCCAGATGTGTTTGCAGACGTCGGCCTCGGCGTACGGGCAGTTGCAATCGACGTCCAGGCTCAGATCGGCGATCGCGAGCCGCCAGTCGATCCGGACCTGGTAACGCTCCGAGGCACTGCCCCGCACGGCGGCCTGGAGGAACGATTCGGCCTCGGGGGCGCGTACGACCCGGACCCGCCCCTGCCGGGCGTACGACTCGCCGCGGCTCCTCACCGCGCTCGAAACCGAGCGGCGACATCTCGCGGTGAGACTTTTCATGGCGAAAGCGTACTCGATGCGCCGCGCCCGAACGACCGGCTGGCCCTTCCGCGACCTCTCCGGTAACATCCGAAGGCAAATCGAATTGAGCGGTCCCCCGAGCTGATCCGGTCCTTCTCTTTTTCACCCCCGGGCGCGGTGCCGCGCGGCGGGGTGCGGAGCCCAAGAGCCAGCTGATGAGTCACATTCATCCGATCGAGCCTATCGCGACCCTCCTGCTGATCGCCCTGTTGATCTATCTCCGCTTCAAAGGGAAGAAGGAGAGGGGCGGCGAGAAGCCCAAGCGCGTCGAACCGAAATTTACCATCGAGCGGCCGGCGAGGGTCGAAGATCCGCCCGAGGTGGTCTACGCGAAGCTGCGCCGCCGAGCGTTCGAGATCACCCCCGAGGCGCTCGGCGTGGCCAACGATCTGGCGTCTGGCGATCCGTACGTCCTGCTGATGGAAATGGGCATGCCGGGCACCGTGGTGACCCTCGCCTGTTTCGCGGACGGCGACGCGGGGGTCTATTACCAGACGGGAGGCGGCATGATCGGCGGGCGCGCGCACGAGACGGTGCGAAAGGCGGCCAAGGGATTCATCGCCCAGATCAAACCGCTGGTGGTCGGCATGAACAAGATGGCCGATCCTCCACTGCCCGACCCGGGCCGAGTGCGATTCACGGTCCTCACCCTGGAGGGAGTCTTCACCGCCGAGACCGACCGCGAAGCGCTCGCCGAACCAGACAACGCCTTGTCGCCCCTGTACTACAGCGGCCAGGAGGTGGTCAGTCAAATGCGTGAGGTGCTGGCGCAGAAAACTTAAGAGGCAGGCGGGGGAAGGGCCGAAGGCCCGCGGCGCCCCAGGCGGCATCCGCCTCCGATAGCGGCTATGTAGCGCCGGATAGCCGCTATCTGGCCCGTGTGGCGGCTGTCGCCTTCGTAGAGCCGGTACGCTACTCCCAGACCTGTACGACCTTGTCGCGTTCGATGCTCCAGGCGCCGTCGATCTTGCGCAGGAACAGGCTGCCTCGAAACTTGTCGTTCTCTCGGGTTCCTTCCAGGACCAGCTCGGCTCGATCGTTCTTGGTCCGGCCGCCGGAGATCGCGATCGACGGCAAGGCGAGCGACGGTAGGGCGTCCTGGAGATCGTTCTTGAGGCTCGCCCCCTTCTCCTCGGCGGTTTGTCCCTCGAAGCCGTCGAGGCGGGCGGCGATCGTCTCGCCGCAGGCTTGCGCGATCGTGGCTCGGTCGGTGCTCGGGATCGCTGAACGGCAGCCGACCAGCCAGGCTCCGGGCTCGCCGCCGTCTTTCGCGAGCGCTGCCACGCCTGACGCCTTCGCGATCGAAACCGCGAGCGCCAGGTCGATGTCCAGCCCGCCGCCGTCCGTCTCGTCGGCCGCCTTGGTGTGGATGATTCCGAGGACCTTCCCGCCTTCGATCGTCAGCCGCGACTGGGCGGCCTGCGAGTGCGAGCTGCAATAGGCACAGGCAGCGCCGGCCGGCAGGCGGTAGGAAGAGCCTTCCCACGAGGCTTCGTCCTTCCCGACATCCAGGGTGACGGCGCCGTTGTCCTCTTTCGTCTGGCGGTCCAGCTCCCCTTCGACATCGAGCGCCGCTTCGAGCGCCTTCCGGTCGAGCCGGCGGCCGGCCAGGCGAACTTTGATCACCGTTTCGTTGGGGAAGAACCCTTTGCCCTCGTAGGCGTAGGCGTCGACGATCGAGAAGCTGTCGCCCTCTTTGGCGAACGTTCCGATTCCCGCCGAGGCGGAGGCGGCGAGGGCTCGCTCCTGGTTTTTTCGTTTGTGCTTGGCCCGGGGCTTCGCCGCCGCGGGGGATACGGCGAGCAGCACGGCGACGAACAGGGCGAGGAACGACGTGAAGCGCAAGGGGATCTCCTGATTCGTCAGGTCGAGCGGACCGGGAGATTCTGGTCGGCGGTCTCGGGAGTGTCAATCGGGGTGTCAATCGTCGCCAGGGCGACGGAGAGCATGCCGATCGCCAGGTGGTAGTAGTTGGCGTGGGCCTGCTTGCTGCACGCAAAGAAAGCCAAGAGGGTGAAAGCGCAGGCGACCGAAAACCCGGTGGGGGTGCGCGCCCCGCGCCGAAGTGCCAGGCCGATCGCCCCGATTGCCGCAAGCGGCGGCAGAAACGCGAGCTTCTTGGCGAAGACCTCGGGCAGAAGCGCCAGAAAAGTGAGCGAGTCGGGCCGGTAAGGCTGGGCGAGATGGACTGCCACGACCGAGGTATAAAACGCGCGAGGGTCCCAGAGGAGGAACGGTGCGGTGATCGCGAGAGCGATCCCGAGCGCTTGGAGCGCCAATCGCGGCAGGCGGCGGGCGGGCAGGCTCCAGGGTGCCAAAAGCGGCAGGAGCGGGGCGATCACGATCAGGTACTGTTTGACCGCGAACAGGGCACCCAGCAGCCAGGGCCTGCCGCTCGGCGCCCGGACGGCGGCCCAGAGAAACGCCGCGAACAGCAGCACCGGGAACGGCTCGGTCCAACCCTGTTCGAGAACGTAAAACCCGCGCGGCGTAAACAGAAAAAGAGCCGCCGCGAGCACGGCCAACCGGCCCGGCGCCAGGAACGCGATCAAGGCGCCGGCCAGGGTGGTCGCAACGACCTGGGCGAGCCGGGGATCGCCGCCGAACAAGTAGCCGGGAAACGCGAGCAGCAGGCTCAACGGCGGATAAGGAAAGCCGAACCGCAGCCGATCGCCTTGCCACCAGCCGGGGGCGTAGAGCTTCGCCGATTCCTCCTCGTCGTAGATGTCCGGCATCGCGAGCCGATAAGGATTTCTCCCCGCGGCAAGCTCGCGGCTCGCCTCCTGTTGGAAGACGAAGACGTCGATCTTCGGCTGCGGCTGGGAGCGGACGGTCCAGATCCCGAGCGCCAAGTGGAGCGCGAGCAGAAGGAGAACGAGCGATCTTCGCCATCCGGCGGGCGCATGGAGGCCGGCGAACCCCACCACCCCGGCGAGCAGCAGGCCGCAGCCGAACCAGCTCCAATCGAAGGAATCGGCGATCGGCCCGGCCGGGTCGCCGTTGAACATCTGGAGGATCTGGATCGCGAAGACCGCGGCGCCGAAGGCGAACAGAGCCCGTTCGCTCGGCGCCGTCCGGTTCGTTCGGCCCAACCCGGCGATTCCGCCAACCAGCGCTACGCAGATCGCGAGCCCGACGCCCACCCAGACCAAGCCGAGGATCGAAAACCGCGCGCCGCCGACCTCGACTCCCTGGCCGAGCGCGAAGATCGCGGCCACCAGCGCCCAGGCGGTGAGCCGCTGGGCGGAGGGGGCCGGTGCGATCTCCAGATCGGACATCCGAACCGGAGGCACTTACCGGACGATCTTCGCCATCACGTGCTTGATCTGGGAGTAGTCCTCGATCGCGTAGGCCGACATGTCCTTGCCGTAGCCCGACTGCTTGTAGCCGCCGTGGGGCATCTCGGAGACCAGCGGCATGTGATCGTTGATCCAGACGCAGCCGAAGCGAAGCTTCCTCGCGGCATGGAGCGCGCGGTTCACATCGCGGGTCCAGACCGAGGCGGCCAGGCCGTAGGGTACGTCGTTCGCCCAGGCGATCGCCTCGTCGTCCGAGCCGAACTGGGTCACCGTGACCACCGGCCCGAAGACCTCTTTCTGCACGATCTCGTCGGTTTGGAGCGCGTCGGCCACGACCGTCGGCCGGTAGTAGAAGCCGCGGAGGTCTTGAGGGTTACCGCCGCGGGAACCGCCGGTCAAGACCCGGGCATGCCCCGTGCCGCGCGCCCGTTCGACGAAGCCCGCGACCCGGTCGCGCTGTTCGGCTGAGACCATCGGTCCGAGGGCCGTCTCTTCCTTTTCGATCGGCCCTATCTCGATCGATTCGACCGCCGGCACGAGCTGCTCCAGCAGTTGATCGTAGATCCTGTCCTTGGCGTAGATTCGGCAGGCCGCCGTGCAGTCCTGACCCGAATTGGCGAAGCCCGCAAACTTGATCGTTGAGACCGCAAGGTCCAAATCCGCGTCGTCGAAGATCACGACCGGCGCCTTGCCGCCCAGCTCCAGATGCACTTTTTTGAGCGTCGCGGCCGCCGCCCGCGCCACCTCTTTCCCCGTCGCGACGTCGCCCGTGAGCGAAACCATTCCGACTTTTGGATGCGCGACGAGCGGCGCCCCGACCTCCAGCCCGTGGCCGGTGATCACGTTGAACACGCCCGGCGGGAAGATGTCGGCGGCCAGCTCCGCGAGCCGCAGGGCCGTGAGCGGCGTCTGTTCCGAAGGCTTGAGCACCACGGTGTTGCCCGCGGCGAGCGCCGGACCGATCTTCCAGATCGCCATCATCAACGGATAGTTCCAGGGGGCGATCAGGCCGACCACGCCGATCGGCTCGCGCCGGATCATGCTGGTGTAGCCGGCCAAATATTCGCCCGCCGCCTTGCCCTCCTGGCAGCGCGCGGCCCCGGCGAAAAAGCGCAGGTTGTCGACCACGAACGGCAGCTCAGACCGCGCCAAGGTGATCGGCTTGCCGACGTTGCTCGCTTCGAGCGTTGCCAGCTCCTCGGCGTTCTGCTCGATCCGGTCGGCCAGCTTGAGCAGCATCAGGCTGCGCTCGCCCGGAGTCGAATCGAACCAAGTTTCAAACGCCGTAGCCGCCGCCTCGACCGCCAGATCGACGTCCTCGCTCGAACCGTAGGGAACGACCGCCAAAGGCTGTTCGGTGGCAGGGTGGACGAGCGTCTCGGTATCGCCCGTGGCCCCCTCGGTCATCTCGCCGTTCACGAACATCGAATAGGTCTTCATGCGCGCTCCGCTGGGACGAAAGGTGCCACGACCGGTTTTGACTTAGAAAGTGAGCGAGGCGCCGAACGTGACGATCATCTCGTCTTCCGACGTGCCGGGTAGCGAGGGATCGGCCTCGCGCCGCTTGTCCAGGCTGTCGAGCGCGATCGAGCGTTGGACCGACCCGTGGATCGTCAAGTTCTCGCGGATCTGGAGCGGCACGTTGACCCCGAACAGGGCGTCGTTCAAGGTGCCGTCTCTCACCGCCTTGTTGTTGTAGCCGAAATCCCAGCCGACCGAACCGGTGAAGTCGAGGCTCGACTTGGCGCCGAGCGGGAAGCTGTGCGAGATGCCGAACGTGCCGTAGCCGCCCTTCACCTTGTCGTTGTCGTACCAGTAGCTGATCTTGGGCGAGAGCGGGCCGCCGAAGCCGAGAGAACCGTAGACCTCGTAGGTGTCCAGGAAGACCAGAATCTGCTCCGCGTCCTTGTTGTATTGATAGCTGACCCCGCCGAGCGTGAGCGTGGCGCTGCCGAGCGGAATCGCGTATTCGGCCCCGAGATCGATTTCGCGGTAATCGCCCCCGGGGATTTTGCCCGCATACCCGTAGCTGTAGAGCGACAGGTTGCCCACCCCGAGCACGACGTACGGCGTGAGCACCTTCTCGCCATCGAGCAGATCGGAGCCGCGGAACAGGTACAGGCTGCTCCGATCGACGCCCGCCGTAAAGCTCCAGCTCTTTTCCGGCGCACCCTGGCCGAAACCGGGCGCGGCGACCGTGGCGATTGCGGCGGTCAACGCGAGAACGAGGAGGGCAGGCAACGGCGCGAGACGCGAAATCTTCATAGGTCATCCCCTCGGGAAAGAAAAGCTCAAAACGCCGATCCGCGCCGCCAGGCGCGCGGCCGATTGAATCGGACCGAAATGAGCTGCGGGTAGTCTACTTCGTCTTGATAGTCTTCGGCCTAGCCTTGGAGGAGGGTCCGCGACCATGCCACCCGCATGGGTGGCGCGTTCACCGGCCGGCGGGCGGTACCGTTCGTCGTTGGAGAACGCCATGTGGATCAAGCTGATCGGATTGTGCCTGGTGGGGCTCGTTGCGGCGTACGGGCTCGCCCGGCTCTACGGCGCGTCGCGCTGGCAGTCGGGAACCGAAGCGTTGCGGACGCGCCTCTCGGCGGCGCGGTCGGCCGTCGTGCCGAAAACGTTCGATCCGCGCGAGCTCGAAGGTCTGCCGTTTCCGGTGCAGCGATACTTCAACGCGGCGCTCCGCCCGGGTCAGCCGATGATCGCGGCCGTTCACGTGACGCACGCGGGAACGTTCAACATGGGGGAGACCCGGCCGAGCTGGAAGCCGTTCACCTCGACCGAGGTGGTGACCATCCGCCGTCCCGGGTTCGACTGGGACGGTAGGATCGGCATGGCGCCGGGCGTACCCGTGCGGGTTCACGATGCCTATGTCGCGGGCGTGGGCCACCTCGAGGTGCGGCTGCTCGGCCTGATCAAACTCGTCGAATTGGGCGGCACCGCCGACCTGGCCCGGGGCGAGCTGCTGCGCTATCTGGCCGAGACGATGTGGTATCCGACCGCCCTTCTGCCCAGCCAGGGGGTGGTCTGGGAACCGCTCGACGAGTCCTCGGCCAGGGCTACCCTCATCGATGGCGACACCACCGCTTCGCTCGATTTTCATTTCGCGGCCGACGGTCTGATCGAATCGACCCGGGCCGCGTCGCGCCCGAGAACGCTCGGCGGCACGGTCGTCGCGAGCCCCTGGGGCGGCCGGGGGTGGCAATACGAGCAGCGCGACGGCATGCGCATCCCCATGGCGAGCGAGGTCGCCTGGCTCATGCCGGAGGGCGAGTACCCCTACTGGCGTGCGGAGATTACGAGCCTCCGCTACGAATTCGCGCGGTAGGCTGCGCGCCGCCATGAAAGCTGATCGAGGCTGAAATAACCGCTAGAATCCGCCGGCCATAGGGGCCGGCCTAGGCTCTGCCCTTGTAAGAGTCCTTACGCTCGACCGTTCCGTCGCTTTTGTGGATGTACAACTCCAAGCCTTGGCGGATGCTCACGTCTCGCCCCCAGGAAATTGCCGCCTCCTGGGTATCGAAATGCTTGGTCGCCCTCACCGCCCCGCCCTTCCTGACAACCCAGCCACCTCGGGGATGTGGAACCACGTGCTGTGTGCCCGTTGCCATGGGCTGATTCTATCGCCACTGCCGTGCCCGCCATCTGGCCGGATCAGCCTACCGCCGTGCCGTCCCCTTCTGGACCCGCACCCGCCCGCCGCCTTTGACGTCCACCGAGATCCCGCGCCAGGCGTCTTCGCCGGGGCTCTCGGAGTAGTAGCCGAGCACGTATTGGTTGCGCAGCTCGTCCAGGATCTGGCCGAGCGCGCCGGCCACCTGGTCGATCGAGTCGATCACTTCGATCCGGCCGCCGCTGTCCGCGACCGCGCGTTCGAGCCCTTGGAGCTCCCAGGCGTGCCCTCGGGCATCGCGCCAGATCGACCAGCGTCGGGTCGGACCGCGCTGCTCTTCCTCGCGCCGCAGGCGAACCCAGTAGAGCGCCATCGGCTCGGCTTCCAGCCGCTTGCGGATCCAGGACATCGACAGCACGCTTTCGATTTCGCCGCCGTCGGAGAGCAGAATGATCACCCGCCGCCCCGTGCGGGGCGCGAGCCGGTCGACCGCGAAGTAGAGCGCGTCGTTGATCGCGGTGCCGCCTCCCGCCTGCGCGCCGGATAGCGCGAGGTCGAGCACGCTGGGCACGCTGGTGAACGGGGTTTCGAGCTGGAGCCGATCCGCGAACAACAGGAGCTTCGCCTCGTCGAGCGGGCGCATGGAGCGAAAAAAGGTGCGCGCGCCGTCCAGCGCCGACTTGAGCCTTTCGCCGCTCATGCTGACGCTCGAATCGATCAGCAGGGCGGCGGTGAAGGGGATGTCGCCGCGTTCGAACGTGACGACCTTCGGTCGGGCGCCGCCGCGCTCGCGGAGGGTGAAATCTTCGCTCTTGAGGTGCTCCTTCCCGCCGGAGACCGTGACATAAAGCTGGCGCAGCAGCACATCGATCGTCAGATCGGTCGCGATGCTCGGCGTGCGGATCGCTGTGCTCGCGATCGCGGAACCTCCCGGCCCGTAGGCCACGGCTTCGAAACGGTGTCCGACGTTGTCCTGGCCGACGTCTATGACGACGCGAAAAGGCGCCCTCTCCGCGGTGCCCGCGAGCTTGCCGTCGAGAAAAAACTCCACCCGCGAAATGGCGCTGCCGGGGGCTACCGCGACCCGAACCTCGACCGGTCCGAACGCCGCCTGGTCCTCGGGCGGGCTGGTGAACGAGATCTCGGCGGCGTGCGCCGGGAGAGCCGCTCCGAGGAAGATCCAGGCGAGCGCGCAGAAGGCGAGTCGGTAGCGGCTCAGTTTGGACCGCAGCGACGGGCTGCTGCCGAAGGCGCCCGAAGGAGCGAGGAGCCAAACTGAGCCGCTATCGACTCGTCGGGCGATGCCGCGAAGATTCATGAGGCCCCCTTGGCCTTTCCGCTGGCGCCGAGCGCGGCGGCGAGCGCCGGAAGCCGGTCCTTCCCGGCACGCTCCAGCTCCTTCCAGAGCGCCTCGATCCGCTTTCGCGGCAGCTGGTCATATCGCAGTCGAGGAGAGATCCTGGAACCCGCCTGCGGATTCCATTGAGCGAGCCTCTCTTTTGCTTTTGCGGCCTCGGTCCGATCCGTGCTCGGAAGGTCGGCGAGAGCGGCCGAGAGCAGAACGAGCTTCTCGTCGTCGGGAAAACTCGCGAGCCCCAAGGCGAGGACCCGGCCCGCGGCGGGCCGGTCTTTGGCCGCGATTTCGAGCCGCGCAAGCTCTTGGGCCGCGAGCGCGCGCGGCCAGGCGTCGGCGTCCGGTTTCGGGCTGGTCTCGGAGCGTTCCCGGAGAGGGGCGACGATCTGCAAGAAGATTTCGCGAGCGCGCTTCGTCCGGCCCAGCCGGGCGGTGTTGATCGCCAGGCGCACGAGAACCTCCGGGTCGTGCGGGTTCTGGGCATCCAGCTTTTCGAGGCCGGCGACCGCTTCGGTGTAGCGTCCGTGGCGTTCGTCGTCCTGCGCGTGGCCGAGCAGGGCTTGCGGGTGCCCGGGATCGATTTCGAGCGCCCGCCTGAACTCCGCCTCGACCATGGTGGAGAGCCCGCTGCGATCGAGGTTGGGGGTCAGACTGACCAGAAACCCGGCCGCGAGCCGCCGCCCCTCGGGACCGGGGACCGCTCGGGCGTACAGCTCCGCCAGGCTGCCGACCAGGATCGCGGCGTGTATCGCCGGCTGGCGCAGGCTGCGCAGCTGGTAGGTGCCATGAAGCGTTCGATAGACCGCCATCACCGGCACGAGGCTCTCGGGATTGCGCCGTTCGAGCGAGCGCAGCACCTCGCCTTCGAGCGCGGTCAGCTCCTCGCGGGTGGCGGCCTTCGGGCCGGAGAGCAGCGGTACCTCGAACGCCGCGATCTGCTCGCCTACCTTTTCCTCGTCGTCCGTGCCCAATCGCGCCAGGATCCGGGCATAGGTGGCGCGCAGGGCCGCGGCTTCCGAGCGGCGCCAATGGCCGGGCGCGTCGGCGTTGTTCTCATCGGCCGTCGCCACGCCGGCCACTGGAGCGGCGTCGCCGGGCGGGATCATCTTCTCGCGTTCGGCCGGATCGATCCCCAGACCGGGCGGGAGGCCGAGCGCCTGGGCGTCGAGCGAGTTGACGGTGAGCCAACCCTCGCCGCTCGCCGGGGTTTTGGGCAGAGGGGCCACCTCCGCCGCGGCGGGAACCGTGAGCGGTAGGGTGCGCAGACCGAACGTGCGTGAGCGGGAGTGGCCCACGAGGACGCGCAGGCTGTATGTGCCGGGCCGGAGCGCGAGCCCTGCCACGAAGCGGAGGCCGTGGGTGAGGAGGCTGCGGATCGGGTCGGGAATTTCGACCGTTTCGATCACCGAACCCGCGAGCGCTCCGCGCTCGTCGAGCGCGTAGATCGCGACGTCCACGGGCAAGAAGGAAAGCTCGGTTTCGGCGTCTGCGGCGGCCGCGGCGGCCGTGGAGAGCGCCGTGCCGGCCGCTTCGATCACTACGGCGATGGTCACTTTGCCTGGGGCGGCAGGCCCGCGGCCCGGGAGCGGCAGGGCCAGCGCGGCCAGCGCCACCGGACCGCCCTGCTGGCCGCTCCAAAGAAGCGCCGCGGTCTCGACCCTGAGACCCCCGGTGCGCAGGACGCGAATCGCGGGGGGCGCTTGGGCCGAAGAGACCGTTGCGGCGAGCCCAAGTCCGGCGGCGATCAGAAAAACGACGCGCGCGCGAATCGGGATCAGTCTCCGAGGGGAGCGCCGACCTTCGCCGCGGCCGGGGCGGTGGCGGAAGCCGGCGCCGGGGTGTACTGGGTGAGCACCACCGCTTCGGCGCGCCCCAGGTCGTCCCAAACGCCCGCGGCGATCCGGTGGACGCCGGGCCGCAGGACGAGTGTGACGCGGACGCCGACGGTTTGGCCCAAAGCGGTGAGCAGGTTCTCATTCGGCACCCGGATCGGCGCATCGACGGTCGTAATGGCGGAAAGCCGATCCTTGGCGTCTTTGGCGCCGACGAAGATGCGCAGTTTCCCTTCGTGGACATTTTCCTGGGGCAGCAGCACCAGTTTCGCCATCGGCACCTTGACCAGCAGTGCCAGCTCGACCGTGTCCCCCTTGCCCGGCCGCTCGCCTTCGATTTCGAGCTGCGCGTCGAGCGGGTTGGCTTCCGGACCGGCGTCGGACGGGGTGTTGAGCAGCAGGGCGGTCGCTGTCCGTTCCTTCATCCGCTCGTCCGTGGTCTGGTCGCGATCCGCTTCGCGATGGCGGATCTGGTAGCGCTTGTCGCGCATCCGCACGTCGATCGCATGAAACTTCTTGTCCGCGGGGCGCGTCGGCGAATAGCTCAACAGATAGGCGCTGGTCATCTCGTTCTTGATCCGGTCCAAGAACCGGCCGGGATCGGCGTTGGCCGCGGCGGCCAAACCGCCGGTGCCGGAAGCGGCGATCTGGATCCCCATCGTGCGCGCGAACTCCTCGCTTCTCCCCAGATCGGTCGGCAGCAGGTTTTCGCCCGGGTTTTCGGCCGATACGCCCAAGCTGCCGTCGGGCAGGGCGAGGCCGTAGATCGTCACCCGCTGGGCGTTGGCGTGCTGGGTCAGCTCTTCGACCTTGGTGGTCGTGTCGTCCCGGAACCCCTCGATCGTGTTCATCATGTCCTGATAGGGGGTGCGCTCGTACTTCCGGCGAAACGTCTCGATCAGCATGTCGGCCGGGCGCAGCGACAGGCCGCCGCCCACCCACAGCACCGCCCGCCGCCCGGGCAGGCCGGACATCGCGTCGATCACCGAGGAGACGGCCGCGAGGGTCTGCCGGTCCTGGGCGTTTTGCTGCTGCACGTAGAGGCGAATCCCCGACTCGACCGAGCTGGCCTCAATCTCCGAGCTGTCCGGCTGCGAGCCGCCCGAAGGGAGGCTCGCGCCTTGGATCTCTTGGAGCACCCGCCGCCGCGCTGCGGAGGCGTCCAACCCGCGCGCCGGACGGTCCATCTCGTCGCGCAGCGCCTTGCGCAGAGCCTCGCTGTCGCCCGGCGGGATTTCGGAGAGCCGTAGGCCGCCGTCGTATCCGGCGAGCAGCACGTGGTCGTTCCGCCCGCTGCGCGCATCGAAAAAGTTCTGTAGCGACTCGCCCAACCGCTTGCGCGCGAACGGCGGAAGGCTCAAGTGATCGACGAACACGGCGATCTGAAGGCGGCCCTCCGGCGTGTCGTCCAGGCTCCCGGTGCGCGGAGCGGCCGGTTCGGCGGGAGCGGAGGAGGGAGCCGGAGCGTTCTCGATCGCGCCAGCGGGAGCGGGAGCCACATCGGCCGGAGCCGGGCCGCCCGTCACCCCCGGGCCATAGAAATGGGTGATCTCGACCGGCTTGCCGTCCTCGAACAGCTCAAAGTCCGCCGCTGTCAGGCCAGGAACCGGCTGCCCTTTCTTGTCGGTGACCACGGCTTCGACGTTCACCACCCGGACATCGACCGAAGCGAAGAAGGTCGATTCCTCGGAGGAATCCTCGGCTTCGGCAGAGGGAGCCGGCTTGGCAGGCGCTTTCGCGGGCGGCGCCGCAAAGGCCACGAACGCGACGAGCCCAAGGGCTGCGAAAAGAAGGAGCAGGACGCCCCGTCGAGCAGGACGGACGGTCGATGGCGGCACGGGGATGGAGCCTCCAGGTTGTGATTCGAACCCGGATCGTAACATCGGCCGGTGCCACCTGCGTCCCAGCCGGGCCGAGTTGCGGCAGGGTGCCGCGGGCGGTCGGGAGCCGTGGGCCGGGTACAGGGCGATCAGATTAGGGCGTCGTTCTTAAAACTTCCAGACCCCGCTCGAATATGGCGGCAGCTTGATCTTGGTTCCGGCCTTGCCTCCGGCCGGCGGGGGGACGCCGGGGGAGACGTAGAGCGGATCGAAGCGGGGGCCGAGGTAGAACGGGCCGGCTTCTGCCTCCAGGCCGCTCAGGTTGTGAACCACGAGCGAGTGCGCGCCTTCGTAGCGCAGGATGTAGCTCAGAACGGTGGCGGGTTGGCCGGGGGGCTTCACCTTTTCCATCGTTCCGTAGCGAAAGGAGTTCGAGCGGTGGCGGGCGCGGATCAGCAGGCGGTAGGTGGAGAGGAGCGAATTCGCATCGCCGGTTTCTGCGGCGACATTTGCGATCTCGCGACCGGGGGCCGGGTCGTGCCAGGGCTTGGCCGTGGTGAAGCCGCCACCAGGGGTGGCGTCCCAGGGCATGGGGGTCCGTTTCCCTTCGTCCTGGCCGCCCGGGCCGTTTTGCAGGCCCAGCTCTTCGCCGTAGTAGATGAACGGCGTGCCGGGCAGCGTCAACAGGATCGCCGCCGCGAGCTTCAGTCGGGCCGGATCGTTGGTCAGCTCGGTGGCAATCCGGATCATGTCGTGGTGGGTCAAGAAGGTGCCGTCGAGCACGCCCTTCGGATAGACCTTCGTCTTCAAGTCGAGAGCGGCGTTGATCGCCGAGGGTTCTCCGGCCTTGACCGAGGCGAGGATCGCCGTCGAGAGCGGGAAATTGAAGTTCATCGGCAGCTCGTCGCCGCCGCCGAGAGCCGCAGACGACCCGTAGTATTTGGCAATGTGCTCGGCGTCGGTCCAATTTTCGCCGACCAACAGGGCCGCGGGGTTCGCCTTGCGCAGGGCGGCGGAGAACTCCTTAAGGAAGGCGTGAGTCTCAGGGGTATCCACCTGGGCGTCGGCGCCACCTTTTTCGATCAGGTCCAGCCGGAAGCCGTCGACCCCGCGGTCGAGCCAGAGCTTGGCGCTCCGCTTAAGCTCGGCGCGCACGGTCGGGTTGCGGAAGTGAGGGTCGGCCACGGGAAGGTCCAGGATCACCTTCATCCCGCGCTGGTGCGCCGCGGCGATCAACTTGGCGAAATCCTGCTCGGTGCCGTAGGCGGGCTGGATTTTCTCGTACTCGGTGACGTCGTAGCCATGGTACGGGTGGGATTCGAAGATCGGCATCAGACAGAGCGCATCGACGTTCAAATCGCCGAGGCTCTTCGGATCGCCATCGTTCAAATAGTTGAGCTTCGCGGTCAAGCCGGCCAGATCGCCCACCCCGTCGCCGTTCGAATCGGCGAAGCTGCGCACGAAGACCTCGTAGAACACCGCGCCGCGAGCCCAGGTGAGCTGCCAGGCGTCCGCAGGAACCAGGTTCGGAATCTCCTCCTCACCGGTCGCGGCCGGGGCTGCCGCTACGGCGGCCGGCTTCTCCTTCGCTTCCGCAGGCGGAGTCGTTGCCGCCCCTTGGGGTGCCTCCTTCACCGAAGCCCCCAGCCATCCGCCCAACCCCGCCACAACCGCCGAAATCACGAGCGCCGCCGTCTTGGTTCGCATGGACCTATCTTAAGGCGCTCCGCTCCCGGCACAAGCCCCAGGAGTCCGAACCTTCAGCGCCTCGTCAAAGTCCGCGCCTGCCGAGCCCGGCGGGTCCAGGTGTAGATCAGCTCGCCGCCTTTACATGCCAGGATGTTGCGGGCGGCCCGTTGGGCCGGACTCGGACTTTGACGAGGCTTGAGTTCCGACCCCGCCTGAGCCCCGACTTGTCCAAGGCTGTCGCTGTGATCAGGAGATCCGCCGAAGAGTCTCCTGAGGATCCCGGCGTACGTGAAAGCAGGCCAGGATTTCGATCCGCTTGTCGAGCGGGACGAAGAGAAGCCAGTAGGCGAACTTCCCTATGCGGGCTCGGCGAACGGTCTTGCGCACGATCGGGAAGATCTGAGGATTTTGCCTGACCTGTGAGATGCAGCGACCAACAGCCATCTGGAACTCTGCGCCCAGGCCCGGACGTTGGCGCTCGTACCAGCCCTGTGCAGAGGCAAGGTCTTCTTCGGCCAAAGGCCGAACGAGAACGTCCAAACTCAAAGGGCCTTTTGGAGGCGTGCTCGGACTTCTTCCCAGGGGATCGACGCCCCTGGGTTGCGTTCCAGGTCAGCGAGACGCCGGTCGAGTTCGTGGCACTGAACATCGGTCAGCGGGAGATCCTCCGTAGGAGAGATCGAATCCCAGATCGCTCCGGCGAACTCGATGCGCTCATCAACGGGGAGCCGGACCACTTCGGCAAGGAGCCTCTCGTTCATTCGAGAATCATACTCCCAACCACCATGGTCTCCCCTACCGCTCCTTCTGGTACGGCACCCCAAGCGCCTTCGGCGGCTTGGACCTTCCGATGAAGCCGGCGAGGACCACGAGGGTGAGCACGTAGGGGACGATCTGGATGAATTGGACGGGGATCTCGGTCACTCCCTGCATCTGGATCGAAATCGCTTCCGCCAGGCCGAAGAGGAGGCAGGCGAACATCGTGGGGACCGGCTTCCACTTGCCCATGATCAGGGCGGCGAGCGCGATGAATCCTCGGCCGGCGGTCATGTTGCGGGTGAAGAGGGACGACTGGCCGATCGACAGGTAGGCTCCGCCGATCGCGGCGAGCGCTCCGGAAAGGACCACCGCGAGGGTGCGGATGCGCGTGACCGATATGCCTGCCGCGTCGGCCGCCGCGGGGTTTTCGCCCACGGCGCGGAGGCGCAGGCCGAAGCGGGTGCGGGCGAGCACCAGCGTGAGGATCGGCACCAGGGCGAAGGCGATCACGATCGGCGCGATCGGCAGCAGGTTTGCCCGCGGGATCTGCGGCGTGGCGCCGGTCGAGGCGAACATCGCGCCCGAAAGGAGCGCGGGCACGCCGAGGAACAGAATGTTGATCGCCGTACCGCTCACCACCTGATCGGCGCCGTAGCGAATGCAGGCGACGGCGTGAATGTAGGCGACGGCTCCCCCCGCGCAGATGCCCGCGAGCAGGCCGAGCCAGGGGTTGCCGGAGAAATGGGTGACCACCGCGGCGGTGAACGAGCCGGCGAGCATCAACCCTTCGAGCGCGATGTTGATCACGCCCGAACGCTCCGACAGCAGTCCTCCGAGCGCGGCGAGCAGCAGCGGCGTGGCGAGCCGGATCGCCGACAGGAGCAGGCCGATCTGGAACATCTCTCTCATCAGCGCCGGCCCCCCGCGGTCGTGCGGTCGCGGGCGCCGATCGCGACGAACAGGATGATCAGCGCCTGGAGCACGAAGATCAGGTCTTTGGAGACCTTCTCCGTGAAGATGTCGACGAACAAACCGCCGCGCAACAGCGCGCCGAACAGGAGCGCCGCGAGCAGTACGCCGAGCGGCCGGTTGCGGCCGAGCAGGGCGACCGCGATGCCGGTAAAGCCGTAGCCGGCCGAAAAGCCGTCGTAGTAGCGGTAGCGATAGCCAAGCACCTCGGACACCGCGACCAGCCCGGCCAGGCCGCCCGAGAGCGCCATCGCGAGGACGATCTGCTTCGGGGTCGAAATGCCGCCGTATTCCGCCGCGTCGGGGTTGGCGCCCGTGGCGCGGATCTCGTAGCCCCAGCGGGTGCGCTTCAAGAAGATGGCGACCGCGACGCACATCGCGAGCGCGAGCAGGAACGCCACGGAGAGCGGGATGCGCTCGGGGAAGTTGGGGATGAACCGGCCGAAGCGTGGAATGTGCGCCGCGTCGGCGATCGGCACGGTCTGGAGCAGCGCGTCGCCCGGCTTCTTGTAGTGGTACTCGGTGAAGTAGCTGGCGATTGCGGCGGCCACGAAGTTGAGCATGATCGTGGTGATCACTTCGTGCGCGCCGAACTTCGCCTTGAGCACCCCCGGCACCGCGCCCCAGAACGCGCCGGCCAGGACCGCGGCGACGATGCAGATCGGAATCAGCAGAAACGCGGGCGCGCCCGAGAAGGTGATGCCGGCCCAGGCGGCGGCGAACGCCGCGAGTGTGAGCTGCCCTTCGGCGCCGATGTTGAGCAGGCCGGCGCGCATCGCGACCGCCACGGCGAGCCCGGTGAAGATCAGCGGCGTGGCATAAAACAGGGTGTAGCCGATGCCGTCCGGCCAGGTGAGCGCACTGCCGATCAGCAGGGTGAAGGTCTGGACGGGGGAGTCGCCCACGAGGGCGACGATCACGCCGCCGACCGCGAAGGCGGCGAGCACGGCGAGGATCGGCGGCGCCCAGCCGGGAAGGCTCGCCAAGCGCTGAGTCAGCCGGCTCGGTCCGCTCATGCCGTTGCTACCCCTTCCGCCGTCTCGGCCAAAACCGGCGTGCGCGGGGCGCCGCCGGTCATCAAAAGTCCGATCTCGGCAGCCGTGGCGGTCGCGGGATCGACCTCGGCGGCGATCTTGCCCGAGTGGAGCACAAGCAGCCGGTCGGAAAGTGCGGTCACCTCTTCCAGCTCGGCCGAGACCAGGAGGATCGCCACCCCCCGGTCGCGCAGCGCCAGGAGCTGGCGGTGGATGAACTCGATCGCCCCGATGTCCACCCCGCGCGTCGGCTGTGAGACCAGCAGCAGCTTCGGCCGTTGGCCCATCTCGCGGCCGACCACCAGCTTCTGCTGGTTGCCGCCCGAGAGGGCGCGCGCCGGCAGGTCGGGATTCGCCGGCCGGACGTCGAATTCGGCGAGCAGGTTTTCAGTGGTGGTGCGGATCGCCGCCAGGTCCATCCAGGTCGCCCCCACCCGCGAGACGACGGGAGGCCGATCCTGGACGCCGAGAATGGCGTTTTCGGCCAAGTCGAAATCGAGCACCAGGCCGCGCCGGTGGCGGTCCTCGGGAATGTGCGCCAGGCCGAGAGCGCGCCGCGCGTAGGCTGAAAGAGAGGTCAAATCCTCGCCGTCGAGGTCGATCGATCCGCCGACCAGGCCCGGCGCGATCAAACCGGCCAGCGCCTCGATCAGCTCGGTCTGGCCGTTGCCTTCGACCCCCGCGACGCCGACGATCTCGCCCGCGTGGACTTCGAACGAAACGCCGGAGAGCCGCTCGGCCGAGCGCTCCGCGGCCGGCCGGCGGACGACCAGATCGCGAACCCTAAGCACCGGCGCCTTCGAAGCCTGGACCGCGCGCGCGCCTTTCTCCACCCGCAGCAGCACGTCGCGGCCGACCATCATGCGCGCCAGCTCGGGCGCGGAGGTTTCGGCCGTCTTCACCTGGCCGACCACACGGCCGTCGCGCATCACGGTCACCTCGTCCGAGATCTCCAAAACCTCGGCGAGCTTGTGGGTGATTAGGACGACGGTCTTGCCCTGCTCGCGCATGCGGGAGAGTGTGCGGAACAGCTCCGCCGTGTCCTGCGGTGCGAGCACCGCGGTCGGCTCGTCGAGAATCAACAGGCGCGCCTTCCGATAGAGCGCCTTGAGCAACTCCACCCGCTGCTGCTCGCCGACCGAAAGGTCCGCGATCTTCGCGCGCGGATCGACGTGCAGGCCGACCTCCGCGGCGAGGCGCTCGATCTCGGTTTCCGCCCGCCGCCAGTCGAGGCCCAATCCGAGCCCGCCGCCGAAACCGGGCGAGAGAGGCTCGGCGCCGAGGGCGACGTTTTCCGCCACGGTCATCGGCTCGACCAGCATGAAGTGCTGGTGCACCATGCCGACGCCGAGCGCGATCGCGTCCTTCGGGCTTGCGAGCTTCCGGGACGTGCCATCGATCAAGATTTCGCCGCCGTCCGGTTGATAGAAGCCGTAGGCGATGCGCATGGCGGTCGACTTGCCCGCACCGTTTTCGCCCACCACGGCGTGGATCGTCCCCGGGCGGACGACGATCGAAACCTCGTCGTTCGCGGTCACCCGACCGAATCGCTTGGTGATTTTGCGCAGCTCGAGCACGGGGTCGCGGTTTCTCGTCTTTGGAGGGAGGGAGTCAGGTAGGTCTAGTTCGCCATCGCGTCGGTGACTTTGATCTCGCCGTGGATGATCTTCGCCTTCGCGGCTTCGACCTCGGCGATCACCGAGGCGGGGATCAGCCCGGCGTTGTACTGGTCCATTGCGTAGCCGATGCCGCCGTTGTCCAGGCCGTAGACGTGGATGCCGCCTTTGAATTTGCCCTGAACCCGGTCTTGGATGATCTGGTAGACCGCGTTGTCGATGCGCTTCACCATGCTGGTGAGGACGTGGCCGGGCTTCACCCAGTTCTGGTTCGAATCGACGCCGATGATGAACTTGTCGCGCTGCTCGACCGCGTCGAACACGCCGAGGCCCGAGTTGCCGGCCGCGGCGAAGATCACGTCCGCCCCTTTACCGATCTGCGCCTCGGCCAGCTCCCTGCCTTTGCCGGGATTGTTCCAGGCCGATTCGGTGACGCCCACGTAGTTGGGGATCACCCGAACGTCCGGCCGCACCGAGCGCGCACCTTCTTCATACCCCGTGGCGAAGCGGTGGATCAGCGGGATGTCCATGCCGCCGACGAAGCCGAGCACGCCGGTCTTACTCTTCCGGCCTGCGATCATGCCCACCAGGTAGGAGCCCTCGTGCTCTTTAAAGACCAGCGACGCGACGTTCGGCAGATCGAGCACGCCGTCGACGATCGCGAATTGGAGGTGGGGATAGTCCTTGGCGACCGCCTCGACGATCGGCATCTGCGCGAAACCGATGCCGATGATCAGGTCGTAGTTGCGCTCGGCGAAAGCGCGCATCGCCGGTTCGAGCGAGGTCGGGTCACCCGGCTCGGCGTCGCGCAGGACGATCGGAAAGTCCTTCGCCGCCCGCTGGACCCCAGCCCAAGCCGCGGCGTTGAACGAGCGGTCGTCCTTGCCCCCGCTGTCGAACACGATGCCCACATGGACCTTGCCCGCCTCGGCCGGAGGCGCCCCGGCCAAGCGGCAGCCCGCGAGCAAAAGGCCCGCAGCCACGATCGCCGTCCCAGCAGAGAAGATCCGCATGTTTCGAACCGGCAGGCTAGCGCGAGCGGCCGGGGGAGGGCAAGCGGCACCGCGACTCTGAACCTCCGAGTGACGGCGTGATTCCTGCTCAAGAGCAGGCCGGTTTCACTCCCCCGACCGCTTGGGTTCGGGTACCTTGAGACGCAACGTCCCACCGGCTGCGAGGTCTCCTCCCGCGCAGACGGCACCCGGAGGCAGCACCCCCGTCAACTGGAAAGAGATCAAATCGGTCATGGTGAGGTTGCAGAACTGGTAGGCCGCCGGAGCCAGTTGGCCGATCTTGACCTTGCCCTCGCGGCCCAGGGTGGTGCGGTCGCCGTTTTGCAGGTCCACCCACTGCCAGAGAACCGTCGTCGGCAAGAGGATTCCGTTCTGGACCGCGATCCACATTCCCCGCTCGTTGCCTTTGGCATCGGGCACCCAGGGCGCCTCGACCTCGACCTCGCCGGCCTCCGCGGAAAGGTTCAGCGTCGGCTCGGCATCGACCGGGACGACGAACGCCTGCAGGGCTCGCCCGGGGGCCAGGACGATGATCCGGGCCTGGGTCGCCTCAGCGGGGATGTCGGTCGAAAACTGGCCGGAAAGATCCGTCCGGGCTCGGGAACGGATCGGCAATCCAACTCCCGAATCAATCTCCAGGCTCGCCGAGGCAACCGCTCCGAGCGGCGAAATCACCCGACCCCGGAGTGTACGGGTCGGCGCGAGGCGCATCTCGACCGGGCCGAACGAGGAATCGGCGACCAGCGGCAGCGCGTCGGTATGAGCCTTCAAGGTGGCGCCGGACGGCTGTTGCCGCTCCGCCCAGAGAAAGGCCGAGCCCGGGGGGAGGCCGCGAAAGTTGAACCGCCCTAGGGCATCGGCTCGGAGGGTCATTCCGACCTCGCCCGCCTGTAGCATCACCCAGGCCTCGGCGGCAGGCGCCCCTTCGGGCAAGAGGACGCGGCCGAAAAGGCGGGTATCCGGCAGATCGATCGAGACGCTCGCCTTGCCGTCCCGGTCGGCCTCGACTTCGGTCGCTACCTGGGACGTGAATTCGCCGTCAGAGCTTTGAATTTCGATGCTCCAAGGGCCGTCTTTCGGCAGGACTCCCTGAAATTTCCCTTCTGCGTCCGAGTGGAACCGAGGAGAGTCGGAGAGCGACCAGCCGAAGCGGAGGTCCGCTTCGAGCGGCTCCTTGCCCAAGCGAACCGTCCCTTCGAGATCTACCCACCGAATGTCGAGCGTCGAGACGGCGGGAGAACCTTCGAGGACGACCGATTCGTCGTCGAGAAACCGCGTTCCGCGGGAGTCGAAGACCACGACGTGGTATTGGCCCGCGGCCTGGTTCGGCAGCCGCGCGATCCCTTCCGCATCCGTTCCCCCGTCCCAAGCGTTCTCCAGGTCGCCGCGTACGCCTTTCTGAATCCACGGTGTCGCCTGCACCCGCCAGGGCCGGCCCAACCAATCCTGGGGAGGCTCGATCTTGAGCGCCAGTTCCGACTTGCGCGTCAATCGTAGGGGCTCCCGCAGCGCCGATTCGGCCCCTTCCACCACCTCCAGGGGAGAGCGGCGCGCCGGAGCGTACGGCGGCAGTTCGGCCTGGATCTCGTAGACTCCCGGGCGCACTCCGAAGAGCTGGAAGAAACCGTCCGCGCCGACGTCTCCTTCAATCACAGATTCTTTAAGCTGGTCGACGACGCGGGGATCCAGCCGGCCCGCGGCTTCGAGAGGACGGAGGTAGACCCGGCAGTGGCGCGGATCGATCGGCAAACCGTCGTCGTTCGTCACCCATCCCGTGACCGAGGCGCCCCGGCGCAGGGCGAGCGGTCCCAGGTCGAGATCCCGGCCCGCGGGCACTTGGGCTTGCCAGCGATAGATCGGGGCGTAAGGCGAGAGCGAAAAGCTCAGATCGTAGGTCGCCGCGGGCAGATCGCAACGGAATCGGCCGCGTGGATCGACAGGGCAGGAGATTTGCCCTTTAGGGGGCTCTCGATCCCGCGGCGCGCCGCGTGGCGGCAGCGTGGTGACGAGGATTTCGCGCGGTGCCGGAGTTTTCGAATCGGGGCGCTTCAGTTCGCCAACTAAATGGCCGAGCGGCCAAAGGGTGAGCTTGGCCTCGCCGCGCGAATTCGCCGGGCCAAAGGTCACGGTCTCGCGGCGAATCCAATACCCGGGCACCGAGGCCGACGCCTCGATCTCGGTACCCGCCGGCCCACAAGCCCGCGCCTTGCCGCCAGCGATCGCGACGGGTGCGAGATCTTCTTTCGAAGACGGCACTCGGAGCCGAAGCTCACCCGCCAAACTGTCCGGAGACTCGATCTCGAAGCCCGACCGTGCCTCCAACTTGAAATCGAAGCAGGCCGTGTCGGCGACGGAAAGGAAAGCGGCGAGAAGAAGGGGGAAGAACGCCATCGAGGCTCCTCGCCCTCAAATCGCAGGCCGGCCACCGCCGCCGCAGCTGAAGCAGTCCGCGGGGCAACCTCCCACTCCGCCATGGCACACGACAAGCCATCGCAGCAGTATTTTTGACACTCAGCTCACCTTTCTCCGACGATGGTGGAAGAGTAATCGACAATCAAAATTTAAGTCAAGCGCCGAAGCTTGTCAATCAACTGCGCGTAGACAGCGGCAATCGCCGAACCCGTGAGCTTTTTCACCCCGGGATTGGCACGTCGCCCCGGCGGCGAGCACATCGAAGATCATCCGGAGCGCGGCTAGGTGATGTTGGACCGAGGGGGCGGCGAGTTCGCGCCGGTCTATGCCACCAGCTCCTTCAACAGCTCCCAAAGCCCCGCCACATGTTCCCGCTCGGTCGCTTCTGCACCGATCGAGACGCGCACCATCCAGCGCCCTTCGAGCACCGCGGGCGTCAGGTAAGTCTTTCCCGAGGCGTTGGCTTTTTCCGCCCAAGCGAGGGTGTGGCGGTCGAGGTCTTCTCCTTCTAGACCCGGGGGCTCGTGGCGGAGGCAGACGGTTTGGAGCGGCACGGGGGCGAGGACGCGCCAGTGGGGGGTAACGCTCGCCTGTCCGGCCAGCCATTGGGCGTTTTCCAGGTCGCGGCGGAGGCGGGTGCGGAGCTTTTCGAGGCCCTGTTCGCGGATCAGGAACCAGAGCTTCAAGGCGCGGAAACGGCGGCCTAGGGGGAGGCCCCAGTCGCGGAGGTTTTTCACCTGGTCGTCCACTGTTGAGCGGAGGTAGCTGGGCCGGGTGGACATCACGCGGATCAGATGGTCGGGGTCGCGCACGTAGTAGAGCGAGCAGTCGAAGGCGACGCCGAGCCATTTGTGGGCGTTCCAGACCAGCGAATCCGCTCCCTCGATGCCGTTCCACATCGGGCGGCATTCCGGCAGGATCATCGCCGAACCGGCCATCGCCGCGTCGACGTGGAGCCAGAGGCCGTGCGTCTTGGCGATCTCGGCGATTTCGGCCAGGGGATCGAACGCTGTGGTGGTCGTGGTGCCGACCGTCGCGACGATTGCGCAGGGCACTTGGCCCGCGGCGAGATCGGCTTGGATTGCCGCGGCCAGCGCTTCGGGCCGCAGCGCGAAATTCTCGTCGGTCGCCACCGGGCGGACGTTGTCGCGGCCGAATCCGGCGAGCAGGGCGGCTTTTTCGACTGAGCTATGGCTGTGCTCCGAGACGTAGACCCGTAGCGCCTTCGGTTCGGCTTGGAGCCCCCCCCGCACGAGAGAGAAATCCGTCGTGCGCTCGCGGGCGCAGAGCAGCGCGAGCAGCGTGCTGGTGGAGGCCGTGTCTTGGATCACGCCGCTCCAGGCATCGGAAAGACCGACCGCCTGGCGCATCCAATCGGTCGTCACCTCTTCGAGCTCGGTGAGCGCGGGGCTCGACTGCCACGACAGGCCGAGCACGCCAAGGCCCGTGCTCAGTAGATCGCCGAGCACGCTCGCGAGCGAGGCGTTCGAGGGAAAATAGCCGTAGAAGGCAGGGTGCTGCCAAAGCGACAGGCCGGGCACCAGCAGGCGATCGACGTCTTTGAAGATGTCCGCGAACGGCTCTGCCGTTTCCGGCGGAGCGGCGGGTAGGGCCGCTTTGATCTCGCCCGGAGCGCTTTGCGCCATCACCGGGCGATCGCTCAAACCCGCGCGATAGTCGGCGAGCCAATCGACCAGCTCGTGGCCGTAGCGGCGAAACTCTTCCGGGGTCATGGCGCCGGCCTGTCCGCTATCGGCCGGGCGGGCTTTCCGGGGCTTGGGGCGCAGGCGGTGGCGTCGCCTCGGGGACGGGAGGCGCCAACGGGCTGGTCGGGCTGGCCGGGCTCTCAGGGGTCGGGGCGGCAGCCGCCGGAACGCGGGCCGGGGCATCCGCGGCTTCCAGCGGATCTTCGGGCGGCACTCCGATCAACTGCCGATATTCGGCGGCCTCGGCCGGCGGCCGGGCGACGATCAGCGAGTCTTTCTCCAGCTCCTGCTCGTACTGCGCGAAGCGATCCTTGAACAGCCGATTGCGCTCGCGGGCTTCGATCTCGGCCTGAACCTCGGGGAACGGGCGGACATAGGAGGGGCGCCGCTCCACCATTTGCAGCAGGTGGGTGCCGCCGCGTCCTTCGGTGGGCTCGCTCGACGCGCCGGGCGCGAGGCTCCAAGCGGCCTGCACGATCCCGGGATCGAGATCGCTCTGCGCCAGCCAGCCGAGATCGACGACGGCGCTGCCGAGCCCCTGGTCCTCGAACGGTTTCGCGGCGTCGGTCAAGGACTGGCCCGCGGCGACCGATGCGCGGATCTGGCTCGCGACCTTCGCGCGTTCGGTAGCGCTCGACGTCTTCTCGGACAGGATGACGGCCTCGCGCAGGTGAACCTGCTCGGGCACGCGGAAGAGGTCGACGTTCTTCTGGTAGTAGCGCCGCAGATCGTCTTCTTCCAGCTTGATCTTGCCTTGGACTTCGCGGCCGATCAGCTCGCGGACCCGCAGGTTCTTCCGCAGGTTTTCACGCAGGTCTTTCTCGGTCATGCCGCTCTGGGCGAGCGCCCCCCGGAACTGCTCGTCCGAGGTGATGTTGAAACTCTCTCGCATTTGTTGCACGGCGGCGTCGACTTCCGGCTCGGTGGCCGAGATATTCAGCTGGTCGGCGCGCGATTGGAGCAGCAGATCCTCGTAGAGGTTTTTGAACACCACTTCGCCCGCGCTCGCAAGCGCCTGATCGCGCTCCTGCGGATCGAGGTTCTTGCGGGCGATATCGTGGCGCAGGTCCTCGCGCGCGATGTCGTAATCGTGCTGCGTCGCGATGCGGTCGTTGATCCGCAGGACGATCTTGCCGACCACCTCGGCGGCGACCGGCCGCGCGGCGGCAAGCCCGAGGAGCATCAGAACGGCGCCCGACGCGACGCGCTTCGGGAGGGAACGCAGCTTCAAGTCATCGGCTGGCGGTTTTGGGGTCACGGTAGACGCCTCGGTATTCGAACGGGAGATTGCGCGCATAGATCTCGACATTGTAGCGATGCCGGGCCTCGCCCACCAGCTTACCGACCACCGAATCCGCCAGCTCGCGCCGCAGGCGACGGCGAATCTCCGGCTGGGCGCGTTCTAGGGGAATCGTCTCGGCCGGAAAATGCTCGGTGACCTGGAAGATGTGAAACCCGTAATCGGCCGATACCACCGGGCTCACCTCTCCCGGCTGGAGGCGGAAAATCACCTCGGCGAACGAGGCGGGCAGATCGCTCGCTGCCAGCTCGCCCTGGTCGCCGCCGCGCTCGGCGCTCGGATCGCGCGAGTACTTGCGGGCGATTTGCGCGAAGTCGGCTCCGGCGGAGAGATCGCCCAGCGCGCGCTCCGCTTCGCTCCGCCGCTCGACCAGCACCTGACGCAGCCGTACCCTCTCGGGCCGCGCGAACTCGGCCCCGTGATCCCGGTAGTAGGTGGCCACCTCCGCATCGGTCGGTTCGGCGACCTCGGCGGCGAGCAGGGCGTCGATCCCGCGGCGCCCGCGGCTTCCGGCCGATTCCGCCGTCGAGGGCGCCGGATCGGGCTCTGCGGGAGCGAGCTTGCGTTCGGTCGCCAGGTGTTCGAGCAGCCGCTCGTCGAGGAACTGATCGAACAGGGCGGACAGCACGTCGCTCGCGAGCAGCCCGGCGGATTCGCCCACGACTTCCGACACGTAGCCCCGGAACTGTGGATAGCGAAGCTCCTCCCGGTCGATCCGCGCTACGGCATCTGGAGCGGGCGGGAGCGGGCGCCGGCAGGCCGAAAGCTCCAGCAGGCCGAGGCAGACGGCCAGGACGAGGGTCGACGACGAGGCGCGTGTCATTGGGCGGGGTGGAGGTTGGGGGTCTAAAAGAAGGCCGTTTCAGTGGGCGAGGCTCTCGAGCGTCGCGGTCGCGGTCGCCAGGGCGTCCGCTCCGGAGCTGACCGGGAGGGTCAGGACGCCGGTTGGACTGAAGCTCGCGCCCTGCAAAGTCGACACCAGGTCGATCAGCCGGGCGACGTCCACCCGGGCATCGCGGCGCAGGCGGATGGTCAGCTCGCGGCCGCGGCTGGCGATCGACTGGACCCGCAGCGCTTCGGCCGCCCGCTTGAGCGCCGCGACCTCGACCAGGGTCAGCACCGCGGCGGGCGGCGGACCGAAGCGATCGGCCAGCTCGGCGAGGATCTCTTCGCGCGACTGTTCGGCGGCGGCGATTTTGCGGTAGATCTCCATGCGCAGGTTCGCGTCGGCCACGTACCCTTCCGGGATCGACATCGCGACCGGCAGGTCGATCTGCGCCGAAGGCGCCTCTTCGACCGCCTCGCCGCGCAGCTCGCGGACGGCCTCTTCGAGCAGTTTCAAGTAGGTTTCAATGCCCACCGCGGCGATCTGCCCGCTTTGCTCGGAGCCGAGAAGATTGCCGGCACCGCGGATTTCGAGGTCGCGCGCCGCGATTCGGAACCCGGCGCCCAGGTCGGTGAATTCCCGAATCGCCGCGAGGCGTTTCCGCGCCGACTCAGACAGGATACGGTCCGACGGCACCAACAGGTAGCAGTAGGCGAGCTGGTTGCTCCGCCCGACCCGCCCCCTAAGCTGGTAGAGCTGGGCCAGGCCGAAGCGTTCGGCGCGATGGACGATCATCGTGTTGACGTTCGGAATGTCGATGCCGTTTTCGATGATCGTCGTCGCGAGCAGCACATCGAACTTACCTTCGGTGAAGGCATGCATGCGCTTGGACAGCTCCGCCTCTTCGAGCTGACCGTGGCCGACCGTCACCCGCACCCCGGGCACCAGATCGCGCAGATAGGTGAGCATTTTTTCAATCGTCTCGACCCGGTTGTAGACGTAATACACCTGGCCGCCGCGCTCGATCTCATGCTCGATCGCCTCGCGGATCACCTCCGGATTGAACGGCAGGATCGCGGTCTCGACCGCCATCCGGTCTTTGGGCGGCGTCTCGATCACCGACAGGTCGCGCACCCCGGCGAGCGACAGCTGGAGCGTCCGTGGCACCGGAGTGGCCGACATGGCGAGCACGTGGACGTTCTTCTTCGCCTGTTTCAAGCGTTCCTTCTGCGCCACCCCGAAGCGCTGTTCCTCGTCGACGATCATCAGGCCCAGCTTCGGCATCTCGATGTCCTTCGACAGCAGCCGGTGGGTGCCGATCAAGATGTCGACGGTTCCCTCCTTCAGGCGTTTCTGGAGGATTTTCGTTTCCGGCCCCGAGCGGAAGCGGGAGATCATCTCGATCCCGACGGGGAAGCCGGCGAAGCGCTTGCGGAAGGTTTCCAGATGCTGGTCGGCGAGGATGGTGGTGGGAGCGAGCACCGCCACCTGGAAACCGGCGTCCACCGCTTGAAACGCCGCGCGCATGGCGACCTCCGTCTTGCCATAGCCGACGTCGCCGCACAGCAGCCGGTCCATCGGCCGTTCGCTGCGAAGATCCTGGCGGATCGCGCCGATCGCCTCGTGCTGGTCGGCGGTCTCTTCATAGGCAAACGCCGCGGCGAACTGGCGCACCCAATCGGAATCTTCCTCGCCGCCCATCGCCGGAGCCTTGGCGAGCTGGCGCTCGGCGTAGAGCTTGAGCAGCTCGTCCGCCATATCGCGCAGGCTCGACTTGACCTTGCTCTTCGCCTTGTTCCAAGACGTGCCGCCGAGCTGGTCGAGGCGTGGCGCCACCCCTTCGATGCCGCTGTATTTCTGCACCTGATCGAGGCGCGAGAGCGGCAGCAGCAGGCGCCGGCCGCTCGTGTACTCGATCTCCATGACTTCGGACTCGATCGCCGCCGCGGGCGTGCTCATGTCGCGCAGCGCGGGCGGCAGATGCGCCTGGTCCTCGACTCCGCCGCGCACCGAGCGCAGGGCGATGAACCGGCCGATCCCGTGGTCGGAATGAACCACGTAGTCGCCCACCTTCAAATCGCGCAAGCCGGAGAGGAACGGCCCAAAGCGCGATTTCGAAGTCCGCCGCTGGAGCTTCGCCTGCGGGAGGATCTGCTGCTCGCCATACAGCGCCACGCCGGCCGCCGGCAGGCGGAAGCCGCGCGACAGCTCGCCGGCAACCAGCTCCACACCGGCCCTCCCGATCTCGATCTCGCGCCCGGCGAGGAGATCCTCCATCCGCGCGTGGTGGGCGGGCGGAGCGACGATCACGCAGCGCTCGCCGCGCGAGCGGGCGGTCGCCACCTCCTGCGGAAAGCGCGGCAGCTGGCCGTGGAAGAGATCGGTGGTGGAAGCGGCGAAATCGATCGCTTCCACTCTCATGCCGTCGCGGACCTCCGACAGCACCAGGTCGCCCACCCGCACTTCGGCACCCGATAGCTGGGCTTCGACCGCCTCGGCCGGCCATTCCAGGTCTTCCGGCGAGATCGCCAGCCGACGATGGTCGCGTCGGGCGCTCCAGTCCGCGGCGAGCCGCCCGGCGTGGTGCTCCACCTCGGCCGCAAGAGCCGGGGGATCGACCGCCAGGATCAACGGGCGCGGCGAGGAGCGCTCGGGAGACGCCAAGGTGTCGGCAAGCGTTGCAGTGCGTGCGCCCAGCAAAGGCAGGTAATTCTCCCAGCCGGGAAACCCGCCCGACTGCCGCAACGCGGCCAGCCGTTCGGCCGCCTCGGGACCGAGATCGGTGCCGCCCAACGACCCGAGCAGATCGGCCAATTTGCCGGCCGCCTCCGGCCCTCCCGGAAACAGGAGCAGCGGCAGGATACGGATGGAGTCGAGCGTGTCTTCCGAGCGTTGGCTCTGGGCGTCGAACCAGCGGATCGCCTCGATCGTGTCGCCGAACAGGTCGAGCCGGATCGGCGCGTCCTCGCCCGGCGGGAAGAAATCGACCAACCCGCCGCGCACCGCGTACTCGCCGATCTCATAGACCAGGTCGGTCCGGTGGTAGCCGAAGCGGTCCAGGTGCCGCACCAGCTCATCGATCGGCAGGTCGTCGCCCGGCTTGACATCGAGCGCCGAGGCGGAAAAATCGGCGCGGGCCGGCAGCCGCCGGAAGAGAGCGCGCGGGGTTGCGACCACCGTCCGCGCGGACCCCGAAACGATCCGGTCGAGCGCCACCGACTCCTGGGCCCGGACCAGCAGTGAGATCTCGGTCTCTTGATAGGGGGTGAGGGATGGCGCGGGGAAGTACACCGCCCGGCCCTGTCCGAACAGTTGCACCGCCTCCAACCAGGCGAGCGCGTCCGCCTCGCGCGGCACGACCACCAGAAGCGGCCGGCCGAGATCCTCCGAAAGCAGCTCGCCCACCCACGCCGCGGCGGGGGCCGGCAGGCGCACGACATCGCCCAATCGCTGGACCAGCGCCCGGTAGGGGGCGCTCGCCCGAAGTTGCTGGGAGGCCGGAGCCCAAGGTCGGTCGCTCATGCGGCCGGAAAGCATAGCGCGGGGAAGCGGGTTTCTCGAAGGCTCTTCACTCAAGCCCCTCACCCCCTGACCCCCTCTCCCACCCGCACTCCCGCCCGCCCGGGAGAGGGGGAACCCGAGATCCCCTCACTTCTCGTTTGTTCGGCGAGAGAGGGGACGGGGTGAGGGGCGAGTCAGCGGCCTATCAGTGCTTTTAGGATTTGATCCAAGACGGCCTGGGTGGTGCCGAGGGCTTCTTCGTTGGAGAAGCGGAGAATTCTCAACCCGAGCGAGTGGAGGAAGGTGTCGCGGTTCTGGTCGTGGAGCTGTTGGTCAGGATTCTCGTGGATCGCCCCATCCAGCTCGACGACCAGCTTCCGTTCGTGGCAATAAAAGTCGACGACGTACCGGCTGATCGGCACCTGACGCCGGAACTTTTCGCCGATCAACTTGCGATTCCGCAGCAACTGCCAAAGCGCCGCCTCGGCCTCCGTTTGTTCCGCTCGCAACCGGCGAACCCACGCACCCTGGTCCTCAGGGCAAAGCACCGGGCGAAGACGGCCGAGAGAGCGAGGAAACGCCACGGCAGAATGCTATACCGGCGCTCTCTAGAGAAGCTGCGAAGGGGGTGGCAACTTTTTCCAAGCAATCAGGATAGCGACCCGATTTAAGTTCCCCCTCTCCCGGGTGGGCGGGAGTGCGGGTGGGAGAGGGGGGCAGGGGGTGAGGGCCTGGCGGGGGGTTCGGGCACGCCGGAGCCAACCGAACCTCAGATAGCCACCATGCTATCGTTCATGGGTAACCCACCGCGTATTCACGAACCTTGACCCGAGGGCTCGAAATCATGACCGTCGCCTCGCCGCCGCCTCCGCCCCCGCAGAATCCGTACACCCCGCAACCGCCGGTCGGACCGAAGAAGACCTCGCCCTGGGTTTGGGTGGGCGTCGGCTGTCTCGCGGTTCTCCTCCTGTTCGCCGGAACTTGTGGCTTCCTCGCCTACAAGGCGAAACAGAAGTTCGGCGGCATGGCCGAAGACTTCAAGAACAACCCCGAGCTCGCCGCGGTCAAGATGGCGATCACGATGAATCCTGACGTCGAGTTGGTGAGCTCCGACGACGCGAACAAGACCGTCGTCGTCCGCGACAAGAAGACCGGCAAAGAGATGACCCTCAACTTCGAGGACATCAAGAACGGCAAGTTCTCGATGGAAGGCTCGGACGGCTCGAAGGTCAACATCGGCGACGGCAAGGTCCAGGTGACCGATGAGAAGGGCCAGACGACCACGATGGCGGGAGGAGTCGGCACGTCGAATCTGCCGGATTGGCTGCCCATGTACCCGGGCGCCACGGCGCAGAGTTCGTTCTCCTCCACGGGAGCGGACAGCGGCGCGGTGACGATGCTTGAGTCGACCGACTCGGCCGATCAGGCGCTCGCGTTCTACGAAGGGAAGCTCAAGGACGCCGGCTTCACGGTCGAAAAGAACGCCTACCAGGTGAACAACCAGACGGCGGGCGGCACGATCACCACGAAAAACGGCGGCGACAAGGGCGAGGTGACCGTGCTGGTCGGCGCCCAGGGCGGGAAGACGTCCATCACCATCACCCACAGCAACAAGTAGCCGACCATGGCGAGGGGGACCGCACGCGGCATTGCCCTCCCTCGCATTTTCGGTTCGCTGCTCGCTTTCGCGGGGGCCGCCTTGGCCCCCGTTTTGGCTTTCGGGGCGACCCCGCCCCGGCCCATACCCCCCTGGGAATCCTGGCTCGATCCGCGCGAGCTACCCCGGCTGCCGCCGGGCGATCAGGTCCTCTTGCGCAGCAGCCACTGCCAGAGCGGCTGCCGCTTCGATCGGACGTCGGACGGCGATCCCCGCTTCCTGCGGATCGAAAACGGCGAGGCGGTGATCTTCGAAGAGGCGGGCGCCGGGGCGATCGTCCGCATCTGGATGACCCAAGGGTCGGGGGTTTCAACGCCGCTCGATCCGGCGATCCGCCTGCTCGTGCGGGTGGACGGCGAAGCCAGCCCGCGCATCGATCTGCCGCTGCCGGCCCTCTTCGACGGCTCGACCCCCGGATTTACGGCGCCTTTAGCCTTCGACCGCGAAGAATCGAGCGGCGGCAACGTGGTCTACCTGCCGATTCCCTACCGAAAAGGCTGCAAAATCTCGCTGATCGGCGCGGAGCACGAACGGCTCTGGTTCCAAGTCACGTTCCATCGCCTGGCCCAGGCGGGGGCGATCTCGACCTACACCGGAAACGACAATCTCGCGGCATGGCGGGCGATCCTGGCTCGGGCGGGAAGCGATCCCTGGCCCGATTCCGCCCAGGCGCCTGGGGCGCGGATCGACTCGGGAAGCGCGAACCTACTCCCCGGCCGCAGCGCGGCGATCCCTGCGCCGGCCGCTCCCGGCCACCTGCGTTCGATCCGGTTGCGCACGAGCTCGAGAGGCGCCGAGCGGCTGCGGCTGCGCTTGGCGTTCGACGGCGAGCGGCGCGCCGATCTGCCGCTCGCCGATTTCTTCGCCGTCCGCGGAGCGGTCGTGCCGCCGCGCGGGCTGCTGTTCGGATTGGCGGACGACGGCTTTCTCTACGCCTATTTCCCTGCGCCGTTTTTCGCCAATGCCAAGGTCGAGATCGTAGACGCCGGGGCGCCCGGCGCACGCCCGGTCAAGGTCGAATGGCAGATCGGCTGGAACGCCGAGGTCCCGGCGGCCGACAGCGGCCAGTTCGGGGCGGCGTTCGCCGTCGCGTCGGAGACGACCCCCGGCCCCGACCTGCCGCTCCTCGCGGTCGACGGGCGGGGCAAGTGGATCGGCCTCTTCGCCGAGATCGGCAGCGTGCGCACCCTTTCGCGCGAGGTGCTCGAAGGGGACGAGCGGGTCTACCTCGACGGCTCGCGCCATCCGGGAATCTACGGCACCGGGGTGGAAGACCTGTTCAACGGTGGGTTCTATTTCGATCAAGGTCCGTTCGCCCTGCCGCTCCACGGCTCGCCCGCCCACCGCGTAACGCCCACTGGCGAGGACGTCACCTCGGCCTATCGCCTGTTCCTCTCGGACGCGATTCCCTTCCGGACCTCGCTTCGCGCCGGCCTCGAAACCGGACCGACAGGCAACTTGGCCGTCCGCGCCCGGACCGTCGCTTACTACTACTCTCGGCCCGATCCGGCCCTCGACCTCGTCGATCGGCTCGACCTCGCCGATGCCGCCTCGCGCGGCGCCCACGCTTACGAGGTGACGGCGGCGGATGCGGCCTGCGGTAGCTTCAGCTCTCGGTTCGAAGGGGGGCCGCTCGTGGCACCGGAGGAGCCGGCGATCTCCTGCAGCTACGCGGCTCCAGGGGGCAGGGATCGCTTCACACTCCGTCGGACCGGGGCGACTGGAGCCATTCGCCTTCGCCGACGCCTGGATGTCGGCCAATCCAATCCGGTGGCGGATGTCCTAGTGAATGGCGTCCGAGTCGGAGCGTTTCCGTTCCAAGAGGCGAACCCGTTTCGCCGTCTGCGCGAAGTGGATCTGGATGTCCCCCCGGCCGCGGTGGGGGAGGCAACCGAGCTTCGTTTCGAGATCGTGCCGCGGCTCGCCGTCGGTGGCGGCGAAAGCCACTCCGAGGTCGCATATGAGCTGTGGGCGGTCGAGTGACGCCGGGCAACGAGACGGTTCTCAGGCGCCACCCATTTCTTAGGCATCGAGTCTGATTGGACAGGCCGTAATCGACAAGCGACCGAAGGAAGGCTGCAGCCGCGCAGTCACCTCGTCGAGCTCCGCTTCGACCTGACGGCGAACCCAGTCGCCGAGAGCCACGGCCCGGGAAGAGGGGGCGCCGGTGCCGCGACTTGGCCGCCGCTCAAAAGACCGGGCCGCTTCGGTCACCGCCTCTGGGGTGGACCCTACCGCGGCGGCCAGCCGGGCGCGGGTGGCCGGGCGGGGAATCTTGGAGCCCGTCTCGTACGCTGAAATCTGGGACGGATGCATTTCGGCAAGCTCTGCGAGCTGTTCTTGGGTCAGGCCGCGTGACGCGCGGAGCAGCTGAACCCATACGGCGGGGTCATCGATCGCGCTGCGCTTCAACAGCTCCGAGCGCGAAGGGACGGGTCGTTCGGCGCGCTTCGGGTAGTGTGGCATAACCTTTTCGCCTACTTTCTCCCGTTTCAACGGGAATCCCATTCTGCGCCCCCCGGGAACCGGACTCTTCCGGTCGCCCCGACATTCCAAGGAGGAATGACGTGAAACCCACCTTCCGTCGCCTTGCCGTCCCCATGGCCTTAGTCTTGACGTTTGCGCTAACCGCTCCATCGGCCGGATTTTGCGCCCCGGAAGGGGCCAGCCTGCGCTGGTCCGATTGGCTCGGATTTCTTTCCAACCTCTGGGCACCCCACGGTTGCAGTGTCGATCCTGTCGGCCGCTGCGTTGAGGCAACCACTTCGGCGCCGCAGGACCACGGTTGTGGTCTTGATCCCGTCGGCCGCTGCGTTGAAGCAACCGCCCTGGCACCCCGGGACAACGGTTGTAGTCTCGATCCCGTTGGCCGCTGCATGGACTGATTTCCGAAACCGCGAACCGAAAGATGCGCCGCGAGCGCCGCATCAAACGCGATCTTGAGCGCCGCAAAGTCGCGCCAGACCTGGTCGAGCGCGGTGGCAGCTGCGTCGAACCGTTCGTTAGCGGCTGCGGCCCTTCCTTCCAACCAGAGCACGCGAATCAGGTCGAAGGTCTCCCTCCGTGACTCGGCAAGGGCGCGAATCTGCGGCAGCAGCGCCTCGGCCTCCGCGCCTCGGCCCAGCTCAAGCAGGTTCGCGGCGAGGTTGAACTGAGCCACCAAACGGTCGCGCGGGTCGCTCCGCTCGTCGAGCGCGGCACAGGCATTTTGAAGCGCCGTAATCGCGCTCGCCGGATCGTTGCTCAGTTGGTGGAGCACGGCCCGATTGAGCCAGAGGAATCCGAGTTCCCCCGGTTGAGCCGATTCAAACGCCCGGTCCTGAAGTGAGAACGCCTCGCCGAAACGGCGGTGATCCCGGTAGAGTTTTGCCTCTGCGTCAAGCACATGGCTGAAATGGGCGGCGGCTGGTGGGGCCTGTACCGAACCTGGGATGAACCCGCCGAAGGAGACCGCCCGGTCGCAATCTTCACCGAGCGCTCGGCCGCCCTGCTGGCCGCCGCGGTCTGGCAGGCGTATGCCCGCACTCCGCTCGTCCGGCTGGACCCGACTCCCACCCCCGAAGGGTTCTTCCGCCTCTGGCCCGCTGCCCGAGAAGCGACCGAACCGCTCGGTTGGCTGCCGGTCTTCGATCCCAACCTCAGTCTGGCCCTCGGCCTGGCCGCCGCCCAGGTCCGCGATCCGGAAGCCCTGGCGATGCTGCTCGAGGCCGCTGGCGCGGAAGCCATCGAGCAGGTGAACCGGATTATCCGGCGGCGGGTGGGGGAGCGGTTGGTGATGGAGATGGAGTGCGAGGGAGGGACACCAGGAAAGGAGCACCTCGACATGAAAACTTGAGTCGTCACGTTTCAAAGGCCGAGCGCACCACCAGTTATTGGGCAAGCTCGACAACCAACTTTAGGCAGGCACAACAAGGAGGCACTTACCATGTCTGTAAAGTTCTCGCGGCTCTTAGTAGCATTCCTGCTCGTTGGCGCGTTCAGCTCGTTGGCGCCAGCTTACGGGACCAGTACGACCTACCAGGGCTGTTTTAGTTGTCACTTCCTCCACGTCGTAGGAATAGACTCAGGCTGCCGTTCCGAACTTCAGGGTGACGGCTGGACCTGTACCGAGATAACTTTCCCTGATGGGGTGGAGTGCTATACCAACGGCCAGGCGTGCGAGTGGGGTGCCACTGGCTATGGTGGCACCGGCGGTGGGGGCGGTGGGGGCGGCTGCTACGCTGCGAATGGGGCTGTTTGCCCCGCCGCCTGCATTGGTTGTCGCCGTCCTTCAATCTAAGCCGGAGAGCGCCCTCCATGAGCCATCGCAACTTCATCCTTTGCACCTGGTGCCTATTACCTCTTGCCCTTGCCGCCCTGGGTGGCCCGAGTCCAAAACCGACCGCAAAGGTTGAGATCGAAGGGGTGCCGCTGGGCGGCGCGGTGGCTTCTTGGGCGGGTACTCTGACGCTCCGGCCCGAAGATCCGGCGCTCGAGCCGATCGTTCTCGAAGCCTCGAACGAGAAGCCGATCGCCCTGTCCGTGCCGGAGCATTCCACGTGGCTGGCTTCCCTCGATCTGTCGGACCGCTGGGCGGCGGTCCAGCGGATCGAGGTGGCGGGCAGCGACGAGATCTTTACGCAGCGCTTTTTCATCTGGCCTGCCGTGGAAGCTCATGGGCGGTTGCAAACCACCGAGCGGAGGGCGAAGCTCCCTGCCCGGGTTACCTTGGAGGTTCTGCCAGCGGCGAAGGCAAGAACTTGGCTCGACGGGCCGCGGGGGAACACGTCCTGCTCCGTCGATGCGAAGGGCGCATTTCGGTGCAAACTTCCTTCGGGCAAGCGAGACCTCGCACTGCGTGCGGAGGGGTTTGCGCCCATCTATCGCCTGGGAACGAACCTGGTTCTCCCCGCGCGGGTCGCTTTGGGGGGCGTGAAGCCCAATTCGATCCTCCCGAAGAGCGATCCGGCGCAGGAGGCAGAGGCCGTCAACCTCGGGGACTTCGTATTGCGGCGGGGAGCCTCCCTCGTCGGTTGGGTCGAGGTGGTGGGCGGTGCTCTCGATCCGAAAACCTGCCGCGTGAAGTTGGCGCCCTGGGCGGCTCGCGGGACGGTTGGAGGAACGAACGATCCCCTGAGTACGGCAGAACAGTCGCTTCCGGTCGATGCCAGGGGCTTTTTTCAGTTCGTCGGGGTATCCCCCGGCGCATACTCCGTGGTCGCTATTCAGCCGGGGTGGGTGGCCGCGCCCGTCGGCCCTCTCCTGCTCGACGATGCGAACGCTACCGAGATGCCAAAGCCGCTGCAGCTGGAGAAACCCTTAGAGTTGACCCTGATCCTCAACCCTCCGCGAGACTGGCTCGACCAGCGATGGGCGGTACAACTCTGGCGGGACTCCGACCTTGGACCGGGGGGACCCCGCACACAGGTTTTTGACGGTCCGCCGGACGCCGAAGGCCTCGTCCGGGTAAAAAATCAAAAGCCGGGAACGTTCTCGATGTTGGTGGCCGACTCCCGAGGGAACAAATTCTTCGGCGAGTTCAATCGGCCGATGTTCGATCAGAACAGCGCCGAACGCCGGATCGATCTCGATTTCGTGACCGTTCGAGGGCGCCTCCGACTAGGCGACGAGCCGCTCGCGGCGACTCTCTGGTTTGGCGGTCGATTCGGTGCGCCGGGTGTGCAGTTCGATTCGAACGAGGAGGGCGTGTTTCACGGAGCCCTGCCCAAGGGCGGCCGATGGAAAGTCGAAATCGAAGCTGCGGAACCTCACCTTCAGCTGACGCGGAAGATCGAGGTCGAAGCTGACTCGAAGGGTCTCGCCGAAGTCGCGATCGACCTTCCCGATACTCTGATCTTCGGTAGCGTGGTCGACGCAAAGGACCAACCAGCCCCAGGTGCGAGCGTAAATATCGAGTCCGCCCAGAACAGTTCCTCCACGACCGCGAACGTCGAGGGGAGGTTCGAAATTCGAGGATTCGATCCTGGCCGGCTGGCGTTACTGGCCGAACAGGCTTCGGAGGTCCCGGGATCGGCGGCAAGCGAAACCGTGCGCACCACGCTGCAGGAGTCGTCGCCCTTAGGACCCTTGGTGCTTCGTCTGCGCGAAAATCTCCATTTTGAAGGGCAAGTCTTGGGGGATGTGGGGCCGGTCGCAGGTGCGAGCCTGGTCATCATGACGCAGCCGCGAATCGGTGCAATCGATACGGCCCGCACCGGCCTGGATGGTCGTTTTGCGGCAAAACTGGCGGCGACGGCGCAACGCGCCGTGATCGTGGTTTCCCCGCCGGGCAACGCCCTTCGTGCATTCGACGCGCCCATCGACGGAACGCCGCTCGTACTGCGAACGAGTGCGGCCGGGGGGACGCTCGAAGTCACCCTGCCGGATGGGGAAGAGATTCAGCGCCGCAACCTGCGATTCTACATCTTCCAAAACGGGCTGGCCTTGCCAATTCCTGAACTCTACCGTTGGGCGGCGGGCAACGGGGACCCCGCGGATCATCAAAGCACGGACCTGCGCTTTCCTCGGTTGGCTGAAGGCCGGTACGACGTGTGCCTCGTGCCCTACGCAACCCTCCTCGCTGCCGACTATTCGGGAGGTCCGGCGGGCTCCTGTGCGCAAGGCCAACTCTCGGCGGGGGGCGTCTTGCGTCTGAAGCCGGAGTTGGGTTTGTGATGGAGAGAAGCGGGCCCCGGCGCCAGCTCCTGCCACCCATCCGGATATCTCAACCGCGTCGATCTGATCGGCACCGACGGAACCAGCCGGCGGATCGAATCGACGTTCGAGTACGACGCCTTCGGCAACACGTCCGCGATGTGCCGGGGTGAACTCGCCTGCACGGGTCTGAGCGCGGTTAAACCAGTCGACAAGTTGACGTTCGCCTACACCAACCCGACTTTGCCGTCGCAGACCGTGGTCACCCACTACCTGACCGACACCGGCACTCCGGTCACCATGCCAGTGACCTACACGATCGAGCGCGACCCGCGGAGCATCAAGGCGCGGGTCAAAGCGATGAGCGGCGACTGCGGCTCGTGCGGTCTGACCCCGAACACTAGCTTTGTGTACAACGATGCCGCAAACCCGCTCAAACCGACCGCGATGGTGGACGGCAACACCAACCGGACGGAGTACACCTACAACGCCAACGGGCAGATGCTGACCAAGACCGAAGCGAAGGGGACGGGCGAACAGCGGACCACCACGTGGGTCTACGGCTCGACGAATTTCCCGGCCTTTCCGACCCAGGTCTCGTCGCCCTCCTCCGACAACGTTTCAGGCCACCTGCGCTCGACGACGTTCACGCTGGATTCGGCCAAGGGCAACGTGACGAAACGGACAATCAACGGTTTCGAGCGGGGCGCGGCGTTTCCCCTCTCGATCCAGGACACGAACTACACCTACGAGCCCGCCTCGGGCCAGCTCGCGACCGTCGATCCGCCCGGCTTCTTCGGGGCCGATGTGACGACTACCACCTATGACGCGAACCGGGGAAGTCTGATTCCGCTCACGCGGATCGATCCCGTGGTCGGGGTCACGAGCTTCGTCCACGACGGGTGGAACCG
The DNA here is from genome assembly GCA_038250865.1 of Thermoanaerobaculia bacterium. Lineage (GTDB taxonomy): Bacteria > Acidobacteriota > Thermoanaerobaculia > Multivoradales > UBA5704 > DASYKS01. The sequence continues at coordinate 52,435 of JBBSBW010000015.1, read as the reverse complement.
CCGCACCCAGGTGACCGACCCGAATGCATTGGTCACCGATACCGTCTACGACCTGCTGAATCGGGTGACCTCGGTGGTTCAGCACGACGGCACCGGAGATCTCACCACCACCTACCACTACGACTGCCCAGCCGGTGCACCCGCGGACGGCACAATTCCCTGCCGCACCTTCCGCGACCTGCGCTGCATTCAGCTGCCGAGAGGCAACGGCATCGAGTACCTCTACGACGCCGCCGGCCGCCTGATGGAGGTCCGCCGCAAGGCGGACTGCAACCCGGCCACCCAACCGTTCGAGCGGACGGTCTACACCCTGGACGTCTCCGGCAACCGCACGCTCGAAAGCCTCGAGGTCTGGACCGGTTCCGCCTGGGCGGCCAAATCGGCGACGAAGAGCGACTTCACGACCACCTGCCACGTAGACAAGATGACCCGAGGCATCGCCCCCGGGCCGACCAGCACGACCGAGTACTGCTACGACAAGAACAACAACCTGCAGATGATCTGGGACGCGAATCACCCGCGCGCGGGATTCCCTTCCGGCACAATGACCTACGCCTACGACGCGCTCGACCGGATGAAGACGGCCACCCAGCCCTGGGGCGGCGCGGGGGGCGGAACGTCCATCACCAGCTATCAATACGACCCGCAGGATCACCTGACGCTGGTGACCGACGCCAACAGCAACATGACGACCTACGACACGAGCGATCGGGATCTGATGACGATGGAGTCGTCTCCGGTTTTCTCGGGAGCGATGAATTTCTCCACATATCAGTACGACGAACACGGCAACATGGCCATGAAGACCGACCCGCGCGGGCAAACGGTGATTTACGATCACGACCCGATCGACCGGATGACTTTCATGGACTGGCTCGGATCGGACCTCGATACAACCTACCGCTACGACGAGGCGTCCGGGCTATTCCCCAAAGGTCGTCTAACTTCGATCCTTCGCCCCGGCTCGACGATCGCGTATCAATACGACCGTTTCGGCCGGGTCACCCAGGACGGCGCGCTCGGATTGACCTACGACCCGAACGGCAACCGGCGGACGATCAATTATTCGCCGACCACCGGGGCTTGCTACGATTACGACGCTCTCGACCGGCCGATCGCTCTGCGATACACCGCAAGCGGCGGCGACCCGTGCCTCGGCAGCTCGCTCGTCTCCTCGGCGAGCTACCTGCCCTCCGGGCCGCTCACGAGCTTGGCGCTCGACAACGGCATCACGGAGACGCGCAACTTCGATGCGCGCTATTATCCTCAAAGTATCCTGGCCCCCACGGGGATGATCCAGGGACTCAACTGGAGCTACACGGAAGACGCAGTGGGCAACATCTCCGGCATCGCAGATCCGCTAGGAGGTAACCGCACCTACGGCTACCAGGACTACCAGTATTTCCTCACCTCGGCGACTGGTCCCTGGGCGGGCCTCTCGTGGACCTACGACAAGATCGGCAACCGCCTTTCCGAAGCCCAAGCCGGTGAGCCTCTACCTTTCAACTACAGCTACACCCAGAACGGCACCGGCGGCAGAACGCCGAAGCTGACCCAGATCCAACCGCGTCCCCACGGCAACGGCACAGGGCAGATTACCTACAACTACGACCCCGCGGGCAACCAGACCACAGAAACTTCCAGCGGCCAGGAAGGCTCAGGCCTCGGCACGAACCTCGGTTACAGCGCGGAGAGCAAGCTCTCGCAGCTGACCTCCACGTCGGCCATCCCCTCGACCACGCTGCTCTACGACGGCCGCGGATTCCTGCGCGACGCCCTGCTCACCTACAGCAGCCCGGGGGACTTCGAGCACACCGAGCCGCTCTACGGCTCCGAAGGACTGCTGTACGGTCGCCGCTGGAGGCGGCAGAGTACCTTCGGCACTCCGCAGGACGACGGCTCGATCGGGATGATCACCGGCGACGAAACCACGTCGGTCTTCTATTTCGCCGGCCGGCCGGTGGCGCAGCTGACCAGCGGGGCGAGCGGCCCCGCAAGCGGGCTGGTCTACCTGACAACCGACCACTTGGGCACGCCGGTCCTGGCAACGAATGGGAGCGGTGCGGAGATTTGGTCCGGCGGCTTCACGCCCTTCGGGACCGAGTACAAGCTGATGCTTCCGCAGCTGTTTCTGCGGTTGCCGGGCCAGTGGGTGGATTCGGCTTGGGGCGAGGCGGGGGGTGGGCTCGCTTACAACGTGCAACGGTGGTATGAGGCGGGGGTGGGGCGGTATGAGAGTCCTGATCCGGTAGGTGTTGTTCGGGGTGGCTCTAACCCAATGACCTACACCTCCGGTCACCCCATCAATTCGATCGATCCGCTCGGCCTCACGACATGCGTTCTCATCAACAGCAGCGAAGTGCTTTCAGTAGGGCCGGCATCCCTGCTCATCGGAAACCACTCCTCCCTTCTTGTGCAAGGTTCCTGCCAAGGCTCATGCGCTTCCCCGGGACCGCTACTGTTCGATCCTGCCGGTAGCTATGCGGCCTCCTTCCCAGAGATTGGGTCTGGAGAAGTGCTCTCAGGAGAGATACCCGGCTGGTCGCTTGGGGGGTATTTTGACTTTCACTGCAACGCAGGCGATGCCTTGATTGAGGCTTTCTGTTTCAACACTACGTGTTGCGAAGAGAAGAAGATCGACAGCAACATCACCGGGATTGGAGGAGGCGCTCCCGGCGCCTGTGCAGCGAATGTTGGGAATGCAATTCGTGGCCAGGGGCCATTCGCAGGAGTTGGCAATACGATGACTCCAGTCATTCTTCGGCGTGCGATGAATGCACTCATCCGCGAGCACTCAGGTACTGTCATCCAGTATTGGTGCCCAAGGAGGAAATAAGAATGACAGGACGCGTGTGGAGGGCTTGCTTGGAAAATCTCGTCGGTATCGTCGCAATGTATACCGTTTATTGGATAACAGGCCTTGCAGGAAGGGTCGGGGAGGAACTCACGCGTCATCGTTTTCCCGGATATTGGATGATCTTTTGCCCCACCCTTTTCGTGGGCCTCGTGGCACTAGCGCTGGTGCCAATTCGTCAAAAGCGCCTTGCGAAAACCATGCTGGCCGGAGTACTGATCGGGTTCGGTGCGAGCACAGCTTCCCTGTTGATCTCGGTGACTTATAACTTTGGCGCAAGTGGGCTTTTCCGTCAGCTGGGTTTTCTGGGCGTCTTTGTTGTCTACAGTTCAGTCGCGTTTCTGGCTCTGGGTTGGCTTTTTGGTGGGTTCTCCGCAGGCATTTCATATTGCCTTCAGAAATACGCGGCCGGGCATTCACCCCTTCCAGACGAAGGAACCCCACGACCAACCGGCCCCGAGGATGCGCCGAGGGCGGCACTTCGATAACTGGGCATCAATTCGATCCCGTTCGGGACCGAGTACAGGCTGATGCTTCCGCAGTTGTTTCTGCGGTTGCCGGGCCAGTGGGTGGATTCGGCTTGGGGCGGGGCGGGGGGCGGGCTCGCGCAGTTCCTGGAACCTTGATCGGACCCAGCGCCGCGCTTGGGAGTTGCGGGACGAAAGACGCGCCTCTGACGAACACCAATAACATCGGTATTTCAGAGGGTGGCGGACTCTACTGGATGCGTTGCCGATACTCGCGGAGATAGAGCGTTGTCGAATCTGAGTACCCGTCTTGCAATCATCCGATGGACGTGTGTTTCGGTTTCGGGTGCCGTCGGCATATTGCTCGTGGCAACTTTCATGGCCCTATTCTTCTGGCCAGTTTCCGAAGGTACGGACAGGATCTTCTGGAGTACGCTGCTCTCATTGGTTGTAATGGCTATTGTTCTGGGCATCTCTCTGTTCCTCGCAATCCGGTGGTGCGACCCAGGTTCCGAAGATCGTTCGCGAATTCGGTTCCTTTGGTTCTGGGGCGGCCCGGTCGGCGTGTTGTGGGCAATATGGATTCTCACTGACTGGGACGCGGGCAGTCCCTTCTTTACCCAAGCCTCTCGTTGACCGTCGACTCTATGGAAGCCTCGCGCAATTTCAAGCCGTCTGGACCTCGCTTAGCGAAATCTTTGCCTCGGCTCGACGATCGCTTCCCCATACGCATCCGCAACCCGGTGCCAGACCGAACCAATACGACCGCTTCGGCCGGGTCACACAGGACGACGCGCTCGGATTGACCTACGACGCGAACGGCAACCGGCGGACGATCTTATTCGCCAACCACCGGGGCCTGCTGCGACTACGACGCCCTCGACCGGCCGATCGCGCTGCGATTTTCCGCGAGCTACCTGCCGTCCGGGCCACTCACGCGCTTGGCGCTCGGCAATGGTTTGAGCGAGACGCGACTTTTCGGCGCCCGTACTACCCCGATCGAATTCTGGTTCCGAGCCGGCTCGACTGGGATTACACTGTCGATGCTGTGGGCATCCCGACTGGCATCGTGAATTCGCAGCCACCGCCGCTTCCGGTCGAAATCCGAACGTTAGGCTACCAGGACTACCCGTATTTCCTCACGTCTTCGGAAGGCCCCTGGGCGGGCCTGTCCTGGACCTACGACAAGAGCGGCAACCGCCTTTCGGAAAGCCAAGCCGGCGAGCCTCCAGAGCGGAGCAGCACTCCGAGGTGACCTATGAACTCTGGTCCTCCGACTAAGAATTCGACTAAGAACCCGACGAAGAAGCCGTCGAAGAAAGAGAAGCTCGCCTCGATCGCCGAGTGGGACGCGATCATCGGCCGCTATCCGCCGGGCAATCGCGCCTCCCTGGTCCAGCAGATCGTTCTGATGCTCGCGAGCAACGCGTTCATCGTCTATCAGCTGGTGACGCACAGGATGCAGCCGCTCCACCTGGTCCTGCTGGTGGCGGTTGAAGCAGTTCTGCTGTCGGTGGTGGCTTTCGTCCAATCGCGCACTGTGCCGCCGGAAGCGAAAACCCCTTCCGAGCAGACGGTCGGACAGCGGCTCGGCACCCTGGCCTTCGGCCTGTTCTGGCTCGCCGCCGTCTACAGCTTAGTGTTCGTCGGTCTCCTCGGCGCAGGGGGGGCGCTCTGGGGGCTGGTCCGCCAGCCCCTCGAAACGATCCGCCAAGGTGGATTGCTCTGGCCGCTCACGATTACAGTGATCGCGGCGTTCCGGGACTCAGTTAAGGATGCACGCTACTTCCGCGAACACGGAGGTAAATTCATGAGCACCCCCGGTCTCAACGCCATCGCGCGCTGGTTGACCCTTTTCCTGGGTGGCATTCCGTTCTTCATTCCGCTCGCCGCCGTGGGGTGGGTGATCTCGAAAATCATCGAGCGACTGAACCGGCGAATGATCAAGGGCACGGTCCCGACCGACGTCCGGTGGGCAATTCTCGTGATTCCGCTCCTCTTCCTGGGAATGTTCAGCGTGATGGGGAGCCTTCTTTCCGCCGGCCTCTCCGGTTGGGCGATCGGTTACTGCGCCGCCAAATTCGTGAGCGAGCTGTTGATCCTCTGCATGCCCGTGATCGCCACGAAGGCCAAAGCGCAAGGGACCGCGGCGCTGTAACCTCCGCCGATCCCGTTCTCGCCCATGGAGCGCCTTGGAGGGTGCCCTACCCCCGCGCCGCCCGCGCGATCCCCAGCAGCTCTTCGCCGATCACCCCTTGGCGCCAGCCGAGCAGTTCCTTCGGCAGGTGGGGCGGCTCGGTGGTTTCGATCGAGCGGGAGAGGGCGGTGAGGGGCCGGCGCGAGGCGAGGACTTCGGGGGGGATGCCGATTTCGGCCGCGCGCTGTCGGACGTGCTGGCGGAGCTTTTCTTCGAGCGCGTCGACCGTGGGGGCGGGTTTTCTGCGATCGACGAGCGGCGGAAGGACCGCTTCGGGAAGGGCGGCCACCTCGCGGAGGATTGCGAGCCAGCGTTCGCCGTCGCGGGCGATCAGCCCCGGGGTGGCGCCGGGAATTTTTCCGAGCTCGGAGGGCGCTTTCGGCAGGCGCTTCGCCAGGTCGAGAAGCACCTCTTCCTTGAGCACCATGTTGCGCGGCAGGTCGCGGCGCCGCGCTTCGCGCTCGCGCCAGGCGGCGAGGGCATGGACCGCGGCGAGGCCGCGCCGCTCCAAGCGACCGGCTCCCTTGATCCGCTTGTACGCCTCTTCCGGATCCTCGTCGAACGTCGCTTCGAGCAGCGCGTCTGAGTCTTCGAGCGCCCATTCCCAACGCCCTTGCGCCTCAAGCTCGGCGCGGAGATTCTGGTAGAGCGGCATCAGGTAGACCACGTCGGCTGCGGCGTAGGTGAGCTGCGCCTCGGTAAGGGGGCGCGCCATCCAGTCGGTGCGGGTCTCGCCTTTGGCCAGCTCGACGCCCAGCCGCTCGGCGACCAAGCGGCCGAACCCCATGCCGGCGCCGACGCCCGCCACGGCCGCCGCCTCTTGGGTGTCGAGGATCGGCTGCGGGAAGCGCCCGAACGCCCGGAAGAAGATCTCGAGGTCCTGGCTTGCGGAGTGGATCACTTTTAGAGTCCCGGGCGCGTCGAGCATCTCGGCGAGCGGAGCCAGGTCGCCCACCGCCAGCGGGTCGATCAGCGTGGCCAGCTCGCCGTCGCCCACCTGGATCAGGCCAAGGCGGGGGTAGAACGTGCGCTCCCGCACGAACTCGGTGTCGATCGCGAGCACCGGGGCGCCCCGCCATCGGTCCATGGCACGACGAAGATCGGCGGGCCGGGCGACCAGCTCGAAGGTCTCTGTGGAAACCGTCACGGTGGCCTGATTGTAGCGCGCTCGTTCCGATCCACCGCGCCGGATTTCGATCCGGTGGGGACGGGCCGTCCTCTGGCAGGGACGAAGCCTACGAATTTGAGGTGTCGGTCCGCTACGCTCCGCGACGAACGCCCGTGTTCTGATTCATTTCCCTGAATTACAGATGCCGCCGCGGCAGGCGAGAAACCCTTGACCTGCATGGGAAACTACTGGATCGAAAGGGTTTCTCGCTGCCGCCCCCTCCTTGGCACCCGCTTTGCGAAGGGATCGGGAGCATGGATCGCAACGAGTCAGCGCGCGGTACGGGCTTGCCCCCCGCGTCCGGCGTGTTCTCGGCAGCGTCCGCAGTGTGCCCGCAGTCCCGTGCCGCGGGCATCTCGTCCCTTCTCGGCCGCCGCCCGCCCCACGGTGGGCGGTGGTCCTCTTTCTCCCCTCCCACCTCGCGCCTATGATGACCGAGCTTAAGAGTCTCCGGAGGAACGAATCATGCCCTTGACCGCTTTGATCGCCGACGACGAGCCCCTCGCCCGACAGCGCCTCGCAGATCTCCTTTCCGCCGAGGAAGACGTCGTGCTGATCGGCCAATGTTGCGACGGCGCCGAGGCCGTGGTGGCCTTGCGCGAGCTGGAGCCCGACGTGGTGTTCTTGGACGTGCGGATGCCCGAGCTCGACGGCTTCGGCGTGATCGAAGAAATCGGCCCGGACCGCATGCCGGCGGTCGTCTTCGTCACCGCCTACGACGAGCACGCTCTCCGCGCCTTCGAGGTCCATGCGATCGATTACCTGTTGAAGCCCTACGACCGCGAACGTTTCCGCGCTGCGCTCGGCCGGGTGAGGGCGCAGGTGGAGCACCGCACGGTGGACGAGCTGCGCCGCCAGCTCGCGGCGCTGCTGGTCACCACCCAGACCGACCGCAAGCGGCCGGAGCGCCTGGTGGTGAAGACCGCCGGGCGGGTTCAGTTCCTGAAGGTGGACGATCTCGACTGGATCGACGCCGCCGGCAATTACGTGCGACTGAACGCCCACGGCAAGAGCCACCTGCTGCGCGAAACCATGGCCGGCATCGAAGATCGCCTCGATCCGGGCCGCTTCGTGCGCATCCACCGCTCCGCGATCGTCAACCTCGATCGGGTCAAAGAGCTGGTCCCCGGCGTCCACGGCGACTACGAGGTGGTCCTCCAGACGGGCGCCCGCCTGCCGCTCTCCCGCAGCTGCCGCGAGCGGTTGGAAGTGGCACTCGGCGCGACGTTGTAGGTCAGGTCAACTCCTGGGGAGGCCGTTGCGAACCCAGGGCGTTGCCCTGGGCTGACGTGACGCGGCCCGTTGGGCCGCACGCGCTCCGAATTAAGGTTTCAGGCCTGAAAGGCCGTCTCACGTTAGCCCAGGCTGGAGGCCTGGGTTCGCGCGTCGAGGCACCCGCCGGCCCCGCCAAAAAACCGCCCAAAAAGAGCGCTCTCCCCTCCGAAGAGCGCTCTCGATAGACTGCTGGGACGAAAACCCGTGCGAGGGGACGAAACGACGGCGCCTGGGGACCTAGGGCCGCGGTAGGTTTCGAGGGCGCGGGTATCATCCGAAGGGCGGCGTTTCAATGCTCAAATTTCCTCTTTGTCGCACGGCGTGGGCCACGCTCTTGGTCGTCGGATGTACCGCGACGGCCGCCGGAGCCCAACAGGCCGGAAGTCTCGACGGTTTCGTTCTGACCGCCGGAGGGGATCCTTTGTCTGGAGTCATCGTGACCCTCTCCGGCAGGGCCGCGAACTATCGGCAAGTGAGCGACGGGCGGGGCGCCATCGGCATTCTGGGAATGGAACCGGGCAATTACTCGCTGCGGGCGGTTCATGACGGCTACCAACCGGCGAACTACCCGACGGTCGAAATCCTGGTCGGCCGCACCACCTCGCTCCAGATCAAAATGAGCGCAGTCCCGGGCGAAACGCTCGTGGTCACCTCGGAGCCGCCGCTGCTCGCGTCCCGGCCGGAGGCCCAAGGCATTCGCCTCGGCTCCTTCGAGCTCGACTCGATCCCGACCACCCGCGACCCGTGGGCGGTGGTCGCACAGGCGCCCGGCGTGATCCTCGACACGGTGAACGCCGGGGGCAACAAGACCAACCTGCAGCCGACTTTCGTCGGCGGCGGCGCCAGCCGGGCGCAGAACAACTTCGTGCTCGACGGGGTTCAAGTGACCGACATGGCGGCGGCGGGTACCTCGCCGCTCGCCTACGACTTCGACCAGATCGAAGAGGCGCGGGTGACGCTTGGCGGCCCGGACGCCTCGGCGCCGAGCTCCGGCGTGCTGGTCGATCTGGTGACGAAGCGCGGCACCAGCGTCTGGCGCGGCTCGGCGCGCGATTTCACCACCGACGAGAGATGGCAATCGGCGCCGCGCCAGACTTCGATCCTGCGGCCAACCGAGCCGGGGCCGCTCGATCCGCGCGAGGTGCCGCCGCGGCGCGGCAGCCCGGGTGGCCAGCGGTTCGATTCGTTCTCGGTCTCTTCCCCGGTGGGCAAACCGGCAGGGCGGCTCGAACCGCCGGCCCTGCGCGCCGACGCTTCGACGCGCTTTCTGGGTGCCGCGGCCGGCGGCACGTCGCCTCAGGGTGAATCCCTCGAAGTCGGGCGGATCAAGGGGATCGCCGACTACGGCTTCGAAGGGGGCGGGCCGCTGATCTCGGAGCGCCTGTTCGGTTGGTTTTCCTATGGCGCGACCAACGCCCGGCAGATCGCCGTCGGCGGCTCGCCCGACCGGGCCGAGATCCTCAACCTGGCCGGCAAGGTGAACGCGACACTAGGAACGGGCAACTCTCTGTCGCTGACGGTCCATCGCGCCGACAAGACCCGGCGCGACCTGGGCGCCGGTCCCGAGCGGGCTCCCGAGACGCTTCAGCAGCTGCTCGGCAAGACCGACATCTGGAAGGTAGAGGACTCGATCCTGCGTCAGAATCTTTATTTGACCGTGCTCGCCTCGAACCTAGACGGCAAGGTCCACGCCGAGCCGTTCAGCGGCGGATTCACCGAGCCGGTGCTTGATCCCCAAGGCATCTGGCGCGGCGCCTTCTCGTCGTTTTCCGACGACCGCAGCGCGCGCCAGCTGCAACTCGACCTGCGGACTTTTCTCGCCGCGCGCCCGGGCAGCCACGAGCCGCGGCTCGGGCTTTCGCTGCGCGAGTTCGCTTCCCAGAGCGAGGAGCGCTGGGGGCCGCGCGACCTGATTCAAGTCGCGGGCGAAAACACCGGCACCCTGTACGACGTGGTGCGCGCGTTTCGGCCCGGGGAGATCGGCTCGAAGCAGCGCTACAAATCGTTCTGGACCCAGGACGAGATGCGCAGCGACCGTCTGACGTTGACCGCCGGCCTGCGTTTCGACGAACAGACCGGCACCAGCGAGGCGACCGAGATCGGCGCGAATCCGGCGTTTCCCGACCTTCTGCCCGCGGTTCGCTTCTCCGGCAGTGGCCCCGATTTCACTTGGCGCAGCCTGTCGCCTCGCCTCGGCGCCTCCTATGCGATGGGCGCGGATCACCGCATTGTGTTGCGGGCGGGCTATTCGCGCTTCGCGTCGCAGCTCCATACCACCCTGGTCGACCGGCTCCATCCGCTCGATGCGGCGTCGGCGACGTTCGGATTCACCGACACCAACGGCGACGGCATCTACGACGCGGGAGAGCCGATCCTCCTGCTCTCGACCCAGGGGATCGACCCGAGCAAACCGAGGGCTCTCGCGAGTCCGAACCAGACCGACCCCGGGCTCGCTCCGGAGCTGACCGACGAGCTGACGTTCGGTTTCGAGCGTCTGGTGCGGCCCGACTTGGTGGTGACCGGCCAAATCACCGCGCGTCGCGTGTCCAACGTGCTCGAAACGCGCCGCCTGGTGCGCGATGCCGCGGGCAACGTCCGGTTGGCGACCGCGGCGGATTATTCGCTCTGGCAGGTGCAGGCGACGACGCTGCCCAACGGCCGGATCTACCGCGTGCCCATCTACACGCTCGACAATTCGCTCACGCCCACCGGCGGCCGGCGTCTGGTCAACGGCGATCGGCGCCAGGACTATCACGGCCTCTCGCTCGGCCTCACCAAGCGCCTCTCCCGCGGCTGGATGCTGCGCGGCAACGCGACCTGGAGCGACTGGCGCTGGCGCACCGGCCCCGAATTCCGTCGCTACGACGATCCGACGAACCTGGCGCCCGGCAACGGTTTCGACAGTTTCGACGGCGACGGCGATCACGAATCGGTGGCCGAGCAGGCGCCCGGCTCGGGCGGCTCCGAAGGGGCCTTCCTGAACAGCCGCTGGGTGTTCAACCTGAACGGCTTGGTTCAGGTCGCGCCGAGCCGCCCCTGGGGCTTTCACCTGGCGGGCAATTTTTCCGCCCGGCAGGGCTATCCGATCGCCTACGCCCTGCGGGTCACGCCGCCGGACGGCATCGCGAGAAACGTCCAGGTCACCCACCTCACCGACGCCGCGCGCTACGACAACCCGGTGGTGCTCGACCTGCGCTGCGAGAAGGAATGGATCATCGGCGAGACCAGCGCCGTGATTTCGATCGATGGCTTCAACGTGCTGAATCGCAACACCGCGCTCATCCGCGAGCGCTTCGTCAATTCTCCTCAAGGAGGGGCGTTGCGAGAAGCGCTCGGTCCGCGGGTTTTTCGGTTGGGGGTTCGCCTCCGCTGGCGGTGAGCCTTAGGAGACTTTAAAAGTACGTGAACGGATCGTCCACCCTCTCCGCGCCGACTTCGGCCCCCGGACTCCCGAGCGCTCTCGCTCCGGGAGCGGGCGCGCCGCGTCCGGCCGACGGCCGGGGACCGAGCGGCGGGTCATTGATCGCTCTCGGCTTCGCCCTGCTGTTCGGGGTGTCGATCGTGCCGTCGTGGATTTACTACCACTCGATGGGAGTGGGCGTACCCTGGAGCCGGCTCCTTTCCGAGTCGCTCTCCTGGGGGCTCTGGGCGCTGCTGCTGCCCGCGGTCGTCTGGCTCGCCCGGCGCTTTCCCGTCGATCGCGAGACCTGGCGCTGGGCGCTGCCCGCGCACGTCGGGCTTGGTGCGCTCACCGTGGCGGCGATCACGGCGCTTACTCTAATCAAGAATCAGGCGGTGCTCGCCAGCCAAACCGGCAGCTTCGCCCCCGGCTTCTTCTCGCGCCTGCCCGAGTACCTGGTGACGAACTTCCAGGCCGCGCTGGTGATCTACGGCGGGATCGTCACCGCGGTCCATGCCTATGACGGTTTCCGGCGCCTCAAAGAGCGCGAGCTGGCCGCCTCGCGCCTGGAGGCCGACCTGTCGCGCGCCCAGCTCACCGTGCTCAAAATGCAGCTGGAGCCGCACTTCCTGTTCAATACGCTGAACGCGATCTCCGCCCTGGTCCACGGCAACCCGGACGGCGCGGAGCGCATGGTGATTCGCCTCTCCGAGCTGCTGCGCATGTCGCTCGCGAGCGCCGACCGCGACGAGGTGCCGCTCGAAGAGGAGCTTCGTTTCCTCGGCGTCTATCTCGACATCCAGCAGACCCGCTTCGGCGATCGCCTGCGGGTGAAGCAGGAGATCCCCGACGCCGCGCGCACCGCGTTGGTGCCCACCCTGCTGCTCCAGCCGCTGGTCGAAAACGCCATCCGCCACGGCCTGGAACGTCGCGCGGCGCCGCTCTCGCTGACGGTTCGCGCCGCGCGAGTGGGCGACCGCCTTCGCCTCGAAGTCGAAGACGACGGACCGGGCCTGCCCGACGAAGCGGATCGCCGCAACGGCGTCGGCCTCGCCAACACCCGCGCAAGGTTGGAACGGCTCTACGGCGCCGATCACCTGCTGAGCCTCGGCAACCGGCCCGAAGGGGGAGCGCGGGTGACGATGGAGCTGCCGCAGCGATAAAGGCGGAGCGCGCGGCCCTCGCCGTGGCAAAATCCGCCGTCCATGCCGTCCCTCACCCCGATTCCGATCTCCCGCGCCGAAGCGCGCGACTACCTTCTCGGTCACCTGGGCCTGCGATCGATCGTCGATCCTCCCGGCGCCGAGGGAGCGCGCGCGCTGCTCCGGCGCCTGCGGGCGATCCAGCTCGATCCGCTCGATCCGATCGGCACCAACGCCGACCTGGTGGTGATGGCGCGGGTGGACGGCGTCCGCCGCAGCGAGCTGCCCGGCCTGCTCATGCCCGGTCACGCCTTCGAGCACTTCGCCAAAGAGCGCTGCCTGCTCCCCGCCTCGGCGTTTCCCTACTATCGCGATCGGCTGGCGGAATCGTCCTGGTGGCACTTCGCCACGCGGATCGATCGTCTGCCCGAAGGGGTGGTCGAAGCGGTGTTCGCGGAGATCGAAGCGCGAGGACCGCTCACCGCCGCCGATCTGGGCGACCACGGCGCGGTCGAGCCGATCGATTGGTCGGGCTGGAAAGGCACCCAGAAAGCCGCTTCGATGGCGATCGAGGTTCTCTGGTCGCGCTGCCGCATCGTCGTCGCCGGCCGAACCTCGCGCGGCAAGCTCTGGGACCTGCCGGAGCGCGCGCTGGGCGCCGCAGCCACCGGGCCGAGCGGCGATTTCGCTCGCTGGGCGATCGGCGAGCGGGCGGAGGCCGCGGGACTCCTCTCGCGCAACATGGGTCCGTGGTGGTCGATGCTCACGGAAGTCCGCACCTCGACTCTTCCCGACGAGATGATCGCCGACGGCGCCGTGGTCGAGGTGGCGGTCGAAGGGATTCCGCGCCGGTTCTTGGCGCCGACCGATTTTCTCGACCGCCGATTTCCGGAAGACGATGGCCGCCTGCGCATCCTCGCGCCGCTCGATCCCGTGCTCTGGGACCGGAAGCTGGTGCAACACCTATGGGGTTTCGAATACCTCTGGGAGGTTTACAAACCAGCCGATCAGCGCCGCTGGGGCTGGTACGTCCACCCCCTCCTTCACCGCGGCGAATTCGTCGGCCGCCTCGAAGGCCGGATCGAAGGAAAAACCCTCGTCATCCACAAGATTTGGGGCGAGCCCGACCGAGACCTCGACCGCGAAGCGCTCAAAGCCGCCCTCGACCGCCATGCCGAACTGTGCGGCGCCGATCGTGTCAAACTACCGCGCCGGGTGCTCAAGGGCCGGCGGTAGCACGACCGGTTCAGGGCTGCCGGTTCCGGGTCGCTGGTGCCAGGTAGAAATACGGCAAATCCGGGGTCCGCTCCACCGCGTCCCGGTCGAAGTGCAACGGGTCCGAGTCTGTGAGCGCTAGAACTTTGCAGAGCTGCACCGCGCCCGTGTACCGGTGCATCGGCGAATTGCACAGGTGCAAAACTCGGGAGCACAACTGCAATCTTGCGTTGCACATGTGCACAGCGCCCGCGCACCTGTGCAACGGCGGATTGCACAAGTGCAAAACTCCAGCGCACCCGTGCAAAACCTCAGCGCACAGGCGCAATCTTCCAGTGCACAACCGCGCGGGCGCTGTGCACCTGTGCAATTTCCCGGTGCACCTGTGCAAAATACCGGCGCACAAGTGCAAAGTTCCAATGCACCGCTACAAAGCTCCGGGTGCCCTCGACAAAACCTGATTTTACCGCGGCAAAACCTCGCCTCACCGCTGCACTCCATCGGGAAACTCCGGCTTGGCGAACTGAGTCCCGGTCGGAAACGAGAGGCCAAACCGCTCGCGCAGAACCTCCAGCAAATGCTCCGGATCGCGAATCGTCTCGGTCGTCGTGACGCCCCCTTCGCGCAGAGTGAGATCCCGGTTGCGCAGAACCATCCACCCCTTCGGCCAAGAGCGCTGAACAGTCAGGTTATTCACGAACGGCGAGGCCGGAAACGTGCTCGTAAAGTGATTCGCCATCACAAAATCCGCCGGATGCTGCGGTTCGAGCGTGAACGCGTAGAAGTCGCCCCAAGTTCCCTCAGAGTTCCCTTCCAGCACCCAGATCTCCCCCTCTCGCCGCAGCCGATGCCCAAGGCCTGCGATCCAAGTCTCGCGCCCCTCGACGAGCGGCACCGGAACCACCAACCCGCCGCCCCCAAAGCCGACATCCGCGAGAAATGCTTCTCCCTCGAAATCGACCAAGAGCAGCATATGCGTCCGGGGCCGAACCGCCGTGGCACCGATCTGCACCCGCGCGGCAAGCGAAGCCACCCGAAACCCCAACCCTTCGAGCGCCGCGCGAAACAGAGTGTTCTGCTCGAAGCAATACCCGCCCCGTCGATCGGCGACCAACTTCCGTTCGACGGCGGCGAGATCGAGATCGATCCCGCGACCCAGCAAGATGTCCAGGTTCTCGAACGGAATTGCTGCCTCATGCGCCGTGTGGAGGGCCGTCAACGTGGCAAGCGTTGCCTCGCGAGGGCCGGCGTAGTCGATGCGGGCAAGGTAGGCGTCGAGGTCGATAGGGGGCGAGGTCATGTTGGCGAAATGGTATCGCGACGGAGTTGCCATGGGAGATCGTTGCCTCGGTGCGAGCCTCGGGCGGCGCGAGCGATTGAAATCGCTCGCTCGGATACGATGTCCCTGGCGGGACGTGGGGCTGTCGATCTCCGCGCGAACGCAAGCGGATAATGCTTTTCCTGGGCGCGCCAGGCTCCAGCCTGGCCATCTTTTTGGTTTCGAGACCTGACGCTGGAGGAGCGCGGTGCCCGTTTGCGTCGCCTGCGGGGTGCTGGGCGCGGGCTGACCTCGGGAAGCGAGGAGTTCGCGCGACGCAAGCTGGAGGAGATCGAGATCGAGGATCGGCACCTCGCAGGGCCGCTGCACTGGCGCGGCGCGTTTGCGCAATAGACTCCACCCGGCTTACAATCCGGCTAGGCTGTTGGAAGATTCTCTGGAGGTGACACATCAGATCCGAGGCGCACGCCGATGACATTCTCAGCGGCATGCAGGCCCACCACCTGCCTGACGCCGACAGAGAGGTCTTCCGTGAGATGGGCAGCCCGAATCCGGACCTGGAGTTCCGTGCTCTCAACGGCGTCGATCGGACCAGTCGATGACTTCGAGCATGCTCATCCAGAAAATTCGCGCGCGCCACGATCTGTTGCAAGCGTTAGCCGATCTTTGCGACTTTGACTTGAGCTGCCCAGTCCACGACTACATCTACTTCAGGCTCGACTCCGGCCGCGCCTTCACACCCATCGCCGGCGAAGGGGCCGGTGGCGTCTTCTGCTTGCTGGATGCGCCCGACCCTCACGAATCCGGCGCCTTCTTCGTCAGCTCTGAGGGTCAGGGTGGTTTCATCGCGAAAGGCATCACCGAGACACTCTCGTTGCTGGTCACGCTTCCATACTGGTTCGACTGCCTCAAGTTCTCACGCAGTGGTCAGCTCGCCGAGATGGACAGAGCCGTTCCACTTCTCGAAGCCGAGCTTCACAATAGCCATCCCCACGCGAACGCCCAGCGCAAGTTCCTTTGCCAGGAACTGGGCATCCAATTGCTCCCAGCCCCCCTGGTACCGATGCACCAAGCAGTCTGCTCCGGTGAGGCCATCGTCAATCTCGACGACGGTTGGCGGCTAGAGTCTCTCTTCAACTCGTTCAGCGTCGACGACAATCCCCTCTGGGCTGACCTTGGCGGTTGAGGCGGTCTAAGTTTTCGATGCCTGCGCCTTCATCGCACTCTTGTAGGACGAGCCTGCCTTGAACGCCTGCGATCCTCCAGGTGAGCTTTGCCTTCGCCTCGAATGCCTTTGACCCCCTGGAACCAGCCGCCTACCGATAGACCTCCCGCCGGTGCCCGATGCGAACGACGAGGATGAGAAGTTCCTCTCGGACCACTTGGTACATCACACGATAGTCGCCGACACGAACTCGCCGGAGGCCGGAGAATTCGCCTTGAAGCGGCTTGCCGATATCGGGTTCTTGGGCGAGATGATCGATCGCCGAAACGATCCGGATGCGCTCGGGCTAGGCGATTCCGGACAGCGCTTTTTGGGCGCTCCCCTTAATCTTGATCGAGTAGGGCACGTCGCGCTTCACCCCAGCCGATCAGGGGATCCTCTGGGTCCGCCAAGCGCTGAGCGGACAGGGTCGTGTCCTCCAGGTCCTCGAGATAGGCCTCGACCGCGAGACCTAGGATCTCCTCTCTGGAGCGGTTGAGTTCTCTTGAGGCCCGGTCGATCCCGGCGACCAGATCGTCGGGCAAGCTGGCGTCGATTCGCGTCATGGCAAATTCCTCGCGGTCGATCCTACTCTTTGCTGCCAGCCGGCGCAGCCGTTTCCCTCACGCCCGCCCCACCAACCCCGCCCGCTCCTCCTCCGTCAAAAACGCCGCCTCCAGCGCGTTCTCCTGCAGCACCCTCAGCTCCGTTTCCGACAGCCCCAGCCCTTCCGCCGCCACGTGGTACTCGTGGGCGAGATCGATCCCGCTGATGGAGGGGTCGTCGGTGTTCAAGGTGGCGCGCAGGCCGCGGGCGAGGAAGAAGGGGAGGGGGTGGTCGGCGAGGGAGTTGACCGTGCTGGTTTGGACGTTGCTGGTCGGGCAGACTTCGAGGGCGATGCCGCGTTCGGCGATCAGGTCCAGCAGCGATTCGTCTTCGATCGATCGGATGCCGTGGCCGATGCGTTCGACTTCGAGCTCTTCGATCGCCTGGCGGACGCTTTCGGCTCCCGCCGCCTCGCCGGCGTGGGCGATGGTGTGGAGGCCGGCTTCGCGCGCTTTGCGGAAGTGATCGACGAACAGGGTGCCGGGGAAGTTCGCTTCGTCGCCAGCGAGGTCGAGGGCGACCACGCCGCGGTCGCGGCAGCGGATCGCGGAATCGAGCTCGATCCAGCCGATCTCGGGGCCGTAGTTGCGCGAGATGATGCCGATCAGCTTGGCGCTCACCTGAGGATTGTGGGCCAACCCCTCGGCTACTCCGTCGCAGACCGCCTCGGCAACGGCCTGCGGATCGAGTTCGTGCTCCTCGGCCATGAAATAAGGGCTGAAGCGCAGCTCGATGTGGTCGATCCCTTCGCGGGCGGCGTCCTCAACGTTTTCCCGGGCGATCCTGCGGCAGGCCTCCAGATCCACGATCACCCGCCGCAGCAGGGCGAACTTGGCGAGGAAGCCGAGCAGGTCGGGCTCCGGGCTCATCACCTGGACGTGCGGGCGGAGGGCCTCTTCCGTGTCAGCGGGCAAGGCAATCCGGTGCTCTCGGGCAAGGGCGAGAACGGTCGAAAGGCGGACGTTGCCGTCCAGATGACGGTGCAGCTCGACAAGAGGGTACCCGTTGCGCATGGCTCGATTCCCTGGCGGTTGATCGGATGGTATGCCAGCCCCGGAACCACAGCTACGCGATCGGATTGGAAAGGCGGAGATCCGAAATCCACTGGAAGTCTTCGGTGTTTGCCGTGAGCAGCTCCAGGTCGTGGACCAGGGCCGTAGCTCCGATCAGGGCATCGCCCAACCCGATCGCACGCCGTTGGCGCAGGCGAGTCGCCTGCTCAAGGATGTCAGTCGAGATCCTGACGATGGGCGCGGCGACGAAAAAGTCCTCGAAATAGCGACGATCCTGCTCGGTGAGGCGGTGATAGCCCAGAACCTCGACGTAGCTTACGACCGACACCGCCGGAGCGTGCCGGGCAATGAAGCGGCGCAGCTCCTGGTATTCAGGTTTCGCGGCGTAGATGATGAGGTTGCTGTCGATCAGCACGCTCAGTCTCGGCCGGGCAAGGGACGATCTCGGCGGACCTCTCGCTGCCATACCACCGGATCCTCGATCGCAGCAGCGGCGCTCGACGCAGCAAGGTTCTCCAGGGCGGCTGCCATCCTGGCCCCGGTCTGTTCGGTGCGCGAGGCGCTGAGCTTCTCTTCCCGCAAGATCGTCACATCGACGGGAACGGCCATCTCTTCGGCGACCTCGGGAGGAATTTTTCCCCGCCATTCGAGGCGGTCGCCTTTAAGGACAGCACGGTAGGTGGGCATGTGCATGGGGAGGTTCTCCTACTCGCGAATGTCAGTATACCAGCCACCTTGAGGCCGCCCTCTTTGAACGTGCCAAATTTTTGTTAGAGTCCCGCTTCGCTCGACGCCAGATAGGCCGATTCCCCGGCGCGGCTCGCGAGAGGAGTCCCGAACCCGAAATGACCGCGCCCACGATGAACCGCCGCTGGACCAGTGCCGAATCGCAAGACCTGTACAACATCCGCGGCTGGGGGAACGGCTATTTCTCCGTCAACTCCCTGGGCAACGTTGCCGTCCATCCCGGCGGCCCGGGCACGCCGGAGATCGACCTCAAAGAGCTGGTCGACGAGGTTCACGAGCGCGGCATTGGCCTGCCGCTGCTGATTCGCTTTTCCGAGATCATCAAGGCCCGGGTGGTCGAGCTGAACGAGGCGTTCGGGCATGCGATCGACGAATACGGCTACCAAGGGTCCTATCGCGGCGTCTATCCGATCAAAGTGAACCAGGATCGCTACCTGGTCGAGCGCCTGGTCCAATACGGCCGGCCTTACCACTACGGCCTCGAAGCGGGCTCCAAACCCGAGCTGATGGCCGTGATGGCGATGCTCGAAGACGAGGACGCCCTGATCATCTGCAACGGCTACAAAGACGAGGAGTACGTCGAGACGGCGCTGCTCGCCTCGAAGCTCGGCCGGACGGTGATCCTGGTGGTCGAGAAACCGTCCGAGCTGCCGCTGATCCGCGAGATGGCGAACCGCACGGGGATCGCGCCGCGGATCGGCTTCCGCTCGCGCCTGTCGGCCAAGGGCGCGGGGCATTGGGAGGCGTCCGGCGGCGACCGCTCGAAGTTCGGCCTCGGCGGGCGCGATCTGCTCACCGCGGTCGAATACCTGCGCGAGCACGAGATGCTCGACTGTCTGCAGCTGGTTCATTTCCACCTGGGCAGCCAGATCTCCTCGATCCGCTCGGTCAAAGACGCCCTGCGCGAAGCCGTGCGGGTGTACGTCAACCTCGTCCGCCTGGGCGCGCCGCTCCGCTATCTGGATGTCGGCGGCGGCTTGGGGATCGACTACGACGGCTCGCAGACCAATTTCGCGTCGTCCCTCAACTACACCCTCCAGGAATACGCCAACGACATCGTCTACGGCGTCATGGAGGTGTGCGATCCGGCGGGGGTGCCGCATCCGATCCTGGTTTCCGAATCGGGTCGCGCGACGGTCGCGCACCACGCGGTGCTGGTGGTCGACGTGCTCGGCGTCTCGGAGGTCGAATACGGCAAGCCGAAAAAACCGCCGGGCGACGCGCCGCTGCCGCTGCGCAACCTGTACGACACCTACCGGGAAGTGTCGCGGAAGAACCTGATCGAGACCTACCACGACTCGATCTCGTACCGCGACGATTGCCTCTCGCTGTTCAACCTGGGGCACTTGACGCTCGAATATCGGGGCCTGGCGGAGGACCTGTTCTGGGCGATCAGCCAGAAGGTGCTGCGGATCGCCGGTACGCTCAAGGAAGTGCCGGAGGAGCTGGAGGGGCTGGAGCGCCAGCTGGCGGACACCTACTTCTGCAATTTCTCGGTGTTCCAGTCGCTGCCCGACTCGTGGGCGATCGACCAGCTGTTTCCGATCCTGCCGATCCATCGGCTGCTCGAAGAGCCGACCGAGCGCGCGGTGCTCGCCGACATCACCTGCGATTCGGATGGCAAGATCGATCGCTTCATCGATCGGCGCGACGTCAAAAACACCCTGGAGTTGCACCGCCTGAACGACGAGTCCTACTATCTCGGGGCGTTCCTGGTGGGTGCCTACCAGGAGATCCTGGGCGATCTGCACAACCTTTTCGGCGACACCAACACGGTCCACGTGGCGCTCCATCCGGACGACGACTACGAGATCGAAGGCGTGATCAGCGGCGACACGGTGAGCGACGTCCTGCGCTATGTGCGCTACGACAAAACCCACCTGATCGCCCGGGTGCGCCAGGCGACCGAAACGGCGGTGCGCGCGAAGCGGATGACGCTCGAAGAGAGCCGCAACCTGTTGCGCCGCTACGAAGAGGGGCTCGCCGGATATACCTATCTGGAAAAGGGTTGAGGAGGAGCGATCGATGGAAGCCACGATGGCCGGTCCGGTCCTGGAACATAGCGTCCACTCTTTGGTGGGCTGCCTCGACGACGCGGTTCGTTTGGAGTCGGTCGATGCGATCACCGAGCGGGTGAAGTGTGAGCTGGGCCGGATGATCGCCGAACGGAGCCTGCTGCTGCCCGAGCGCTGCCTGCGCTCCAGCCCGGGCAGATACGCCCGGCACCTGCTGCATCGCTCGGACGAGCTGGGCTACACCGCCGTGGTGATGGTCTGGGGTCCCGGTCAGCGCACGGGGCTGCACGACCATTCCGGCCTCTGGTGCGTCGAGGGCGTGGTCGAGGGCGAGCTGGAAATCACCCGCTTCGAGCGGCTCGGCGAGAGCGAGGCGATCCATTTCGAGGAGTGCGAGCGGATTCACGCGAGCGCCGGCTCCTCGGGATCGCTGATCCCGCCGCACGAGTACCACATTCTGGCCAACGACAGCCCGGGGCAGACGGCGATCACGCTCCACATCTACGGCGGCGAGATGACCACCTGCTCGGTCTTCGAACCGCTGGCGGACGGCTCGTTCGTGCGCCGCGAGCGGCAGCTCTCGTACGACGATTAGGAGCGACTTTTGAGTCCCGAAGGAAAGCATCCGGATTTCATCGTTCGGCAGGAAGATCCTCTAAACGGCGGCTCGCCGCTCGCCGACCTCGCCGCCACGCAACGCACGCCGGTCGAGCGGTTTTTCGTCCGGAGCCATGGCGCGATTCCAGAAGCCTCCGCCGAACGCTGGCGGCTACGGATCACCGGCCTGGTGCAGAAGGAAGTCGAGCTGTCGCTTCAAGATCTGTCGAGCAACTACAGGCGCCATTCGGTGGTCGCCGCGCTCGAATGCGCGGGCAACCGGCGAAATGAGCTGATCGCGGTAGCCCCCACCCCGGGCGAGCTCGAATGGCACGCCGAGGCGATCGGCAACGCGGCCTGGAGCGGCTGGTCGCTCGCCGAGGTGCTCGCCGCGGCCGGTCCGTTGCCCGAGGCGCGGCACGTCGAATTCGTCGGCGTCGACGAGGCCGAGCGGCTCGGCCGCCGCTTTACGTTCGGCGGCTCGGTGCCGATCCAAAAAGCGCTCGCGCGCGAGGTGCTGCTCGCCGACACGATGAACGGCGAAGAGCTCCCCCCCGCGCACGGCTTTCCGTTGCGCGCCGTGGTTCCCGGCTATCTCGGGGCGCGCAGTGTCAAATGGCTGGCGGAGATCCGGCTGCGCGAAGATCCTTCCGAGAACTACTTCCAGGCCCACGCCTACCGGCTCTTTCCGCCTTGGATCAATCCGAGCAACGTCGTCTGGGAAAGCGGCTTGATGCTCGGCGAGATGCCGGTGACCTCGGTGCTCTCCACTCCCGCGCCGGGGACGGTCTTGCCGGCCGGAGAGGTCGAGATTTCGGGCTACGCCTACGTCGGCGGCGGCAGAGGGATCGAACGGGTCGATCTGTCGAACGACGGCGGCCGGACCTGGCGCGCCGCGGATCTCGGGATCGAAGAGGGAGGCTGGAGCTGGCGGTTGTTCTCGGCGCGGGTCGATCTCGAACCCGGCGAGCACGAATTGGTGGTCCGCGCGTTCGACCGCTCGGCCCAGACCCAGCCGCGTGACGCCTCGGAAGTCTGGAATTTCAAGGGCTACGCCAACAACGCCTGGCACCGGGTGCCGGTCACGGTTCGCTGATGCGGGGGCGCAGCAGGCTGCGCCCCTCTCCGCTTATAATTTGGCCGCAATGAGCATCTGCACCACCCAAGGGATCCGCGTCGAGGTTCAGAGCTACTACGACTCCGAACGGAGCGCGCCGCAGGAGAAGTATTTTTTCTTCGCCTACCGCGTGCGGATCTCGAACCTCGGCGAGGAAACCGCGCAGCTCCTCTCCCGCGAATGGCTGATCACCGACGCGGACGGATTGGAGCAGAAAGTCGCCGGCCTTGGAGTGGTGGGCGAGCAGCCCATTCTTGCCCCGGGCGAGATGTTCGAATACACCAGCTTTTGCCCGCTCACCACGCCGGTCGGCGCCATGCAGGGCGCCTACCGGATGGCGACCGAAAGCGGCGCGCAGTTCGACGCCGAGATCGCTCCGTTCTCGCTGGTCGTGCCCCACTCGCTCAATTAGTCGAAACAGCTACGGCGCCGCCAACTCCAGGGGAAGGAGACGGTGGTTCGCGCGGATCGCCCGGTCCGCGGTACAGAAAGGCGCCCGGCGCAAATTGCTGTGGGCGACCAGCAGGCGATCGAACGGGTCGCGCGTCCAGCCGAGCGGCAGGGCGGCCTTGACCAGCGAAGCGAGCGGTGCCTCGTCGATATCGAACCGGGGATCGGAGGCGAGCGTCTCCTGAAATCCGTTCTCGACCTCGATCCGCCCGATCTCGGAGAGAAACTGGATCTCCAACAGCGAGATCGGCGAGACGCCCCACGGCCGATAGCGTTCCAGCCAGGGAAATTCGTTGACGCGACGCGAACCGAGGACGATCCAGAGCAGGACGTGGGTATCGAGCAGAGCTTTCACCGCAGCTCCTTCCGCACAGGGATCAGCCCATCCCCAAAGTCCGCATTTCCCGGCCACTCCCAGGTCCATAGATCGGCCTCGTCCGGCGCCTTCGCGCGGATTAGCACCGAGTAGTCCGGAACGTCGGCCGAGGCGGAGTGTTCCTCCTCGCGCGCCAGTCGCAGCCGCCGGCCGTTACGCTCGATGATCGCGACCTCGCCGGCCGCCACTTCGTCGAGCAGTCGAAACCAGTCCTTCCGGGCCTCCGTCGCTGTGATTTTCTTCATGTGTACAGTGTACATCCGTGCTGATCTCATGGCAAGCATTCCGTACTCTCCTATTCGGTTGAGCCGTTATGCCCCCTAAGACGCGAAACGGGGTGTTTGATCCCGATGGTTTTTGAAGGTTGAGGGAAAATGAGACCGGGACGGCCTTACCCCAGGGCCGAGACTAGAACTTCCCAGCCCCAAAAATCAGCAGCAAGGCCCCTACCGCCAGGGCCAGCAGGAACGGTCCGGCGATTCGGGCGAGCAGGCGTCGGCTGCCGAGGACGGCGATTGCGCCCCCTTTGAATAACAGATTCGAGAGCAGGGCGAGCAGGATCAGGCGCCAGCCGATGGCGGGATCGAGCCGCGCGGTACGCACCAGCTGTGCGGTGGACAAGGTGATCGCGTCGACATCCGTCAAGCCGGAGAGGGCCGAGACCGCGTACAGGCCGCTGATGCCGAAATGCTCGCGGGCCGCGGCGGTCGCGAACAGGACCCCGCCGTAAAGCAGGCCGAACAGCAGCGCGGGCTTGAGCTCCGAGGGGTTCTCGTGCGGCGCGAGCAGCGCTTCCGGCTCGCGGCTCTGGCGGGTCCAGAGCAAGGCGGAGAGGAGCAGGAAGAGGACCAGCAAGGCGCCGAGAGGTATCGCCGCGTAGGCGAGAAATCCGGGGGCCGCGACCGCGATTTCGAGCAGCACCCGGAAGAAGACCACTCCGGCCGACAGGCAGATGACGATCCCCGCGGCGCCGGAGCCTTCTGGGGTTTCGGCCGTGCGGCGCGCAGCGGCGGCGGTCGTCGCGGTGCTCGAAATCACGCCGCCGAGCAGACCCGCGACGATCGTGCCGCCGCGAGCGCCGAGCAGCTTGTAGCCGACGTATGCGGCCAGGCCGATCCCGACCACCAGGACGACCATCCACCAGATCTGCTGCGGGTTCAACACCGCGAACGGGCCGTAGGCGCGGTTGGGCAGGACCGGCAGGATCACTCCCGAGATCAGGACGAACCGCATGATCGCGCGGAAATCCTGCTCGCCGATCTTGCCGGCCAGCTCGTGGAGTTGCGGCTTCGCCCAGAGCAGCACGGCGGTGCCGGCGCCGACCGCGATCGCCACCGCGGCAGGACCGACCCCGAGGTAGGCGCCCACTCCGAACGTCAAAAGCAGAGCGACCTCGGTGGTCTGCCCCGTGTCGGTCCCGGGATCGCGCAGCCGGAGGAGGTTGCCCGCGACGATGATCCCGACGAGGCCGAGAAGGCCCGCCGCAACGATCCATCCGCCGAGGGTAACCGACAGCTGCGCGGTAATCGTGCCGAACACCGCGACGAGCGCGAACGTCCGAAACCCTGCGAGGCGGGCGGAAACCCGCTCGCGCTGGAGGCCGATCAACAGCCCCAGGGCGAGCGAGATGCCGAGCTGTTGAAACGCGGTCCCGAGGTCGACGGTCGGGTTCATATCGCGGGAAGTGTACGCCCGGCGGGGACGAGCGACCGTCCCGCCGGGTGTGAACGAGCGATCAGTCTTCGAGCACGCCGCGATATAGCAGCCCCGCCACCGCGGCCCCGAGCACCGGGCCGACCAGGTAGACCCAGAGGTTCGTCGTGTTGCCGGAGGCGAGCGCCGGTCCGATCGAGCGGGCCGGGTTCAGGCTCGCTCCCGTGAGCGGGCCGCCCATCAGGATCGCGAACGTGAGCGTCATGCCGATCGCGAACCCGGAGTGCGCACCCGCTTTGCCGCTCACCGCGGCGTTCATAACGGTGTTGACCAGAAAGAACGTGAGGATCGCTTCGAGCACCACGCCGACCAGCGGCGTGATCGTCACCGTGCTGCCGCCGACGGTCACCGTCTGAAGGGTCGTGGCCCCCAGCCCGCCGACCACGCCGCCGAGCACCCAACGGAGGGTGAACGCCGCGGCCAGGCCGCCGAGGATCTGGACCACCATGTAGGCTGCGGCCCTGCCGGCTTCAATCTTGCCCGCCACGAGCACGCCCAAAGTCACCGCCGGATTGATGTGAGTGCCCGAGATGTGGCCGTAGGCATGGGCGAAGGCGAGAATCACCAGGCCGTGGGCGAACGCGACGCCGACCAAGCCGCCGATCCCCAGAGCGCCGGTCCCGGCGCCGATGAAGATCAGAGCGAACGTGCCGATGAATTCGGCGACCAGCGCTTTTGAGAGCGAGTTCGACATGAGGGTTGCTCCTCCTTTGAAAGAAATCGAAAAGTGGACGGAGGATAGCCCCGAGCGCCAAGGATCGGCAACCGACCGGCGCCGGAGTAGGATCGCGCCACGATGGCCGAAATCAAGCCTCCTTCCCTGGCGCGCGATCTCACGGCGCGCGACGGCACCTTGCTTACGATCGGCTCGATCGTCGGCACCGGAATCTTCCTCACCACCGGATACATGGCGGCCGCCCTGCCGCACCCCGGGTTGATCATGCTGGCCTGGGTGGCGGGAGGCCTGCTGACCATTGCGGGCGCGCTCACCTATGGCGAGCTGGGTGCCATGTTTCCGCAGGCCGGGGGGCTGTACGTTTTCCTCAAGGAGGCCTACGGTCCGCTCTGGGGCTTTCTCTACGGCTGGACTGCCTTCCTGGTCATCATGACGGGCGGCATCGCGGCGGTCGCCGCCGCGGTGGGCAACGTGTTGGGTGGATTCATCCCGTATTTTGCCTCCTCGCACCGGATCGCCGCCGTGCCGTTCGGCCCCTGGACCTGGACGCTCTCGGGCGCGCAGATCGCCTCCGTGCTCGCGATCCTGCTGCTCACCGCGGTCAACCATCGGGGATTGAAGGCCGGGTCGGGGATTCAGAACGTGCTCACCTGGATCAAGATCGGATCGATCCTGGGGCTTGCGATCTTCGGTTTGTCGCGCTCGGCTCCCGCGATGCCGCATTACTTCGCCGCGATCCCCGGCCACCTCGCCGGCACGGCCCTGATCAGCGCCTTCGGCGTCGCGATGATCTCGGCGCTCTGGACCTTCGACGGCTGGTACGGCCTGACCTTCTCGGCCGGCGAGATGAAGAATCCCGGCCGCGATCTTCCCTGGGGCCTGCTGGTCGGCACCTGCGTGGTCACCGGCCTCTATCTTCTGGTCAACGTGGTTTATCTGCGCGCCCTGCCGATCGCCCAGATGGCAGGGGTCGAGAAAGTCGGCGAAGCGTCGGCGACGGCGCTGTTCGGCGCCGTCGGCGGCAAACTGCTCGGAATCGCGGTCTTCATTTCCTGCTTCGGCGCCCTGGCTTCGACGATCCTATACAGCTCGCGGATCTACCAGCCGATCGCGGCCGACGGCCTGTTCTTCCGGCGTCTCGCGGCCATCGATCCGAAGACCCAGGTTCCCGCCGCGAGCCTTTGGGCGCAGACCGGCTGGTCGATCGTGCTCGCCCTCTCGGGGACGTTCGAGCAGCTCTACACCTACGTGATCTTCGCGAGCATCCTGTTCCAGATCGGAGTCGGCGCCGCGGTGTTCGTTCTGCGGGCCAAACGGCCGGACCTTCCTCGGCCTTACCGCACCTGGGGCTATCCGGTCGTCCCCGCCCTCTTCCTGCTCGCGTCGCTCGCCCTGGTGGCCACCACCCTGGCCGAAAAGCCGGTCGAGTCGCTCTGGGGGCTGGGACTGGTGGCCTTGGGGCTGCCCGCCTACGCGATCTGGAAGCGGCGGGCGAAAGGCGTTGTGACCTAAGTCCTACCCTCCGGTCCCCGCTTTGGGGTAGCGTTTTTCCGTCAGGTGGAGGACCCTCATGCGGTATCGATCTCAAGTTCTCGCCATCTTGTCCTTCTTTCTTCTCGCACCGGCCACGCACCCTCAAGCCGCGCCGTTTCTCTTTTCCGGGCCGCTTTCTTCCCTGCTCCCGAAGGGCGCCACGGCGGCGTCCCATGCCTCGGGCCTGTCTTTCGGAATCAAGATCTCGGCCAACGGCCAGAAGATCGAGGGCGGACCGTTCGCCCTCGCCGTGCCCGGCGCACCGAAACCTTTTCGGTTGACGATCGAAGGAGCCGCCTTTTCAGCCGGCCGGTTGAGCGCGAAAGCGACGATCGCCAACGGTTCCGGCGCCGCCTTGGAAGGGCTGCGCCTGGATTGGGT
Source organism: Thermoanaerobaculia bacterium (assembly GCA_038250865.1). GTDB lineage: Bacteria > Acidobacteriota > Thermoanaerobaculia > Multivoradales > UBA5704 > DASYKS01. The sequence goes on along the minus strand of JBBSBW010000015.1, from coordinate 25,010 downwards.
CGAGGCGACCGAGACATTCGCCAAGAAGGACGCCGCAGGCAAGACGGTGATGGCCACCCGGTCGCAGAAGCTCGCGGCCGAGCCGCTTCATTTCGGCGATCTGGACGCGAACGAAACGAGCGACGCGCTGCCCCTGGTTGCCACCGACCTCGCCTTCGGCGCGGAGACGATCCAGATCGTCGTCCGCGGCGTCGTCTCCGGCCTGCGGTACGAGAAAACCTTGGTCAACCCGAGCGCCTGCGGCAGCGGCCAGATCGAGGTGGACGGCCGGGCGAACGTCTACCTGGCGGACACCTGCGGCCAGCGGATCGCCCGCATCAATCCCGCCGGGGAGATCGCCGGGGTGGAGCTGCCGGCACAGACCCGAGGATTCGCCCGAGATGCCGGGAGCGGCCGGCTCGCCGCGACCTACGGGACCTATCGCGAGATCCGCGTGATCGGCGCCGAAAGCCAGGTGCTCGGCACGATCGACGAGGTGCAGGGGCTCGACACCGTTCCTGATTTTCTGCGGTTCGACGGTCCGGGAGACCTCTGGGTGGAGGGCGGCGGCGCGATCCTTCGCTTCAGCCCCACCGGCAAGGTCGAACAGCGCATTCGGTCGATCGGGGGGACGGACCTCTACGGCGTCCTGTCGTTCGACATCGCGAGGGACGGCACGCTCTGGGTCGTCGCCCTGGGTGCGCTCTTTCGCCTCCCGGCGGACGGCACGGCCGGGTCTCGTCTCGTGGGGCCGGGCCTCCGGGCCGGAGAGCTGACTTCGCCCGAGGCGCCGCGCGCGGCACCGGACGGCACCGTCTGGGTGGTCGAAGCCGCGGACCCGACCCACGGCGCCTCCGAGCGCATTTCGGTCTTCGACCGCGAAGGCCGCCTGATCCGCCTCTTCGGCCGAGGCGCCCGCGCGCCGCTGCCCAACTTCCCCGCCGCCTACCACGAAGCGCAAATCTTCCGCGCCCGCGACCTGGCCTTCGGCCCCGAAAACAAGGTCTACGTCACAAGCCTAAGACCGGGAGCGAAGGGCGAGTATGTGATGGTGTTCCGGCGGTTCTAGGGCTCCGCGCCGGGATCTCGCGGATGAGCAGGAACACGCGAGGCACAGAGGTCGGGCGAGGACTATCCTCACATTTCTTCCAGCAGCCATTGCGCAGCAGGAGCCCAAGTCAAACTTTCGGGTAGCGCCCGTCGCGGAGGCACCGCATCGAGGGTGATGAGGAACGGCCGGGCGCCGGGTTCCACAGAGGCTGCCGCGTCGAGAGCGCGAAGCTCACGTTCCCAGGTCTCGTCGCCCTCGCTCTCCAGGCAGACCTGTACCAAGAGGGGCGCGTCGCCCGTCCGGTGCGCGAGGAAGTCCACTTCGTACCCCTCCGACGTGCGCACGTACGAGACCGAGTAGCCACGACGTTCCAGCTCGAGGAAAACCGCGGTCTCAAGCGTCCTCCCGTGATGCGTCCGGCCACTGCGCTCGAAGAGCGCGATCAAGCCCGGGTCGATCGGGTAAGCCTTCCGCGGATTGACCATCCGTTGCCGCTCCGACGCGCTATGCAGATCGACCGTTCGAACGAGGAATGCGTCTTCGAGGTGGGCGAGGTAAGCATGCAGAGTGTCTTTGCCGACGGAAATCCCCTGAGAACGCAAGGTGTCGTAGTGCTTCTTTACCGAAAAGGGTCCACCCGGATTCGCCAGCAATTGACGCTCGATCCAGCGCAGCACCAACGGATGACTGACGGTGTGGCGATCGATCACGTCTCGCAGCACGACGACGTCGACATAGCCGTTTAAAAGCGCTGCCCGGTCGCGCGGTTCGGCGCCTTGGGCCTCGGCGAATCCACCTTCGACGAGATATCGCCGCAAACTCTCGTTGAGCGCCGCCCGCTCCGCGGGCCGAAGCCGCGCCACCGGTCCCACAGGCTCGGCTCCCGCATGGCGTAGCGCCTCGCGAAAGCTGAAGGGATAAACCAGAACTTCCATCGAACGCCCGCGCAAACTGGTCGCCACCTCGCGCGAAAGAAGCCGCGCCGATGAGCCCGACACGAATAGTTCGATGCCGCCCGCATCGATCAGGCGGCGCACCAGGCCTTCCCAACCCGGCACGGTCTGCACCTCGTCCAGGTAGAGGGTCATGCCTCCTGACTCGCGAACGCCGGGAAATCGGCGCGCGTGCTCATCGAGCATCCAGCCCAGGTCGGCGACCGAGAGGCCCGCCAATCGCTCATCTTCCAGCGAAAGCAGAAGCTGCGCTTCGGGAGGCCGACCGTCGGCCAGTCGGTCGTTCCGGCACTGCGAGAGAAACGAGGTCTTTCCGCCGCGGCGAACGCCGATTACCGCAAAGGCCTTGCCGGGGATTCCGGGCAGTCGAACATCGCGCCGCGTCAGCCGAGCCGGCCCTAACGCGAGCGATTCGTCGAGCTTGAGGCGGAGGAGATCGTGGGAAGTTGTCATTCCTGGAAGGACAATATAGGCGAAAATTGTCCTTCTCACAAGGACAAATCCGTCCGTAGAGAGTGATGTGGCGACTCGTCCGGTAACCTTCTTAGCCGGCCGCCGCCGAACCCTCCCCGCTTACTTCCACCTTCTTGTGCACATAAAGCACCGAGGCCACCGCCAGCACGGCGCATGGCACGGCGGGGTCGGTCGCCCGGCCTCCGATCGAGTAGAGGGCTCCGCCCAGCTCGGCGGCTCCGGGGGCGGCTGCGGGTAGGGGCAGCGGGGGCCCTTCGATCCAGCCGAGGGGTGGCTCGTAGCGCTGGACGGCGTTGCTCGCCCCTACGGTTCCTTCGCCCCCGAGCAGGAGGAGTTTGCCGTCGATCGCGGCGAGGGCCGGGCGGAGGCGGCCGTAGAGCAGTCGGGTGCGCTTTCTCCAGGCGTCGGCTTCGACTCGGTATTCGTCGTGGCGGCGCGAGAGGGTGCGGCCGAACCAGAAAACGTGGCGTTCGCCGCCGAGGACGTGGAGCGCGCCGCCTGCCGCTCCGGCCGCGAGGCCCCAGCGGGGGACGGGGAGCGGGGCGAGGCGGGTCCATTGGTCGGTGAGGGGGTCGTATCCTTCGTGTTCGCCCGAGTAGCGGGTGCCGGTCCGGCCGCCGACCGCGTGGAGCTTGCCGCCGAGGGCGGCGAGCGCCAGGCCGCCGCGCGGTTCCTTGAGGCTTGCGCGGCGGCTCCAGCTGTTCCCTTCCGGCTCGTAGGCGTCGACCGTGCCGACCGCGTGACCGGCCGCGTCGAAGCCGCCGACGACGAAGATCCGACCGCCGTCCGCCGCGGCGGCGAAGCCGCGGCGCGGCTCGGGCAGGCGCGTGGCGAGGGCGGGATCTCCCGTTGCCGGATCGATCTCCCACAGCTCGCCGGTTTCGAGCAGGGCGAACAGGCGGGTGCCGAGGGCGAAAGCCCAGATCGCGCCGGGATGGCTGCGCGGCAGGGCGCCGAAGGTCCGCCAGGTCGGATCCTCGTTGCCGAACGATAGGCGGGATCCCGTCCAGACGTAGCCGGGCGGCGGCTCCTGCGTGTCGCCGAGAATCGAAAATCCGGGGGGCACGAAGCCGATGTCGAGCGCGAGCTTTCTCGCGCCCACCGCGCGGTCGGCGATCTCAGGCGCGCCCACGGCGTCGGGGGTGCCCAGCCGGCCGAACAGGACCGGCGCGTGGATGGGTCCCTGGACGTCGAGATGGGAGCGGATTTCGAGCGGGCCGTACATCGCGTCGCCGGCCTTAGAGACCGCGCCGATCGACACCGGCTGGAACAGGTAGCGGCGATCGTCCACCTTCGGCGGCGGATCGAGGTGGACCTCGGCGAGCAGCGCGAACGCCCGGTCGGGTCCGTCCGGAGGGAGTTGCCGCGGCGCTCCGGCGGGATCGCTCGGCCACTCGATGTCCTCGGTGCGGCTGCGCGCCGGAATCCACCAAAAGTCTCCGCTCCGGAGCGGCTGGTCGGCGGAGAACGAGATCTGAATCCCCGCTTCGATCGGCAGCCAGCCCGGCCGGACCGGCGTAGCGAGCGTCGACACTAAGGCGCTCGTTCCCGTCATTGCATTGGTGGCAGCGGTGGCCGTCATGGCTGCGGTCGCCGCGGTCGCCGCGGTCGCCGCCGTCGCCGCGGCCGGCGCCGCAGCCCCCCCTGTCGGCGCGGAGGCGGCCACCGGGCTTCCGGCGTTGGCGGAATGATCCCAGAGACGCAGGAAGGGGTGGTTCGCGGCGTCGACCGATCCCTCGGGGTTCGGCGAGAGGGTGACCACCATCAGGTCGGGGTCGGCCGCGATCACCTTGTAGAGCTTGCCGGGTCCGCGGGAAAATTCGGTCGGGTCGTCGAGCCATTCGACGATGGCGCCGGAGGAAATCGTCAACCGGCCGCTCTCGGGCGAAGAAAGGGTGACCTGGGCGCCCGCGAGCGCAATGATGGGGAAGGTCCGCGAGCCGTTTTCGCGCGACCATTTGAACGTCGCCACGCTTGCATTGCCGCCGTCGGTCGCGTTTCCGAGCGGCAGGCCCGAATCGTGGATCTCGATTCGGTAGAGGAGATTGCCGAGCGGCGTGGGTGGCGGCAGGGAGCGCCGGGCGGCCAGCGTTCCGCGTGGGCGCTTCGTCGTGGCCAAGAACTCGTCCCAGGTCTCCTTGGCCGATCGTTCCCCTTGGCCTTCGACCGGCAGCAGGCGCACCTGCGCCACGGTCTGCGAGCGGGCGGTGGTTGTCGGTCCGCCGAGCGCGACCTCGGCGATCCGAGAGTCCTGGACCGAGGTGACAAAGCGCTCCCAGACGTCCAGGTAGGCGAGGTGGACTCCCCCGTCGGGGAGGATCAGGCCGGGGGCCTCGGGTTGCGCGGTGAAGCGGGTCGAAACGTAGTTCTCGCAGGCGACGCCCTGGACGTAGTAGCGGCCGGCGCTTAAGCCCAGGTCCTGGACCATCCACTCCGGCCGGCTCGCGCCCGCGCCGAGGACGCCGTGGGCGCCGCCGTCCGTCCGGTCGCGGATCGCATCCCCCTCGTTTTCGTCCAATGGCCAATGGGCCGCGAGGTCGGTCGCGGGGAACGAATCGCGCTTGGCGGCGGCGGCGACCTCGATCGGCTTGAAGGCGCGATGCCACCAACGGACGTTGTGGATGCGGCCGGAAAAAGGCATGTGGGGCCGCCGCCCTTCGAGCGCGGCGCCGATCAGGAATACCGCCGGCAGGTCGGCGAGCGCGCGGCCGACCGGCAGCTGGGCGGCCAGCCGGCCGTCGAGCCAGATCGCGGTCGAACGGGTGGCGGAGGTGACGGCGACGTGATGGGGCCGGCCGAGTTCGAGCGGCTGGTCGCCCGCGATCTCGATCGCGAGGACTCCCGAGCGGCGGAAGGAGAGCCGGCCTTCGGCGTCGAGGAACAGGATCGCGGCGTCGCTCGCGGGGGCCGAGCCCGGCGCGTTCGCCGGTTCGCTCGCGTTGCCCTGGCCGAAGCGGCCGAGGATCGCGCCGCCTCCCGCCTGGGGCCGAATCCAGGCCTCCCAGGTGAATCCTGCGTCCTCGTCCGCGCTCGGCATCGGAGCGGGCGGCGCGGGGACGTAGGCGTAATCGTCGCGGCCGTCGAAGCAGAGCTCGCCGAGGAGCGAAATGGCGAAGCCGGCGCTTTCGTAGGGCGCGCCGCTCGCGCCGATCAGGTCGGCGACGGCCAGCTCGGAGCGGCGGTTCGCGACCTCCGCCTGCTCGTTCCAATCGGAGTCGAGTTGGACCCGCCCCTGCTGCATCCAGACCGCGCTGTAGCGGCGGCCGGGTTCGGATAGGAAACGAGAAAAATCACCGGTGGCACGGCTGCGCATCGCGAAAAGCTCCGTTACGTGGCGAAGACGATATCGGCTTCGAGACCCCAGGGGAGGAACTCGGCGGCGATCTGAGGAAGGAGCGCCAGCCGTTCCGGCTGCCGCAGAAGGTGGAAAACGCCCAGCTCGCCGAACGGCCCGTGGGCGATCGAAGAGGGGCAGCTCGGTCCGAGCTGAGCGTAGCCCGGCTGGCCGAATACCCGGGAGGTGAAGGAGGGGGGGGAAGGATCGCCGCCCGGCATGGGCAGCGACGATTCGCGGTGCGGCGTCGTCGAGCCCGGCGGCAGGTAGGACCGCCGGACCAGGCCGCGGGTTCGGCGGTCGACGGTCACTCGATCGACGAACAGCATTTCGGTGGCGACCGCGATCTCCGCCAGATAGACCTCGCCGAAAATCGTCGAGCGGGTGAGCCAGCAGGTCGGACCGGGCGGGTCGGCGAGCGCCGACGGCGTGGGGTTGCCCCCGATCGCCCGGCCGGAACCCGCGGCGTCGACGATCGAATCCTTGACGTTGATACGGCACCCTTCGGCCGGGAGGCGAATCGCCCCGAGGACGCTCGACCGGATGGCCACCTCCAGCTCGGCGGGCCGGTCGCCGACGAGAGAGAGGGCGGGCCGCGCGGTCGGGCGCAGCGTGCAATGGACGAGCGTCAAGGCGGAGATCTCGCCCGAGACCTCGATCGCGCCATCGATCCAGAGGCCGTCGAGGAGGAGCGCCGTGGTCGGTGCATGGCCCTGGTTTCCCGGAGCCGGGCCGATCGCGCGAAGATCGCCGATCAGGCTCGGCCGGTAGCCGCCCGCAGCGACGATCTCCAAGCGGCGCCCCTCGCCCGCGTCGGTGGCGAGCTTGATCGGGTATGGGGACGAGGGGGACGAGCCGGAGAGATCGGAGAGATCGCTGGCGACGATCTCGATGCGCCCCGCACCGAATGCCCCGTCGTTCCAGGCGGCGAGCGCCTCGGCGAGCGTGGCGAACGAGAACGGTTCGGCGGTTCTGCTCGCGCCGTTTTCCTCCGAAGCCGGGCGCGCGGCGCCCCCGACCTCGGCCCGCCAATCGGTGCGTCCGGTGACCTCGGTCGGCCGGGCGTACGGACCGCCGCCCAGGTCGCCGGAGAAAGCGTAGGCGTAGCTCGCCTCCAGCCACTCGACCTCGACCCCCTTGGGGAAGGCGATCCGGCCGAGGGAGGGGTCGACCGCGACCTGGATCGCCCGCTCGCCCCCCTCGGGCAGCGCCACCGAGGTCGGCGGCGGAGTCCAGGACGACAGATCGCAATAGAGCACCGCCTGCGGCGGGATGCGCTGTGCGGCTCCCCGCGTGCCGGCGTAGCGGACGCCGATCTCGACAGCCGGCTCGGGAGAGAGGAAGCCTTCCTCGGCGCCGTTGCCGCGGGCGAGTGCCGAGGCTTCGGCGTTGAGCGCCGCGGTGTTGAGGGGCGCAGGCAGCAGCATCTCGCGCGGCCGGCCGTCGCGGCGGCGCGGCGGGTTGAACAAAGGGGAGTCGATCCCGAACGGATGGAACGTGTAGGTCCCGGCGCTCAACCGGCGGACGGTCGCGCGCACCATGGGGTAGCTCGCGAGGCGCCAAAAGAACAGGCCGATCCGCTCCAGGCTATAGCGCCCCCGGTCGTTCGACATCGACAGCGAGAGCAGTTCGGAAAGCGGCGCCGCGTCGCTGACCTGGACGTTCCTCTGGATCGCGTCGAACGGGCCGCCGAAGCGAGAGAGCGGGTCCTTGCCCGGCTCCATCCGGCGCAGATCGACGGTGCCGCCGCGCTCGGGGTGGGGGTCGAGCATCGATTGCGTCGCGGCGACGAGGGCGAACGAGGGGATCGCGACCGACGGCCAGCCGGTGGCGTCCGACGCCGCTCCGGCCAGGGCGTCCGGGGTCCCCTTCCTTCGACGGTAGTGGAGCGACCGGCCGACGAAAGCGCGAGAGGTGAGCGCCTGGGCGAGCAGGCTCCTTTCGATGCCGACCAGGTCGCCGATGTACGGCAGCAGCCAATCCTCGCAGGTCTCGACGAACCAATCGTCGTACAGGCCGGCGATGCTCTGCTCGATCGCCGCGTATTCCTGGTCGAACACGGCGAGGAACGCGCGCAGCCCCTGTCCCGCCTCGGCGTCGCGATAACGGAGGATCTCGGGCAGCAGGCCGTACAGGCGCTCGGGTCCGAGATCGCTCATTTCGCCTCCCCGGGATCGCCCGGCAGGGTGAGGAAGATGCCGCTCGGATCGATGAGCACGATCTCGGCCGGCTCCAGCCGCTGCTCCTCGCGGTCCCAATACGCCGGCCGCGCAGGGAGGAACTCCGCGAGCTGCGGGTTCGTTCCGGTGAAATAGAGCGTATCGAGCTCGACCGCGAGGACCCCCGGAACATCCTGTAGGACGGCGATCACTTCGGAGGCGGCGACCCCCTGGTCGAACCGCCGGGCGTCGAACCCGAACGCGCCAAGAAGCGCGGCGCGCAGAGCTTCTTTGAGGTCGTTGCCGGGGGTGGCGTCGCCGGCCGGCTGGACCCGCGCGGCGAGCGAAAACCCGACCCGGCCGTAGGAGACGATCGACAGCGGCCGCGCGAGATAGCGTTGCCCCTGGATCGCCGCGGACAGAGTCTTATAGAGCTCGGAATCCTCCAGCACCGGCGCCCCGTCCTTGCCCGCTACGGTGAGGGCGACCAACCGCGACCGGTTGTTCCAGACCACCGCGGTCACGGCGCGGGCGATCCCGGGGAAGGTGCGGGAGAAGTCGGCGTAATCGTCGAGCGCCACGATCCGATCGAGGGTGCGCACCGCGAGGGGACCCGAAGTGCGGGCATTTTCGGAGGTCTCGGCGGGGATGGCGCCCGGCGCGGGCTCGGGGTTGGTCACCTCGCGAAGGCCGAACGGCCGCGACTGGAGCAGCCGCAGCGCGGCGGCCGGTTGATCGGCCGTCCATTGGCCGGCCCGGTAGCGGGCGGCGACGTTTTCCACCCCGGTGGGCAGGCGGGCGCCGAACATGCCGTCGCCGAAGGTCACCGTCGCCGCCCCCGCCTCGTCGAGCTCGACGGCGTAAACCCGGCTGGCCGGTCCCTGGCCGTAGAGCGTCGCCACCCCGCGCCAGGCGACGCCGTCGACCAGAACTTCGAGCGTCGAGCGATACCCGGTCTTCGAGTCGGGAACGAACGTCAGCGGTTTGCCGCGCAGCGTGAAGCGCTGGTTGGCGCGATTGGCGTTGCCGCTGCCGATCACCTCGTTCGGGATGGTCTCGCCTTGCGTTGCGGTCCCGACGTTGGCGTTGATCGTCACGGTCGTCGGATCGTACAGATGGCGCAAGGGTGGGGAGACGCACAGCGCCGCGCGCGGGGCACCTTCGGAGGGGGCGGCGACCGCCGCGTCGGCCGGAGCGTCGTTTTCCGGAGCGCCGGCCGGGCCGGGGGTCGCCGCGTCGTCGGGATCGGCGGCGGTGGCTCCGAGGCAGGAGACGGTCTCGGCGATGATCGGATCGTCTTCGCCCGCGCCCTGCCAGGTCATCTCGTCGCGCCGGACGATCAGCCGGCCGCGGACTCCGCTCGCGGTCTCGACGTGCCAAACGATCGACAGCTCGGCCGGACGTTCTTTGAAGCCGGAGGCGCCGGACGATCCCGCGGACGAATCCAGGCTCTCGGGTGCCCGTAGGACGACCAGCCGGTCGCCGGGGCCGACGATCGTCGGCCGGGTCGCGTCGTCGGTGGAGAGCGGCCGCGGCGGCGCGGTGGGGGCGAGGACCGCTCGGATGCGCCGCCCGGTGATCGCGAGCATCCGGCCCGGGCCGGGCGCTTCGGGGAGCGGCAGGGCGAGCTTGAGCAACGCCCCTTCGAGCGGTTCGAGGATCGGCAGGCGGGCGAAGGTGATCTCGGAACTCAGTATGTTCGCCTCGGTGGTGCGCAGGTCGAAGTCGCCGAGCTGGCTGTCGTTGGTCACCTCCAGTCGCGTCACCTGGGCCGAGACGCCGAAATCGTCCCGGTTGACGGTGAGGACGTTCAGAACCGGATAGGCGCCGACGAGCGGTGGCAGCGGCGGAAACGGTGTCGGTTGCGGTCGGCTCTGGGTGAGCACCGCCCACCCTTGGGGCAGGAGGTCGGGCACGGTCGAAGAAAGATCGATCTGCCCCGGGGAAAGGTGATAGCCCGGCCATTGATCGCAGAGGAAGCCGTCGAACGGCTTCGCGACCGTCAGGCTCCGGCCGTCTGCGGCGAGGGCGGAGATCTCGGGCGGCGCGGGCGGAGTCGACGAGCCGGCCCGGCCGGCCGCAGTCTCGACCGCGCGCCAACTATCGCCGAGGTCTTCCGAGGAAAAGAGCTGGGAGGAGTCGTCGCCGACCGCGGCATAGAGCAGCGGAGAGAGCGTCGTTTCGTCCTCCGCGGCGGCGAGCAGGCGGGCGGGAGCCGCGGCGCCGAGAGTGCCGGCCGCGGCGGGGGGAAGCCCTGCGCTCGCGGGCGTGAATCGATCCCCGCCGTCGCTCGAACGGTAGACGCCGGCCTCGGTGGCCGCGAACACGAACGGCTGGTGCGAGCGGGGATCGGTGGCGATCGCCACGGCGTGGGCAGCGGCCGGCCCGTTCTTGGTCCTCGGGTAGCCCCAGCCCGCGCCGCGCCAGCGCTGTCCGGCGTCGGTCGAGCGGAACAGGCCCTGATCGGTCGCGGCGAAGATCGTGCCCGGCTCGGCACCGGCCGCGAAACCGCGGATCGTCACGTCGGCCAATCCGGTCGTCGAATCGAGCTGCGGTAGCCCGAGGTTCATGGGGAACCAGCCGCCGCCGCTCGCCAGCGTTCGATAGATCCCTTGGGCGGTGCCGGCGAACAGGAAGGTGGTCTCCCGGTCGCTGGTCGCCACCAGGGCGAGCACCGGCTGGCCGGTCAGGCGGGGTTCGGGCCGGACGGTCTCGCCGAGCGAAGGGAGGATCTTCGCCAACAGAGCACGCAGCTTCGCGCCGAACGACTTCAGTTTGTCGCCGATCGTCGCCTTGAACCCCAGAGAGGGGCTTTTCGCGTCCTGATTCCGGCGCAGGGCGAGGGCGGCCGGCGCCAGGTAGCTCCAGGTGTTCCCGCCGTCGGTCGACCGGTAGACTCCGGAAGTCGCTCCGGCGAAGATCTGTCCTCGGGGGCCGAAGCAGAGGGCTTGGATCGGGGCCTTGCCCAATCCGGAGGTCGGCGCCCGCCACCCTTCAGGCGTCGAGCGGAAGAACCCCTGAACTGTGCCGGCGATCAACCGGCCGTCGGAATCGATCGCCAAAGCGAGTACCTGGCTGGTGGGCAGGCCCCGGTTCTCAGAGCGGAACGTCATGCCGCGGTCGTCGGAGAAATTCACTCCGCCGCGGCGCGGGCAGACCGCCTGCTTGGCCGCATCCGGCAACTGGTCCCAGGGAATCGCGTTGTAGCCGAACAGATGCGTCCGCTTGCCGAAGGAGAAGGCCTGCGGGTTGGAAAAAACCAACGCCGCGCCGCCCTGTTCCACGCCCGGCCCGCCGGACCGGACCAACGGCTCCTCCCAGGTGGCGATCGTCACCCCCTTGGCTCCGATCGACCCTCCGATCGACCCTCCGATCGACCCGCCGGCCGAGCCTTCCGGCGCGGTCGCGTTGGCGGCGCGCGTCCGCTCCACGGTAACCGCCGAGAGGGTGCGGAACATCCGCGTCGCTCCGCCGTCGGCCACGATCAGCAGGCCCGATCCGGCGCGCAGCCCCGTGCGGGTTCCGTCGAGCGCGACCGAGGTGGCGCCGACCCGCAGCGGGGGCTGGGCGGTTTTGCCCGCGGCGAGCGGCTTGAGTGCGCTCCAGCCGGCAAACGCCTGGAGCGGCAGGTCGAGCTCGTAGACCTGCGGTAATTGGTTGCCGGTCGGCAGGCTCCGCACCTGCAGCTGGGCCGGGACCCGAACCCCTTCCGGCAGGCGCCTCCCGGCGGCGACGGTGAACGCCAGGTTCGCCGTTCCGGCGATCCCCGGCCGCGGGGCGTAGCCGATGGTCCGCAGTAGTTGCCAGACGGAAAAGGGCTCGACCGCGGTGCGCAGGTACCCCTCATTGGCGATCCGTTCGAGGTAGAAGGTGAGGACGTCGCCCACGAGGGCCCAGGCTTCGGTCAATCCGAGCAGCCAGTCGCGCGGCTCGCCGAGGTGCAGATTGCGGAGCGGCCGGCCGTTCGGCGGCTCCGGCTGGAGCCGTAATCGGGCGAGCATCCCGTCGAGAAACGTCTCGTAGGTGCCGGGCCGGAACGCCAGCGAGTCGGCGCCGGCCGGATTCCGGATCGGATCCCCGCGCGGCGCAAGGCCGCGCGGCTGGTCGGTCGGTGGCAGCGCCCGAGCGGGCGGCCGCCGCGCCGCTCCCACGAGCAGCCGCAGATCGATCGGAGGGGTCGAGGTCATCTCAGCCGCTCGATCTGAAATTCGACCGCGCCGAGCTGCGGCGCGCCGGGGGCGCTGTCTGCGCGCACGATCTCCAGCGGGCCGGGTTGAATCCGGCCGGCGGCGATCTCACCGCTCGGCGGCTGGTTCCAGCGCCCGAACCGGCGGACGTCGACCCGTGCGACGCCGGAGACCGAGGCGGCCCGGGTGATGACTTCTGAGAGGTACACCGGCTGGCCGAAGGTAAAGCGATCGGCGGCGAAAAAGCCGTTGGGATCGACCGCGGAAAACGCCACCCGGAGCGCGCGCTCGACATCGATCGTCAGCACCCCCGGGCGAGGGTAGATGGTGAGCGCGATGTCGAGCGGCAGATAGCAAGCCGCGAGAATCCGCAGTGCGGTCCCGGCGAGCACGCGCGGTTCCAGGTGCGCCTTGAGGCCGGATTCGAAGTAGAGATCGAACGGCCGGCCCCCTTCCCGCTCGACGTAGACGAACGCGGTCGTCCAGCTGCCGGTCCAGACCCAATTGGCCGCGGCTCTTCGAACGCCGGGAAAGCTCTCCGCCGCATCGACGAAATCGGCCTCGGTGACGCAACGCTCCTGCGCCGCGAGCGCCTGCGGAGCGAGCAGACGAATCCGGCTTTCGTTCTCGGGGTTGGTGCCGCCCACCGCCTGGAGCGGATTGCCGACCCCGAGAACCCGGTCGGCCTCCAGCCGCTTGATGGTGCCGGGGCCGAGGTTGCCGTCCGCACCCAGGCCGATCCGATAGGTGGCGAGGAAGCGCGTCCCCGGCAGCGGCCGGCGACCGTATTGGCCGTCGCCGAAACGCAGGCGGGCCGAGCCGTCGGTTTCGACCTCGACCACGAACGCGTTGGCGAACGGACCGGAGGCGAGCAGATCAGGGAGCGGTCGCCAGGTCGCCAGGGTCTCTCCCCCGGCGGAGAGCTCGGCGAGATAGATCGCGGGCATCGCGAGCGCCTGATCCGGATGGAGGAAGTCGGTGGCGGGCAGCCGTCGAGAAGCGACCGGATCGAACGGCGACGCTTGCGTGACCCATCGGTTGGAGAGCGCCGGGGTATAGGTCCCGACGGGCGGCACGACCGGCAGCTCTTCGGCGACCGTCTGGCCCTGGTCGATCGGCACCAGATTTCCGAGCACCAGGGTGAGGTCTCGCCGGACGCCGCCTGCGACGCGTCCCGCGACCGGCATCGGAAGCGGAAGGGCATCCGCCGCGAACCAGACGATCTCGGTGATCTCCTCCCCTAATGTCGGATCGGTCGTGCATTTCGGCTTCTTGCTCAAGCGGACCGGATGGCCGAGCGGAGCGGTCTTCACCGTTTCGCCGGTGGTCGAATCGAACGGCGCGAAGATCAGCACGTCGCCCGCTTCGAGGCCGGAAAAGCAGCCGGCGAGCGCCGCCGAAGTGGCCCCCGCGGGCAGCGCGAAATCCAACGAGCCCCAGGTGTAAAGGCTCATCGTCAGATGGTCGTGTGCCACGTAGGTATCGGCGAGTACCTCGAACGTGTTGCTGCTCGGCGGCGGGTTCTGCCGGCCATCGGGATCCTGATGGACCGAAGTCGAAGTGATCGAAATCGACGAGGGGGCGCCCGGACTCTCGGCGTAGACCGGCGTACCGCGCCGGAGCAGCAGTTTTTTGGGCTCCTCGGAGACGTCGATCTGGATCCAGGTCCGCGCGTTCGAGCCGTTGCCGACGGAATAGTCGAGAAGCCGGGCGTGACGGGTGAGCGAAACGCGGCGACGCGCGGTCCCGAGATACGCCTCGGTGCCGACCGCATCCTGGTAATACGAAAGATTGTCCGCGGCGTAGGCGAGCACCTCGATCACCGCAATGCCGTAGTCCGACGGATTACGCTCGGACCAGCTCGGAATTGCGAGCGTCATCCGTTCGAGCATCAGCCGGCGAAAGCTCTCGTAGTCCTTCGCCAGATAGTCGATCGAGGTCGGTTGGGTCGTCGACGGTTTCGCCGTGGGAACGGTCGCCTGGGGCGGCGGCGGAGCCCCTTCGAGCGTGAAAGCCGCCGCGCTGAAAAATCGATCGAGATCGGGAACCCCGGACAGGGTAAGGGTATAGACGAGCCCGGTTCCCGGACCGCCGTCCAGATCGTCCGGCCGCGGCGCGAGCCGTTCGGCCACCAGATCCAGCACGGCGCCCGCATCCGGATTTTCGCGGATCTCCTCGATGCGCAGGCCGGGATCGCCGCCGCCCGCGACCGAGATCTTGAGATTGCCCCGCGTGAGACCGGGGGGAATCGCCCCTTTCCCCTGGACCGACGGGGCGGGAGGCACGAAGAAGAGGCGGAGCAGGAATCGATCCGCGGCCGAGGGAGAGCCGGCCTCCGAAACCTGCGGCCGGGGCTGGGCTTCGATGTGATCGAGGCCGCGCTGGGTCGCGCTGTAGGTGATCGCCAGGCGTCGCCGATCGCGCAGCGAATGAGGGACCGCGCGGGGATCGTTCATCTCGTTCTCTGGCTGAACCGGCTGCGGAAGGTGCGCTGGCTCTGGCGGATCTGGTACTGCACGTCGATGGTCAGATCGCTGTCCGAAAACGTCAGATCGACCGCCTCGACCTGAATCAGTTGGCCGAGCCATTGCTGCAGCTGCCCCTGGACCAGGAAGCGGGTCGCCGCCTGCAGCTCTTCGCTCGCCGGGGCGAAGATCAGGCGCAGAAGGCCGGCGCCGAACGTCGGCCGGTTCACCCGCTCGCCCGGCGCGGTGAACAGCACCTGCTCGATCAGCTGGCGGATGTGCAGCTCCTCGCTCGTTTCGGCGACCCGGCCGCGGCCGTCGATGTGGAAGGGGTAGTCGAGCTGCATGAATTTCCCGGTTTCCTGGAGCGTCGTCCGGCCGAGCCCTAGATCACGATCGGCTGCAGGCCGTCGATCAAGAGGTCGCCGTTCACCTCGACGACGCCGTTCAACATCTGGGTGACGGCGGTGGTCATGACGTCGGCGATCGCGGTGATCTGAATCGCCGCGCCGCCGGTGACCGCGACATCGGCCCCGGCGGTGACCTCCACCGCGGCACCGCCGGTCACGGCGACGTCGCCTCCGCCGGTGACCTCGACCGCCCCTCCGCCGGTCACCGCCACGTCCCCTCCGCCGGTGACCTCGACCGCCCCTCCGCCGGTCACCGCCACGTCTCCTCCGCCGGTGACTTCGACCGCTCCGCCGCCGGTCACCGCGACATCGCCGCCGCCGGTCATCTCGACCGCCCCGGCGCCTTCGATCGAGACGTTGCCGCCGCCCGAGAGGTTCAGCTCGCCGCCGGCCTCGATCGACGCGGCCCCTTCCGCGGTGGCGTTCAGCGCCACGCCGTTGATCTCGATTCCGGCCTCGGTCATCGCGATCACGCTCGGTCCCACGGTGAGCGTGATCCCTTCCTCCGGGCTGATCAGGATGTTCGAGACGCCGCACTGAATCTCGATCCCCGCCGAGTTGGCGAGCACCGTGATCGGCACCGCGACCGCCGGATCGATCAGGTTGAAGATCATCCCGCCGACCTCCGGCGTGTCGTTGAAGATCAGGGTGCAGAAGTCGGTGCGCCAGGCCTTGACCAGCGACGGGTCCTCCGGCGAGATCGCCTGGATGAACGCCGCCTCGCCCTCTTCCCAAAAACAACCGGCCCAGATCGGATGATCCGGGTTGCCCCCTTCGAATTCGATCCAGACGTTGCTGCCGATCTGCGGCATCGTCCAGAAGCCGACTTCGAGCCCCGCGTATGGCGCGCACGGCAGGGCCCAATTGATCAGCGCTCCCTGCACCGCCGGCACGTAGGCGAGGAGTCGTCCGAGCCCGAGAAGGTCGATGTTGTCGATCACGGTGCCGCGATATTTGCCGAAGAAGGTGCCGCGCTGGGCGAACGTGCCGCCGGAGTGCGCGGAGGGATTGGGCGAGTTGCCGATCGGTTCGGACATGGTGGCGTCTCCGGACTAAAAGCCTTGGGGCTCAGACTTCCTGGATGGTGCTGCCGGTCCCTTCGCGGGCCAGCTTGAAGCTCTGTTTGTATTCCCAGTCGCCGCGGCGGCTGGAGATCTTATGGGTCACGCTGCGAATGCTGTAGAGGCCATCGTAGGACATGCCAGCGCCGCGCACCGGCACGACGCCCGGCGCCGTGAGAATCGCCCCGTAGCGCGTGACGTCGAGCTCTCCTTCGCAGGTCACGACCTCGTCGGTCGAAAGGTCGAGCGTCGCTTGCGCCTCCGCCTGGGATTGCGGCCACTGAAGGCCCGGCCCTTGAAACAGCGCGCCGCGGGTTTCCAGCTCGACGATGTTGGCGATCGCCGAGATCGGGTTGGGAATGATGCCGAGGATCGAGTCGCCCACCGCCGGGTTGGTCGCCAGAGGCGGCGTGCGGGTCGACGACGAGGCGATCACGGGCAGCGGGATGTAGGGGTCGATCATCGTCTCCAGGTCGAGCCCGTACACCAGGGTCGGCGCGAGCGCGTTGTAGGAGAACTGCATCGAGTTGACGTTGGTTCCCGGTCCCATGTCGACGCTGAGCGCCGGCTGCGGCGCTCCGGAGCGGACCGGCGGTCCGAAATAGGCGATGTTCATGCCGGGGATTTCGGACGGATGGACGAAGAAGACGAAGCCGTTCCTCTGCGCCAGCACCTTCAAGTAGTCGAGGTCGGTCGAATTCTGCTGCGGCACGTACTCGAACGGCAGGATGCTGCCGATCGTCGGCCGGCAGTCGGGCAGGACGCCGAGCAGGATGTATTTCGCGAGCACCAGCTCGGCGATCAGGAAGTCGCCCATCGCCGGATACTCAAGCGACAGCTCGAACAGGTTCATCTTGACGCTGATGTCCTCGCCCATGACGGTGAGCAGCGAGGCGCCGGGCGAGAACCCGGGAACCAGCTGTACCTGGGTGATGAAGCCGTCCATCAGGACCGAGGAGAGGCCGCCTACCGCGGCCGAAATTCTCACCCGGGTCCAAGGCTTCAAGCTGGAGATCAGGGGGTAGTCGGTCCCCGTTCCCTGGCGCGCGGCGACGAAAGACATCTGAAAGCCCGACGGGGCCTCGCTCGCGCTGCGGTTGATCTCGATGCTCTGCAGCGCCGTCATGACCTCCAACGGCGCGGGGCTCGGAATGAACGAGCCGAGCGAGATCGACAGCTGGATGTTCTGAAGCTCCATGACGGATTTCGGTGCGGGTTCCTCAGGGCGTCGGGCGCGGTACCCGCAGCACCCGGCCGGGAACCACCAGCGTGAAAGGATCGAGCGCGTTGTTGGCGTCGGCGATCCGCCACGACAGCTCGGGCCGGCCGAGAGTGCGATAGGCGATCAGGTCGATCCGATCGCTCTGTCCGACCGTGGTCAAGGTGAGCAGCGGCAGGCTCTCCGCCGAAGGGACGAAGCGGCGTTTCTTGTAGACGATCGTCTGCCCGTCCGGGGCGGCGTAGGTCGCGTCGCCGATGTTGGCGTAGCGGCTGGTGGGATCGAACAAGGGATCGGCTCCTCTTTCCTACAGCTGGGTCGGGTCGACGCCGATCACCACCTTCGCGCCGCGCAAGGAGGTTTGGGCGAGCGGCGCCAGCCGCTCCAGCTCCTGTTGATAGACCAGGAACTGATGGTAGTCCGGATCGCTCGGCGACACGTCGGAGTACGACAGCACACGCAGATTGAGCGTCGCCGTCGCGCGCAGTGGATTGAGCGATGTATCGAACAGCTCCTCGGTGACCTCGTAGCTTTGCAGGCGAACCGGAAGGACGCGGTTCGGACCCCAGATGAACAGGGTGCGCGGCGCGGTCATCGGCACGATTTCGATCGCGCCCGAGGCGAGCAGCGCCTCGTTCTGCACCACCTGGGTCGAGGTGGGATAGATCAACAGCTCAAGCGCCGCGAGCTGGGGCAGGATGCCGAATCCCTCGGCGATCGTGCTCCCCTCGCCCAGCTGATCGGTGGCGTCGATCTGTACCTGGAGGTTGATCGTTTCGGCCGGAGCTCCGGCGTATCGCGGCGCCTCGGTGCGGTCGCCCGGCTGGCCGCCGACGGTGAACGGATCGAGCTGCCGCTTCATCGAAGCGGGGTTGTATTGAAAGGCGACCACCGACGTTTGCTGCGTCGTGTCGTTGATCGTCACGAGCGCACCCTTGAGCAGGGGGATCTTCAGCGGTGGAGGGGGCAAGGCCATGGCGCGAATTCCTCGATTCTCAAATCCCGGCGACGGCTAAGAAGGGGCACCCGAGCCCCCGTCGGGCGCGGCGACAGGGGGCGCGGTGGCCGCCACCGCTCCGCCGGAGGCAGCGCGCGTTCCGGCGGCCTCGGCTTCGGCTTCGAGCCGCGGATCGTCGTTGATCGGCGCGCCGGCTCCGGCGGGCGAGGCGACGCGGCCCTGCGACTGCTGGACCACGTGGGCCAGCTCGTGGCCGAGCAGCCGCTGGCCCGGTGAGCTCGTCGGATCGTAGGCGCCGCGCTGGAAATGGAGATCGGTGCCGCGGGTGTAGGCGAGCGCGCCGACCGACTCGGCCTCTTCCCCCTGATGAATCCGGACGCGCGACAGGTCGGTGCCGAGCGCGCGTTCCATCTTGGTTCGGACGAGGCTGGGCAACGGGCTTCCACCACCGCCCGCTCTCGGCGGATCGGCGTGCCGCGAAGCCCTCTGGATCGCCGGTAGGCGCGCGAAATCGTGCCCGAGCCGCTCGGCCTTTTCGAGCTGAATGCCGCCGTTCGGAGGCATCGGCTGCGAGGCTTTGAGGGACCTTTCCGGCGGCGTCTGCGCCTGCGCGGGGGCCGAAACGCTCTTCGGCGGCCGGGTGCTTTGATAGCTCACGGCCTGCCTCGCGAGGGGGCGCCGAGATCGTGGGGTAGGGAGATTTCCCCGCCGTGGGCGCGGGCGGCGAGGCGGCCGGCGAGCTCGCGGGCGACCGCGGCCCCCACGGCGGCGGGTCCTGTCCCCGCCGGCAGGTCGATCCGGGTCTGGTCGAGGTGAAGCGCACCTCCTCGGGCCAACGCGCCGCCGCCGAACAGGTCGGCGCCGTTTTCGGCCAGCTGCGCGGTCAGCTCCCGCTCCAGATCGGCGCGCACCCGCGCCGCCGAGGCCGGATCGATTCCGTGGAGCGACAGCTCTCCGATATCGATGTCGAAACGCAGGTCGGCATGAGAATTCGATCGCATTTCTTTTTAGATCCAGTCGCGCGTTTCGGCATCGGTGAGCGGCCGGCCCACCTTGATCAGCTCGATGCGCGCGGCTTCGAGCAGGTGCGCCATGCGCACGGGAACCCCTTCGGCGGCAGCTAAAAATGCGGCGGACAGCGCTATGTTCCGGATGTTACCCCCAGAGACGTTCAGACGCGAAAGTTTCTCCACGTCCAGCCCCTCGGTGGGGGTGGCGGAAGCAAAGGCCCGGCGCCAGATTCCGGCGCGCTGATCGGCGTCGGGGAACGGAAACTGGAGCATGAAGCGCAGCCGCCGGAGGAACGCCGGATCGAGCGAATCCTTCAAATTGCTGGTGAGGATCGCGAGGCCGCGGTACGACTCCATCCGCTGCAACAGGTAGCTCACCTCGATGTTGGCGTGCCGGTCGTGGCTGTCCTTTACCTCGCTCCGCTTGCCGAACAGGGCGTCCGCCTCGTCGAACAGCAAGATCGCGCCGCCCTCTTCGGCGGCATCGAACACCCGACGCAGGTTTTTCTCGGTCTCGCCGATGTACTTGCTCACCGTGATCGCGAGGTCGATCCGGTAGAGGTCGAGCCGGAGCGCTCCGGCGAGCACCTCGGCCGCGAGCGTCTTGCCGGTGCCGCTCGGCCCGGCAAAGAGCGCCGAAACGCCTTGGCCGCGCCAGCCGCCGCCTCCCATGCCCCATTTCTCGTACACGAGGGTGCGTTGGCCGATGTGCGCGGCGATCGTCGCCAGAAGCTCCTGCTCGCGGCGCGGCAGGATCAGGTCGTCCCAAGCGGCGGTCGGCTCGATCCGCTGCGCCAGGTCGTCGAGCCGAGGGCGGGCCTGCTGGCGGCAGGCATCCCAGAGCGCGGCGGCGACCGCCGGGCCGTCCGAAGGCTTGCCGTTCGTGGCGCTGAGCGCTCCGAGCGCGCCGAGGGCGGTCGCCGCGGCAGCCTCCAACCGAGGCGCCGGCAGATCGAACTGTTCGGCCAGGCCCTCGATCGTGGTGGCGAGACCGACGCCATTTCCGTCGAGCGCGCCGAGCCGATCGCGCCAGAGATTGCGCTGCTCGTCCGTGGTCGGCCGCGCCACGTCGATCGCAATCAACGGCCGTTCCCTCCCGCGCCGCCGTTCGCGCGAGGCGAGAAAAAGGGGACCGTCGAGCCGTTCGATGAACCGCTGAAGCGCCGTTTCGCGCGCCGAATCGGCCGCGGCGTCGACCTCCCCGGCATCGAGCAGCAGGGCGCCCGAGCCGAGCCTCATTTCGCGCTGCCAAAGCCGGAGCAGGTCGTCCAGCTCGCGCGGCGCGGTGGGAAGCGCCTCGGCGCTCATCGCGACCAGCTCCAATTCCAGCTGTTCGCAGACCGCCGCGGCGACCGCCCGCCGGCTCGCCGGATCGGGACCGCATAGCTGAATGGTGGGGAGCGCGCCGCGCGCCGAGGCGTCGGACCAGATGGTCGCGATGCGCTCGGCGAGTAGCCGGTGAGAGGGGACCAGCGGCCCGCTCGGATGGACCGGGTCGGTCAAATGCTCCAGGCGCTGGTCGCGGTGATCGACCCCGGCGAGAAAATGGAGGATGCGCTCGTCGATCGCCAACCGGCTGGCGGCGAGCCCCCAATTGCCGGAGCCGCTGCCACCGTTGCCGCCGTTCTGCACCTCGATCAGCCGCCAGCGGCGCAAGGGGGCCTCCGGCGACAGCTCGGCCCAAGCTGCGCCGGGCAGCGCGGCGAGCGCCAGGCCGAACGTCGGATAGGCGCGCTGCGGATCGCCTTGCGCCTGGGCGCAGAGCGGCGCGAATCGCGCGTCGAGCTCGATCCCCGCGGTGAGCGCCAGCAGCGCCCGGGCAAACGGCGACAGGTCGAACAGGTCGGTGACGATCTCCAGCGCCGGAGGGGCGTCGGGAAACGGCCAGGGCGCGGGCTCCTCCCGGCGAGGAGGGGCCTCCGGTAACTCCGGGACCTCCGAGGCCCCGTTTTCGCCGTCGAGCCGCGCGTGGTCTTCGAGCGCCTCGCGCACCCAGCTGAGCACGGTCGCCAGGTAGGTCTGATTCGCCTCCGCCCAGCTCGGCCTCATGGCACTACCACCGTGGGAGCCGAGTAGCGGCCGAACGTCGGGCTGGCCGCATCTTGATCGACTTCCAGCTCGCTCGCGGCGCCGTCGATCGCGATGCGCACCAGGTAGGTCCCGGCGGGCACCCCTTCGGCGGAAAAGACCAGGCGCCGGCTTTCGATCGACGCCTGATAGGCGACCGAATATCCGCTCGGCGGTTCGGACGGGGCGGTGACGGCGGTCGAATCGAGGTATAGCTCCACCCGCTGGCCGGGCACGACCGCGGGAGAAACCGGCACCAGAATCGCGGGCTGCGGGAGCGACGGCGCGTTCGCCGCATAGCTCGGAGTGCCGTCGATCCGCGGGCGGAGCACCAGGGCAGCGGGATTCGAGTCGAACGTCGCGATGGGCGAGGCGCGGATCACCTGCACGGCCACCGTGCCGGCTAGAAGGCCGGCGGGAAGGGCGACCGTCAGGCCGTCCGTGAGCGTGCCGGTCGGCGCCACGGTCACCTCGGCGCCCGAAACCGCCGAGGACAGGCGCACGCTGGTGCCGGCGCCGCCGAGGCCCGCGCCACGGATCGCGAACGAAGCACCGGGCGCGTCGGCGATCGCGGTCGGCTCGATCGCATCGATCCGCGGCCGGTCGGTGCTCGGCAACACGGTGAGCGCCGTCCGGCGGACCGGCAACACCGGCCCGGGGAGCGCCACGACGGAGTCGATCAACACGGCCGACGCCTTGTAGACCGCGGAGAGCGCGTAGGGGATCTGGAACATCGTCCAGAGCTTCGACAGTTCGTCGAGCGTCAACGCGATCGGCACGTAGGAAGGCGGACCGGGCGCCTGGATCAGCTCCGCCCGCGGCGAGAACGGACCCCCCGGACGCTGCACGATGCCGGTGGGGGCGAGCGGCGATGGGGTTGCGGTGAGCGCGGCGACGACTGCGCCGAGCAGCAGCTCCGGCACCTGTTCGGTTTCGTCACCGAAAAACGACAGGATGTAGTAGAGGTCGAGCGCGGTGCGTGGACGTTGAACGATCGTCCCGTCCGAACGGCGGGTCGGCAGGTCGCTGTTGCGCCATTGCGGGTTCGGCGCGACCTGGTAGAGGAAAATGTTGACGATCGGCCCCGACGTGCCGCTCGAAGGGCGCTCCGGCCGCCCGGTCCGCGTGTTGGCGCCCAGCGAGTTCACCGCCGTCTGAAGAATGTCCTGAAGCGACAGCGTCACCGCGGCGAGGGCTCGGAAATCGCTCATGGCTCTACCCTACCGCCGCCCGCGCCGGTCGGCGAGATAATCGGCGAGCGAAGGACCGGTCGGCCGCCGCGGGCTCGGCTTGATCGGTTTCACCGGTTCGGCCACCCGCACCTCCACCCGCCCGATCGAAATCCGCACGGTCGCCTGTCGCGCCGGTCGCTCCCCGTCGCGGGGAGGCGCGTCATCGCCCTCTCGATCGAACCCCTTCCGCCGCACCGGTTCGCGCCCCAGCGCTTCCGCCACCGCTTTTTCGATCGAGGTAGGGCGGTGCCAGGCCCGCGGTTCTTCGCTCTCGGTGGCCGGGGTGTCGGAAGGGTCAAGATCATGAGCGCCGCGAGCGGATGGAGCGGATGGAGGAGAGGCCGGGTCTTCCTTCCGTGCAGGTTCCAAAAAAGAAGAGGGCGCCGCCTCGGCGGAACGGATCGTAGGACCGAAAGACGAAGCGTCGGAGGGAGCGGAGGACGCGGAGAGCGCAAAGGGAGCCACGGACGGGCTAGCTCCGCTCGGGACGGCCGGTATCGCAGCGGGCGGTCCAACAGGGGCCGGAGCGCTCGGAACACCCGCTTCCGCGACCGAACGTTGAATCACGGCCCGGCTCGGCGTGGGGGTCGACGAAAAAGGCTCTGGCACCGAAGCCGCGCCGGCCACCGTCCTCCCGAGCGAGAGCGAGGGATCTGGGCGGTTGGGTGGCCTTGAATTCCGCTGAGCCGCAGGGATCTCCGCCGCGCTGTCCCCAGTGGGAGGGGAAGTCGGATCGGCAAAAGCGGCAGAGTGCCCTTGCTCCTCGCCGCGAACCGAGGCGACCGGCGGTGTCTGTGTCTGTGTCGGCCGACCCGTGGCCGCTGGAAGTGCTTCCGACGAGGGTTCCATCGCTCGTTGAATCGGGGGCTCCGACGAAGGAGGTGGAAGAGCCGACGATGGTGAGAACTGCGCTTTTGCGGTCGATGTCGCCTGCTGAATCCTCTTCGCCCCTGGAAGGGGAGAGGAGTCTCCAGTAAGGGAAGGACCGAAGTCGTCTGCGGAGCCTTCGTCTCGCGGCTCACGGCGGGTCGCCGAGGTGACTGGCGTGGCCTCGATCGTCGGCAATTCGACGAGTGGCTTCGCGGTCTGAGAGAGATGCGCCTCGCCGGGCTGGTCGAGGACCCCTTCCCCTCGCTGAGCTTTTTCGGTCCGGTCGGACTCTGCCGTCATTCCGAGCGATGGCGAGGGATCTGGGCGGGCGGGAGGCCTTGAATCTCCAGGCCTCGGAGGAATCTCCGCCACCCTTCCCCCGGATTCCGCGCTCCCGCTCGGAATGACGGCAGGAGGACGGGCCACGGAAGCGGGAGCTGAGGCGGCGACGACTGAACCTCTTTCCTCTCCGCGAGCCGAGGGGACCGGCAGCGCGGGTCTGGCCAGGTCGGTGATCGCCGAGGGCATTTCCGCCGAGCGCTCTTTGGAGGAGGAGACACTCGTCGACCTGTCGGAATCGATCGCGGGAGGCCTTGAATCCTGTGGCCCCGAAGGAATCTCCGCCGCCCTTCCCCCGGATTCCTCTCTCCCGCTCGGGAGGACTGTGGGAGGTTCATGGGAACCGATCGCCGATCTCGTAGGGGCGGAGCTTGCCTCCGTCCGGGGATCGAGGCCATCGCGGGCGGAGGCAAGCTCCGCCCGGGGATCGAGGCCTTCGAGGGCGGAGACAAGCTCCGCCCCTACGGCGATTTTGGTTGACGGTGGCTCCGATGGAACGGGCAGGGAGGGAGATCCCTGAGACGATAAGACGCTCGCCGCAGTCTCCCCAAGAACCTCGCCCGGCTTCACGAGCTTCGGAGTCGAAACCGCCACCTCCGCCGTCCTCCCGAGCGGGAGCGAGGGATCTGGGCGGGAGGGTGGCCTTGAATCCCCTGGCCTCGGAGGGATCTCCGCCACCCTGCCCCCGGATTCCTCGCTCCCGCTCGGAATGACGGTGAGAGGAGCGTCGGAACCGATCGCCGATCTCGTAGGGGCGGAGCTTGCCTCCGCCCGGGGATCGCGGCCGTCGTGGGCGGAGGCAAGCTCCGTCCCTACAGGATGGGCGGTCGACGGCGACATTCGCTCGATCGGAGCGGATTCGGCCAAAGACTCTCGGGACGTTTGGAATCGCTGGGCGGCGTCCCCAAAAACCTCGCCCGGCTCTCCGGTCTTCGGAACCGAAGCCCCCACTTCCGCCGTCATTCCGAGCGAGAGCGAGGGATCTGGGCGGGCGGGCGACCTTGAATCCCCTGGCCTCGGAGGGATCTCCGCCGCCCTTCCCCCGGATTCCTCGCTCCCGCTCGGAATGACTGTGAGAGGAGCGTCGGAATCGATCGCAGATCTCGTAGGGGCGGAGCTTTCCTCCGCCCGGGGGTCGAGGCCGGCGTGGGGGGGGGGCCCCGCCCCCCCCCCCGGGGGGGCGGGGGGCGGCGGGATACCCGCGATAAGTGGGGGGTGGGGGAAAAAAAAAGAGGGGGGGGT